>CAZKIO010000022.1:29467-67511 GCA_964552795.1 uncultured Planctomycetaceae bacterium
ACGACGGCATCCCGGACCGCTGCGAGATCGCGGCGGGCGCGGCGGACCGCTACGGCGTGACGACGTGCACGCCCGACGGCATTCCCGACGTGTGCCAGCCGCAGCCGGACTGCGACAACGACGGCATCCCGGACCGCTGCGAGATCGCGGCGGGCGCGGCGGACCGCTACGGTCCGAACACCTGCACGCCGGACGGCGTTCCCGACGTGTGCCAGCCGCAGCCGGATTGCGACAACGACGGACTGCCGGATCGTTGCGAACCCGACACGGATGGCGACGGCATCCCCGACGACTGTGACACGCCCGGCGGAACGCAGGGTTGCACGCCAGGCTACTGGAAGAACCACCTGGACGCCTGGCCCGCCACCGGGTACGGGCCCAGCCAGGACTTCGACCTGATCTTCGGCGTCGATGCTTTCTCGCCCAACCGCACGCTCCTGCGCGCGATCAGCCAGGGCGGCGGCGGCATCAACGCGCTCGGACGTCACGCCGTGGCCGCGCTGCTCAGCGCTTCCCACCCGAACGTGGCGTATCCGTTGACTCCGGCTGACGTCATCACGCTGGTGCGCAACGCGGTCCTCTCCGGCGACTACGAGCCGACGAAGAACCTGCTCGACGGCTACAACAACCTGGGCTGCCCGCTCAACTGAGCGCGGCGATTCGTACGCACCCCGTCGGCCGCTGCGCGCGGCCGGCGGGGTGCACTCGCATCAGGGGTTCGCGGCCAGGACTTCCCTGGCGATCGCGAGGTGGTGCCGAGCGTGGACGCCGCCGAAGCGCGCCCACTCGCACAGGTCGAGGGCCCCCAGGATCTGATGGGGGATGCGCAGGTCCGCAGGCGCCGCCGCCGGATCGAACCCGGCGCGGAACGCCGCGAGCTGCCGCACGAAGTCGGCTGCCCACTCGCGCGTCGTGGGGAGGTCGACGTCCGCGGGCGGAACGACCATCCGAGGCGCGCGGGCGCCGCGCGGCAACGCGCCGGCTTCGAGCACCGCCAGCGCCTCGGGAACCTGCGTCGCCCCCTTCTGCACGAGCATCCCGCTGCCCTTCGCGAGGCTCGCGAGGTTCTTCAGGACGAGCTCGTTCGCCAGCGTCAGGTGCGCAGCGTGCTCCAGCGGCGACCAGCCCGACACCGACGGGACGCGGCGCGCGAGCCGCGCGGGATCGGTGTCCAGGAGCTGCACGGTCAGGTCGGCGGCCTGGGCGAAGGCCGCGATCTCGGCGACGACGTCGAAGCGGGGCATGCGGCGGACGAGGTTAGTGCGTTAGCATCCTCGTTCCCAGCCCATGCGCATCGTCTCGCTCTGCCCGAGCCTCACCGAGCTCGTCTTCCACCTCGACCGCGGCGCGGACCTCGTCGGCGTGACCGAGTGGTGCGTGCACCCCGCGGACGGGGTCAAGGGCGTCGAGAAGATCGGCGGCACCAAGAACCCCGACGTGCCGCGCATCTTCGCGCTGCGTCCGGACCTGGTGCTGATGAACGAGGAGGAGAACCGCCGCGAGGACGCCGAGGCCCTGGCGCGCGCGGGCGTCCGCTGCCACGTCTCGATGCCGCGCGACGCCGCAGGAACTGCCGCGATGGTGCGCTCGATCGGCGAGGCACTCGACGCGCGCCCGGCCGCGGAGCGGATCGCGGCCGACATCGAGGCGCGCGCCGAGCGAGCAGGGGCCGCGGCGCAGGGCAAGCCGCGCGTGCGCTTCGCCTACCTGATCTGGCGCAAGCCCTTCATGTCGGTGAACCGCGACACGTTCGCCAGCGCGCTGCTCGAGCTGGCCGGCGGCGTGAACGTCTTCGCGGACCGCGCCGACCGCTATCCCGAAGTCACGGCCGAGGACCTCGCGGCCGCGGCGCCGGACGCGGTGCTGCTCTCGACCGAGCCTTTCCTGTTCCAGGAGCGCCACGCCGACGAACTGGCGTCGCTGACCGGGATCGCGCGGCACCGCTTCGAGATCTGCGACGGCGAGTACCTGTCGTGGCACGGCTCGCGCACGCCGGCCGGAATCGACTACGCCGCCTCGCGCATCGAGGCGGCGCGCGGCCGCGTCAGCGCAACCTGAGGCGCCAGATCAGGTCCAGCGCGTCGTCGCCGCCGCCCTGGTCGACCCGGTCGCGACCCACGGACCAGAACACGACGAGTCCCTCGCGGCCCATGGCGCAGCGCAGCGGCCGGCCGTCGAAGGGATCGGTGCTCTGGCCGATCCACGGCAGCGCCGCTTCGGCGCCGCCGCGCCGCGCGATCAGGGCGGCGCGCGCCAGCGCGAGCCGCGCTTCGACCTCGTCGAAACCGGTCTCGATCTCGGCGTACAGCGGCCGCAGCATGCGCGCGAGCGGCGCGAAACGCCGCTCGACCCAGCCGGGCTCCTCTCGCGGAGGGCGCAGGTAGGCGGACTTCGCGAGGCGTCCGATCTCGTTCTCCACCGCGGCCAGGTAGACCGACTGGTCGTAGGCCAGGACGAACCCCAGCGGAATCCAGCCGGTATCCGGCACCTCGACGGCCCCCTGTCCCTGCGTGCGCGCCAGCGTGTACACGCGGTTGGTCCAGGTGCGCTCGCCCTCCAGCGCCGCGGTCAGGACGGCACGCGGGCGCAGCCGCTCCAGCTCCGTCTCGAGCCAGGCGAGGTCCGCGTCCGCGTCCAGCCCCGGCAGCGCGATCTCCAGGCCGTCGAGAAGGCGTTGCACGGCTTGCGTCCAGACGATGGCTCCGATCAGCAGGCCGGAGTTCTCGACGACGCGCGCGACGTCGGCCTGCGTGCGCAGCGCGTCGAGCACGCGCGCATCATCGCCGCTCCAACTCGCGCGCAGCGTATGCGCGGGCAGCGCGGCCGCGAGACGCACGATCTCGATCGCCGGCAGCTTGGGCAGCGTCGCGCCGTCGGCTTCCAGGCGCTTCAGCACGACGGTCGGATCGATCGCGCCCAGGCCCGCGGCCTCGCGCGCGATGTCGAGGAACGGCGCGTGGCCGGCCTCGATCAGCTCGAGGGCCTCGAGTCCGCACGGCGGCGGATCGACGATGCCGTCGCGCGCCTCGAGCACGGCGTACACGCGCGCCACGGCCGTCGGCGCGTCCGCGGCGCCGGCGCAGGCCTCCAGCGTCGAGAAGGCGGCCTCGACCTCGGGCCCCAGCGCTCCGCGGCGCGCGTTCTCCCGCAACTGCGCCCACGACTCCGGCGCGCGCAGCATGCCCGGCTCGAAGCGCCGCTCCGCCGACGCGACGCGCAGCAGCCACGGCGCGGGGTCGGGGCCGGAGTCCGGCGCGCGCACCAGGTCCTCGGGGAACACGGGCTTGCCCGCGGCCGCCAGCGCCAGCAGCGCCGCCTGCCGCTGCTTCGCGCCGTACCAGCGCGCCGCGAACGCGCCGACCAGCGCGAGCACGAGGATCGCGATCAGCGCGAGCAGGATGCGGGGCCGGTTCAAGCGCCGCAGGATGCCCGATCGGAGCCCGGGGACTCAAGCACGCGGCGCTCAACGCTGCCCGGACGGGTGGCAACTCAGGCAGGCGCTGCTCTGGTAGACGTAGCCGCGAACCCGGTCGTGCTCGTCGTTCATGTCGCGCTGCGTGTGGGCGTGGCAGTCCGTGCACGTGAACGACGAGTACATCGGGGCGGACGGGTGGCACTGGACGCAGCTCAGGCCGGAGTGCCGTCCCCTCGTGATCGGGAACTGCGGGTGCGAGAACGAGGCCCCCCGCCAGCCCGAAGTCGAGTGGCAGTCCTCGCAAGCGTTCGAGAACCCTCCGGGGCCGTGGCCCGGCGCGCCCTGATAGTCGTCCGCATGGCAGTCGATGCACGTCGTCGGCGTGCCGCGGTACACGCCGCCGCCGTGGCAGGCGTTGCACGAGGCGCCGGCGTGCGCTCCGGTCAGCGGCCAGCGTCCGTGCGTGAAGCGCGCGTCGCCCCAATCGAAGACGTTGTGGCAGTTCTCGCAGGTCGTGGAGAAGCCGGCCGTCTGGTGGTCGGGATCGCGCGTCGCGCGGTAGTCGTCCTGGTGGCAGGCGAAGCACGCGCTGGGCGTGCCCTCGAACACGTTGCCCGGGTGGCAGCGCGTGCACGTGAGCCCGCCGTGCCCGCCGACGAGCGGGAAGAAGTCGTGCGCGATGCCCGCGTCGGACCAGGAGGTCGGCAGGTGGCAGCGCTGGCAGTCGTCGACCCAGCCCTGCGCCACGTGGTCGGGGCTCGTCGCCTGCGCGAGATCGTCGCGGTGGCACGCGATGCACTCGGTCGAGGTCCGATCGAAGTTCCCGACCTGCGCACCCGGGTGGCACGACCAGCAGGCCGCCGCGGCGTGCGCGCCGACCAGCGGGAAGCGCGTGCGCGCGTGCATCGCCACGTCCTCCTTGGGGCGCCAGTCGGTCTCGTCGTGGCAGCTCGCGCAGGTGCCGCCGAGCTTCCCGCCGTGCGGATCGACGTGACAGCCCATGCAGCCGCGCTGCGCGAAGACCTCCACGGGTCCGCGATCGTTGTGGCAGCGCAGGCATTCGGCGGCCTCGTGCGCGCCGGACAGCGGATGCCCGGTCTCGGCCGCGTGGTCGAACCGGAAATCCGCCCGGATCTCGTGCCAGCCCGACCCCGTGTGGCACAGCGAGCAGTCGCGCGGGAACGAATCGTGGGGGACCACGGGGCCGCGCTCCTTCTGCCATTGCTGCGGCGCGACGCGGATCCAGGCCGCGCGCGTTCCGCGGTCGAGCGCGCAGGCCAGGAAGCCCAGGGCCAGCGTCAGCGCCAGCAGGGCGGCGCGGCCGCGCGTCGTGCCCGTCAGTTGGTGTCGTCGCATCGTCGCACCTCAGAAGCGCGTCTGGAGCATGAGGCCCACGGTCCAGGAGTCCAGCCCGTCGCCGAACGAGCGGTCGCCCAGGATCGAGAGGCTGATGCTGTCGCCGATCGGGATGTCGAGGCTGCCGTGGACGGAGTGTTGCAGGATGCGGTCGTCGCTGCCGCCGTAGTCCTTTTGTTCGTACCAGTACGAGCGCGCGCCCAGGCCGGCCCGCGCGGATCCGAACGGGATGGAGGCCCACAGGCGCGCGCCCGGCCCCGAGCTGAACGTGCCGTCGGCCCACTGGACCGCGCCCGAGAGGTCGCTGCCCGCGCCGAACGCGTCGCGCCGCGCGGCGCCCAGCTCGGCGGTCGTGCCCTGGTCCTCGTCGTCGCGCCACACGTCGAATCGCGCGCTGTAGCGCGTGCGCGGACCGGCGTTCGTCCAGGCGTGGACGCCGATGCGGTCGAGAAACCCGTCCTCGAGCTGATCGCGGCTGACCGGCGTGAACTCGTCGCGCAGGAGCTCGGGGAACACGCGGTGCGAGGCGAACAGGCCCAAACCGTCCCCGCCCTGTGCCCGCCACGTCGCCGACACCTGCGCCTCGGTCAGCTCGGCACCGCTGCCCTTGATCACGTCGTCCGACGTGTAGAGATCCACCCACGTTGTCGCGCGCACGGACAACGAGTCGCCCGGACGGACCTCGGCCTGCAGCACGAACAGGTTGCGGTCCTGCTCGCCGTCGTGCCACGTGTTCTGGTAGGCGCCGCCCAGCGTGTTGCGCTCAGCTTCGTCGAACGCGTGGCGGTAGAACACGGACGCCTGCAGGTCCTGGAACGAACCGAGGTCGGCGTAGGGCTCGGGCATCCAGCCGAACGAGGCGCCGAAGCGGCTGCCGCCGGCCGCGCGGCGGCTCCACTCCGCGCCGTCCAGGCGTCCGAGCTCGGGGAACTCGCGCTGGAAGAAGCGGCCGAACTCGAACCGGTTGGGCCGGTCCTCCGTGCCGCCGAACTCGTACGACAGGCGGTCGAGGCGCAGCCGCGAGTCGTCGTCCGCGCCGAACCCGCCGTCGTCGCTGCGCTCGCGCTGGAATGCCTCGAGGCCGACGTGCACCGCGCCGCCGTCGCCGAAGGGGTTCTCCATCGTCCAGTCGGCGCCCAGCGTGAAGAGCTGGTGGTCGCGGTCGCTTTCCGCGTCCCACGTGCCGGAGAAGCGCGTCCACGCGCGGCCGTACATGCGCCGCTCGCGTTCCTCGGGCGGGATGCCGAAGGCCGGCGCGAGCAGCGGGTGGTCGCGGTTCCAGCTCTCGGGCGGGTGCGTCCACGGCGCGTGCTCGACGCGCGGCGCGTCGGGATCCGCGCGCTGGCCCGCGCCGGCCGGCGCGCGCGCACGCGGGACGCGCACCTCGCCGCGCGCACCGACGGGCGGGACCGGCGAGCCGGGCTCGGCTTCCGCGCGCGCGCTGTTCAGCGAGACGGAGCGCACGATGCCGGTCGCGTAGGTGCCGCCGTCGAGCAGGATCGAGACGCGGTCCTCGGGCTCGATCCCGTCGCCGCGGCCGCGGTCGACGTAGAACGAGGAGCCGGCGACGCTCGTGACCCGCACCTCGACGCGCACCTCGTCCGCTTGCGCCGCCGCGACGCGTGCCGGGACCAGGAGCGCCAGCAGCAGCGCGATGCACAAGGCCGTCCAGCGCTTCACCATGGCATGCTCCCGGTCGTCCGCTGTGTCTCGTCCTTGAAGCGGCGCGGATCGTGGCAGTCCCCGCATTGCGTGCCGAGCGGCTTGTAGCGCACGGCCTCGCCCGCGCCGGGGACCGGCCAGGGCACGTGGCACGCATCGCAGGAGAGGCGCGCGTGACGCTCGTCGAGCTGGAAGCGCGAGTGCGTCCGGTGGTCGAACACCGTCGCCAGGAAGTCCGAGGTCTGCGTGTGGCAGCGGGCGCAGTCGGTCCGGCCGGCGCTCGCGAACTGGCCCACGTGCGGGTCGGCGTGGCAGTCCGCGCAGTCGGTCCCGCGCGCGCGGCCGAAGCGGCGTCCAGCGGCATCCGGCTCGGCGATGCGCGCGTGGCAGGCCCCGCAATCGGCGCGCGCGTGCACGCCTTCCAGCGCGAAACCCGTCCAGCGAGCGTGGTCGAATCCGTCGCGCGCGGCCTCGAAGGAGTGCGTCGAGTGGCAGGCGGTGCAGGCCGCGCGCTCGGCCGCTCCCGCAGCGGCCGCGACGGCATCGAAGGACCCGGCGTGCGGATCGGCGTGGCACGCGGCGCAGTCGTCGAAGGGCCCGGGCCCGCCCAGCGTGACCCGCAGCCCGTGGGCCGTGCCTGCCGGGCCGGGGACCGTGGAGTGGCAGGCCGCGCAATCGAGCGCGGCGTGGGCGCCGTCGAGCGCGAACGCCGTGCGCCCGCCGTGGTCGAACCCGTCGCGCGCTGCGGCGAAGGACGCGGTGCCGTGGCACTGCGCGCAATCCATGGTGCCGGCGTGCCGGCCGCGCGTCCTGGCGAAGAACCCGCGGTGCACGTCGGCGTGGCACGTCGCGCAGGCCTGCGGCGGCCCGCTCGCGCGGTCCGCGATCCAGCCGAAGGCGCGGCCGCGCGCGTCGCGCACGGCCGCGCGCGCGTGGCACGCCTCGCAGGCCTGGTCCGCGTGCGCGCCGTCGAGCGCGAAACCGGTCCAGGCGCCGTGGTCGAAGGCGCGCGCGCCCGCGTCCGCGAACGCCGTGGTCGAATGGCAGAGTTCGCAGCCGGACGCGCCTGCCGCGCGGCCCCGGTCCGCGAAGAACCCGCGGTGCGCGTCGGCGTGGCAGGCCGCGCACTCGGAGTCGGTGCCGCGGAAGCGGCGCGGCTGGCCGGGAGCCTGCGTGTGACACTCCGAGCAGCCCGTCGCCGCGTGCGCGCCGGTCAGCGCGAAGGCCGTCGCCGCGTGCTGCTCGATGCCGAAGGCCGGCGGATCGAAGCGATGACGGTCGTGACAGGCCAGGCACCCCTGCTCCGCGTAGCGTCCGCCCTGGAACTGTCCGCCGTGCGGGTCGGCGTGGCACGCGGCGCAATCGTCGGCGGAGCGTCCGGGGTGCGATTCGCGGAACGCGGCCAGCGCCAGAGCGCCCGTGCGCGGCGCTTCCAGCCGCGCGTGGCAGCTCGCGCACGAAACCTGCGCGTGCGGAGCCACGAGCGGGAACCCCGTCAGCGCGTGATCCTCGGGCGTCATGCGCGGCTCATGGCCGAACGCGCCGCCCTCGACCGGATGGCAGCTCGCGCACGCGGCGCCGTTCGCCACCGCCAGGCGCGCCGCGATCGCCGAGACGAACGGCTCGGCGTGCGGCGACGCGTGGCAGTCCTGGCACGCACGCGCCGGGCGCGGAGTCGCGCCGGGATGCGCCGCGAGCGCGCTGTTCTCGATCGCGTGTTCCGAGCCCTTGGCGTGGCACTCGACGCAGCTCCGCCCCGCGTGCGCGCCGACGAGCGCGAACGTGTCGGGGTGGCGGAACGCGGCGACGCGCTCGAACGGTTCGCTCTCGCCGTGGCACGAGCGGCAATCGGGCAGCCGGCCGGCGTGGGGATCGTCGTGGCACGCGGCGCAGTCCTGCGAGAGCCCCAGGAAGCGCGGCGCGCCCTTCGCGAGCAGCACGGCGTCGGCGTTGGGATGGCATTCGCGGCACGCGAGGCTCGCGTGGCGCCCCGCGAGCGTGAAATCCAGGTGCGCGTGGTCGTAGGCGTCGCGATCGGGGACGCCGGCGCGCGCGAAAACCGCCGGCCCGACCAGCGCGAAGTCCGCGCCGTGGTGTTCGCTGTGGCACGTCCCGCAGGAGGCGGCGCCGGACATGCCGCCGTGGAACCCGCGTCCCTGTGCCACGTCCTCGACGATCTTGGCGTGACACTCGCCGCACGCGGAGCTCAGGCTGCCGCCGAAGCCGCCGTGGCAGTCCTCGCAGGCGTCGCCGTCGATGCCGGCCGAGCGTGCGTGGACCGCGCTGATCGGTCCGGGCGAGACGTTGCCCGAGTCCCACACCACCAGCGCGACGACGAGGCACGCCGAGGCCAGCGAGAGCCACATTCCGGCGCTGCGCAGGTTCACGACCCGAACTCCGCGTAGCGCAGCGCGTAGGCCACGTGCAGGATCACCAGCAGGACCATGCCCAGGGCGACCCAGCGGTGGAACCAGCGCCAAGAGGCCAGGATCGCGCGCACGTCCTCGTAGTGGGCCGACATGAGCGCCGTGCGCTGCGCGCGGCGCGCCAGCGCGAGCATGCGTTCGATGTGGTCGCGCGCGATGCCCTCGCGCTCGGCCTGCGCACGCAGCGCGGCGACGCGCGTGCGGAACGAGCGCTGCGTGCCGACCAGCGCGCGCACGCGCTGCAGGAACGATCCCTCCCAGCGGTGCTCGCGGATCAGGCCGTCGACCTCGGTGCGCAGGGCCTCCGCGAAGCTGTCGCGTCCGCGGTCCCACTCGGCCGACAGCGCGCCGAGCTGCGACCGCACCTCGTCGAGCTCCAGCTCGCGTCCGTTCGCGGCGCGCGGCACGAACGAGTAGAAGTACCGGCCGATGGCGCCGGTGACGATCAGCGCCGCCAGTGCCCACAGAGCGTGCCCGCCGACGGTCGCGCGCGGCTGCATCGCCGCGTGGACCAGCACCATGAGCAGCGCCAGGATCCCCGTGAAGACGTGCGACGTCATCCAGCGCCGCAGCGAGCCGGGGATCCATTCGAAGCGGCCCGATCGCCGCGCGAGGTAGCTGAGGTTGGCGACCATCAGGACGCACGCCGCGATCCCGCAGGCGAGGCCGATGGTGCCGCTGGGGGAGAGAACCGCGTGGCTCTCGTCGTGCGGGCGCTCGATCAGCGGCAGCATGTAGTACCGCGCGTTCGCCAGCACCCAGGCCAGTGCCAGCAGGGCCAGGCCCAGCGCGGCGAGCAGCGCGGGCAGGAGGCCCGTCCCGCCCTCGGCCACCGCGGGCGCGGCCGGCCGGTCCGCGGGATCGAACGAGATGCCCGAGGCCTCGAGCACCGCCGTCGGCGGCGTGCCGCCCGCGAAGACGAACACGTGGTCGTTCCCGATGCGCTCGCTCTCGCCGCCGGGAAGCGCGAGGACCACGTGCTCGGGTTCGATGGCCTGGACCTCGCTCTCGAAGCGCACGTCGATCGTCCCCGCGGCGCGCGCGGCCTGCATGCGCGCGTCGTTGCGCGACTTCAGACGGAAGAACGCGTTCTTGCGGTACGACATGGTCACGCGGTTGCCGGGCTGCTCGGCCAGTCCCAGCGCCGCCTCGACGGCGCTGTCGCCGCCGCCCACCACCAGGATCCGCTGTCCATGGTAGGAGTGCGCGTCGAGCAGGCTGTACGCAACCTTGGGCAGGTCCTCGCCGGGCACACCCAGGCGCCGCGGCGTGCCGCGGCGACCCAGCGCGAGGCACACGTGCCGCGCGTCGGTCGTGCCGAGGCTGGTGTGCACGCGCAGCGTGCCGTCCGGCAGGCGCTCGACCTTCTCGAACACGTGACCGGTGTGGAGCGGCAGATCGTGCGTGCGCGCTACCGTGCGCCACAGCTCGATCAGCTCCTCCTTGGTGTAGCTCGTGCGCTTCAGCCGGCCGTGCAGCGGCAGGTCGACCGGCTGCGTCATCACCAGCTTGCGGCGCGGGTACTTGGCGACGGTGCCGCCCAGCTCCGCGTCCTGCTCCAGCGTGACGGAGGCGAGGCCCAGCTCCTTGGCGCGCAGCGAGCAGGCGAGACCTGCCGGGCCCGCACCGACCACGACGAGGTCGAGGACCTCGCCGTTCGCTCGCGCAGCCGGCGCCTCGGCGACCGCCACGCCGCCCCCCGATCGCGCCTGTCGCGGCAGCGCGGCGGGCGGCTCGGCCCAGCGTCCCGTGCGGCCGGCGCGCGCGCGGCGCGCGACCTCGTCGGCCACGGCCGATCCGTGCGCGATCGCCGTGCGCACCAGCGCGTAGCCGGTGACCTCGCCCGCCAGGAACAAGCCCGGCACCTGCGGCGACTCCAGGCTCTCGTCGAGCGCCGGCAGGTCGCGCCGTTCACTCACGTCGCCCAGCGTGAGCGCGATCGCGCCGACCGGGCACTCGGCGGCGCAGCGGCCGTGGCCGACGCAGCGCGCGCCGTGCACGACGACGGCCTGGCCGTGCACCAGCTCCAGCACGCCTTCCTCGGGGCAGGCGCGCACGCACGTGCCGCAGCCGATGCATCGCGAGAGGTCGACGTGCGGGTGCTGCAGGCGCGCCGCGTGGCTGCCCGTCTCGCGCGCGGTCGCGCGTTTTCCGACGACCGAACGCATCCGGGCGAGTTCCGCGCGCCGCGCGAAGAGCCACGAGACCGCCAGCGCGATGGCCAGGATCAGGGCTGAGAGAAGTGTCCAGGTCACGCAACTGGTCGGTCAGGATCGTCGCTGGGGATCGGGGGCGCAGAGGATGACAGGAGCGTCAGGCGAATCCTCCACGGCTGGAACACGGCCGCGCACCGGGGCCGCAGACCGTCCCTGGGCGAGGGGCAAGCAGCATGCCGTCGCGCACGCCGGGACCTGACCGTCAGGATGCGCTGCTGCAGGACACGGTACGGCACGCGCGGCGACGACGGCGCGGACTCCGATGCGGCGGCGAAGCACGCCCGTCCAGGATCTGGACCCCGGTTCCAGGAGCCGGACTTCGCGAAGGACGGACTTCGCGCGCGCCAGGAATCGGCGGCGAGGCGGACGCGAAACTCCCGCCGGCCACTTGACGGATCGGACGCACGGGTGGGCAATGAGCGGGTCGCTGCCCCCCCCTCGCAGACTGCCGGGCCGGACAGCTCTTTCGCAGACCCGCTCGAATTCCACTCGCATGGAGCTTGCACTCATGAGATTCCTCCGCACTTCCCTTCCCGCCGCCGTCTCCCTGTGCCTCGCCGGGCTGGTCTCGGCGCAGACCACCAAGGCCTACGAGGGACCCGGTCCGGTCACCGAGGGGCCCTGTCCCGTCGGCGACACCTCCGCGCTGTGCGTCCCGATCGACCCCACCTTCCAGGTGGTCACCTTCGACGGCATCGGCGGCAGCGGCCCGGCCAACCCCGGCGATCCCTGCCAGCGCAACGACGACGACTTCACGCTGGCGATCCCGCTGCCGTTCACGTTCGACCTGTTCGGATCGGCCGAGACGAGCGTGTTCATCAACAACAACGGCAACATCACGTTCGGCGGCGGGACGGCTTCGTTCACCGCGACGGGGTTCCCGACGGTCGGCAACCCGATGATCGCGCCGTTCTGGGGCGACGTGGACACGCGCAACACCGGGAGCGGCGTCGTCTACTACAAGGTCTTCCCGACGCGCCTCGTCGTCACGTGGGACCACGTCGGCTACTACAACAGCCACGCCGACAAGCGCAGCACGTTCCAGGTCATCATCAGCGACGGCAACGACCCGGTCGTCGGCTTCGGCAACAACGTCTGCTTCTGCTACGGCGACATGCAGTGGACCACCGGCGACGCCTCGGGCGGCGTGGGCGGCTTCGGCGGCGTCCCCGCGACGGTCGGCATCAACGCCGGGGACGGCGTGAACTTCTTCCAGCTCGGCCGCTTCGACCACGCGGGCAACGACTACGACGGCCCGGGCGGCGCGGCCGACGGCGTGGACTTCCTCGACAACACGCGCCAGTGCTTCGCGACCGGCACGATCGCCAACTCGCCGCCGATCTACCTGAACCCGCCGTCGGGCTGCCTGATGGCCTCGGTCGGCGTGCCGCTCACGTTCACGATCCAGGCGATCGGCCCCGAGGCCGGGCAGACCGTCAACATCGTCGAGACCAGCGGCCTGGCCAACGTGACCTGCGTGCCGGTGGCCGGCAACCCGGCCACGATCACCTGCACCTTCACGCCCGGCCCGACGCAGACCGGCACGCAGGTGCTGACCTTCGTGGCCACCGACAACTTCATGCCGCCGGCCAGCTCGAACCTGACCGTCTGCATCGAGGTGGCCGAGTGCCACACGCTGCTCGGACGCGGCGGCAGCCACTCGACCGTGACGCTGTTCGGCCACCAGTACGACACGCACCTGACCTCGGTGCGGATGTCGTGGCCGGTGACGATGGTCGACCGGCCGAGCCTGCTGGTCCCCAACTTGTCGAGCGGCGCGCTCAACTTCTCGATCCAGACCGTGATGTACAACCCGCACATGTTCCCGAGCAACCCCAGCCAGTGGACGGCGCGCCTGCGCGTGACCGTGCTGCCGGGGCAGATCGTGTATGGCGAGCTGTTCGACACCTGGAACGGCATGCACCAGAGCCTGTCGACGTACACGGGAGCGAACGGCCAGCACTACATGACGTTCCCGTTCACGATCGACGGGATGTGACCGCCGGCGAGTCTCGCGGCGCATCCGCCTGACCCGCAGGGCCTTCGAGGGAGCCGCAACGGCCGCGCGCCGCTGCGGCTCCCGTGCCGCTCAACGGGGCTCCGCGCGCGCAGCGACCAGCGCGGCGAAGCCCTCGGCCAGCCCGCCGCGGTCCTCCACGGGCGCGGCATCGAGGCCCACGTGGAACTCCACGCGAGCGAACCCGGCCTCGCGCAGCGCATCCTCGATCTCGGGAGCCGACCACAGGCGCCAGCGGTAGACGAAAGCCTCGGGGAGATCGAGCACGACGTCGCCGTCGCGCAACACGCGGAACGAGAGCGCGTTCACGACGCGCGCCGACACGGGATCGGCCTCGCGCTGCTGCCACAGCCAGCGCACCTCGTCGCCGCCCGGCAGCACACGGCGCCGTTCGCGCGCTCCGACCTCCCACGCCGCGGCGCCGCCGTACGTGTCGAGCGCCAGCAGGCCGCCGGGCGCGAGACGCGCGCGCGAGCGGCGCATCCAGCCGACGAGATCGGCCCGCGTCGGCAGTTCGCCGACCGAGAAGTTGCCGGCGAAGACGACGTCGCAGGGCCCCAGCTCCTCCAACTCCGGCGAGCGCACGTCCAGCGCGTGCGCCGCGATCCGCTCGCCGCGCGCGCGCGCCAGCGCCTCGGGGTCGTGATCGACCGCGATCGCGCGCGCGTCGGGTGCGCTGCCGGCCCAGGCGCGCGCGATCGCGGCCGAGCCGGCGAAGTCCTCGCCCAGGACACGCGGGCCGGCGCCGTGGACGGCGCGCAGGAGCGCGGCCATGCGCGCCGGATCCTGCACCGTCCGTTCGTAGAGATCCCAGCGGTCCATCGGCGCGTCCGTTCGCCTCCCGAGTCCGGGTGCGGCGCCCGCAGGGTACACTCGCCGTTCCACCATGCTCGCACACGTGCTCCTGGCGCTCGGCGCCCTGGCGCCCAACGTGGTTCGCGCCGGCGTGCCGGACGGGCCCGTCGTGGCCTTCCTCGCGTCGCGGTCCGCGTCGCAAGGCGCCGATCCGGCCGTGCGCCTGCCGCACCCTGCCTTCCGCGTCCTCGCCGGCGACCGTCTGGAGTACGAGGTGCTCGTCCCCGACCCGCGCGCGGGTGCCTGCGGCCTGGAGATCGCGTTCGACGACGGCAGCCACCTCGCCGTGCCGCCGGCAGCGCCCGGAGCGGGATGGACGAGCGTCCAGGCGCCGCTCGAGCGTTTCCGCGGCCGCGCGGCGGTCGGCCTCGAACTGGCCGCCCGCGGGGCGCCTGCGGGCGAGATCGCGTTCTACGTGCGCTCGGCGCGGGTCGCCCGCGCGGACGGCAGCGCGATCGAGCTCGTCGAGACGGCGTCGGGCGGCGGCGCCCCGCTGGCGCGCGACCTCGCGCGCGGCGCCGGCGCGGCGCTCGTGCCCGGTTCCGGTCCGTTCCTCGCGCGCCGCGCGGCCGCTCCGCACGGCGTGCGCGAGCCGTGGGCGGCCTTCGATCTGTCGGGCCTGCGCCGCCTCGATCCGTCTCCGTTGCCGGAGGAACGGCCCGCGCCTTTCGCAGGCTGCGTCTACACGGGGCCCGGCGTGCCGCTGTGCTTCGCCGCCGCCGGCGAACCCGCCTCGTTCGCGGCGGCGGGCCAGCGCATCACGCTCGAGCCGGTCGAAGGCGGGCGCTTCTACGAGATCTGGCTGGCGTTGTGGAACGAGACCGGAGCCGAGATCGAGACCCGCGTCGCGCTGCTGGGCGCGGAGCGCGAGCGCATCGAGGTGCCTCTGCGCGTGCCGGCGCGCGGCGACGCGGGCTACGTTCCGAGGCTGCGCGAAGGCTTCCCCGCCGCGGACTACGCGCTCCTCGAGCTCGACGTCGCGGCAGGCGTGAGCTTGCGGACGCTCGAGCTGCCGAGCGAGCCGGGCGTGCGCGTGCTGGCCGTCAGCGCCTGCTGGCGGCGCGACGGCGCGTCGGACCCGCGCTTTCGTGCGCGCTGGCTGGCGCGCGCGGTCGAATCCCATCCCGAGCTGGGCGATTCCGACCGCGCGGACGTCGCGCGCTACCTGGCGAACCGCCGCGCCGGCGCCATCTTCGGCGAGGTCGAGGGCGAGGACGCGGCCGAGCGCGCGCTGTTCGATGCCTTGATCGCGGGGGGCATCCCGCGCTTCCGCGCCGTGCTGGCGCTGCGCCTCGATGCGCAGGCGGCGGCGGGCGCGGACAAGAAGCGCGGCCGCATCGACCTCGTCGGCGCGCTGCCGGCCGGCGCGGACGATCTCGCGGCGGCGCTGGCGGCGAGCGCGGACCTCGAGGGCGTGCGCATCCTGGGCGGCGTGCCCAGTGCCCTCGAGACGCTCGCTGCCGGGGACGCCGCCGCGCTGGCGGATCTGCGCCGTCGCATCGCGGGCGATGCGTGGCGCACGTTCGGCGCGCCGTGGACGCGTGGCGCCGCCGCGCGCCTCGGGGCGGAGGGACTCGCGCGCGCGATCGCGGAAGGGCAGCGCTCCACGCTGGCCCACCTGGGCGCGCCATCGACGATCGCGCTCGTCGACGCCGACGCGGGGCGGCTGCGCCATCTGCCCGTCCTGCTCGAACCGGCCGGCTTCTCCGTCGTGCTGCTCGACCGCGGCAGCGTGCGCACGGGCGCGCCGATCGTGCGCTGGAACGCGGCCGGGACGGGCGTCCTGGCGGTCGCGCCGCAGGTGCGCATCGACGGACCGCTGCGCCTCGATCCGTCCGTCTGGCGGCCGTGGGCCGCGGCCGTCGCCAGCGGCGCGCGCGACGGAGCGATCCCGGTCCTGGCCGATCTCTCCGCGTCCAACGCGCGCGCGACGGCGGCGCAGGCGGGCGAGCTGGCCGCGGCCGATCTCGCGCCGGTCGTGCGCTGGGTCGGGATCGACGCGCTGGCCGCGCAAGCGCGCGAGCGCGCGAACGAGTGGACGCCGCCGCCTCCGGCCGCGCTCGCGGACGAGGGCGCGCGCGACGAACTCGCGGCGCTGGCGGCCGTGCGCCGGGCGGAGCGGTCGCTCGCGCGGCTGGGCGCGGTCGAGGCGCTGGCCGGCGTCGACGGCGCGGCCGCCGCAGCGGTGCCGATCCGCGTGCACTGGCGCCGGCTGTTGCTCGCGGCCGCGCTGGAGCCGGCGCGCGCGGCACGTGCAGCGGGATCGATCGCCGACGCCGTGGACGCCGCGGCCCAGGAGCGTCTCGAAGCGTTCCGGCCGGCGCTGCCCGCGCCCGGACCGGGCATCCCGCTGCTCGCGTACGACGCGCTGCCGTGGCCGCGGCGCGTGCCGATCGAGTTCCCCGACGGCGCGTTGCGCGTGCGCGGTCACGACGGCAACGACCTGCCGGGGCAGCGCACGGCGAACGGCGGCATCCGGTTCGACTGGAGCGGCGCCGGGCTGGCGCCGCGCGGCCTGCGCGTCCGCCGCGATCCGACGGCCGCGCTCGCCGCGCCGGCCGACGCCGTCGGCATCGAGGGCTGGACCGTCCGAAACGGCGGCGCCGAGTTCGAGATCGATCCTCGCAACGGCCGCATCGGGCGGATCCGGCTCGCACAGGGCGGGGTCGAGATCCTGACGCCGAGCGCACTGGACGTCGCCTGGGTGCGCGGCGACGAGCGCGAGCCCGTCGACGGACTGGAGGCGCTGGACGTTCTCGAGCGCGGCCCCCTGCGCGTCCTCGTGCGCCGCGTCCTGGTCTCGCCGCGCGCCCGCGTGCGCCAGGAACTGGCGTTCACCGCGGCCGCGCCGTGGGTCGAGATCAGCACGCGCGCGGAACTCGTCGACACGTCCGGCGAGATCGTCCAGACGCTGCCCGTCGCGCGCGCGACGCGCAACGCGCTCCTGCAGGTGCCCTGCGGGCAGGCGACGCTCGCGCCGGATCCGCGCGCGACGCGGCCGCTCGACGGCTGGGTCGCGGCGACCGACGGCAGCGCCACGACGGCGCTCCTGGGCGCGGCGGACACGTCGTTCCGCTGGGTGCGCGGTGCGTTCCAGATCGTCCTGGCCGAGGCCGGAACGGCGGCGCCGCGCGACACCGGCTTCGGCGTGCTGGCACGCGCCGGCGGCTGGAAGCGCGCTGGCCTCGACGCCGCGGCGCTCGAACGCGTGCAGCGCCCCGTGCTGCGTGCGCTGCAGACCGGCGAGGGACCGGGCGACGCGCGCGAGCCGGTCGTCGAAGTCGTGCGCATCGAACCCGACGGCCGCCGCACCGTCGGCGGCGAGAGCGGGTTGGTCCCGCTCGCGATCGAGCCCGGCGCGGAACCGGGCGAGGTGCTGGTGCGCGTCCTGGAACTGCGCGGCGAGCCGGCGCGCGTGTCCCTCGTCGCCGAGCGGCCGCCGTTCTCCGCGCGCCGCGCCGATTTCCTGGGTCTGCCGGGCGCGCAACTGCGGTCCGACGGCCGGGGCGTCGAATTCACCGTGGCTCCCGGCCGCTGCGAGGCGGTCGTCCTGCGCTTGCTGCCATGACGACCACGCCTCCGACGCCTCCCGATCCGGCCGAGTGGAAGCGCCTGCAGCGCGAGGCGTGGAGCGAGTCGGCGGCGGCCTGGGCCGACTGGTCGGCCACGGTCGAGGCGTTCGCGTCGCCGATCAACACCGAACTGCTCTCGCTGGCGCGCGTCGCGCCCGGCCAGTCGGTGCTGGACGTGGGCTGCGGCACGGGTCAGCCGTCGATCCTGGCCGCGCGCGTCGTGGGCGAGCGCGGGCGCGTGGTCGGGATCGACCTGGCGGAGCCGATGATCGAGCTGGCGCGAGTGCGTGCGCGCCACGAGAAGCTCGGCTGGGTCGAGTTCCGCGCGGACGACGCCGAGTCGCTGGCGGAGGAGGGCGCGTACGACGCGGCGGTCTCGCGCCTCGCGCTGATGCTGATGCCCGATCCGGTGCGCGCCGCCTCGGCCGTGCGCCGGGCGTTGCGGCCCGGCGGGCGCTTCGCGGCCGCCGTGTGGGGCGACGCGGCGCTGGCGCCGTTCTGCGCGCTGGCGGGGGACGCGGCGCAGCGCGCGCTGGACATCGTTCCGCCGCCCGTCGAGTGCGTGCCGGGTCCGCTGCGTCTGGGAGCCCCGGGAGCGCTGGCCGCCGTCCTCGAGGCCGCCGGGTTCGATCGCGTGGAGCAGCGCGACCTCCCCGTGGTGGTGGCCTTCGCGAGCGCGGCGGACTGCGCGCGGTTCTTCCACGAGGTGTCCGCGTCGCTGCGCGCAATGCTGGCGGGCCGGACCACGGCGGAACGCCTGCGTTTCGCCGCGGAACTCGACGCCGGCATCGCGCGCTACCGCGGACAAGGCGGCGAGGTGCGGATCCCGTGCACGATCCGCCTGGCTTCCGGCCGGCGCTGACCGCTCAGCGCGGCGCGATCTCGATCCACCAGCCGCGTTCGGACTCCAGCAGGCCGAGCTCGTCCTTCAGCACCCACGGCCACTTCTCGCCGCGCAGGCGGGTCGTGTCCTTCGCGCGGCACACCACGCGGTAGCGGCCGGGTTCGAGGTCGCGCGGGCCCAGCTTCAGCTCGTGCACGGCGTCGCTGTCCGTGCGGTCGACGCGGAACGGCTCCTCGGGGATCGGCGGCAGCGGACCGCGCCGCGTGCGGTCGCGGCTCGTCGAACCGCGCGGCACGCTGCCGCGCGGGACCGGACCCGAGGCGCTCGCGGCGCCGCCGCCGGTCTTGGGGAAGCGCTCCTCGGGCAGGATCCACCACGTGACCTCGAGCTGGTGCGTCGCGGGCCGCATCACGGTCACGCGCAGCACGATCTCCTCCGTTCCCACCGGGTACGGTTCGCGCAGGCGCTCGGGTTGCGCTTCGGGCTCGCAGGCGTCGATCGGATCGACGTAGGCGTAGATGCGCAGCACCAGCGCTTCCTGGCAGACGACGCAGAAGCGCTCGCTGTTCGCCATGGTGCATCCGGTGCTGGTCGGCCGCCACGCGCCGCGCGCGCGCGCCGCCGCGCCCTCGTAGACGCCGACGCCGGGGTGCTTGGCCTCCAGCCAGTGCTTCCACGGCACCTGCGCGCGATCCTCGGTGTCCGACACGTTCGGCGCGCGGCCGGGCGCGCCCTGGTGCGCCGACTGCTCCGAGTCGTACTCGTCGCCCAGGCCGCCGAACGCGTGGCCCCATTCGTGCACGGTGGTCGTCGCGGAGCGGCCGCCGATCGTGGCGATGCCGCTGCCGCCCGTGCCCAGCACGCCGTTCTTGACGAAACAGATCGCGAGGTTGTCGTGCTCGGGCAACTCGCCCAGCATCGCCATCACGCGCCCGCGGTCGATGCCCACGTGCCCGGCGTAGGTCCCCAGCGTCCTGGCGTTGAGCGCCGTGTCGTACTCGCGTCCGAAGCCGTCGACGCCGCTGTCGGCGCTGACCAGGTCGCAGCGCAGGAAGTTGAAGTAGCTCCAGTACTCGCGGAAGGTCGCCTGTCGCTCGAACAGGGGCGGGATGTCCTCGGCCAGCTTGGCGAAGGCCTTCAGGTGGTTCAGCTCGTAGCCGTCGCCCATCAGCACGACGTCGACGCGGTTCGCCGAAGGGCCGTGCTGCACGACCCAATCCCAGCCCAGGAACGCGCTGGGCAGCGCGCGGCGCGCGGCCACGATGCCGGCCTCGGCCTCCGGCCACTTCTTCGCGGTGCGCTCGTAGACCGCGCGCGCCTCGGAGTAGCGCCCGGCGCGCGCCATGTCCTCGGCGCGCTGGAGCTGCGCCTCCGCCTCGTCGGTGCCGTCCTGGGCGAGGAGCGCGGCGAGCAGCAGCGGGAGCGCGGCGAACATGGCCCCGATTCTAGCGGCGCGTGCTCAGCGGCGCGTCAGTTCCTCGGGCAGGCGGAACTCGATCGTCTCGGGCACGCCCTCCATCTCGCGCACCTCGGCGGCGCCGAGCTCGCGCAGGCGCGCGATCACGCGCTGCACCAGGCTCTCGGGCGCCGACGCGCCGGCCGTGACGCCGACGCGTCCGCGGTCGGCGAGCCAGGCCGGGTCGATCTCGCCCGCGTCGTCGATCAGGTACGACGCGATGCCGCGGCGGCCGCCCAGTTCGGCCAGGCGGTTCGAGTTGCTGCTGTTCTTCGAGCCGATCACGAGCAGCAGGTCGACGCCCTCGTCCGCCATGCGCTTCACCGCGTTCTGGCGGTTCTGCGTGGCGTAGCAGATGTCCTTCAGCTCGGGCCCCTTGATGGCCGGGAAGCGCTTCACCAGCGCGTCGATGACGCTGCGCGTGTCGTCGATCGAGAGCGTCGTCTGCGTGACGTAGGAGAGGCGCGCGGGATCGCGCACCACGAGCCGCTCGACTTCGGCGACGGTCGACAGCACGTGCACGGGCCCTTCGATGCGGCCGCGCGTGCCCTCGACCTCGGGGTGGCCCGGGTGGCCGATCAGCACGACCTCCAGGCCGCGCGCCGCGTAGTTCTGGGCCTGCAGGTGCACCTTGGTGACCAGCGGGCAGGTCGCGTCGATCACGCGCAGGCCGCGGTCGCGCGCCGTGGCGACGACCTCGTCCGACACGCCGTGCGCGCTGAAGATCGTGACGGAGCCGGGCGGCACCTGCGCGAGGTCGTCGATGAAGCGCACGCCGCGCCCGGCCAGGTCGTCGACGACATGGCGGTTGTGGACGATCTCGTGCAGCACGTACACCGGCGCACCGTGCAGCTCGAGCGCGCGTTCCACGATCTCGATCGCGCGGTCGACGCCGGCGCAGAACCCGCGCGGGTTGGCGAGGCGCACGTCCATCAGTGCGGCTCCTCGCGCACGAGGTTGCGGTTCCAGCCCGGCACCTCGATGACGACGTCGCTCGTCCCGTCGGGCACGGCCTGGCAGGCCAGGCGCGACGTGCGCGTGAGGCCCGGCGCGTTGTCGAGCTGGTCCTCCTCGTCCTCGACGGCCTCGTTCATCGTCTCGAATCCCTGGCGCACGATCACGTGGCACGTCGAGCAGGCGCAGACGCCGCCGCAGGCGTGGTCGATCTCGACGCCGTGGCCCAGAGCGATCTCCAGGATCGAGCCCTTCTGTCCGTCGCGCGAGTAGGGCAACTCGGCGGGATCGACCTTCACCTTCACGTCCATCGGCAGGAACGTGATCGTGTAGGGCCTGGTCGGCAGCGGCGGCGCCGTGCTCTTGAGGAAGGGGTTTTCTCCACCCATCGCGCGCTTCGTCCATGGGCCCGCATCGAGTGCGGGCCAAGAGGTCAGTCTACACGCCGTCGGCGCCGAGGCCGCCGCGTGCGTCCGTCCGCGGGCGCGGTCCCCGAACTGCCGTCCGTGCGCGGCGGTTGCGCGGGACCATCCGCGCGTCGGCCGCCGCCCGCGCGCGCGTCGCGCGCAGGGTCCTGGCGCGGACGGCCGCCGTCGCGGGGTGCGGAGCCGCGCGGCTCTCCGCCGCGGAATCCGCCCTCGCGCCGTCCGGCGTCGCCCGCGGGCCGCGCGCGCGGCGCGTCGTCGTCGGCGGGCCAATGGGCGGGCTCGCTGCGGTGGCGCAGCGGCCGGTCGCGGCGATCGATGGGGTCGTCGGGGCGCGGTTCGATCTGTGCCTCGCGACGGCTGGCGGCGGGCGCGTGCTCGTCGCGCGGCCAGGCCGCGCGCTCGCGGTCGCCGCGACCGCGCTCGTCGCGGCGACGGTGATCGCCGCCGCGGTCTTCGCCTCCCCGGCGGGAGTTGCGGCCGCCGTGCGGAGCACGCTCGGGCCGCGGCGCGCGTTCCTGCTGCGGCGCGGGCTCGCGATCCCGCTCGGGTGCGCGCTCCGGCGCACGCTCGCGCCGCGGTCCGCGGCCTGCGTCGCGCTCCTCGCCGCGCCGATCGCGCGCGAAGCGCGGGGCGCGCTGCGGCAACTCGGCCTCCGGGATGTTCCAGGTCGCCTCGCGCTGGATCTGGTTCCACTTGCGGCCGTCGATGCCGCCGACCAGCGTGATCGCGCGGCCCGAGCGCCCGGCGCGGCCCGTGCGGCCGATGCGGTGCGTGTAGTCGGTGATGTCCTGCGGCGAACTGTAGTTGACGACCGTCGTCACGTGCTTGACGTCCAGGCCGCGCGAGGCGACGTCGGTCGCCACCAGCACCTTGACCTCGCCGGTGCGGAACGCGCTCATCACGCGGAAGCGCGCCGCCTGGTCGTAGCCGCCGTGCAGCGCCTTGATCGAGAACGACAGGCGCTCCAGCCGCCGCATCAGCTTGTCGACGTCCGTGCGCCGCGCGCAGAACACCAGGAACACGTCGTCGTCGGCGCTGGTCTCGATCAGGCGGATCAGCGCCAGCGCGCGGTCCTCCTCCTGCACGCGGATCCAGCTCTGGTCGATGTTGTCGACCGTCTTGACGCCCGAGGCCGTCGCGACCTCGACCGGGTCGCGCGTGTACTCGCGCGCCAGCTTGAGCAGCTCGGGCGGGAACGTCGCCGAGAACAGCATCGTCTGGCGCTCGTCCGGCGTCAGCGAGAGGATCTGCTTCACGTCGTCGATGAAGCCGATCTCCAGCATGACGTCGGCCTCGTCGAGGATCGCGAACTCGGTCCAGGGGAACGAGAGGAACCGCTGCTTGTAGAGGTCCAGGATGCGACCCGGCGTGCCGACCACGACCTGCGCGCCGGCCTGCAGCGCGCGCACCTGCGGCTCCAGCGGCTCGCCGCCGACGACCAGCGCGACCTTGACGCCGCGCGGCTTGCCCAGTTCCGCGAGCACCTTCATGACCTGCTCGGCCAGCTCGCGCGTCGGCGTCAGGACGAGGCCCAGCACGGACGCGCGCTGCGGATCGATCTTCGCCATCATCGGCGCGCCGAACGCCAGCGTCTTGCCCGTGCCGGTCTCGGCCTTGGCGATCACGTCGCGGCCTTCGAGGACCGGGCCGATGGCCAGCGCCTGGATCGGCGTCGGCCGCGTGATGTTCATGTCCGCGATCGCGCCCTGGATTTCCGCGCCCAGATTCCAGTGCTGGAAGGACGCGATGTCGGGCGGCGTGAGCGTCGGCTCGAGGGGGCGGATGGCCTTCGTGTTCCTGGCGGGCGCGCCCCCGAGCGCCGGGCCGGAGCGACGGCCGCGCGTGGAGCGGCGGCCACCGCGTTGAGGTGTCTGGGTCAACTTGGAATCTGCAGCTTTGGAATCGGGCTGTCGTTGGATGGAATGTGACGCCCATAGGATAGGGGCCCGCCGCCCCCGCACAAGCCGCCCGCGAGGTTTCCCGGATGCGCATCGCCACCTGGAACGTGAATTCGGTCCGTGCCCGCCTGCCGCGGGTTCTGGAGTTCCTGGAACGGGTCCGGCCCGACGTCGTGCTCCTGCAGGAGACCAAGTGCCTGGAGGAGCAGTTCCCGCTCGAACCGATCGAGGACGCCGGCTACTCCGCGGCCGTGTTCGGGCAGAAGACCTACAACGGCGTCGCGATCCTGGCGCGCGGCCGCATCGAGGACGTCGTGCGCGGCATGGACGACGGCGTCGAGGACGCCGAAGCGCGCGTGATCTCGGCGCAGGTGGACGACGTGATCTTCGTGAACGCGTACGTCGTGAACGGCCAGCAGGTCGACGCGCCGAAGTACCACTACAAGCTGGAGTGGATGGCGCGCCTGCGCGAGTTCCTGAAGAAGCGCTGCGACCTGGGCGAGAAGGTCGTGGTCGGCGGCGACTTCAACGTGACGTTCGACGACCGCGACGTGCACGACCCGGACCTGTGGTTCGAGAAGATCCTGTGCAGCACGCCGGAGCGCAAGGCGCTGGGGGATCTGACCGCGCTCGGGCTGAAGGACGCGTTCCGCAAGTTCCACGAGGAGGGCGGGCACTTCACGTGGTGGGATTTCCGCACGCGGGGGTACCAGCGCGGCCTGGGCTTGCGCATCGATCACCTCTTGGTGTCGCCGCCGGCCTACGAGGCGCTGACGGAGTGCCACGTGGACTTGCCGGCGCGCGAGGGCCAGGCGCCCAGCGACCACGCGCCGCTGGTCGCGGAATTGTGAGCCGTCGTCCCGGCCTCCAGATGAGGATCGTCCTCCTGGGCAACGCCGGCGCCGGCAAGAGCACCATGGCGCGCAGGCTCGACGCGGATGCGGGCGGCGACGTGCCGCGGCTCTCCTTGGACGACATCGCGTGGGCCGAAGCGGCGCAGCGGCTGCCGCTGCAAGAGAGCCTGACGCGACTCCAGCGCTTCCTCGACGCGCACGAACGCTGGATCGTCGAGGGCTGCTACGGCGACCTCGTCGAGGCGGCGTTGCCGCGTTGCACGGAATTGCGCTTCCTCAATCCGGGCATCGAGGTGTGCGTCGCGCATTGCCTGCGCCGGCCCTTCGAGCCCGAGAAGTTCCCCTCCGAGGCCGCGCAGCAGGCCATGCTCGACCACCTGATCGCGTGGGTCCGGGAGTACGAGACGCGCGACGACGAATACGGCCTGAAGCGGCACCGGCGGATCTTCGATGGTTTCCGCGGGCCCAAGCGGGAGTACACCTCCGTCGAGTCCTGGTCCGACGGCTGACCGCCGCGAACGCGGAAGCGAGGCACCGCATGCACGTGCGACCGGAGCGAGACGGCGACCACGCGGCGATCCACGCCGTGCATCGCGCCGCGTTCCCCAGCGACCTCGAAGCGCGCCTTGTCGATGCCTTGCGCGGCGCAGGACGCCTGTGCGTGTCGCTGGTCGCCGAGGAGGGCGGCGAGGTCGTGGGGCACATCGCCTTCAGCCCGGTCTCGATCGAGGGCGGAGCGGGCGCGGTCGTGGGCCTGGGGCTCGCTCCCGTGAGTGTCCAGCCCGCGCACCAGGGGCGCGGAGTCGGGAGCGCGCTCATCCGGGACGGCATCGAACGCTGCCGGTCGCTGCGCACGCCGTTCGTCGTGGTCCTCGGCGAGCCGCGCTACTACCGGCGCTTCGGGTTCGGACCGGCGCACGAGCGCGGCATCGGCAACGAGTACGATGCGCGCGACCAGTTCATGATCCTGGAGATCATGCACGGAACGGTCCCGCGATCCGGAGTCGCACGCTATGCCGAGGAGTTCTCGCTCGTCTCCTGAGGGTTGGTCCGTGCCGCGGAGGCGGATGTGGAGGGCGTGAGCCCGCCCGTCCCGCGCGAACCCGAGCCGTCCGGCTGGCGCCGCGACGGTCCTCGATTCGCGCTCGTCGCCTGGGTCATCGCGACCGTCGTCGTCGCGCTGTCCACGGCGTTCGCCGCACTCTTCGTCACGCTGACCGCCGTCGTGGGGGTCGTGCTCGCCGGAGAGCGGTCCCGGGAGCGGTTCGAAGCCGCCGCCAGCGACGCGATCGCGTCGCCGGCTTTCTCCTGGTCGGCGTTGATCGCGTCGCAAGCTGCGCTCCTCGCCTGTGCGTGGCTCGCCTGCCGCGCGCTGCGCAAGCCCGCGCGCGAGCGTCTCGGCCTCCGCGCGACACGCCTGGGACCTCTGCACGGAGCGATCCTGCTCTGCAGCACGAGCGTGCCCTTCGCCCTGGGTCTCCTCGCCGCCTGGCTCGTCGGCCAGGTGGTCGACGCGCCGGACGACGATGCGCTCGGCCTTCAGAGGATGTGGTCCGAGGGCTCGCCGGCGGCCAGCGCGGCATGGATCCTCCTGATCGCGCTCGTCCCGGGCTTCGTGGAGGAACTCTTCTACCGCGGGTTCCTGCAGCGCGGCCTCCTGCTGCGCTGGAAGCCCGCCACGGCGATCGTCACCAGCAGCCTGCTCTTCGCCCTCGTCCACGGCGGCCCGGCGACGATGGCGGCGATCTTCCCGCTCGGCTTGTGGCTGGGATTCGTCGCGTGGCGGACGGGATCGATGGTGATGACCTTCGCGATGCACGCGACGCTGAACGGCGCGTGGACCGCCGCGATGATGGTCCTGCACCGCGATCCGGCGAGCGAGACGACTCTCAACGCGATGGGGCTCGCGCTGCTCGGCGTGGGCCTGTGCGCCTTCCCGTGGGCGCTCGTCCTGCTGCGCAGGCTGTCGGCGGACGCTCCGGATGCGGCCGCGCCGCCGCGGCTCCTCCCGCGCGTCGCCGGCACGGCCCTCGTCGCGGGATCGCTGGCGTACGTGCTCGTCCCGCCGGCGATCGAGCCGCCCGCGGCCGCGCCGAGCGCGAACTCCCTCATCCCGGCGCTCGGCGAACTCGAGGAGCGCGCGACAGGCATGGTCGTCTGCACGGCCGCGGGGGAAACGGGCGCGGTCGAGTTCTCCCTCTCGCCCGGCACGGGCACGACGGTCACCCTGCCGCCGAACCGCGCCGGCGTCGATCGCGTGGTGGTCTCGCTCGACGACGCGCGCGAGGTCGTGTGGCTCGCCTACGCCGGCGGCTACAGCGGCAAGGGCGGCGGGCGCCGTCCGACGGGGATCGTCGAGCAGCTCGCTTCGGGCGAGCCCACCGTGCTGTGCCTGACCCTCAGCGACGGACCGCCGCCCGTGCGCCTGCGTTTGTGGATCGCGGATGACGAGGCGGGGAAGGCGTCCGCGTTCGAGCGCGCCGCGGCCGAGGGCTGGGCCGCGCGCGGGCGGTTCTGACCCGCGCGGCCCCTCCGGACCGCCTGCAGGAGGGCCGGGGAATCGTGGAATCCCGGTCCTGCCGGCCGGGGGCCGTGCAGGTCCGAGTCCTGCGCCGCGGCCTCCTCGCGGCCCGCACCCGCAACGCACCTCCCCGAACGACCACCATGAAGCCCTACCACGCACTGCTCCTCGCCATCGTGTCCCTGTCCGCGCCGGTTCCGGCCGCTGTCCAGGACGCCCACCCGCTCCCCGAACCTGCCCGGCCGACCGTGATCCCGACGGGGATCGATGTGCCCGGCGTCTACCTCGACCGGCCCGGCGACGGTGCGCTGTGGGCGCGCGGCCGGCGTTGGAAGGCGAGCTTCGATTCCGCGGGCGCGACCTACTGGGCCGGATTCGGCCCGCGGCAGGCGCGCAGCATTCCGCACTCCCTGTCGCCCGACCTCGTGACCGTCGGCGGCCAGGCGCTCGCGTTCGATCGATCGGCCGAGGCGCAGGTCTTCGGCCAGCGCGTCGAGATCGACCGCGGCGCCTTCGTCGAGACCTACGAGCTGGGCGTCGACTCGATCGAGCAGCTCTTCGTGTTCGACGCGCTGCCGCGCGCGGGCGAGATCGTCGTCAACATCCCCGTCGCGAGCGAGCTCGCCGGCACGGAGACCGACGCGGGCCTGGAGTTCCGCGGCGAGAACGGCCGCGTGACCTACAGCCGCGCGGTGGCCATCGACGCGCGCGGCCGCCGCGCGGCGGCGCCGACGCGCCTCGTCGACGGCCAGATCCGGATCACCGTAGGCGCGGACTTCCTGGCCGGCGCCGCGCTGCCGCTCGTGATCGATCCCGTCGTGAGCCAGTTCTGGCTCGATTCCTTCGTCGAGGACCGGCGCTCGCCCGACATGGTGTGGGATCCCTTCCACCAGGTCTGGATGGCCGTCTACGAGGAGATCTTCTCCGCGACGGACACGGACGTCGTGGTGAAGATGCTGAACGCGAGCGGCGTGCTGAGCGCCCAGGGCTACGTGGACTTCACCAGCACGTCGTGGATCCGGCCGCGCATCGCGAACAACGGCTCGTCGCACCGCTGCCTCGTCGTGGCCGAGCGCACGAGCTCGACCCCGAAGACCAGCATGGGCCGCATGGTCTATCCGAACGGCACGATCATCACCATGGACTCGCAGTTCGACCTCGGCGGCACGATCTCGGGCGACAAGCTGACGCCGGACGTCGGCGGCGACCCCCGGACGACGGGCTCGACGAACTTCTGCGTCGTCTTCGAACGCACGATCACGTCGGGCGGCAGCGAGATGGCCTACCGCATGGTGACCTCGCTCGGGGCGCCCGTCGGCACGAGCCCCTCCTTCTTCGCCGCGCCGACCGGTTCGCGCGACAAGACGCCCACCATCTCGCGCTCGAACGGCGGGACGAACTGGCTCGTCGCCTGGATCCACGAGTCCTCGTTCCCCCTGTTCGACGGCGTCACCGCGGCCCGCATCAACGCCGCGGGAACGGTCGTCACCATCCCCTTCGCCGTGAGCGGATCGAACAACAACTTCGACTTCTCGCCGAGCGCGTCGTCGCCGCTCGCCGGTACCGAGCGCTGCCTGATCACGTTCGCACGCCGGCCGCTCGTCCCGATCGGGTCGACCGCGGACATCCGCGTCGCGGCGCTCGACGGGGCTACGGTGCTGCAGTCGCTGAACCTCACGGCGCTCGAGGCCTCCGGGCAGCAGGCGCAGGAGCAGCACTCTCCCTCGGTCGACAGCGACGGCCAGCACTTCCTGGTCGCGTACTCCGAGTTCGACCCGGTGTTCGGACACGACAACGTGTTCGCATCGGACCTGTTCCTGTCGGGTGGCCAGCTCGGCCTGGCCCAGTCGCACGTCCAGCTCCACAGCGGCCTGGGCTTGACCCAGCGGGCCTCCCAGGTCGCGGCGATGCGCTCGCCTTCGGGCGTCGCGCACCGCTACGGCGTGATCTACGAGGTGCGCGCCAACGACCAGAACTTCGACATCTCAGCCGTGCTCTTCGACGGCGTCGAAGGCGGCAGCACGAGCCCCATCTGCGGCAGCAACAACGGCACGGCCTGCCCGTGCGGCAACCAGGGCGCCAGCGGCAACGGCTGCGCCAACTCGGCCAACGCCGCCGGCGCGGGGCTGGCGGCCTCGGGCAGGGCTTCGACGGTCAGTGACACGCTGCGCCTCGAGGCGAGCGGGATGCCGTCCACAACGACGTGCCTCTTCTTCCAGGGCAGCGCGCAGAACGCGGCCGCAGCGTTCGGCGACGGCCTCCTGTGCACCGGCGGGACGGTCATCCGCCTCGCGACGAAGACGGCTGCGTCGGGCGCCGCGCAGTACCCGGCCGCGGGCTCGAGCGATCCGGCGATCAGCGTGCGCGGCGCAGTGCCGCTCGACGGCGGCGCGCGCTTCTACCAGGTCTGGTACCGCAACAGCGCCGATTTCTGCACGACGGCGACGTTCAACACCACGAGCGGCGTCGCCGTGAACTGGGCGCGCTGAGCCCGAGGGAGGTTCGCCAGGGCGCGCCGTCTCCCGCACGCGGGGGGCGGCGCGCCCGCTGCATCGGCGCGCTCAGCGCCCGAGCGCCTCCCGCGCGGCGTTGTGGAGCGCGAGCAGCATGTCGTCGGCAGGAGCGAGCGCCAGCCCGGCCTCCGCATACTTCAGCGACGTCTGGTGGGCGCCGAGCTGGGCGAGCACGCCGGAGATCTGGCGCCAGTAGCCCAGGTGCGAGGGGAACAGGCCGGCGATGGCGAAGTCCACCTCGCCTTCGCTCGCGGCGAGGTCGCCGTGGCGCTCGAGCACGGCGGCGTGGAACATCCGCGCGTTGTAGTTCAGCGGGTCGACGGCGACGGCGCGCGCGTAGTACACGAGCGCGGACTCCACGTCGTCCTTGAGCAGCGCGGAGATCCCGAGCTGCGCCCAGGCGCCGCCCAGCCGGGGATCGAGCGCGACCGCGCGCGCGTACGCCTCGGTCGACTCGTCCGTGCAGCCGCGCTGCGTGAGCGCGCTGCCCAGGAGGACGTACAGCGCGGCGTTCGCGGGCTGGCGGGCCAGACCGCGCCAGCACCAGGCCTCGGCGGCGTCGTGGTCGTCGGGGCCCTGGAGCGTCTGGACGATGAGGTTGTAGGTGTCCGCCGGATTCGGATCGAGCGCCAGGGAACGCTCCAGGAGCGCGCGCGCCGCCACGGGTTCGATCAGCACGAGCGCCTGCCCGGCGTAGTACAGCGCGCGTGCCGAGTCGGGCCACAGGCTGACCAGCGCGGCGGAGGCGGAACGCGCGGCCTGCGCTTGCCCCGCCTGCTGGGCGCTGGACGCGCGCTGCTCGTGGTAGATCGCGCGCGCGACCGGGGCGCGTGCCACGGCCTCGGAGAACAGCTCGAACGCGCGCTGGTTCGTCGGCCCGCGCTCGTAGTACGACAGGCGCAGTCCGGCCGCGAGGACGCAGCGGCCGCGCAGGTACAGTTCGAACGAGCGGACCTGCGGTGTGAAGTCGGCCGGACTCGCGGGAGGCAGTGGCCTGCCCGCAACCAGCGCCTCGAGAGCGTCGCGGCCGCGCATCGCGGGCGAGAGCGTCGCGAGGCGCTGCTGCGCGGCGCCGAAGTCGCCGACCTGGATGCTGGACAGCACGTGGCCGGCGACGGCTTCCTCGCTCCGCGGATCGAGCTCCAGCGCGCGCGCGAAAGCGGCGTCGGCTTCGTGCGAGCGATTGCGGTCGAGCGCGGCGAAGCCGTCCTCGAGCGCCTGCTCGACCGCGCGCACGCGCGCGAAGTTGGCGGCGGCGCGCACCTCGTCGCGCGAAGCCCACCAGTTGCCTCCCAGGACCGCCGCCACGAGCACCGCGGCGAGCAGCGCGCCGGCGAGGCCCGCCTGACGCGGCTCGCGCCGCATCCAGCGCGACAACCGGCCGTGGAGCGGCAGCGGACGCGCGCGGATGGGGCGCTGCGCGACGCAGGCCTCCAGATCCTCGGCCAGGGCGGCGGCGCTCGCGTAGCGCCGGGCGCGGTCGCGTTCCATCGCGGTGGCCACGACGACGGCGAGGTCGCGCGGCACGACGGGGTTGAGCGAGCGCACGTCCGTCGCGCTGCTCGTCGCGATCGCCCGGTACAGCGCGACCGGCGTGGGTCCGTCGAAGGGACGCTGCAGGCACAGGCACTCGTACAGCGTCACGCCCAGCGCATAGACGTCGCTCTGCGCGTCCGGCCGCGCGCGCTCGCCGCTGACGAGCTCGGGAGCGATGTAGGCGGGAGTGCCGGCGGTGTCCCCGGTGCGCGTCACCGACGCGCCGGTCGCCTCCTCCGGGATCGCCAGCCCGAAGTCGACCAGCACCGGCGCGCCGTCGGGGGAGACGATGACGTTCGATGGCTTGACGTCGCGATGGATGACGCCCTGCGCGTGCGCGGCCGCGAGCGCGCGCGCCACGCGGGCGATGCAGTCCGCGACGGCGAGCGCCGGCTCGCGCGCCTCGGCGCGCGTCGCCTGGAGACGTGCGATGCGCGAACCGTCCTCGCGCGCGCGTCCGATCGCGTGCGCCAGCGTCTCGCCGCTGACGAAGCGCATCGCGATCCACGGCCGGTCGCCGGCGACGCCCGTGCCGAACACCGTGGCGATGCCGGGGTGATCCAGGCGCGCCGCGAGCTCGGCCTCGCGCCGGAAGCGGGCCCGGGCCGCCGCGTTCTGCAGGAATTGCGAGGGCAGCACCTTGAGGGCCACGCGGCGTCCCAGCGGTTGCTCGATGGCCTCGAACACGACGCCCATGCCGCCGCGGCCGAGCTCGCGCACGATGGCGTACGGTCCGATGCCCGCGAACTCCTCGACGGCGGATCGCGCGTCGGTCTGCTCGCGCTCCATCTCCTCGAGCGCCTCGATGGCCTCGCCCACTTCGGAGCCCAGGTGCGCGTAGCGCGCGGCGAACTGCGCGGTGTCGACGGCCTCGCCGCGCCGCCGGCGGGCCAGGAACAACTCGACCGCGTCCTCGGCGGTGCGCGGCTCGGGTTCGATCGTCACGCGCCGTCCCTCTCGGGATCCAGGCCCTTCAGCGCCGGGCGCAGGCGCACGAGGGCGCGCAGGAAGCGCTTGCTCGCGGCCGACGGATCGATGCAGAGCTCGGCGGCCGCCTCCTCGTTCGTCAGGCCCTCGAAGTGCCGCAGTGCGACGATTTCGCGGTCCATCTCGTCGAGCTCCGCGAGCGCGTCCACGACGCGTGTGCGCACCTCCTCGCGACGCGCGGCCTGCGTGGGCGTCGTCTGGCTGGTCACGAACGCGTCCGCCAGTGCCGCCACGCTGATCGACGGGCGGCTGTCCGATGCCACCTCGCGCAGGGCGTCGCGCATGTGTGCCTTGAGGTGCCGGCGGTGCGCGCGCGCGACGGCTTCCGCCGCGACGAGGCGCAGCCAGACGTGGAAGGGGAGGTCGGGCTGCGCGCGCCAGCCGTCGAAGCGCGCGGTGGCGTCGATCCACGCGTCCTGCACCACGTCGGCGGGATCGACGCGGCGCCGCAGGCTGGGGTCGAGCCGCAACCCGATCATGCGCTCGATCCGCGGCCGCTCGCGGTCGAACAGGTCCAGCAGCGCCTGGCGGTCGCCGCCGCGCGCGCGCGCGACCAACCCGTCTCGATCGCCGTCCACCTCCACGTCTTGAAGCCTAGCGCAGGCCGCGGGAGACGGCAGGCGTGGAGGCCCAGGAGGCGCGGACCGCGTTCCGGCGGGGTCGCGCGGGCACGGCCTGCCTTCCCGCGAGGTCGCGCACGCTAGACTCGGCGCCCCCGCGCCGCGTTCCTGCGCCGCGGCATCCGGCAACCCACTGCGAGCGTCCTGATGTCCAAGTTCCTGCGTGCAACCCTCGCGGTCCTGGCGGGTTTCGTCGTCGGCAGCGGCGTCAACATGGGTCTCATCCTGGTCGGCGGCGCGCTGATCCCGCCGCCCGAGGGCACCGACACCTCGACGATGGAGGGGCTGAAGGCCGCGCTGCCCTTGTTCCAGGCGAAGCACTTCGTGTTCCCGTTCCTGGCGCACGCGCTGGGCACCGTCGCCGGCGCGCTGGTGGCGGGCCTGCTCGCGGCGGCCGGATCGTCGAAGCCGCCGTACGTCGTCGGCGTGCTGTTCCTGATCGGCGGCATCACGAACGTCGTGATGCTGCCGGGCCCGGCGTGGTTCGCCGCGGTCGACCTCCTGTTCGCGTACCTGCCGGCCGCGTGGCTCGGGAGCACGCTGGCGGCGCGCCTGCGCGGCGGACGCGGCGCCGCTGCCTGACGGTCCCCCCGGAGAGCACGCGCAGCCGACGTGCACCTGGCCCGATCCCCTGCGATACGAGACCGAGCGTGATCACCATGGATGCGCTGGCGAGGCTCGAGGTCCTGGGCGCCAAGATCGCGCTCGAGCCCATCCAATTCGGTCGAGAGGGGAAGGTCGCCATCTACGTGCTCGGGGGGATCGAGCGGGGCCTGTGGCAACGGTCGTGAGGCATCCGGCGCGAGCGCGCTGACGAGGAGGAGGTTCGCATGGCACGTTCGATGGCCGCGATCATCCGGTCGGCCAACAAGGCGCTGCTCGCCGAGGGCCGGCTCGACGCCGTGGAGACGAACTTCACCGAGGACTACGTGGCCCATGTGACCGACCGCGATCTCGAGGGCGGTCACGCGGGGATCCAGAGGTTCCTCACGACCCTGCGCGGCGCCTTCGCGGACCTCGAGGTCGAGGTCGAGATCCTGGTTGAGGGCAGGTCGCGCGTCGCGTGGCAACGGACGGTCACGGGCAAGCACCGGCGCAGCTTCCAGGGCTTTCCCGCCACGAACAGGAAGCTCGTCTGGCGCGACATGCTGACGAGCCGCTTCCGCGGCGGCCGCATCGCGGAGGAGTGGGCGGTCTCGGACCTCGCGGAGCGGCTGCTGCGCGCGCGCAAGCGCAGGGCGTGACCTCCGGACGGGCGACGCTACGATGTCGCCCGTGCCGGTCACCCGGGGCCGGAACGAACACCAGCGAGACGAGGTCCTGCAATGTCGATTCGATTCGCAAGAGCGTGGTCCGTCGCGGTGGCGACGACGGCGTTGCCGCTGGCGGCCGTGGCGCACGGCGGTCACGGCGATCCACGCCAGCACGAATCGGCGCTGCACTTCCTGCTCGAGCCCGTGCACCTGCCGTTGACGCTCGCGGCGGTCGCGGCACTCGTGTTCGCGGCCGCGTTCGCGTACCGGAAGGCCCGGCGCACCGGCTCGGACGCACGCCGGATCCGATGACGGATCCGCGGCCCAGCCGCGCGAGGATCAGCGACCGTCGGACCGTCCTGTTCGCGCGGGCGCGTCCGGCCATCGTTCGAGCATCCTCGCGCCGATCCAGCGGCCCAGGATCCGGTTGCCTTCCACCGTGAAGTGGCACGCGTCGTAGTAGAGCGGTGCCGTCTGGTCCGCGAAAACGCGGGACGCGTCCGCGAAGGGCACCCCGTCGGCCGCCAGCTCCGCGCCCGCCGCGCGCAGCAGCGGGTAGCCGCGCGCGATCGCGCGCATCCACAGCTCGGACGCGGCGCCCTTCGCCAGCTCCTCGGGCGTCGCGGGCTTGGCGCCGGAGTCGTGCAGGGTCGGCTGCAGCACGTGCAGGAACGCGATGCCCTCCTGTTTGCACACCGCGTCCAGCAGGCGCGCGCTCCGCGCCCACATCCGCACGGAGTCGGCCAGCACGGCGTCGAGGCCGGCGTCGAAGTCCGGACCGCGCAGCACGTCCTCGCGCCCGCGCGCCGTGATGTGCCGGCCGAACTCCTCCAGCGCTTCGCGCGCGCGGCCCACCGCGGCCGCCGCGCGTCCGCGCGCAAAGGTCCCCAGCAGACTGGAGCGCCACAGCCCCCAGCCCAGCGCGCGCTCCGTCCATGCGCCGGCGGAGCGTTGCGCGGCGCGTGATCGCGCCAGCAGATCGACGGCCGTCGCGTCCAGGCCGCCGGCCGCGGCCAGCGCGGCCCAGTGCATCGCCGAGGGGAAACCCGGCTGGATCCCGAGCGACGCGTTGTCGGCGGACAGAACGAGCTCGTTGAACCCGTCGATCAGCACGACGGCGTCCGGGCGCACGCCGCGCAGGAGCAGCCACTCGACCATGAACGCCGGCTGAGGCGCCTTGTAGCCGCCGCGCGCCCAGCCGCGGATGCGCACGTTGCGCCCGGCGAAGCGCGCGTCGGCGAGCAGCGTCTTCAAGAGCGCGCCCGACCCCTCGCCCGCGAAGATCTCCGCCACGGAGCCGCCGACGATCGCGATCTCGACGTCGCGCTCGTTCGGCGGATCTGCCTGGCGCCGCGCCTCGTCCTCCCACTGCTCGAAGCTCGAGCGCTGCTCCCAGCCCAGGAACGGGTGCAGGAAGCGCGCCTGCTGCTCGGTGCCCGGCGGGTTGTCGGGCAGGTCGCCGGCGCCGACGCGCGGCGTGAGATCCACGGCCAGGCTGCGCAGCCGCTCGAGCTCGGCGCGGCACGCGCCGGTGTCGTAGGCGCGGTCGCGCGCGCCGAGCCACACGCGGTGCACGGCCTCTGCCAGGAGCGCGGCCGCCAGGGCGACGGCGAACGCCAGCAGCCAGCGTCGGAAGAGCTTGCGACGGGATTGCTCCCGTGCTCCTGCTCCTTCGCCGGCTGCAAGCATGTCCGCTGGTACGCCCCGTGTCGTCAACGTCCGTCGGGTTCGTCGGGTGAACCCGTGGCCCGTGCGCGCGGACGCTACCATCCGTGACCGCCTCGCGCCCGCCTGCGTGACGCGGCGCCGAGGACGGCGCGTGCGGAGCGAGACGGCAGCCGTGCCGCTGCGGCGGCGACACGAACGGTCGGGCGGGGGCTTGTGGGGGTGCGCGAGGGGCGGTTAGACCTGAGAAGTCCCCCCTTCGGCCTGCACCATGATCCGAATACGCCCCGGCCGCATCCGCGGCCTGATCCTTGTCCTGGCGAGTTCCCATGCACCCGTGTCGGCCGCCGAACTTGTCGACAGCAGCGCGAGGCCGACGCCCGACGCGTACGCCGTCACGGGTTCCGGCCGCACGCGGGTTGCGCACAACCCAAGCCAGGACTGGTCGGCGCATTTCGACGGTCGCGGCTTCCTGGTCGAGCCCGCGGGTCGCGCCTGGACCTGGGGCCTGGAGCTCGTGGGCTACGCCGCGGGCGAGTGCGACGGCAGGCTGACCGATCCGTTCACCGTGCGAGCGCAGGGCGCTCGCGTCACCTACGAATGGGACGCGTCCCTCTCGGAGTGGTGGATCAACGACGAGCGCGGTCTGGAACACGGCTACACCTTGCTGCGACGCGCAAGCGAGCAGGACGATCCGCTGGTTCTGACGCTCGCGGTCCGCGGCGGCCTGACCCCGCGTGTGCGTCCGGACGGCCGCGGCGTGGACTTCGTGGATCCGGGCGGGACGCCGCGCCTCGGCTACACGGGCCTGATGAGCTTCGACGCCACCGGCCGCCAGCTCCAGTGTCGATTCGAGCGTGCTGGAGACGCGCTGCGCCTCTCCGTGGACGATTCCGGCGCGGTCTACCCGCTGACCATCGATCCGGTCGCGCACCAGACCTACCTGAAGGCGTCGAACACGGGCACCAACGACGACTTCGGCTGGTCGGTTGCCCTGTCGGGTGACACGCTCGCGGTCGGCGCGCTGGGCGAAGCCAGCGCTGCCACCGGTGTCGGAGGCGACCAGGGGGACAACAGCGCCGACAGCGCGGGCGCCGTCTACGTGTTCGTCCGCAGCGGAGCGAGCTGGCTGCAGCAGGCCTACCTCAAGGCTTCGAACACCGGTGCCGCCGACACGTTCGGTCACTCCCTCGCGATCAGCGGTGACACCCTCGTCGTCGGCGCTCCCGAGGAGGACAGCGCGGGGCTGGGTGTCGGCGCCGACCAGGGCGACGACAGCGCGCCGAGTGCGGGAGCAGCCTACGTGTTCGTGCGCAGCGGGGGCGTGTGGTCCCAACAGGCCTACCTGAAGCCCACCAACACCCAGGCACTCGACCGATTCGGCAGTGCTGTCGCGATCAGCGGCGACACGATCGTGGTCGGCGCGCCAGGCGAGGACAGTGCCGCGGCGGGGGTCGACGGCAACCAGATCAGCAACGGGGCGCCGGATTCGGGCGCGGCCTACGTGTTCGCGCGCAGCGCGGGCGTGTGGATCCAGCAGGCGTACCTCAAGGCCACCAACACCGGCAGCGGCGATGCCTTTGGCTGGTCCGTGGCGGTGGCGGGCGATACGGTGCTCGTCGGCGCCTACCTGGAAGACAGCGCCAGCATCGGCATCGCTCCCCTGGGGGATTCGGACAACAGCGCCCCCGACGCGGGCGCAGCCTTCGTCTACGTGCGCAGCGGCACGAGCTGGTCGCCGCAGGCCCGCTTCAAGGCCTCGAACACCGGCAGCAACGACTGGTTCGGGCACTCCGTGGCGCTCTCGGGGGACACGGCGATCGTGGGCGCGCTGGGCGAGGACAGCTCCGCGACCGGAGTGGACGGGAACCAGGCCAGCAACGGCACGTTCGAATCCGGCGCGGCCTACGTGTTCGTGCGCTCTGGCGCGAACTGGAGCCAGCAGGCGTATCTGAAGGCCTCGAACCCCGGCCAATCGGACCAGTTCGGCTACTCGGTCGCGGTCCATGGCGAGGTCGCGCTCGTCGGCGCCTTCGCCGAGGACAGCAATGCGATCGGGGTGGACGGCAATCAGGCGAACGACAGCGCGGTGATTTCCGGCGCCGCCTATTCCTTCACGCGCAGCGGCGTCGCGTGGAGTCCCCAGGCCTACCTGAAGGCCAGCAATACCGACCCCGCAGACGGTTTCGGGAGCGCGGTGGCGGCTGGTCCGGACCAGTTCGTCGTGGGGGCGCCCTACGAGGACAGCGGCGCGACGGGAATCGACGGCAACGCAGCCGACAACTCGGCCGCCTTCGCTGGCGCGGCCTATGTCTTCGCGCATGCGACGAGCAGCGTGGCCTACTGCTTCGGCAATGGAGCCGGAGCCGTCTGTCCGTGCGGCAATGCTGGCGCCGCGGGGAACGGCTGCGCGAACAGCGTGTCACCGGGCGGGGCCAACCTGTCCGCGAGCGGCATGCCCAGCCTGTCGGCGGACTCGCTGCAACTCACGGGCTCGGGGATGCCCAACAGCTCGGCGCTCTACTTCCAGGGCACGACCGCGTCCGCTGGCGGTCTGGGCACGTTGTTCGGCGACGGGCTGCGCTGCGCGAGCGGCACGGTTGTGCGCCTGGGGACCAAGACCAACGCTGGCGGAGCCTCGGTGTACCCCGGCGCGGGGGACCCGTCCGTCTCCGTTCGCGGCACGATCTCCGTGCCCGGCACCCGGAGCTACCAGGTCTGGTACCGCAACGCAGCGGCCTTCTGCACGCCGAGCACGTTCAACCTGACCAACGGCGTGCTGGTGGCCTGGTCCTCGTAGCGGCGGCCGTCACCAGCCGGGCCCGCGGCGCGCTACCATCTGCGGATGCTCCCGATCCTGTTGCTGACCGCGCTGTGCGCCCACGAAGAGAAGCCCAAGCCCGCCTGGGACGTCAACGACCCGCCGGGACCGTCGAGGGAGGTCCCGATCGACGTGCGCGAGGGCACGTGGATGAACCTGGACGTCAGCCCCGACG
>CAZKIO010000023.1:0-67505 GCA_964552795.1 uncultured Planctomycetaceae bacterium
TCTTCAAGAACGAGGGCTACAGCGACGAGAACCGCTCGCTCGTGATCCTGATCCGTGCGCGGATCACGGACGTGCGCGACGAGCTGCGCAAGATCGAAGCGCGCTGAGCCGGCGCGTCCGGCCGCTCCCCGCGAAGCCGCCCACGGGCGGCTTCGCTCGTTTCGGCCCCCCCCCGCCGGCCCCGGCAGGCGGATCCCCGCGCAGCCCACCGCGGCCGGCCACCGAATTGCAATTTCGATGTTTTCCACAGAGGCGGCTCAGGATTCCCGCCCCGACCGCCCGATCCTCGCGGCACCCGGGAAGGCAGACCCGGACGGAGAGGCAGGTCGAACATGGGCAACATCGCATTCGGGCTAGGAGTCTGGACTCTCGGGATCGGTGCGCTGGCGGGCAGCGCCGCGGCGCAGGGGCGCACGGCGGTCGCCACCCACCAGCAGGCCGCCGGAGGCGGCCTCGTCCTGGAGGACGCGGTCCGGCCCGCCGGGCCGGGCCCTGGCAGCCAGGCCGTCCTGGCGGGCGGCGCACTGTGGACGCGCGCGGACTCCGCCTGGGTCCCCATGGTCGTGTCGCTGGGCGCTCAGGGCACGCAGGTGTTCGGGATGATCGAGCACGGCCAGGACCACGCCGAGCTGCTCTCGGGTTTCTCCCCCAACCCGGCCGCGCCGGCGTGGCTCACGAACCTGCCGATCGAGATGGTCAACGCGGTCGCGCGTTCGGCAGAGACCGCGGACGTGCACGCCAGCGCGCACCAGCTCGTGCAGAACGGCAACAACTCGACGCGCACCTCGGTCGTGTGCCGCTGGCGCTCGGGCACGAGCACACCCGAGTGGGTGTACACCTTCCCCGGCACGACGTCGGGCCTCGCGCGCGTCGGGATCTCGCGCGACGGCTCGCGCATCGTCGCCGCCGCGCTCTATCCCATGGAACTCAAGCTGCGCCTCGCGGTGTTCCAGGGCTCGTCCGGCACGCCGGTGCACACCGCCGAGATCCCGAACTTCGGCGTGCAACTGCGCGGGTTCCTCTTGTCGGACGACGGCAGCACCGTCTACGCCGCGTCGAGTTCCACGGCCTTCGTCTGGAACGCGACGACGCACGCGGTCGTCGGTCAGGCCGTGCTGCCCGGCGGCTTCGACTGCCACGCGCTCTCCGGCGACGGCCGCGTCTTCGCGTTCGGGCAGTTCAACAAGGTGCACATCTGGGAGCGCAACACGAGCGGTTCCTACGGCCAGACGCACGTGCGCGAACTGCCCGGCCCGCTGGTCTGCAACCGCCTGGGGCTCTCGGCCGACGGGTCGACGCTCGCCATCGGCTGGCAGTTCTACGACCAGGCGCTGCGCGTGCGCATCGAGGCGCTCGACGTGCCCACCAAGGCGCTCGTGATGGCCGACGAGGCCGCCGGCACCGGTTCCTACCAGAACGTCGTCAGCGCCGTCTCCGTCAGCGACGACGGCTCGCGCTTCGCCGTCGGCCTCTGGGGCGACCAGGGCGACGTGTGCCCCGAGGTGCGCTTCTACCGCCGCAACCAGAACGCGCCGGTGGCGCTCCACAACCTGCCCGGCTCCGTGCACGACCTCGAGATCTCCGGCGACGGCCAGCGCGTGGCCGTCGCCTGGAAGAGCGTCCACGCCAACACCTTCGCCGGCGGCGGCGGCTGGTCGCTGTATTCGTTCGGGGAAATGGACCTGCGCGTGCACGGCGTGCCGCGACCGGGCAGCACGCTGTCGATCGAGATGACCGGCCCGGTCGGGTCGCCCGCGCGCCTCTTGTGGTCGCCGCTCGCCGCCGCAACGCCGCAGGTGTTCCCCGGGATCGGGACGCTGCGCCTGCAGCGCACGACGACGACCGCGGTCGCGGTGCCGGCCACGAACGGCGCCGGCTGGACGCAGGCCAACCACGTGCTGCCGGCAGGGGCGTCAGAGGTCGGGCGGACGTACTACTTCCAGGGGCTGTTCACGACCCCACGCCGGCTGACCGCCGACTGGGCGCGCGTGACCATTCTCCCCTGACGGAACTGTCCCAGACCATTGTGCTTCCACCAGGGGCTGGGGCTCGCGCGGCGGCTACCCCCCACGACTGGTGGCCCCGGTCGGAAAGCACAATGGGCTGGGACAGTACCCTTTCGGCTCGACGCAGCCCCCGGGATCCGCGACCCTCTCCGCGCGGCCCCGGCACCATGCTCAAGGCGATCCTGTTCGACATCGACGACACGCTGTTCTCCACCACGGAGTTCGCGCGCCGGGCCCGCGGCAACGCCGTGCGCGCCATGGTCCAGGCCGGCCTCGACCTGCCCGAGGAAGCCGTCCTCAAGGAGCTCGACGAGGTGCTGGCCGAGTTCAGCTCCAACTACGAGCACCACTTCGACAAGCTGCTGCAGCGCCTGCGGCCGAGCTGCCTGGAGCGCACCAATTCGGCGCTGATCGTCGCCGCCGGCGTGGCCGCGTACCACGACACGAAGTTCCGCGAGCTGGCTCCGTTCGACGACGTGTTCCCGCTGCTCTCCGACCTCAAGCGCGCGGGCCTGCGCCTGGGCGTCATCACGCACGGCTGGACGGTCAAGCAGGCCGAGAAGCTCGTGCGACTGGGGCTCGTGCCGTACCTCGACCCCAAGGCGGTCTTCATCTCCGACCAGGTCGGGATCAGCAAGCCCAACCCCAAGCTGTACGCGACGGCGCTGCGGGACCTCGACCTTCCCGCGCGCGAGGTCATGTACGTCGGCGACAGCCCCGAGCACGACATCGCGCCGCCCAAGTCGCTGGGCATGGTCACGGTGTGGGCGCGGCGGGCGAGCAAGCGCGGCATCGAGGGCACCGGCATCGTGCCGGACTACGTCATCGACGACTTCGAGGAGCTGCGCGGCATCCTGGCCCGCGACTTCGGCGTGCCGCTACCGTGAGCCCTCGATCGCGGCGCGCGCGGCGATCAGCTCGCGCGTGTGGGCGTGCGCGGGCTCGGCGAGCACGCGCTCCACGGGCCCCGACTCCACCACGCGCCCGCGCTGGAGCACGGCGACGCGGTCCGCCATCCAGGAAACCAGCGCGAGATCGTGGGTCACGATCAGGTAGGTCAATCCGTGCCGCGCGCGCAGTTCGGCCAGCAGGCCCAGGATCTGCGCCTGCACGGAGGCATCGAGCGCGGCGACGGGCTCGTCGAGCACCAAGAGCTCGGGCTCGACCGCCAGTGCGCGAGCGAGGCACAGGCGCTGGCGCTGCCCGCCCGACAGCTCGTGCGGGCGGCGGTCGAGGTGCTCGGCGGAGAGTCCCACCTGCTCGAGCAGCGCGATCGAGCGCGCTTGCGGGTCCGCGCGCGAGCCGGTGCCGTGCGCGCCGAACGCCTCGCGCAGCACGCTGCGCGCGCTCCACATGGGATCGAGGCTCGCCAGCGGATCCTGGAACACGACCTGCATGCGCGCGCGCAGCGGCCGCAGCGCGCGCTCGGAGAGGCGCGCGAGGTCCACCGGCGGTTGCGTCGCGTCCGCGTGCCAGAGGACGGATCCGCGCGCGAGCGGCTCCAGGCACAGCAGCGCCCGCACCAGACTCGACTTGCCGGCGCCCGACTCCCCCACGACCGCCAGCACCTCGCCGCGGCGCACGTCGAGCGACACGCCGTCGAGCGCGCGCACCGGCGGCGGCCGCACGCCGAGCACCGCGGCGCGCCGGTGCTCGACCACGAGATCGCGCGCTTCGAGCAGGCTCGCGGGCGTGTTCACGGCGCGGGCACCTCCGACGCGGCCCAGCACGCGCTCGCACGCTCCGCGCCGGCCGGCGCGAGCGGCGGCGTCTCCTGCGCGCAGCGCTCGCGCGCCAGCGGACAGCGGTCGCGGAACGCGCAGCCCGAGGGCCGCGCACCCAGGCGCGGCGGCGCGCCGGGGATCGCCGCCAGGCGCTCGCCGCGCACGGCGCGCGCGAGCAGCGAGCGCAGGAGGCCCAGCGTGTACGGGTGCGCGGGCCGCACGAACACCGCGCGCGCGGGTCCGCTCTCGACCACGCGGCCCGCGTACATCACCGCCACGTGCTCGGCGTGTCCGGGCACGAGGCCCAGGTCGTGCGTCACCAGGAGCAGCGCGACGCGCGACGCGGTACGCAGCTCGCGCACCAGGTCCAGCAGCGCGGCCGCGCTGGACGGATCGAGCGCGCTCGTCGGCTCGTCGAGCACGAGCAGGTCGGGATCCGCCGCCACGGCCGCGGCGAGCAGCGCGCGCTGGCGCATGCCGCCCGAGAGTTCGTGCGGGAAGGCGCGCTCGACGCGCGCGGGATCGGGGACGCGAAGGCGCGCCAGGAGCTCCAGCGTCCGCGCGCGCGCGGGCTCCGCCGCCAGGCCCAGGTGCGCGCGCAGCGGTTCGGCCACCTGCTCGCCGACGCGCAGGAGCGGGTTCAGCGCCGTGCCGGCGTCCTGGAACACGACGCCGATGCGCCGGCCCCGCAGCCGCTGCAGATCGCGCTCCGGCGCCGCCAGAACGTCGACGCCGTCGAAGCGCACATCGCCCGTGTAAGCGACGCCCGGCGCGGCCAGGCGCGGGATCGCCAGCGCGGTCAGCGTCTTGCCCGAGCCCGATTCGCCGACCAGCGCCAGCGCGCCGCCGCGCGCGAGGTCGAGATCGACGCCGTCGACGGCGCGCGCGCGGCCGTGATCCGCCGGCACGGTCGCGACCAGGCCGCGGATCGAGAGCAGCGGCACGGCGCTCATCCGGCCTCCTCGCGCGGGTCGAGCGCCTCGCGCAGCGCCTCGGCGAGCAGCAGGTACGCCAGCACGGCGGCGAACAGGAACACGCCCGGGGCGATCCACGACCAGGGATGGTCGGCGGTGCGCGCTTCCCCCACCAGCGCGCCCCACGACGGCACGGGCACCTGCACGCCCAGGCCCAGGTAGGCCAGCGACGACTCGATCAGGATCGCGCCGCCCGCCGCGAACGCGAAGGCCACGAGCGCCGGACCGATCGCGTTGGGCAGCACGTGCGCGACCAGGATGCGCAGGCGCGAGAGCCCCAGCGCGCGCGCGGCCAGGACGAACTCGAGGTTGCGCAGCTTGAGCGCTTCGGCCCGCACGAGGCGCGCGGTTCCGGTCCAGCCGACCGCGGCGATCACCAGCACGACGGCGGCCGGCATCGGCACGACGTCGGTGTCCACCCAGGCGATGGCCGCCAGCACGAGGAAGAACGCCGGGAAGCACAGCACGACCTCGACCGTGCGCGAGGTGACGAAGTCGAACCAGCCGCCCAGGTAGCCCGCCGCCGCACCGGCCAGCGTGCCGATCACGCACAGCAGGAGCGCCGCGACGAGGCCGATCGTGAGGCTCACGCGCCCGCCCCACAGGCAGCGCGCGAGAAGATCGCGGCCCAGCGAATCGGTGCCCAGCGGATGGCGCAGCGGGTGGTTGAGATGCAGTTCGCCGAAGCGCACCTCCGGCCGGCCGCCGGGCGGCCGCTCCGTGCGCGCGTCCCGTGCGCGGCGCCCCTCCGAGTCCATCGCGGCGGCGGCGAGCCAGGTGGGCGGGCGCCAGGCCTCGCCCAGGTTCGTCTCGGCGTGCCCCATCGGGAGCGGCGCGAACACGGCCTGCTCGACGTCCATTTCGCCGCGCGTGATCGCGGCCTTGATCGCGCCGGCGGCCGGCAGCGTGCGCGGCGGGGCGATCGCCGCGTGCGCCAGCGCCAGGAGCAGCGCTGGCCCCAGCGCGATCGCCAGCCGGGTGCCGCGCCCCAGGCGCCGGCGCAGGCCGCAGGCGAGCAGCACGCCGGGCAGCGCGGCCGCCAGGAACACGTCGATCGGCGCGAGGCCCACGATCAGCGGGAACGTGCGCGCGGAGACGAGCTCCACGCCGCCCGCGCGCGGATCGAGCTCCCGCGCGTACTTGCGCGCCAGCTCCGGGACCGTGAAGGCCGCGAGGGTTCGTCCCGGTTCGCCGCGGGTCGCGATGGCCTGTCGCAGCGGATCCAGCCCGGCGCGCAGGTGCGCCGGCATGTGTTGCGCGATGTGATCCAGCCGACGGGTCAGCGCATCGCGCTCCCGCGCGATGAACTGCTCGTCGGCCCGCGGGTCGCCCCGGCCCGGCTCCGCCGCCGCGCGCACACGCTCTGCGTACGACTCGGCCAGCGGCACGAGCTCCGCCAGCGCGCTCTCGTAGCCGCCGCGGTCGACGGCCACGAGCACGTACGGGCGATCGTTGGCCAGGAACGGCGCGTACACCGCCAACGCGCCCAGCACGCCCAGGATCCACAGCGCCGCGCGCGCGCGCCGCCGTGCGAGGAGCCGCGCCAGGGGACGGCCGAGGTCAGCCACGCGGCTCCCCGGCGCGGATGCGCGGATCGGCCAGCGCGTACCCGACGTCGGCCAGCAGGATCCCGGCGAGCGTCAGCACGGCCGACAGCGTGGTGGTCGCCAGGATCACGTTCATGTCGCGGCGCAGCAGGCCGTCGTAGGCGTACTTGCCGATGCCCTCGATGCCGAAGATGGTCTCCACGATCACCGAACCGCCGACCAGCGCCGGCAGCACGCTGCCCAGGATCGTGATGACCGGCAACAGCGCGTTGCGCAGCGCGTGGCGCACGAGCACCGTGCGCTCCGACAAGCCCTTGGCGCGCGCGGTGCGCACGAAGTCCTCGCGCAGGGCCGCGAGCACGCTGCCGCGGACGTGGCGCGAGAGCCACGCCAGGCTGGCGGAAGCCAGCGCCAGCACCGGCAGGACCGCGTGCGCCGCGACGTCGAACGCGCGCGCGACGGGCCCCGCGTCCTCCAGCGTGCTGCTGGCGATGCCGAACACCGGCAGCCAGTCCAGGCCCATCGGCCCGAACACGAGGATCAGGAGCAGCGCGACCCAGAACGTCGGCAGCGCGTGCACGCCGATCAGGACGCTGGTGGCGAACGCCTCGCGCCGCGTGCCCGCGCGCAGCGCGCACCACGCGCCGAGCGGGACCGCGACGAGGTACACGAGCAGGATCGCGGCCAGCGAGAGCGGCACGCTGACGAGCAGGCGCCGTCCGAGCTCGGGCGCGACACGCACGCCCTGGCGACCCCACTCCTCGCCCAGGTCGAGCGCGAGCAGCCCGTGCCACGCACTGCGCCCGCTGCCCCCGAACCAGGCGTGCCCCTCGGGCGACAGGTCGAAGGGACCCAGGAAGTGCAGGTACTGGCGCCACAGCGGCGCGTCGAGCAGGTGCTCGGCGCGAAAGCGCGCGGCGCGCGCGGCCACGTCCAGGTCCGGCGTGGCGAAGGCGCCGGCCTCCTCTGCCACCACGGCCGGATCGCCGGGCGCCGCGTGCACCGCGAGGAACACGACGAGCGTGATCCCGAGCAGCGTCGGAACCATCCAGGCGAGCCGGCGCAGGATCCAGCGGCCCACGCGGCGGCGTCAGCGCGCGCGCGGCGCGTCGCGGGTACCGGGCGTGCCCTTGGGGAAATACAGGTCGCAGAGGTTCCAGTTGGGATCGATGGCGGTCTCCTGGAAGCCGCGCAGCTTGCGCGACAGTGCGAACTTGCGCAGCGGCGCGTAGCAGAAGAGGTACGGCTGCAGCTCCATGATGCGCGCCTGCAGCCGGTGCCACACGCGCTGGCGGCGCTCGAAGTCCAGCTCGCGCTGGCCCTCCTCGATCAGCGCGTCGACGACCTCGTCCTGGAGGCCCACGAAGTTGCCGCCGCGCTTGTCGGGCGCGCCCCAGCGCGAGTGCCAGGCCTGCTCGGGGTCGGCCTCGGGCGCCATGGCCCAGCCCAGGGCGACGGCCTCGAACTCGCGCTTCTGCTTGCGCGCGTCGAGCACGTTGAAGTCCAGGGCCTGCACGTCGAGGCGCACGCCGGCGCGCGCCATGTCCTCCTGCAGCTTCGTGCCGAATCCGGACGCCGCGGGGTTGCCGGGCGTGATCAGGAGCTCGATGCGCAGCGGCACGCCGTCCTTGTCGCGCACGCCGTCGCCGTCGCGGTCGATCCAGCCGGCCTCGATCAGCAGGCGCTGCGCGGCCGCCGGATCGAACGCGAGCGGCGCGATCGACGGGTCGGCGGCCGGCGAATGCGGCAGGAACGGGCCGTTCATGGTCTCGGCCAGGCCGCGGTAGTAGCTCTGGCGGAAGGCCTCCAGGTCCGCCAGGTGCGCCAGCGCGCGGCGCACGCGCGGATCGGACAGCTTGGGCGACAGGTTGTTCCAGCCGACGTACCAGTACTGCTGCGCGCGGTGCGTGCCCTTGTAGTAGCGGCGGGTGAACTCCGGCGACGCGGCCTGCGCGCCGAAGTAGTCGTCGGAGCCGATCGTGTCGAGGAAGTCGAGCTCGCCGGCGGCCAGCGCGCGGAACGCCGGGCCCAGCTCGCGGATCTCGCGCCAGCGGATCGTGTCGACGTAGCCGCCGCTCGCCGGGTCGAACCAGCCGTCGAAGCGCACAAGGTCCAGCGTGTCCCCCTGCCAGCTCGCGACGCGGTACGGCCCCAGGCCGACGAACTCGCGGTTGTGCACGTTCTCGTTCACGCACGCGGCGACGTCGGCCGGCCCGGGCGTCCATTCCGGGTCCGCCTCGCGCCGCTGCTGGTGGAACGCGGGATCGGCCTTGGCGTGGTCGGGATCCGTCGGGTCGTACAGGTGGCGCGGCATCAGGAACAGGTCGCCGACCGTGATCAGCGCGTGGAAGTACTGCCGCTCGTACACGAAGCGCACCGTGTGCGCGTCGAGCGCCGTCGCCTCGAGGATCTTCTCGTGCTGCCAGCGCTTCTCGTCGCACTTCACCTCGGGGTTGCGGTAGATGCTCCACGAGAACACCACGTCGTGCGCGTCGAACGGGTGACCGTCGTGCCACACGACGTCGTCGCGCAGCTTGAAGGTGAACACCGTCCCGCGCTCGAGCGACTCGAACTCGGACTTGGGGTACGCCTGCTCCCCGTCCGCGCCGCGGAGCACGTACGTCTCGCCGCGCTCCACGACCTGGCCGAACAGGACGCCGCCCTGCGCGCGGCCCTTGCGCCGCACCAGCGTGTCCTCGATCTCGACCGAGCGCGCGAGCTGCGGCACGAATTCCAGCGTGCGCGCGTCGTAGCGCATGAGCCACGCATGCGCGTACCCAAGGATGCGCCGCGTGTAGGCCGAGCTCGACAGCGCCTGGTTCAGGTGCCGCGGCAGCGAATCGGTGTGCGCCGTGATGCGCCCGCCCCAGGCCGGCTCGGGCAGCGGCGGCCGGCGCCCGTCGGGCCCCGGCTGGTGGTCCGGATGGAACGCGTCGACCGGCGCCAGCTCGACGCGCCCGCCCTGCCAAGGCGCGACCGCCGCGCCCGCCGTCCCGCGGACGGCGATGGCGGCGAGGCCGGCCGCGACGGCCAGGGGGACGCTCGCGAAGAGGCGCATGGGGACCCGGAGAGGAGCGCTACCCCGGCCGGGGGCGCCGGTGACGCTCCGCGCGGGACCGTAGCCCGCGCGCCGGCCACGAAGCAAGCCGGGAGGCCGGCCCCCTCGGCCGCGGATGCCGTCGCCGCAAGTCCAGCCGGGAGCGGGGACTGCACGGACACGCGCCGCCGAGCCGGGCCCCGCGCCGCGAACGCACCCGCGGGCGCCGGGCCCGGCGAGTTGCGCGGAACGCCTCCGCAACCGAGGGAGCCGGCCTCTGTTGCGGGGCCCCTCCGCGGGCTTCTATGGTGCCGTCATGAGTGCCGCACGCGCCGCGCGCACGGCGCGGCTCTCTGCGCTGATCCTGGTTCCCGGCCTCCTGATCCTGGCGGCCGCGCGAGCCCTGTCGGGCGCCCGCCTGCCGCCCGCGGACTTCGCCTGGGTGAACGGCGCGGAGCCCAGTTCGCTGGATCCCCAGCAGGTGACCGGCGTGCCCGAGATCCGGCTGGTGCGGGCGCTGTACGAGGGCCTCGTGGTGCGCCATCCGGAGACGACGCGGCCGATCCCGGGGATGGCCGAGTCGTGGTCCGTCTCGGACGACGGCCTGGTGTGGACGTTCCGCGTTCGCGCGGGTTCGCTGTGGACCGACGGCGCGGAGGTGACGGCGGACGACTTCGTGTACTCCTGGCGGCGCCTCCTGGACCCGCGCACGGCGGCGCAGTTCGCGGACCTGCTCTACTGCGTGCGCGGCGCGCGGGCGTGGGCCGCGGACGTCGGCGCCGACGGCGCGCCGCGCGGCGATTTCGACGCGCGGGTCGGCCTGCGCAGCGCGGGTCCGCGCACGCTCGTCGTCGAGCTCGAATACCCCGTCGACCACTTCCTGGAGCTGGCGGTCAGCGCGCCCTTGTGCCCCGTCAGCCGCCGCGCGCTGGAGGCCGCGCAGGCGCGCTGGCCGCGCACGTGGCGCGTCGAGTGGCTGAAGCCGGGGAACCTCGTCACCAATGGGCCCTACCTGCTGGCGGAGCGGCGCATCCACGACCGCATCCGGCTCGTGCGCCACGCCGGCTACTGGGACGCGCGCTCGGTCGCGTTCGAGACCGTCGACGTGCTGGCGTCCGAGCAGCTCTCGACCAACCTCAACCTGTACCTGACGGGCGCCGTGGGCCTCCTGGACGAAGTGCCCGCGACCGCGGTGCCGCGCCTCGCGGGACGCGAGGACTTCCAGCCCGAACCGTACCTCGCGAGCTCGTTCCTGCGCGTCAACGTCACGCGGCCGCCGCTCGACGACCGCCGCGTGCGGCGCGCGCTGGCGTTGGCCATCGACCGCCGGGCGCTCACCTCGAAGGTCACGCGCGGGGGCGAGGTGCCGTCGTGGTCGCTGGTGCCCGCGTGCCTGCCGGACTGGAACGGCGCGCGGATGCTCCGCGCAGAAACCGCCGATCCGGACGCGGCCTTCCGCGCCGATTGCGAGGAGGCGCGGGCGCTGCTCGCCGAGGCCGGCTACGGCCCGTCGCGCCCGGTGCCGCCGATCGAGCTGCACTTCGCGTCGCAGGCGACGAACAAGGACGTGTGCGAGGTCGTCGCCGACACGTGGCGGCGCGAACTGGGCGTCGAGGCGCGCCTCGTCAATCAGGAGTGGAAGGTCGCGCTCGACGCACAGCGGCGCCTCGCCTACGACGTCTCGCGCTCCTCGTGGATCGCCGACTACGCCGATGCGGCGACGTTCCTGGAGGTCTTCGCGCCGGGGGCGGACAACAACCGCACGGGCTGGAGCGACGCGGAGTACGGCGCGCTGCTCGAACGCGCGCGCCGCGCGCGCGGGCCCGAACGGCAGCGCCTGCTCGCCGCCGCCGAGGCGCGCCTGTTGGACGAGCTGCCGATCCTGCCGGTGTACACGTTCGCGGTCACGTCGCTGGTCGACCCGCGCCTCGGCGGCTTCTTCGCCAACGCGCTGGACGAGCACTTCCCCAAGTTCTGGTACTGGATGGACGACGCGGAGCTGGCCGAGCGCCGCGCAGCGCTGCCGCAGGGCGTGCGCCGCGTCGACGGCCGCGGTCCGCCGGGCGGCCTGAACGCGCCGTCGCGCGCGGCGGGAAGCGCGCCGCGATGACGCGTTTCCTCGCACGCCGCCTGGGCTGGGCCGTCCTGACCGTCTTCGCGGTCGCCACCTTGTCGTTCTTCCTGATGCGCGGCGTGCGCGGCGGCCCGTTCGACTCCGAGCGCAGCTCCAGCGAGGCCGTCGAGCGCAACCTGCGCGAGCGCTACCACCTCGACTGGCCGCTGTGGAAGCAGTACGCGCAGTACCTGGGACCGCTCAACCTCGACGCGCAGCGTGCGCGGTGGCTGGGCGGCGACGGCGCGCGCCCGTTCGGCGGCGTGCTGACGGGAGATCTGGGGCCGTCGCTCCACTACCGCGACGCCAGCGTCAACGACGTGCTGGCGCAGTCCTTGCCGACGTCGATCGCGCTGGGCCTCCTGGCCCTCTCGTGGGCCGTCGTCGCCGGCGTGGGCGCGGGGGTCTTCGCGGCGCTCAAGCGCGGCACGACGCTCGACGTCGCGCTGCGCCTCCTGGCGACGACCGGCATCGCCGTGCCGAACTTCGCGGTCGCGGGCCTGCTGATCCTGGCGTTCGCGATCGCGTGGCCGGTGCTGCCCGTGGCGGGTCACGGCTCGCTGGCGCACCTCGTCCTGCCGTCGCTCGCGCTGGGCGCGCCGTTCGCGGCCTACATCGCGCGCCTCGCGCGCAGCGGCATGCTCGAGGCGCTGGGCCAGGACTGGATCCGCACCGCGCGCGCCAAGGGCCTCCCCGCGCGCCTCGTCGTGCTGCGCCACGCCCTGCGCGCCGGGATCCTGCCCGTCGTCAGCTACCTGGGGCCGGCGGCGGCCGGCGTGCTGACCGGCTCGCTCGTGATCGAGCGCATCTTCGCCATCCCCGGCACCGGATCGCACTTCGTGAACAGCGCGCTCAACCGCGACTACACGCTGGCGATGGGCGTCACGATCCTCTACACGGCGCTCGTCTGCGGCCTCAACCTGCTGGTGGACGTGGTCTACACGGTGCTCGACCCGCGCATCGCGCTGGAGGACGAGGCGTGAGCGGCCCGCGCCGCGAGGACGCGCAACGCCTGGAGCGCGCACTCGCCGCGCCGGGCCCGTGGCGCCGCGCGTGGCAGGACCTGCGCGCCAACCGCGCGGCCTTCGTCTGCCTCGTGTTCCTGGGCCTCGTCGCGCTCGTGAGCCTCCTGGCGCCGCTGCTGCCGCTCCCCTCGCCCGTGGCCATCGAGCTCCAGCTCGAGCCGCTGCCGCCCGTCGCGCCGTGGGAAGCGCTGTTCGTCGAGGGGTTCCGGCCGGAGTACTGGAAGCTCGGCGCGCTCGACCAGGCGCTGGTGGAGCTGCGCCAGGACCTGTTCGGCACGTGGCAGACCGCGCACTGGCTGGGCACCGACTCCAAGGGCCGCGACCTCTTGTCGCGCGTGGTGTGGGGCAGCCGCACGTCGCTGGCCGTGGGCCTGCTCGCGACGCTGACGAGCCTGCTCATCGGCGTCACCTGGGGCGCGCTCGCGGGCCTGGTGGGCGGGCGCGTCGACGAGATCCTGATGCGCATCGTCGACGCCCTGTACTCGTTGCCGTTCATCTTCGTCGTGATCTTCCTGATCACGATCCTCGACGGCTGGCGCGACGTCCTGCGCGACACCCTGGGACTGGACCGCGAGTCCCTGTTCTACGTCACCATCGGTCTCTTCTACTGGCTCACGATGGCGCGCGTCGTGCGCGGCCAGGTGCTGCAACTGCGCGGGGCGGAGTTCCTCGACGCCGCGCGCCTCGCCGGCGCGCGCTGGCCGTGGCTGCTGCGCGTCCACGTGCTGCCCAACGTGATGGGCATCGTCCTCGTCTACCTGACGCTGTCGATCCCCTCGATCCTCCTGTTCGAGTCGTTCCTGTCGTTCCTGGGCCTGGGCATCGAGCCGCCGAAGGTGAGCTGGGGCCTGCTCGCCGTCGACGGCACGGACGCGCTCAACCCGCTCAAGATCGACTGGTGGCTGGTGGCCGCGCCGGCGGGCGCGATGGCCAGCGTGCTGCTGGCGTTGAACGTGCTCGGCGACGGCCTGCGCGACGCGCTCGATCCGCGCCTGGGAGAGCGGCGGTGAGCGCGCTGCTCGAGGTGCGCGACCTCGCGGTCACGTTCCGCACGCGCCGCGGCGACGTGCGCGCCGTCGACGGCATCAGCTACGACCTCGACGCCGGCGAGACGCTGGGCATCGTGGGCGAGTCGGGCTCGGGCAAGTCGGTGGCGCACCTCGCGCTGCTCGACCTCCTTCGGGGCGCGCGCGTCGAGGCCGCGCGCCTCGTTTTCGACGGCCGCGACCTCGCCGCGCTCGACGCCGACGCGCGCCGCCGGCTGCGCGGCCGCGAGATGGCGATGGTGTTCCAGGACCCGCTGAGCGCGCTCAACCCGTTCCTCACGATCGGCCTGCAACTCGCGGAGGTGCTGGAGGTGCACGCCAACGCGACGCGGCGCGCGGCGCTGTCGCAGGCGGCCGCGGCGCTCGACGCCGTCGGCATCCCCGATGCCTCGGAGCGGTTGCGCGCCTACCCGCACGAGCTCTCGGGCGGCATGCGCCAGCGCGTGATGATCGCGATGGCGCTGCTGTGCAAGCCGCGGCTGCTCGTCGCCGACGAGCCGACGACGGCGCTGGACGTCACGATCCAGGCGCAGGTGCTCGACGTGCTCCAGGACATGCAGCGCCGGCACGGCACCGCCATCGCGCTCATCACGCACTCGCTGGGCGTCGTGGCCGGCCGTTGCGAGCGCGTGCTGGTGATGTACGCCGGCCGCGTCGTCGAGGAGGCGCGCACGGACGAGCTGTTCCGGCGCCCGCTCCACCCCTACACCGAAGGGCTCCTCTCCAGCGTGCCGCGCCTCGACACGCCGCTCGGCGCGCCGCTGCCTTCGATCCCCGGTTCTCCGCCCGTCGCCGGCGCGACGGCGCGCGGCTGCGCGTTCGCGCCGCGCTGCGGGATCGCGACGGGCCACTGCGTGTCCGAACGGCCCGAGCTGGCGCGTGCCCTGGCGGAGTCGGAGCGCCGCTCGGCCTGCTTCCTGTCCGCGGAGCTCGCGCAGCGCGCGGAGGCGGCGCCGTGACGCTGCTCGCCGTGAGCGACCTCGCCGTGCGCTTCGCCCGGCGACGGCGCGGACTCTTCGCGCGCGCGCCGGATCCCGTCCGCGCCGTGGACGGCGTCTCCTTCGAGCTCGCGCGCGGCGCCGCGCTGGGCCTCGTGGGCGAGTCGGGCTCGGGCAAGTCGACGACCGCGCGCGCGATCGTCGGCCTGCTGCGGCCCAGCGCGGGCAGCGTGCACCTCGGCGGCGCCGAGATCAGCGCGCTGTCGCCGCGTGCGCGCCGGCCCTTCCGGCGCCGCATCCAGATGGTGTTCCAGGACCCCTCGGGGGCGCTCGATCCGCGCATGACGGTGGGTTCGATCGTCGCCGAGCCGCTCGCGATCCAGGGCGTCGGCACGCGCCGCGAGCGTGCCGCGCGCGCCGCGGCGCTGCTCGAGTCGGTGGGCCTGGACGCGTCCGCACGGGAGCGCTGGCCGCACGAATTCTCCGGCGGCCAGCGCCAGCGGATCGGGATCGCGCGCGCGCTGGCGCTGGAACCCGAAGTGCTCGTGCTCGACGAGCCCGTCAGCGCTCTCGACGTGTCCGTGCAGGCGCAGGTCGTCAACCTGCTGGCCGATCTGCGCGCGCGCCTGGGGCTCTCCTACCTGTTCATCGCGCACGACCTCGCCGTCGTGCGGCAGGTGTGCGAGGAGGTCGCTGTGATGTACCTGGGCCGCATCGTCGAGCGCGGCCCGCGCGAGGAGCTGTTCGCGAACCCGCGCCATCCGTACACGCAGGCGCTGCTCTCCGCGGTGCCCGTGCCCGATCCCGCGATCGAGAGCACGCGCGAGCGCATCGTGCTGGCCGGCGACCCGCCGTCACCGTCGCGACCGCCGAGCGGCTGCGCGTTCCACCCGCGCTGCCCGATCCGGCACCTGGTGCCCAACGACCGCTGCCGGACGGAACGGCCGGAATTGCGTCCGGCGGGACGCAGTTCCGTGGCGTGTCACGCGTCGATTCGGAGTCAGGACGAGTAGCACGCGCGAACGTGTGCTATTCGTCCTGACTCCGTATCGGCTCCTACGGCGCCCAGTTGATCGTCAGGCCGTTCGACAGGTTGAACGCTGCGGCCGTGCAGAAAGCGGCGCTGTTGCGGTACCAGACCTGGTAGTGCCGCACGCCGCCGCCGCCGGGCAGCATCCCGCGCACGGACACCAGGGGGTCCGTGCCTACGCCGAAGCCGTACTCGGCCACGCCGGCGGCCGTCACCTTGGTGCCCAGGCGGATGATGCTGCTGGTCACGCACAAGAGTCCGTCGCCGAATTGCGCGCCGTTGCCGCCGTTCTGCTGGGCGTTGCCCTGGAAGAACAGCGCGCTCGTGGTGGGCGGCAGGTTCTCGACGCGCAGCTTGACCTGGTCGTTGCTGACGCTCGCGATGCCCGAGGCCGAGATCTTCCCGCCCGTGCCGAAGCTGTTCGCGCAGCCCTCGCCCGCGCCGCCCGACTGGCCCGGATCGCACGGGCACAGCACCGCGCCCGTCCCGTCGCCGAAGCAGTACGGCGTGCCCACGCCGCCGCCGCCCGTGCAACTCGCGCGCTTGTACTTGACGTAGATGACCCAGTCGCCGCTGCCGCCCAGCGCGCAGAAGTCGTAGAAGCCCGGCGGCAGGCCCGAGACCGCCTTGATCTTGTTGCGACCGGGCGTGCAGCCGTTGCCGTCCTCGATCGTCGAGGGCGCGCCGGGCCCGACCACCGTCTGGTCGTTGGTGTTGAAGAAGCGGATGCCCACCGCGAACGGCGGCGCGTTGATCGTCGCCACGGGGGCCGTCGCCGTGATGTCGAACTCGTTGATGAACCCGTCCGTCATCTGCGGCGCGAAGTACTGGTACGCCGGGGTCGCGGCGCCGGTGGGGTTCGATGTGTAGACCACGAGCGAATCCTCGACCGTCTGCGGCGCGCCGCCCGACTGCGAGCCCCAGCCGATGCCGATCTTCGTGATCTGGATCGGGTAGTCCGCCGCGGGGATCATCCCGGCCACGATGATGGTCAGCGCCTCCTCGTTGGCGACGAAGCACGGACACGTGATCGTGCCGGCGCCGACGTAGGTCTGGATCGGGCCGTTCTCGGGGCACTGCGCCCGCGCCGACGGCGCGGCGGCGAGCAGGGCACCGAGGAGCGGGAGGAACGGGCGGACGGGTTGACGCAGCATGGGTGCGGATCCTCGAGGGGGCTTGGGGGGGCTGGACGCAGCCCCCCCGGCCGAGGCTACCCGAGCCCCGCGACCCGTCAAGGAGGCGCGCGGACTCCGCCGCGATCGTGGGAGAACGCGGGGGCGCGGACCGCTATCCTCGCGCCCTTCGCCGCATGATCCGCGTCACGCGAGCCACCAAGCACTACGGCGCGACCGTCGCCGTCGAGGACGCCAGCTTCGAGGTCCGGCCCGGGGAGGTCGTCGGGTTCCTCGGGCCCAACGGCGCGGGCAAGACCACGCTCCTGCGCATGCTCGCGACCAGCATCGCGCCGACGCGCGGCGAGGTGGTCGTCGCCGGCTTCGACGCCGTGGCCGAGCCGCTGGAGGCGCGCGCGCGCTGTGGCTACCTGCCCGAGCACAACCCGCTGTTCGAGCCCATGCGGGTGCTGGAATGGCTCGACTTCGCCGGCACGGTGCACGGCCTCGCCGGCGCGCGCCTGCGCGAGCGGCGCGCCTGGGTCGTCGAGCGCTGCGCGCTGGGCGAGGTCCTGAAGAAGCGCATCCGCGAGTGCTCGAAGGGCTTCCGCCAGCGCATCGGCCTGGCGGCGGCCTTGATCCACGACCCGCCGGTGCTGCTGCTCGACGAGCCGACGCACGGTCTCGATCCGCTGCAGGTCGTCGCCTTCCGCGACCTGGTGCGCGAGCTGCGACCGGGGCGCGCGATCCTGCTCTCCAGCCACGTGCTGGCCGAGGTCGCCGAGTCCAGCGACCGGCTGCTGGCCATCCAGCGCGGCCGCATCGTGCTCGACCGCACGCTGGGCGAGCTGCGCTCCGACGGCACGGCGGTCGAGGCCCAGGTCCTCGCGGCGTTCGCCGCGGGAGCGCGCCCGTGAACACGCCGGCGCAGGCCCTGCGCGCCCGCGGTCTCGCCGGCCTGCGCGCCGTCCTCGGGCGCGAGATGGCCGCTGCGTTCGACGCGCCGATCGCGTACGTCGCGATCTCCGTCAGCCTTCTCGCGACGACGAGCTGGTTCCTCAACGAGTTCTTCCTGACCGGCAAGCTCGACCTGGACCCGTTCTTCGCGATCCTGCCCTGGACGCTGGCGCTGCTCGCGCCCGCGCTGGGCATGCGCCTGTGGTCGGAGGACCTGCGCACGCGCACGTTCGAGCTGTGGCGCACGCTGCCGCTCTCGACGGGTCAGGTCGTGCTCGGCAAGTTCGGCGCAGCGCTGTGCGTGCACGCGATCTTCCTGGCGGGCACGCTCCCGCTGGTGGTCATGCTCGTGTGGCTCGGCGAACCCGACCTGGGCGCGATTGCCGCCGGGTACCTCGGCGCGCTGCTCCTGGGCGCCGAGCTGCTGGCGATCGCCGCGTACTGTTCGAGCCGCACCCCCGACCAGATCACCGCGTTCCTGACGGCGTCGCTGGCGTCGCTCGCCCTGGTCGCGTGCGGCGATCCGCGCACCGTCGCGGTCCTCGACGGCCTCGCGCCGGCGCTGTCACCCGGTACGTTCCTGGCGCGCAGCGTGTCGCCGCTCCCCTACCTCCAGCAGTTCGTGCGCGGCTTCGTTCCGCTGGCCGGCGTCGTGCAGATGCTGGGCGTCGCCGCCGTGTTCCTGTACCTGAACGCGCGCAGCGTCCGGGCCGAGCGGCCGTGAAGCCGGGCAGGTTCACCGCGGTCCTGCTGGCGCTCGTGCTGCTGGGTTGCGCGCTCTGCGCGGCACGCGTTGCCGCGGCGCTGGGCGCCGTGGGCCTGGAGTTCGGACGCGCGCGCACCGCGAGCCTGGAACCAGCGCTGGCCGGGCGCGTCGCCCAGGCGCCCGGGGGTCTGCTCGTCCAGTGGTTCGCGACGCCCGCCGAGCGCCTGCCGAGCGAGTATGCCGCGGTGGAGCAGGCCGTCCGCGCGCTGTTCCCGGCGCTGGAGGCCGCGGCGCCCGGCCGCGTGCGCACGCAGATCCTGCATCCGGAGAGCGACCCCGAGGCCGCGCGCTACGCTGCGGCGCTCGGGTTGGTCCCGTTCCGCGCGCGGCGCATCGAGCACGATGCCTGGCGGGAGAGCGAGCTGTGGTCGAGCCTGCGCATCGTGCACGGCGCGCGCGGCGCGGCCGTGGTGCGCGCGCTGACGCCCGAGCTGGCGCGCGACCTGCAGCCTCTGATCGCCGCGCACCTCGCCGAGATCGAGCGGCCGCGCCGGCCGGTCGTCGCGCTGTCGGCGCCGCCCGGGCACGCGAAGCTCCGCGCGCTGCTCGACACGCTGGCCGACGTGCGCGAGATCGACTACGACGCGGACGCGCGCATCCCGCCGGACGCCGACCTCCTGTTCTGGATCGCGCCGGCGCGCGCCGACGCGCGGCACGCGGCGCGCCTCGCGTCGTTCCTGGAGCGCGGCGGCAGCGCGTTCGTCGCGGCGAGCCGTTGGACCGCGAGCTACGGACCCGGCGAGCTGCGCTTCGAGCCGACCGGCGCGCCGCTCGACCTCCTGTTGCCCGAGCTGGGCCTGTCCGCGAACCCGTCGCGCGTGCTCGAAGCGCCCGCTCCGGAGGCCGAGGCGCGCGCCGACCACGCCTGGCACCTGCTGCGTTCGATCGGCTCGCGCCAGGACTTCCGCGCGCTGGGATCGCAGCCCAACGGCACGCTGGCGTTCGCAGCGCCGTCGCCGGCCGCGCCGCTCGCCGACCGGCTGCTGGAGCTGGGCTACGCCTTCTCCGCGCTGGCGTCCTCCTCCGACCGCTGCTTCCAGGTGCCGGCGGATCCGGCGACGCTGCGCCTCGAGGACCTCGCGCGCGGCGACGTGGGGACCGCGCTCCCCGCGCAGACCCTCCTCGCGCACCTCGCACCGCTCGACCCCACGCGCGGGAGCCTCGTGTACGCGGCGTCGGCCGCGCTCCTCTCCGACGCGTCGCTCGACGATCCGGCGTTCGTGCACCGCGAGCTCGTGCGCACGCTCGTGCGCGGCCTGGCATCCCCGGAGCGCCGCGCGTTGTCCGCGCTGGCCCGCGCGCGGCCCGTGCCGCTGCCCGAGCTCTCGCGCGCGGAACGCTGGACCTGGCGCGGCGCGTGCGTCCTCCTCGTGCCCGCGCTGCTCGTGCTCGCAGGCGCGTTGCGCGGCGCGTTCCGCTTCGGCGGCGCATCGTGGACCGCCGGCGGGCCGGCGCTCGCGGCGCTGGCGGTCGTCGCCGCGGGCCTCGCCGCCGCCGCGCTCCCCGCACGCCTCGGCCTCGACGCCAGCGCCGAGGGAGTGAATCGCCTGGCGCCGGAGTTGACCGCGATCGCAAGACAGGTGGCCGCGCGGACCCCGCTGGCGATCGAGACCTGCTTCAGCGAGCGCCAACGGCTGCCGCCCGAGATGCGCGCAGGAGCCGACGCGGCGCGCGACCTGTGCGCGGCGCTGGCGCGCTCGGCCGCGGACGTCGACACGACCGACCTCGCCCCCGACGGCCTCGCCCAGGAGGACGCCGCCGCGCGCGGCCTGCGCACGCTGCGCGGCACGTCGCAGCGCGAGGAAGGCCTCGCGTCGCACGCGTTCTTCGCCGCGATCGTGCTCCGCGCCGGCGGGCAACGCGCGGTCCTGGAGTTTCCCGACGCCGCCGCGTTCGACCACCTCGCCTTCCGCGTCGCCGTCGCGCTGCACACGCTGGCCGCCGGCCGCGCGCCGCGTGTCGCGGTCGCCTCGGATCCGCTGCGCATGACGCCGGCCGAGGCGCTGGAGTTCTACCAGAAGCGCGGGCTGTTCGCGCCCGGCGCCAGCGACCCGTTCGCGGCCGCGCGCGCGCTGCTCGTGCGCCACGGCTTCGAGATCGCGCCGGTCGACGGCCGCGCCGACCGCGTGCCGGAGGACGTCGACGCCTTCGTGTGGTTCCAGCCGCGCCGCGATGCGTCGCGGCGCGCCACTGCGCTCGCTCGGCACCTCGCGCGCGGCGGACGCGCCCTCGTGTTCGCGCAGCCGTTGCGCGTGCGCCCGCGCCAGCGCGACGACGGCCGCGCGGAGGCGACGCTGTGGCCCGAGCCGTTGTTCCCCGACCTCGACCGCCTGTACCTGCCGTCGATCGGTGTGCAGATCGCGCCGGAGGTCGTGTTCGACGAACACTCGGGCAGCCTGGAGATCGAAGGCACCGCGGAGCGCGGCGGCCAGGTGTTCGCGGCGCGCGCAACGGTGTCGAACGCGCTGATCGTGCGCTCGACGCCCGCCGGCCGGCCGGCGACGCCCTTCACGGACGGCGTCGGCGACCTGCTCCTGCCGTCGCCGGCGCACTTGCGCCTGGACCACGACCGCCTGCGCGAACTGGACCTCGCCGCGCGAGCGGTGCTCACGACGAGCGAGCGCGCCTGGACCTACCCCTGGACCGGCGGGATGCTCCCGCGCGAATCCCTGCCGCCGCCCGGCGCGCGCGTCGACCGCCTCGTGCTCGCCGCGCGGATCGCCGGCACGTTTCCCGGCCCCGAGGTCGATCCCGCGCTCGGTGCCGCGCGCGACGATGCCGTCACGGCCGCGCGCGGCGAGCTGGTGCTCGTCGCCTGCTCCGAGCCGTTCACGGACGCCAACCTGCGCCTCGCCGAGTACGACCACGCGCGCTTCGTGCTGCAGGCGACCGCGGCCCTGGCCCTTCCGGCGGACGTCCAGGCCGTGCTCGCGCGGCGCGCGTCGGCCGGCGGGTTCCGCCTCGTCGAACCGTCGCAACGCCTCGCGTGGCGCGCCTTCGGGCTCGCGGCGGGTCCGCTGCTGCTCCTCGTCGGCGTCGCCTTCTGGCGTCGCGCGCGCGCGCGACGCCTGGATGCGCAGGTGCGGCGCGCATGAAGCCCGTCGTCGCGCTCCTCCTGGCCTCCGGCGGCCTCGCGCTCCTCTGGGCCGCCGAGCGCGCGCTCGATGCGCGCCGACTTGGTGCCGGCACGCCGATCGAACGGCTCGTGCCGCCCGAACGTCTCGCCGACCGCACCGTCGCCGCATTCACGCTCGCGCAGGGTGCCGAGCAGCGGCTGTACGTGCGCAGCAAGGGCCTGTGGCGTTGCCGCGAGGCGTTCGGCGCGGTGTGCGACGCCGATCGCGTGGCCGCATTCCTTTCCGCGGTCGTCGAGGGACGCGGCGCCCTGGTGTGCGCCGACGAGGGCTGCGCTGGCGCCTTCGGTTTCGGGGGCGCGGACGGCCTGCGCGTCGTGCTGCACGGACCCAAGGTGCTCTCCGCTCCCGACCAGGACGCGTTGGCGACCGTCGAGTACGCGCCCGCCAACGCCTCGGGCGCGGTCTTCGCCCGCGCCGGCGACGCGGCGCGCGTGCTCGACGCCGATCGCGATCCCCGCGCGGCGCTGGAGTTCCGCGGCGCGCCGGCGCCGCTCGTGGACACGCGCGTGCTGGCCGGGCTGCTCGGCCCGGGCTTCCGCGGCCTCGAGCGCATCTTCGTCGATCGCACGGACGGCGCACTGGAGCTCACCAGCGCAGCGCCCGAGTCCGAGAGCGAGGAACGCCGCTGGTTCCTGCAGAGCGGCGGCGCGCGCACCGAGACGCTGACGTGGCGCGTCGGCGGCTACGTGTCGCTGTGGGTGCGCCTGCGCTGGGACGCGATCCTGGATCCGCGCAGCGTCGCCGGCCTGGGCCTCGATCCGCCGTTCGCGCGCATCACGCTGGTGGCGAACACCGCGGAAGTCTGGGAGATCTGGGTCTCCCGGCCGGACCCCGCGAACCGCGTGCATCTGTGGAACCGCGCGACCAACGTGGTGGCGGCGGTGCGCGGCGAGCTGCTGCCGCTGCTCGTGCCCGATCCGGCGGCGTTCACGCGCCGCGAAGGCGGCAACCCCTGGGAAGCCTGGCTGGCGCCGCGCTGACGGCCGCGTCTACCAGCTGCGGTAGAGGTCGCGGCGCTCGTCGCGCGCGACCGGCACGCGCGTGCGCAGCATGCGCACGAGCTCCAGATCGAGATCGGCCTGGACCAGCTCCGCGCTCCCCTGCCCCTCCGCCAGCACGCGGCCCTCGGGATCGACGATCAGGGAGTTGCCGGGAAAGTCGAGCACCATCCGCCGTCGGCCGATCGCGGCCGAGCCCGTGCGGTTGCAGGCCACGACGAAGGCCTGCGCCTCGACCGCGCGGCCGATGCACAGGGCGCGCCAGTGCGCGGCACGCGCGACGGGCCACTGCGCGCTCACCGCGAGCACGCTGGTGCCGGCGCGGAACAGGCTGCGCGCGACCTCGGGGAAGCGCAGGTCGTAGCACACCACGCCGCCCACGCGCGCCGCGCCGACGTCCGCGCTCGCCGGCGGGGCATCTCCGGCCGAAAAGCCCTCGTCCTCGGCCGTCGGCCCGAACAGGTGCACCTTGTCGTAGCCGGCCGCGAGAGTGCCGCGCTGGAACAGGTGCCAGCGGTTGGCGGGCAGGCCCGGCGTCGGCCCCAGCGCGGATCCGGCGACCGCGAGGCTCATCTCCGCGCTCCAGCGCGCGATCCGGGAGAGCGCCGCCTCCGTCTGCGCGAGCGCAGCCACGAGGTCCGCGCCGGCATCCAGGAACGAAGTGGGCCACATCTCGGGCAGCACGACGAGTCCGGCGCCGTGCGCCCGCGCCTCGCTCAGCCCGCGCTCGACCGCGGCAAGGTTGGCCTCGACGTCGCCAGCGACGACGTCGAACTGCAGGCAGGCGGCGCGCATGGCGCGACCCTAGCACCCGGCGTTGCGCGGTGCTCCTGCAGGGGACGGTCCCGGCCGGCGGTGCTCCCTGCGCGCGCGGAAACCGATCCGGTGGACTCAACGCGCCTGCGGCGTGCGGCCGAGACGCTCGCGCAGGAACCACGGCTCGATCGCCGCGGGTCGCCGCTCCAGCGCGACCCGCGCGTGCTCGGCCTGGGCCGGGCCGTCCCGCAGTCGCCAGGCGGCCAGTTGCGCGCACCAGGCCGGCCACCAGGCGTCGGGCCAGCGCCGCCGCGCCTCCTCGGCGAGGTACGCCGCATCCTGTGCGCGGTCGACGTCGACGAGGAGCTCGCACAGGCGCTGCACGGCCTCGGGGCGCGACAGGAGGCCGCCGCCGCGCTCCGACAGCCGCGCCAGTGCGGGGCGGATGTCCTTGGCGACGAGCGCCTCGATGTCGGCCTCCTCCGCGGCGTAGCAGGCGGTGTCGCGCCGCACGAGCGCCGCGATCGCCTCGCGCGGCCACCAGCGGCCCGCGAGGACCACGCCTTCGACGGCGGCGACCGCGCCCGCATCCTCCAGCGGGTCGCGGCCGACCAGCACCAGGTCGGCGCGCGCGCCCGCGCGGATCACGCCGCCTTCCACGCGCAGCGCGCGGGCCGCGTCGATCGTCGCGGCGCGCAGCACCGCGGCGTTGTCGAGTCCGGCCGCCCGCAACGCGTCGAGGTCCGCGTGCAGGGCGTCGCCCGGCCACTGGAAGTCGTTCATGGCCGAGCTGCCGGCGCACAACCGCACGCCGCCCGCGTGGAGGGCCGCCACCAGCTCGCGCTGGAACGCGAGGCACGCGGCCATGTCGGGAAGTCGCGTGCTCGGGAAGAAGCGCCGCAACCCGTGGCCGTGGAAGCCCCACAGGAGCCGGAAGGGCGGGACGATCCGCGCCAGCGCCGGGTCTTCCAGCATCTCGGCGCGGTGCTCGACCTGCGGCGACAGGCCCTCGAAGGCGCCGAGCAGCGGCGTGACGGCCACCCCCAGCGCGCGCACGCGATCGACGAGCGCCGGGATGCGCGCGCGGTCGAAGGCCTGGCCCAGGCCGCGCTCGATGACGACCGGCCGCTGGATCGAAGGCGCGCTCGAAGCCGGCGGCGGCGGCGGCGGGTCCATCAGGAACTCGACGGACTCCAGCGTCGCGCGGCCGGCGAGCGACGCGTCGCGCGCCAGCGCGCGCGGCAGTTCGCCCCACAGCGGCAGCCCGCGCTCGGCGGCGCAGGCCGTGATCGCGCGCGATGCTTCGGCGTCCAGGCGCCGCTCGATCGCGAGGCCGTCGTAGCCCGCGCGCGCGACCGCATCGACCAGTTCCCGCGCGCGCTCGGCCGTCGCGAACTCGATCGGCGGGCTGGCGACCAGGAGGCGCGGACCCGGGCGCTCGCCGCGCACGATCGCGTCGCGCCAGTCGAGCACGGCGGTGCGCCCGGGCAGAACGCGCACCGTGGTCACGCCGCCCGCCAGGTGCTGGCCCAGCTCGCCCGAGTCCTCCAGGCGCGCGCGCGCGTCGATCAGGCCCGGGAGCAGGAAGCGCCCGCGCCCGTCGACGACCTCTGCACCGTCCGGCACGCGGAAACCCGCCGCCGGCTCGATGCGTTCGACACGCCCGCCGCGCACGACGACGGCGCGATCCTGAAGAACGCCCGGCGACTCCACCGGCACCACCGTGACGTGCAGGATCACCAGCACGCCCGCGACGGCCGTCTCGATCATCGCCAGCACCTGCGCCTCAGAACGGAGCGCCGGCCCGCGCCGAGGACAGGGGATCGGGATAGTAGAAGCCCGCCGGCCGCGCGCGCGGCGGCCGCAGCAGCAGGGTCCGCAGCCGATCGCGTGCGTGCGGCGCGGGATCGATCACGTTGTGCGGCGACTCGTTGATCAGGTGGTAGCGCTGGTAGACGAGGCCCAGGACGAGCCGCCGGCGGCCGGGCGCGAGGCGCGAACCGAAGTGCAGGCAGCGCGACGTGTCGACGAGCACGGCGCTGCCCGGCGGACCGACGAGGCGCACGACGTCGTCCGGCCCGCACTGCGCGTGCACCTCCTCGTCGGAGTAGCGCGGCGTGCTGGTCGTGCCGCCGTCGCGCTGCCCGGAGATCCGCGCATGCAGGTCGAACCGCACGCGGCGCAGGACCCGTTCGGTCGCCGGCGCGGAGGCGAAGGTGAAGGGGCCGTCCGCCTCGCCGACCGGCCACACGTTGATCAGCAGCTTCAACTGCGAGAAGTCCTCGCCGTCGAGATGGTAGCGCTGGCTGTGCATCGGCTCGCGCTGCGCGGGATCGGGGCTCGACAGCCCCAGCCCGACACGCCGCAGGATCGGGACCGTCCGCAGGTAGGCGACCGCCGCGTCGACCAGGTCCTGCTGCAGCGCGAACTCGACCAGCTCGGGCCGGGCCGCCAGCTCCGCGTCCGAGAGGAGGTCCCACACGAGGCGGTGCTTGCCGCTGCGCGAGTTCAGGATCGCGGGGATGTGGTCCGCAAGCCGCGCGTGCACGTCGGCGGCGCTCTGCAGGACGTGGGCCAGACCCGGCAGCTCATCGGGCCGCACGAGCCGGTAGCCCAGGCGCGGATCGACGTGCAGGCGCGGCGCGGGACCCGCACCGCGCGCCGCAGCCAGACTCCGGCGCGTCCAGAACTCGCGCGGCGCGCCGAGGACGCGCGACAACTGCAAGGCGCGCATCCCCGCCGGGTGCCGGCGCAACCACGTGCCGACGCGCGCCCGCATCCGCGGCCAGGCGGCGGTCGCGCCCGGATGCGCGCGGAAAGCGTGGGTTGGAGTCACGGTCGCCGGGTCCTTGCCAAGTCCCTCTCGGGCGTTGCACCGCCCTCGCATAGCATCTGGCCCATGGAGCCGGTCCGCAATGGGAGCACGCGCCCGGGCACGCTGCTCGTCGCGCGCTGCACCCTGGCGGCCGCCGCGGGCGTGCTGCTGGCCGAGGCCTGCGCCCGGATCTGGCTGGGCGCCTGGGCGGACCCTGAGTGCTTCCGCCGGTTCGCCACGCTGGATCAGGTGCGCGCGCGCGGCGAGCCGCAGTTGTTCGAGCGGCATGCGTACCTGGGCTATGCACCCGCACCCGGCTACCGCCGCGGGCCGAATGCGCACGACAGCCGCGGCTTTCGCGGAGCGGAGGTCGCGCAGCCCAAGCCCGCGGGCGAGTACCGCATCGCGTGCCTGGGCGGGTCGACCACCTACACGAGCAGCGTCGAGGACTGGCGCGCGGCGTGGCCCGCGCGCCTGGAGCAGGAGCTGCACGCGCTGGGCCGCGGAGAGGTGCGCGTGGTCAACGCCGGCTGCCACAACTGGACGAGCTACGAGCACCTGATCAACTGGGAGCTGCGCGTCGGGGAGCTCGATCCCGATCTGTTGATCGTCATGGAAGGCTTCAACGACCTCAAGGCGCGCTACGTGTGGCCGCCCGAGGCCTACCGGGGCGACAACTCCGGCTACCGCCGGTTCACCACGAACCTGACCACGACGCCGCTGCGCGAGCACAGCGCGCTGTGGCGCATCGTCGCCGTGAGCGCGGGCTGGATGCAGCCCCAGGTCGAACTCCAGAGGGCGCTGGACAACCACGCCGGCAGCTCGGTGTGGGGCGCCGTCCGGGCGCGACTGTTCGAGGGATCCGATCCCGGCGGCCTGCCGGGGTCGGTCGAGCCGGCCGAGATCCTGCGGCGCAATCCGCCGCGCTGGTTCGAGCGCAACCTGGAGGACCTCGCCGCGCTCGCCCGCCGCCGGGGCGCGCAGGTGCTGTTCCTGTCCTCGCCCAGTTGCGTCGAGCGCATCAGCCGCTCGGCCGCGGGCTCGCGCGCGTTCGACGCCGCCATGGACGAGATGAACCGCTCCGTCCGCGCCGTGGCCGGGCGCTCCGACGCGCGGTTCTTCGACCTTGCCGCCGAGCTTCCGGCGGATCCGGCACTGTACGTCGACGAGGTGCACCACACGGCCGAGGGCGCGCACGAGATCGCGCGGATCCTGGCGCGCCGGATCGCCGCGGGCGACCGTTGACCGCGCGGCGTCAGGGCCGCACGGTGAACGCGACCGCGTCGGTCAGCCCGACGTTCGCGGGCGGCGCGTAGCCAGGGTCGCGCGAGTAGAACTGGCAGTACACGCTGGTGCCCGCCGTGATGCCCTGGGCGGCCATCCAGGCGTGGGACGCGAACCACTCGTAGGTGCCGCTGCAATCGACCGGCGTGGCGCCGCCCGAGTGCTGCACCCCGGTGCGCGCGATGGGCGGCTGTACGCACAGCGTGCCCCCCAGCCAGGGCAGGGACTGCGGTGCGCGCGCGTGGATCAGGAGGCCGAAATTGCCCGAGAGCACTTGCGTGGCGCGCAGGCGAAAGTCGTCCGGTCCCGACAGGCGCGGGAGCCCGCTCCAGGACATCGCGGGTGTGCACCCGCGCGAGTTGACCTTGGCGCTGCAGTACGCCGCGGGCTGCAGGTCGAACCCCCGGAACGTGCGCACGCTGCCCGACGCGACGCCTCCCAGCTCGTCGCGGTACGCACCGACCACCACATCGGCCGCGCCGTCACCGGACAGGTCGTCGGTGAAGGCGACGGAGCGGCCGAACCCGTCGCCGGCATCGTCACCGTGCAGCTTGTGGAGCAGCGCCCCGTTCGCACCGGACACGACGTACGCCGCGCCCGCGTGCGGCGCGAAGCTGTCGTCGAACACGGCGCCGACGACCCAGTCGGGGATTCCGTCGAGGTCGACGTCGCGGCCGCCGTCGACGCTGTAGCCCAGGAGCGCGCCGTCCGTCTCGCCTTCGAGCGCGAACAGGACGGCCCCGGTCGCCGTCGACAGCGCGTAGGCCGCGCCCGTCGTACGGCCCTGCGCATCTCGCGCTTCGCGCGCCCCCACGACGAGATCGGCGCGTCCGTCCCCGTCGAGGTCGCCGGCGCCCGCGAGGGCGAACCCGAACTGATCGTCGGGCTGCAGCCCGAGGAAGGTCCGCCGCAGCGCGCCGTCCGATCCCGCGAACACGAACACCGCGCCCGCGTTCGCGCCGCCGGCGTCGTGGCCGTGCGCGCCCACCGCGAGGTCGTCGATCCCGTCCCCGTCCGCGTCGCCCAGCCCGCGCACACAGATGCCGAAGCGGTCGTCCGCGGCAAGTCCGTGCAGCAACCGTATCCGGACCCCGCTCGCGCCGGAGTGGACGCTCACACTGCCCGCGTCCGCGCCGGACGCGTCCGACTGCCACGCGCCGATCGCGTAGTCCGCCATGCCGTCGCCGTCGAGGTCGCCGAGACCGGCCACCGAGATGCCGAATCCGTCGTCGGCCGCGCCGCCGACGTGCTCGCGCAGCAGGGCACCGCTGCGCCCCGAGTGCACGCGGACCCGACCCGTCCGCCCGGGAACGGCGTTCGATGGCGCGCCGACGATCAACTCGGCGGCGCCGTCCCCGTCGAGATCGCCCAGAGCGGCGGCGCTCCAGCCGAAGTCGTCGCCGGTCGCGGTCCCGAACACGCTCCAGAGAGCCTGACCCGTGCGACCGGAGACGAGTCGCACGCCGCCCGCATCCGCGGCCGGTCCGTCCGCAAGCGTGGCGCACGCGACGTAGTCCGCGCGCCCGTCGCCGTCGACGTCGCCCACGCCGACGACGCAGCGCCCCAGGCCGTCCCCCGCCGCGCCTGCGATCGTGTGCACGATCGACTGCGCGTGGAGCGCCGCCGGCAGACAGGTCCAGACCAGGAGGCCCAGTGCGCGCACGCTTCCAGCCTAGCGCTGATCCCCGCGGGCGGGGTCCGCGCCGCCCGGCGCCGGCGCGAACTGGGCGCGATGGGGCGCGGCGACGTGCTCGCCCAGGAACTCGAAGGCGCGGCGGTACTCTGGCAGACGGGCCTGGTCCTTGGGTTCGAGGCGCGCCGCCGGATCCAGCAGGAAGCGGTAGTTGGCGGCCAGCCGCCGGTAGAACTCCTCCGTCTCCTGAGCCGGGCGCCGTTCGACGCGCTCGATCACGCGCGCCAGCGCCGCCGTGTCCGTGCCGCGGCGCCGGACGACGAAGCGCGCGAGGCTCGCCGTCGAGCGTCCCGGCGCGTCGAGGTTGGCTTGCCAGCGATCCGGCTCGATCCGGCGCAACGTCCCCGCCGCGGGGATCAGCACCAGCAGGCCGGCCGCCGCGCAGGCCGCGACGCGCGCGATCCCCCCGCGCGCGGCCAGCGCGTCGAGCGCCAGCGCCGCGGCGAGCCACAGGAACGGATGCAACAGCATCAGGTACCGGTGGCCGAAGACGCCCTGCTCTTCCTGTGCCTGGAATCCGCCCGCGACGTACGCCAGCGCGAATGCGGGCGGATAGGCGACGACGGCGATCGCGAGCGGACCGCGCGCCCGCACGAGCGCCACCAGCCACAGGAGCGCCAGCGCGCCCGCGACCAGTGCGTCGATCCGACCGCCCGGCACGCCGGGCAGCCCGGGATGATCGAACGACGCGGGCAGATGGCGGGCGGCGAACGCGAGGGCGTGCGACGCCGCCGCGCCGGGCGCCGAGAAGTGCTCCGCCGCCGAACGCCCGTAGACGCCCAGCCCCGCGAAGTCGTGGGTCAGGTTGTAGGCCAGCCAGGGCGCGAGGCCGAGCGCGAAACCGGCCGCACGCGCCGTGAGGTGCCGCAGGACGGCACCGCGGTCGCGCGCGATCTCCACGGCCACGACGACGGCGATCGCGAGCGCCGTGCCGTAGCTGAAGGAGAGCGCGAGCCCGCACGCGAGCCCGTGCGACGCCGCGCTGCGCGCAGTGCGCCGCGCCGCGTGCTGCCAGGAGGCCAGGACGACCAGCAGCGCGAACACGTTGCTCTCGACGTGCGTGCCCCAGGCCGTGGAACCGACCAGCGCGTACCCCGGCGACGCCGCGACCGCCAGCAGACCGCCGATCCACGCGGCGCGCCGCCCGCGCGCGCGGTCGAGCAGCACGAACGCGAGCGCGACCGTGGCCCACGCGAACGGCAGCGTGGCGAGGCGCAGCGCGATCGCCGAGGGGCCGAACAGGGCGTAGACCGGCGCGGCCACGAGCGCGATGGCCAGCGTGCCGCCCGAGAAGTGCGTCATCTGATGGTCGAGGAACGGCAGCAGCGGCCCGCGCACGATCTCGTCGGCCGCCATGCCGCGCCGCAGTTCCTCGGGCGGCAGCTGCCCGCCCGGCGACAGCTCCTCGGGCGGCATCAGGATCAGCGCCAGGCGCAGCAGCGTCACCAGGAGGCACAGGACGAGCAGCGCCGGCGCGCGCCGGACCGCGCGCGCCCGATCCGCCGATCCGGACGGGTCCGGGCTCACGCGTCGCGCCCGCCGGTCCCGGTGTCCTCGAACAGCCACCAGCGCCGCTTGCGCGTCTCGCGCTTCAGCCCGAAGCGCCGCACGGCCATGGCGTCGATCACCGCCATGGCCTCGTCGGGCGAGTCGGTGAACGTCAGGCGTTCCAGGTCCTCGCGCCCGATCGTCCCCCGCGCGACCATCGACTCGAGCAGGTCGCGCAGCGGCTTCCAGTACTGCGTGTCCATCAGCACGATCGGAAAGTCGCGCACCTTGCCCGTCTGGATCAGCGTCGCGGACTCGAACAGCTCGTCCAGCGTTCCGAAGCCGCCGGGCAGCACGACGAACGCGTAGCTGTACTTCACCAGCAGCACCTTGCGCACGAAGAAGTAGCGCAGCGTGATCCAGCGGTCGAGGTACGGGTTGTGGTGCTGCTCCTCGGGCAGGACGATGTTGACGCCGACCGAGCGGCCGCCGACGTCGCGCGCGCCGCGGTTGGCGGCTTCCATGATCCCGGGACCGCCGCCGGTCAGCACCGTGAAGCCGTCGCGCGCGATGCGCCGGCCCATCTCGCGCGCGAGCTGGTAGGCCGGCTCCTCCTCGCGGAAGCGCGCGGACCCGAACACGGTCACGCACGGGCCCAGGAAGTGCAGCGCGCGGAACCCGCGCAAGAACTCCAGGAAGATGCGCAGGGCACGCAGGAACTCCGAGCCGCGCCCGCCGGGCCCCTCCAGGAACGGGATGTCGCCGGTCGGCGCGGGGTGCTTGCCCCACTCCTTCCGCGCGAGGCCGGGCGGGTCACGGTCGGGGGAGGCCATGCCGGCAGGATGCACCGACCCGGGCGCGGCCTTCAACGTTCGCGCGCCGACGCTATCCTCTTTCCCCCATGAAACCCCGGGTGGTCCTGAAGTTCGGCGGCACGTCGGTCGGCAGCGCGGACGCGATCCGGCGCGCGGCCGGCATCGTGGAGCGCGCGCTGCCCGAGCACCCGGTGGTCGTCGTGTCGGCCGTGGGCGGCATCACGGACCGCCTGCTGCGCCTCGCGTCGACGGCCGCGTCCGGCGGCGAGAGCCAGCCGCTGGAGAACGAGATCGTCGAGAAGCACCGCGCGCTGGTCGGCGAGCTGGATCTGGACCCCGGCCTGCTCGATCCGTGGCTGACCGAGCTGCGCGACCTGTCGCGCGGCCTGGCGCTCCTGCGCGAGGCCAGCCCGCGCACGCTCGACCGCCTCGCGAGCCTGGGCGAGCGCATGAGCGCGCGCCTCATCGCCGCGCACCTGACCTCGCGCGGCGTCACGGCGCGCGCCATCGACGCCTGGGACGCGGGACTCGTCACCGACGCGCGCTTCGGCTGCGCGCGGCCGCTGCCCGAGGCCTCCGCGCGCATCGCCGCGGCGCTCGCTCCCGTGGCCGAGGTGCCGGTCATCACCGGCTTCCTGGGCCGCGAACCCTGCGGCGGCATCACGACGCTGGGCCGCGGCGGCAGCGACTACTCCGCGTCGATCTTCGGCGCCGCGATCGGCGCGCGCGAGGTGCAGATCTGGACCGACGTCGACGGCGTGCTGACCGCCGACCCGCGGCAGGTGAAGTCGGCGCGGCCCGTCCCCGTGCTGTCGTTCGCCGAGGCCGCCGAGCTGGCATTCTTCGGCGCCAAGGTGCTGCACCCCGCGACGATGGTGCCCGCGGTGCGCGCCGGCATCCCGATCCGCGTGCTGAACACGTGGCGGCCGGACGAGCCGGGCACGCGCGTGGTCGGCCGGCTCGCCGCCGGGGAGCGCGGGATCAAGTCGATCGCGACGAAGGGCCACATCGCGGCCGTCAACGTCGTCGCCAGCGAGATGATGTTCCAGTACGGCTTCCTGGAGCGCATCGCCGACGTGTTCGCGCGCCACGAGGTGGTCGTGGACGTCATCGCGACCTCCGAGGTGTCGGTGGCGCTGACCGTCGACGAGGCCGCGCGCCTCGACCCCGTCGTGGCCGACCTGACGACGTTCTCGGAGGTGTCGGTCGTGCGCGACCTCGCGCTCGTCAGCGTCGTCGGCGAGGAGCTGCGCGACGGCATGGGCGTGCAGGCGCGCGTGTTCGGCACGCTGGCGGAGCTGGGCGTGCGGGCCGAGATGGCGAGCTACGGCGCGACGCGCAACAACCTGTCGCTGGTGATCCCCCGGGCGCGCCTGGGCGAGGTGCAGGAAGCCCTGCACGCGCGCTTGTTCGGCTGATTGCAAGCGGACCGAGCGCAGGGGGGAACGAACGCTCGCCCAGGATGGCTGGCCCCGTCCGTGGACCACGCGGATGCCCAATCGGAGTGAGACGGATGCGGCGGAGCGTGCTCCCGCCCCTCGTTCGGCTTCTGCAACTGCCTGAGGGATCGGGGCTTGCGCAGGATCAACCGCCCGGTCCTGGATTCTCTCTCTCTCTCTCTCTCCCTCGGCAACGCAGTAGGATATGCCCATCGCTGCCCCAAGAGCCAGCGTACCGAGGGAAGGGGACCTTCCCCGGAAGGACTCACAGAGAGCCGAAGCGAGCCCAGATGGGAAGACTCACGCGTATTGGACAGACCCGACGATTGCGGTTGGGGCCAGCGCCGGCGTCACGCTGAGTCTCATGTCGACGGTAGCGGCACCCGTTTCGTCCGCCGTGCCAGTGTCGGAGTGCGCCGGGTGCGCGCCAACGTCGGGTTACCAGTTGACGACCAGTGGCATCAACAAGGTGAGCGTCCACGTGGGTGTTCAATGGGGAGCTTGCGTTGGAACCGCTCCGGACTGCACGGCGGAAGGCTGCGAAGCGGTGATCACGCGCAACTGGAACCTGCCCATCGGGATCACGATGAACTTCTGCCAACTACGCCCACCGCCGCAGCCTCCACTGTGTGTGTATCCGCCCCCTGTCGTTGGCCCTCCCGGAGATGGGTGGGATGAGAACTGGGACATCATCCGCTGCAGGGGTTCAAAGACCTACACGATCACGACGAGTTCGCTCAGCGCTCAGGCCACCGGCTATTGCTCCGCCTGCCAGTAGCCCATGAGACCCCGCGCCATGGCGGTGCTGGTCGTCGGACTGGGTGCGCTGTCGGTCCTTTGGGCCTGGAGCAGGACCCGAAAGGCCGACCAGATCGGGACCGCGACGCTGCTGGTCCCAGGGTCGGCCCCTCCGTCCGATCGGGCTCTCGGGAACGCCCCGTCGGAGGACGCCGCCGGCCTCCCGACGCGCCGGGCACGTGAGGTGGAGACGCCCGGAGTGCCCGCCGTCGGCCACTCTGATGAGCGCGTCGGGAGCATCGGATGGAACCTCGCCGAGTTCTACGGAGCCGAGTGGGGAACTCTACGCTCCACCCTGGCCCAGCGGATCGATCTGGATCTCCAGCCCGATGTGCCGCTGCCGCCGTTCGAGCGCGTCCTCGACGAGTTGAGGGAGCAAATGCGGATCGGTGACAGGGTCTTCGAGCGCTGGAGGGAGCGCCATGCCGGACCTGACCCGGTGACTGTGGAGTACCTCACCAGGACCTTCCACACGGAGGGGATCGGCCTGGGAATGCGTGACGTGGCTGCCATCGAAGCCGGTCTCGTCGAGATACGCGCGGAGATCCAGGGTAGGTTGGAGCGCCTTCGTTCCCTCTGCGACGCCGTCCTGGCACGCAAGTTCCAATTGAGGCTGTATGACCGCGCCCCCTACGCGAACATCACCTCGGACAAGATCCCCGCACGTGCGTTCCACCTGGACGGCACCGCCATCCAGGGTTGGGTCGTCACCTGGGGGATCGCCGAGGACGAGGATCCCGACCTGAGTGGCCTGTTGGCCGACCTCGGGGGGCTGAGTCGGCGACGGATGCAGGCAATCCGCGACCACCTCGCCACCCTGCGGTAGATCGGAACGACGGGCCGGGACGAAACGCGACCCTTCGTGCCCGCAGTTCCAGGTCCGGGTCCCGCCGACGGGAAATCGCACGACATGCCGCAGAACGCCGGGAGGGCGCTGCACGCCGGGACGTTCCCGGGTAGGCTTGAGAACCATGACGCGCGGTCCGCAATCGTGGTGGTGGTCCCGGCCCGAGGTTCCCTCGGCGGCCGGGCGTGCTGACTAGCAACCCGCCCATCCGCCGCGCGACACCTCGGGCCTCCGCACTACGCGGGGGCCCGTGCAGTTTCTAGAACACTCTCCATGCAGCCCTTCGAACGCTCGACACCCGAGGACGCCGACCGCTACCGCCTGGCGTGGTCCGTCGTCCCTGCGGACCTCGCCACGCCGGTGCAGGCGTTCCTCGCGCTGCGCGCCGCCGGGCACCAGGCCTGCCTGCTCGAATCGGTCGAAGGACCCGCGCGCCTCGCGCGCTACTCGTTCCTGGGCGTCGATCCCAGCGCGCGGCTGCGCTCGACCCGCACGCACAACACGCTGAAGAGCGCGCGCGGCGACGAGCGCATCGACGGCGCGCCGCACGAGGCGCTGCGCCGCGTCGCGCGCCGCGCGAATGCCTCGCACCCCGCGCACCTGCCGCCGTTCCTGGGCGGCTGGATCGGCTGGCTGCCGTACGAGTGGGCCACGCGCCTCGAACCGCGCGTCCCGCGCGCGAAGTCCGATCCCTGGAACGTCCCCGACCTTTCCTTCGACCTCTACGAACAGGTCCTCGCCTTCGACCACGCCGCGCAGCGCGTGTTCGTCGTCGTCCCCTGCGCGGACGGCGCGCGCGGGCGGGAGCACGCGCTGGACCGGGCCGGGGCGCTGGCGCACGACGCATTCGGCAACGGCACGCGCTCCAGCGGGGATTTCCGCCTGTCCGGCGCCTTCCAGGCCTGCACGGAGCCGGCCGACTTCCGCGCCGGCGTCGAGACGCTGCGCACAAGGATCGCGCACGGAGAAGTGTTCCAGGCGGTGCTCTCGCAGCGCTTCGAGCAGCGCTTCGAGGGCGATCCGTTCACGCTGTACCGCGTGCTGCGCCTCGCGAACCCCTCGCCGCACATGTTCTTCTTCGAGTCCGACGGCCTGACGCTGGTCGGCTCGTCGCCCGAGCGCCTGGTCAGCGTGCGCGCGGGCCGCGCCGAGAACCGGCCGATCGCCGGGACGCGGCCGCGCTCGGCCGACGCCGCCGAGGACGAGCGCCTCGCCGCGGAGCTGCTCGCCGACCCCAAGGAACGCGCCGAGCACGACATGCTGGTCGACCTCGCGCGCAACGACCTGGGCCGCGTCGCGCGCACGGGCAGCGTGCGCATCCTGGAGCACGCGCAGCTCGAGCGCTTCGCGCGCGTCCAGCACCTCGTGTCGCGCGTCGAGTGCGACCTCGCGGCCGGGCGCGACGCGTTGGATGCGCTGGTCGCGGCGTTCCCGGCCGGAACCGTGTCGGGCGCGCCCAAGGTGCGCGCGATGGAGCTCTTGGCCGGCATCGAGCGCGAGACGCGCGGGCCCTACGCCGGCTGCTTCGGCTACCTCGACGCGACCGGCAACCTCGACACGGCGCTGTGCCTGCGCACCTTCGTCGCGCGCGACGGAGTGCTCAGCGTGCAGAGCGGCGCGGGCGTCGTCTTCGACTCCGACCCCGAGAAGGAGCTGCAGGAGACGCTGCACAAGGCCGGCGCCCTGTTCGAGGCCGCGCGCCAGGCCGATTCCGACGCCTTCCGCAACACCGACCGGGTGGCCGCGCGATGATCCTCCTGCTCGACAACTACGACTCGTTCACGTGGAACCTGTACCAGTCGATGGCCGGCCTGGGAGCCGAGGTCGAGGTGCGCCGCAACGACGCGTTGTCGGTCGCCGACGTCCTTTCGATGCAGCCCGCCGGCATCGTGCTGTCGCCCGGCCCCGGCCGGCCGGCGGACGCGGGCATCCAGCCCGAGCTGCTGAAGAAGCTGCCCGACGCGTTGCCCCTCCTGGGCGTGTGCCTCGGCCATCAGGGCCTCGTCGAAGCCTCTGGCGGCGCTCTGGAGCGCGACCCCGTGCCCGTGCACGGCAAGAGTTCCCTCGTGCACCACGACGGATCGGCGCTGTTCCAGGGCGTGTCGAACCCCTTCCCCGCCGGCCGCTACCACTCGCTGCGCGCGCCGCGCAACGGCCTGCCGGCCGACCTCAAGCTCACCGCATGGACCGCCGACGGCCTCGTGATGGCCGTGCAGCACGTGCGCCTGCCGCGCTTCGGCGTGCAGTTCCACCCCGAGTCCATCCTGACGCCGCAGGGAGAGCGCATCGTGGCGCGCTTCCTGGCCCTCGCCGGCGAACCGCTCGCGGTGCGCGCCTGACATGGACCTGCGCGCGGGCCTCTCGACCGTGGTCGGCGGCGGCACGCTGTCGCGCGCGCAGGCGGCCGCGTTGTTCGGCGGCCTCCTCGACGCCGAGTTCGAGGCCGCGCCGCTCGGCGCGCTGCTCGGCGCAATGGCGCTGCGCGGCGAGACGGCCGAGGAGATCGCCGGCGCCGCGGACGCCCTGCGCGCGCGCATGCGCACGTTCGAGCACGGGCATCGCGACGCGATCGACACGTGCGGCACGGGCGGCGACGGCCTCGGCTCGTTCAACGTGTCGACCGCGGCCGCGATCGTGGCTGCTGCTGCCGGCGCGCGCGTCGTGAAGCACGGCAACCGCAGCCAGTCGAGCCGCTGCGGCAGCGCGGACCTGCTCGAAGCGGCCGGCATCCCGCTGGATCCCGGACCCGACGCCGCGCGCGCCGCCCTCGACGAGGCCGGCATCACGTTCCTGTTCGCGCCCGCTTGGCATCCGCTGGTCGCGCGCGTCGGCCCCGTGCGCAAGGCGCTCGGCGTGCGCACGCTGTTCAACTTCCTCGGGCCCCTGTGCAATCCCGGCCGCGTGCGCCGCCAACTGCTGGGCGTGCCCGAGTTGCGCCGCGTCGAGCCGATGGCGCGCGCGCTGGAGGAGCTGGGCCACGAGCGCGCGTACGTCGTGCACGGACCCGCCGGCGCCGACGAGCTGATCCCGGGCGCGGGCAACACGCTGCGGCCGATCGGCCCGCTCCCGCACCCCGCGATCCCGAACGCCGCCGGCAACGCGCGCGAGGCGCTGCGCGGCGGCGACGCGCGCGACAACCTCGCGATCCTGGAGCGCGTGCTGGCCGGCGAGCGCGGGTTCGTGCGCGACACGGTGCTGCTCAACGCGGGCGCGGCGCTGATCGTCGCCGGGCTCGCCGACGACCTGCGCGCGGGACAGCAGCGCGCAGCGGAAGCGATCGACACAGGCGCGGCGCGCACGACGCTGTCCAAGTGGCGCGCCGTTGCGCGGCGCGCGGAGGCACGGACATGAGCGGCACCAAGCTGGATCCGATCGTCGCCGCGGTGCGCCTGCGCGCCGCGCAGCGTCGTCGCACGATGACGCTGGAGCGCCTGGAGGACCACGTGAAGGCCGATTCCTGGCGGCGCGAACGGGTCCTGTTGGCGCTCAGGAAGCCCGAGCTCGCCTTCATCTGCGAGATGAAGCGCCGCTCGCCCTCGGCCGGCGCCCTGCTGGAGGAGGCGCGCGATCCGCACAAGTACAGCGATTCGCGCCGGCCGCTCATCGGACCGCGCTGGCACGCCCTCGCCGACGCGTACAAGCGCGGCGGCGCCGACATGCTGTCCGTGCTCACGGAGGAGGACCACTTCGGCGGCTGCCTCGACGATCTGCGCACGGTCGAGCACACGCGCCTCGCGCGGCTGCGCAAGGACTTCGTGCTCGACGAGGCGATGGTGCTGGAGGGCTGCACCTACGGCGCCGACGCCGTGCTCCTGATCGCCGCGATCCTGGACGATGCGGCCCTCGCTCGCGTGCGCGGCTTCTGCAAGGAGTACGGCGTCGCCGTGCTGCTCGAGGTGCACGACGAACGCGAGCTGGACCGCGCGCTGCCCCTGGAGCCCGAGATGCTCGGCGTCAACGCGCGCGATCTCACGACGCTGCACGTCGACCTGGCGACGGTCGAGCGCCTCCTGCCGCGCGTCCCGACCGGCCCGAATGCGCCGATCCGCGTCGCCGAGAGCGGCATCCGCACGATCGACGACCTGAAGCGCGTGCGCGCCGCCGGCGCCGACGCGGTGCTGATCGGCGAGACGCTGGTGAAGGCCCCTGACCCGGCCGCGACGCTGACGCAATGGAAGGAGGCCATGCGTGGCGCCTGAACCGCTCGCGCGCATCAAGGTCTGCGGCCTGCGCGGCGTCGAGGACCTGCCCACGCCGCTTCCGCCGGCACTCGACGCCGTCGGGTTCGTCGGCTGGGAACGCTCGCCGCGCTGCGTCCAGCCCGATCAGGCCGCCGCGGTGATCGCCGCGCTGCCCGCGCGCATCACGCCCGTCGCGGTGATGGTCGAGCCGTTCGTCGAGGAAGCCGAACGCTGGCTGCGCGCGAGCGGCTGCCGCGCCGTGCAACTGTGCGGCTACGAGCGCGCCGAGGAGTGGATCGGTTTCCCCTTCCCGATCCTGCGCCGCGTCGCCGTCGACGACGACGCGCTGGAGGAGATCGAAGCCTGGGCCGGCGTCGCGTCGATGTTCGTGCTCGACCACCCCGCCGCGCCGGGCGGCACGGGCCGCCGCGTCGATGCCGCGCTGGCGCGCACGCTCGCCGCCGCCGCGCCGTGCCTCCTCGCCGGCGGCCTGAACCCCGACAACGTGGCCGACATGGTCGTGGCGGTCGCCCCGCAGGGCGTCGACGCCTCGTCCGGCCTCGAACGTGCCGGCGGCCGCAAGAACCCCGCGCGCGTTCTCGCCTTCATCGAGTCCGCCGACGCCGCGCTGCGCGCCCTGGAGGCGAGGACGTGAAGGCCCCCACCCGCTTCGGCGCCTTCGGCGGTTGCTTCGCGCCGGAGACCCTGATCGCGCCGCTCGAACGGCTCGAGGAGGCCTGGCTCGCGACGCGCGACGACCCGACCTTCCGCGCCGAGCTCGACGCGCTGCTCGCGACGTTCGCCGGACGTCCGACGCCGCTGCACCCCGCCGCGAACCTGTCGCGCGCGCTCGGCTGCCGCCTGTACCTCAAGCGCGAGGACCTGCTCCACACCGGCGCGCACAAGATCAACAACGCGCTCGGCCAATGTCTGCTCGCGCGCCGCATGGGCAAGAGACGCATCGTGGCCGAAACCGGCGCGGGGCAGCACGGCGTCGCCACCGCGGCAGCGTGCGCGCAGCTCGGCCTGGAGTGCGTGGTCTACATGGGCGAGGTCGACGCCGAGCGCCAGCGCCCGAACGTGCTGCGCATGGAGCTGCTCGGAGCGCGCGTCGTGCGCGTCTCGAGCGGCCAGAGGACGTTGAAAGACGCCGTCAACGCCGCCCTGCGCGACTGGGCCGGCGACCCGCTCGGCACGCACTACTGCCTGGGCAGCGCGCTCGGCCCGCACCCCTTCCCGTCGCTCGTCGCGGGCTTCCACGAGGTGATCGGACGCGAGGCGCGCGCGCAGATCCGCGCCGCGCTCGGCCCCGAGGCGCTGCCCGACGTCGTCGTGGCGTGCGTCGGCGGCGGCAGCAACGCGATCGGCATCATGCGCGCGTTCCTCGACGATCCCGTGCGGCTCGTCGGCGTCGAAGCCGGCGGCGAGGGCGTCACGACCGGCCTGCACGCGGCGCGTTTCGCCGGCGGATCGCCGGGCGTGCTGCACGGCACGTGCACGTACGTGCTGCAGGACGCGGAGGGCCAGATCCGGTCGACGCACAGCGTGTCCGCAGGCCTCGACTACCCGGCCGTCGGCCCCGAGCACGCGCAACTCTTCGAGACCGGCCGCGTGCGCTACGAAAACGCGAACGACCAGGAGGCGCTGGCCGCGTTCGAGCGTCTCGCGAAGGACGAGGGCATCCTCCCCGCGCTGGAGAGCGCGCACGCGCTGGCCTGGGTGCTGCGCGAGGCGCCCGCGCTACGCGACAGGGTCGTGCTGCTCAACCTCTCGGGCCGCGGCGACAAGGACCTCGCCACCGTCTCGGCGCTGCGCACGCCATGAAGCAGCTCGCGAACCGTGTGGAGGAGCGACTCCAGCGCCTGCGCGCCGAGCAGCGGCGCGGCCTCGCGCCATTCGTCACCGCGGGCGACGGGGGGCTCGACCGCACGCTGGCGGTGCTGCGCGCGCTCGACGCCGCCGGTGCCGCCTGCGTCGAAGTCGGTCTGCCGTTCAGCGACCCGATCGCCGACGGGCCGGTGCTGCAGGCCGCCGCGGACCGCGCGCTCGCCGCGGGCACGACGTTCGACGGCCTGTGCGGAGCACTGCGAGCGCTGCGCCACGGCGACGCGCGCCACGCTCCGAGCGCGCTGCCCGTCGCGGTGATGACGTACCTGAACCCGCTGCTCGCGCGCGGCCTGGAGCGCGCGGCGCGCGACCTCGCCACGGCCGGCGCCGACGCGTGGCTGGTCCCCGACGTGCCGGTCGAGGAAGGCGCCGAGCTGCGCGCCGCCGGCGATCAGGCCGGCCTCGCGACGGTCTTCTTCGTCGCGCCCACGAGCGACGAGCGCCGCATCGCCGCCGCCGTGCGCGCGAGCCGCGGGTTCCTCTACGCCATCGGCCGCTTCGGCGTCACGGGTGCCTCGACGGACCTCGACGCCGGCGCGCAGCAGTTCCTCGCGCGCGTGCGCGCCGCCGCCGGCACGCTGCCGGTCGGCGTCGGCTTCGGCATCGACTCGCCCGCCAAGGTGCGCGCCGCGGTGCGGCACGCCGACCTTGCGATCGTGGGCAGCGCGCTGGTCGATCACGTCCACCACACCGGCGGCACGCCCGCCCACGCCGCCGCCGCCGCGACGACGTTCGTGCGCCGCCTCCAGGAGGGCCTCGTCCCATGAACCCCGCCCTGCGCCACCAGTTGCGGCACCTCGACGGCGCGATCCTCGCTCTGCTCGACGAGCGCGCGCGCCTGCTCGCCGGCACGGACGGCGACGACCCGCTGCGCCGCACCGCCGTCGACGACCTCCTGCGCCGGCACCAGGGTCCGTTCCCCGCCGACGGCGTGGTCGAGCTGTTCGCGCTGGTCGACCGCCACTGCGCCGCGTTCCGCAGCGAAGCACCATGATCCTCCAGCTCGCCGCGAGCACGCCCGAGGAACGGATCCGCGAACTGCAGGAGCTGCTCGAGGTCGAGGGCCTGCGCGTCCTGCGTTCCCGCGAACGCTCGCGCCCGATCCTGGCGCTGGCCGGCGCGCTGCCCAAGGCCTTGTCCGAATCGATCGCGCGCCGCCCCGAGGTCGAGGCGGTGCACAAGCCGATGGGCGAGCTCCTGCGCGTCGCGCGCGCGATGCGCGAGCGGCCGTCGGTGGTCGACGTCGGCGGCGTGCGCGTCGGCGGCGGCGAGATCGTCGTGATCGCCGGCCCGTGCAGCGTGGAAGGCCGCGAGGACGTGCTGGGCGTCGCGCGGCACGTGAAGCGCGCGGGCGCGCACCTGTTGCGCGGCGGCGCATTCAAGCCGCGGACGAGCCCGTACCAGTTCCAGGGGTTCGGCGTCGAGGGACTGCGGCAATTGAAGGACGCGGGCGTCGCGGTCGGGCTGCCGGTGGTGAGCGAGATCATGGACGCCGCCGACGTGCCGGCGTTCGTGGACCACGGCATCGACTGCCTGCAGATCGGCGCGCGGAACATGCAGAACTTCACGCTGCTGAAGGCGGCGGCGCGCGCGCGGCGGCCGGTCTTGTTGAAGCGCGGCCTGGCGGCGACGGTCGAGGAGTGGCTCTACGCGGCCGAGTACCTGGCGGAGGGCGGGTGCGAGGACGTGATCCTGTGCGAGCGCGGGATCCGGACGTACGAGAAGGCGACGCGGAACACGCTGGACCTGACGGTGCTGCCGCTGATGCGCGAGTGGACGCACCTGCCGATCCTGGTGGACCCCGCGCACGCGGCCGGGATCGCGCGGATCATCCCGCCGCTGTCGCGCGCCGCGATCGCGGCGGGAGCGGACGGGGTCGCGGTGGAGGTGCACGAGAACCCCGCGGTGGCGCGCAGCGACGGACCGCAGGCTTTGTTGCCGGCCGAGCTGGTGTCCCTGGTGGCCGAAGCGCGCGTGATGGCCGCGGTGACGGGGCGGCGGTTGCACGAGAGTTGATGCGCTGATCCTGTCGTCGCACGCGCCGCACCGACACGAATCTGGTCGGGCATGCCGACCCTGAAGGACGTCATCCGCCGGCCGCCAGTCGTGCTCGGAGCTCCTGGATCCGTGCATCGAGCCCGGGACTCGCGGGCCGGCTCTCCAACTCGCGAATGCGTTGCTCGAGTCGGTGCTTTCGACGCACGGAGTCCTTGATGCGATCCTCCGCAGCGCGAACGTGCCCCTGCGTGACTTGTTCACGCAGCCGATTCCATCCGGCAACGTCTCGCTTCGGAGGAATCTCGATCGTGGGTCCGAGGAAGTGACATGCCTTTCGACAGTTCGGACAACGAACGCGCCCGTTTCCCGTGCTACCGACGGTTCCCGGGTGTCGGAACGTGACGAGGCGCCACGTCCGCCGCCTTACGGCAGTCCTGCAGTCGAAGCACACCCACGTACCGTTGCACATGATCCACTCGATGGCGGACCGGCCACCGCAGATGGACAATGGAACCATGCACCGCAGAGACATGCTACGACTCCTCGGCTCGCTGCCCCTCCTCGGGGCGGCGTGCACGGAGCCCGGGCGAGGACCATCCACCATGACGACACGCGACGATCGGAAGCCGGACCCTGCCCGCATGCCCGTCGTCTTCGCCGCGCACGGCGCGCCCATCCTGCTCGACGACGCGGCGTGCATGGGCGAGCTCGCGGCCTGGGCCCGGGCCATGCCCAAGCCAACGAGCATCCTCATGGTCTCGGCGCACTGGGACGCGCGGCCGACCACGCTCGGCGCGGCGCGCACCGTCCCGCTCGTCTACGACTTCCACGGCTTCCCCGAGCGCTACTACCAGACGCGCTACCCCGCCCCCGGCGCGCCCGAGCTCGCCGCGCGTGTCCGCGAGCTCCTGCGCGCTCGCGACATCCCCTCCACCGACGACCCCGCCCGCGGCCTGGACCACGGCGCCTACGTCCCGCTCGTCGCGATGTACCCCGACGCGGACGTGCCGGTCCTCCAGATCTCGATGCCCGGCCTCGATTCCGCGGCGCTGTTCGAGCTCGGCCGCGCGCTCGCGCCGCTCTCTGACGAAGGCGTGCTGATCTTCGGCAGCGGGTTCCTCACGCACAACATGCGCTACGCGTTCCAGCCCGGCGTCCCCGCGTGGGCGCGCGAGTTCGACGCGTGGGCGGCCGACGCGCTCGCGCGCTTCGACGTGGACGCGCTCGTCGACTTCCAGGAGCGCGCGCCGGCGGTGCGCATGGCTCTCCCGACGTGGGAACACTACGCGCCCGTGCTCGTCGCCGCGGGCGCGGCGGCGGAGCGCGCGCCGGCAGTCAGCTTCCCGATCACCGGCTGGTGGATGGACGGCGCGTTCACGAAGCGTTCCGTGCAGTTCGGCTGAGCCTCACGCACGCACCAGCGGGTTTCTACGGCGCCCACGACACGAGCATCGCGTTCGTCAGGTTGAACGTCGCGCTCGTGCAGAACGCGGCGGAGTTGCGGTACCACACCTGGTACGCGCGCGTGCCCGGCACCGTGACGAGGCCGCGGACGTGCAGCGGCGGATCGCCGGCGTCGGGGCAGATCGACGCGCCGCCGGCGTTCGTCCGCGTCGCGAGGCGCACGACCGTCCCCGTCACGCAGCGCAGCCCGTCCCCGAACGGGACGCCCATGCCGCCCGCGACGAGCTGCGTCCCCTGGAAGTACAACGCCGAAGCGTCGGGCATGTCCGAGCCGGCGAGCACGAGCGTGTCGGCCGCGAGGCTCGCGGTCCCCTGCCGGTCCAGGCGGCCGCCGAGGCCGAGCGAGTTGGCGCAGCCGCGCCGCGCGCCCGCCGCGCTCGCGTTGTTGCACGGACACGGCGTGCCCAGGCCGTCGCCGTAGCAGATCGAGCCGCCGCTCGGATCCCAGCGCGCGAGGTACAGGCTCGCCGGCGGCCACCCGGCGACGTAGATCCCCTCGCCCGAAGCGGGCGCGAGGTGCAGGAAGTCCTCGCCGGCCGCTGCCGTGCCGTGGATGCGCGTCCAGGCTTCGCTGCCGTCGCGCTCGTGGCGCGCGAGGTACGCGCTGCCGATCGTCGTCGTGGCCTCGTAGGCCGTGCCGCACACGAGCACCGCTCCGCCCGCGCGCGCGAGCAGCTCGTGCGGGTGCGCCCGCGGCCGGCTGCGGGACCACAGCAGTGTGCCGGCGCCGTCGAACGCGTTCAGCGTGATCCCCGTGATCGCCATCGCATCCTGGTTCGTGGCGAGCAGCACGATCTCGCCCGTGTCCGTGACGACGACCTGGTTCGCGTCGCGCGATCCGTCGGTCGGCGCGCGCACCCAGAGCGGGTTGCCGGCAGCGTCGAACGCGCGCAGCACGGCCGCGTAGTCGCTCGCCGTGCGCTCCGTCGCGGCGACGAGCACGCGGCCCGCCCCGTCCACCGCGATCGAGCGGCCGGTCTCGGGGCCGCCGAGCGGGCCCGCGGACTCGCGCGTCCAGCGCAGCGCACCCGCCGGCGTGAAGCTCGCCACGAGCACGTCGCCCTGCGCTCCGGGAACCCACGCGCTCGCGCCGCAGGCGTACACGTTGCCGAGCGCGTCGAGCGCCACGCCAGTCGCCTGGTCGGAGAGTCCCGCGATGCCGTCCGCGGTCGCGACCCACAGGAGCGTGCCGGCGGCGTCGTACTTCCACACGCAAAGATCCGGGCTGCCGGCCGGCCCGTTCGACGCGCCCGCGAGCACGATCGAACCGTCCGGCGCCAGCGCGAGCGCGGCGACCTGGTCGATGCGGTTGCCGAACGGCCCGTCGTAGGCGCGCGACCACAGGAGGTTGCCCTGCCGGTCGAAGCGGTACAGCAAGACGTCCCACACGTACGTCGGCCCCACGAAACCCACGCGGCGGCCGGCCGCGACGACGTCGCCGTTCGCGGCGACGCGCACGAACTGGAACGAGTCGTCGAGGCCCAGGCCCGCGTCGAGGGACGCGCTCCAGCGCAGCGCGCCCGCTCCGTCGTACGAGCGCACCACGGCGTCGGCGGGCGACGGCGTCGTGCCGACGGCCACGACCCCGTCGAGCGGGTCGGCGGCGATCGAGAACGCGGCGAGACCGGGGTCGGTCACGGTCCAGATCGGATCGAGCTGCGCCACGGCCGTGCCGGAGAGCGTCAGGGTGAGAACGACGGAAAGGGTGCGGTGCATGGAGTCTCCGTCCAGGGTACGCGTCGCGCGTGGGGCCACCGGGACTGCCGGGCCCCGGGATCGCACAGGCCGGGGCCCCTAGGGGTTCGCGGGCGCACGGTTGACCCTCCCGGCCGTGAAAGAGGCCGACCGTGGCGGGACAGAGGGGTCATCGGCATCCCGTTCCCCCCTTCACCCCCGAGGTCCTCCATGCACGCATCCTTCCGCAAGCTGTCCCTGCTCCCGGCCGCGTTCGCCGCCACGCTCGCGGTCGCTCCCCCGGCCGGCGCCACCGGCAGGATCGACGCCGCCACGCTCGTCTCCGCCCCGCAGGGCACGTTCAACGGCGTCGCGTTCACGCGCTACGAAGCCATGTTCCAGGGTGTCACGCCCAACAACCGGCCCTACCGCGTGCCGTGCCAGATCATCGCGCCGACGCAGCCCGGCCAGGGCAGCGGCCTGCTCGTCTTCGATTGGCTCGTCAGCACCACGATCCTCACCACGGTCGGGCAGGAGCAGGCGGACGCGCGCTACACCCTGACCGACGAGTTCCTGTTCGGCCTCGGCGCGTCGTACGCGACGGTCCGCTGCGATCCGGCGGGCATCGGGCAGCGCTCGCCGATCGCCGATCCGTTCCGGCCGTGGTCGGACGGGCTGCTCGACACGTCCTCGGAGTTCATCACCTCCGCCGGCGACGAGTTCCACATCGTCGTCGACTACGTCAGAGCGCTGCGCACCGATCCTGTCGCCGTCGGGCTGCTCGGCCCGGTCCAGCGCAGGGCGGCGTTCAGCTACTCGGCGGGCGCGTTCCGGCTGCGCGGCCTCCTGCGGATGCCGATGGGCCGCGGCCTGTTCGACTTCTCGCTCGTCGGAGGTGCCGGCCAGGGCTACAGCCATCCGACCGGCAACGGAATCGGCTTCTCATCGGCCGAGAGGCCGCCGATGGCGGGAGCGGGCCTCGAGATCGACTTCCAGTCGGAGACCGACGTGCTCGCGCTCGACGCGCACCGGACGCGGCACGAGGAGCCGAACTATCGCGTGTACCAGTTCGCCGGCGCGGCGCACCTGCGCGACGTCGACGCGGTCGAGTTCGGGCTCCCGAGCCCGCACACGGCCAACGTGGCCGACTGGACGCCGTTCTTCCGCGCGCTGTTCGTCGCCGGCAACCGCTGGTGCGACGGCATCGCGCCGCCGCCGAGCCTGTGGCTGGGCGCGCGGAACGAGGCGTTCATCGCGCGCGACGCGAACGGGAACGCGCTGGTGCGCTACGTCGGGACGCTGCCGGTGACCACCGAGGCGTACCGGCTGCCCGAGGTCGCCGTCGGTGAGAACCAATACATCCCGCTCGATCCGGCCTTCGACGACGGCTCGTTCACGGGGTTCTTCCGGGTGCTCGCCGGAAGCCACATCGATCGCACGGCCACGTTCACGGACCACGCCGCGTACGTGAACCAGGTGACGGTGCACGCGCGGGCGCTAGAGGCGCAGGGCTACCTCCTGGTCGCGGACGCCGACGCGATCATTGCTCGCGCGGCGTCGTCCTCGATCGGCTTGTAGGACCGAGGGTGGAGAGTCCGGCCGGCGCCGGCACCCGTTCGGGGGTGCCGGCGCCGATCGGCTTTGGCCCGGCGTGGGCCTGCCGCGGCGCCGCAGTCCCCATCCGAGCGTGGAATCGCCACGCTAGAATCACGACCCTGCACCGCTGACCGGGGCCCGTTCACAGGCCCCAACGCCCTCACCGAGTCTACAGATGGCCACCCCCACAACCCTCGCACGCACGCTGTTCGCCGTCCTCCTCGCTCCGGCCGCGCTCGCGCAGTCGTTCACGATCACGCCGATCCCGCAGCAGGCGATCGACCTCGCCTGGGATCCGGTGCGCGCGAAGCTGTACGGCACGGTGCAGGGCACGACCGGCACGGGCGGCAACTCCGTCGTGGCCATCGATCCGTTCGCGCACACGGTGGGCACGCCGCTCTTCGTCGGCAGCCAGCCCTCCCGGCTTGCGATCGCGGACGACGCCTCCTACCTGTACGTGGCGCTCGACGGCGCGAACGTCGTGCAGCGCGTGGACCTCGCGACGTTCACGGCCGACCTCCCGATCTCGCTGGGCAGCGATCCGTTCTTCGGTCCGCTCTACGCCGAAGACCTTGCAGTGCAACCCGGGAATCCGACCGTCTTCGCGGTGTCGCGCAAGCGCCTGGGGGTCAGCCCCAGGCACGGGGGGGTCGCCGTCTACGAGAACGACGTGCGGCGCACGCTGACGACGCCCGACCACACCGGGAGCAACGTCATCGAATGGACGGAGGCCGCGGACACGCTGGTCGGCTACAACAACGAGACCACCGACTTCCGCGTACGCACGATGCTCGTGAACAGCCAGGGCGTCGCGATCGTCCAGGCGCTCAGCACGGGCATCTCCGGGTTCGGGACGGACATCGAGTACGCCGCTGGCGCGCTGTACGCGACCACCGGCGTCGCGGTGAACCCGCTGACCGGCCTGACGCTGGGCACGTACCCGGGCGTCGGCACGTCGGCGCGCGTGGCCGTGAACCCGGCGCTCGATCGCGTCTACTACCTCTCGGGGAACACGCTGCGCACGTACGCGCGTTCCACGTTCCTGCTGCTGGGCACGCTGACCATCCCGGGCGTCCAGGGCACGCCGCGCAACCTCGTGCGCTGGGGCGCCGAGAGCCTGGCGTTCTCGACGACGCAGGGGCAGGTGTTCGTGCTCACGGGTGACGAGACCTGCGCGGGTTCGTGGTCGAGCGAGTGCAGCGCCACTCCGAACAGCTCGGGCGCGCCCGCGTCGATCTCCATCACGGGGAGCCTGCGCATCGGCGAAGGCGATGCCGCGCTGGCCGTGTCCGGCCTGCCGTTCCCGACGCGCGGCCAGTTCCTGATGGGGCGCACCGAGTCGTTCATCCCGTTCGGCAACGGGCACCTGTGCATCGACATGTTCGCCGGGATCCACCGCGTGCCGGGCCTCGCGTCCAGCAACGCCGCAGGGAACGCGACGCTGCCCATCCCCTTCACGCAGCTCGCGACGAGCTACGGCTTCCAGGCCGGGACGACCTGGCGCTTCCAGTTCTGGTTCCGCGACCAGGTCGGCGCCGGATTCAACCTGAGCAATGCCGCTGCGGCGACGTTCTGCCCCTGACCGGACCCGCTGCCCCGCGCGGCAGCCGGGACCGGGGGAGAGCAAGTTCCCGCGCTCAACCTCCGGCCAGCACCCGGCAGGCCTGCGCTTTCGCGACCAGGCGCACGGCCGTGCCCGGCGCCAGCCCGAGTTCCTCGACCGACGATCGCGTCAGGCTCACCACGATCCGGGCGCCGCCGGCGTCGGCGTCGAGCCACGCGTCCTCGCCGTCCACCCGCAGCGCGGCCACGCGCGCGGGCAGCACGTTGCGCGCGGACGTCCGCGGCAACTCCCCCACCGCGACGATCACGTCTTCGGCCCTGAGCGCCACCAGCGCCGGTTCGCCCGCCACCGCGCCCGAGCCTGCGACCCGCAGATCCACGCCCGGCGCGATCTCGACCCGCGTCCGGCCGCCCTCTGTCCGCGCGATTCCGCGCAGCACGTTCTCGAAGCCGACCTCGTGGCTCGCGCGGTCGGCCAGCACGCGCGCGGGCGGTCCCTGCGCCACCACGCGGCCGCGCTCGAGCACCACGACCTCGGCGCACAGCGCCTGGACCTCCGTCGGATCGTGGGACACGAACACGAGCGGCACGTCGAAGGCCTCCGAGGTCCGCACGAGGTGCGGGAGCACGCGCCGTCGCAACTCCCAATCGAGCGATCCGAACGGCTCGTCGAGCACCAGCAACCGCGGCCGCGACGCGAGCGCGCGGGCGAGCGACACGCGCGCGCGCTCGCCGCCGGACAGAGTCGTCACGGGGCGGTTGAGCAGCGGGCGCAGTTCCAGCACGTCGAGCGCGCGCTCCACCAGCTCGCTGCCGCCCGGCGCGGCGCCGAACAGGATGTTTTGGCGCGTCGAGAGGTGCGGGAACAGCAGGACGTCCTGCGGCACGTAGCCGAGCGCGCGCCGCTCGGGCGGGAGGTCGATCCGCTGCGTTGCGTCGAACAGCACAGTGCCCAGCGCTTCGATGCGGCCGTCGGCGGGCCGACGCCAGCCGGTGAGGCACTCGAGCAGGCTCGTCTTGCCCGATCCCGATGCGCCGAACACGGCCAGCGAGCGCGACGTCGACGCGATCGCGACGTCCAGGTCGAAACGCGCCAGCGGCAGGCGCACGCGCAGCGAGAGGCTCACGCGGGGCGCTCCTCGGCGGCCAGCGGGCGCAGCAGCCGTTCCACCCACCAGATCAGCAGCGCGGCGACGACGGCGGTGATGCCGACCAGCGTCAGCGCGCGGCCGCTGTGGCCGAGCTGGATCTCGCTGAAGATCGCCAGCGCCAGCGTCTGCGTGCGGCCCGGGATGCTGCCGGCGACGATCACCGTCGCGCCGAACTCGCCCAGGGCGCGGCCGAAAGCCAGCACGAGCGCCGCGAGCAGGCCGCGCCGCGCGAGCGGCAGCGTCACGCGCAGGAAGGTGCGCGCGCGCGACGTACCCAGGCTCCGCGCGGCCAGTTCCAGGCGCGGGTCGACACCCTCGAACGCTGCGCGGGCCGTGCGCGCGGCGAGCGGCAGCGCGACGACGGCGGCAGCGATCACGGCGCCGCGCCAGGTGAACAGGATCCCGGGGTCGAAACCCAGCGTTTCCGCGCCCAGCGGGCCGTGCCGCGCGAACAGCTCCAGGAGCAGGTACCCGATGGCCGTCGGCGGCAGCACCAGCGGCAGCGCGACCAGCGTCTCGACGGCGGCCTTGCCCGGGAAGCGGCCGCGCGCGAGGGCGTAGCCGAGCGCGATCGCCACCGGTGTCACGAGCACGGTCGCGAGACCGGCGACGAGCGCGGTGACGCGCAGCGCGTCGAGCACGTCGCGGTCGAGGGGCGATCCGCTCACCGTGTTTCCCCCGGGGCGCGGAAGCCGTGACGTTCGAACGCAGCGCTGCTCGCGGGGCTGGCGAGGTGCGCCAGGAACGTGACCGCGAGCGATTCCTGTCCGGGACGCGCGAGCGCGCCAACGGGGTAGGTGATCGCGGGTCCGTCGGTCACGACGTGGACGACGCGCACACGTTTGGAACGTGCGGCATCGGTGGCGTACACGATGCCCGCCGCGGCGCCCGCTTCGACCGCCGCCAGCGCTGCGCGCGCGTCCACGGCCGGGACCAGGCGCTGACTCACAGCGTCCCACAGACCATGCCCCACCAGCCAGGCGCGCGCATAGCGGCCCGCGGGCACCGTGCCCGGGTCGCCGATCGAGAGCCGATCGACGCGGTGGTCGGCGAGCTGGGAAGGATCGAAGGGCTCGCGGAACGTGCCGTGCCCCGAGGGCTCGATCACGACGAGGACGTTCGCGACGAGGTCCGCACGCGTGCACGGGACGAGACGCCCGGCCGCTTCGAGCCGGTCCATCTCGGCCTCGTCGGCGGAGAGGAACACGTCGGCCGGCGCGCCGGCCAGGATCTGGCGGGCCAGGTCGCCCGAAGCGCCGAACGCGGTCGTGACGCGCGCGCCGTGCTCGATCTCGAACGCCGGCACGATCTCCGCCAGCGCGTCGCGCACGCTGACGGCGGCGAACACGCACAGCTCGGGACGCTCGTCGCGCGCGCCGCAGGCGGCGAGCAGGAACAGAACGGTCAGCACGCGTAGGCAGGCGCGCACGGCCCCGCCGCCCGGATCGAGCTGCCGGAGAGTCCTGCGTTGCAGGGCCGTCGCCCCACGACTGCGGCTCCCGAAAGGATGCCGAATCAAGTTGGCCGGAGGCGAGCCTGCCGGCCGACGCCATCGGGTCCGCGCGCCCACCGACCCTCAGCCTCCCGCCACGATCACCTCGGTGGCCTTGATGATCGCGGTCGCGCGCGCGCCGACGGCGAGGCCCAGGCGGTCCACGGAGTCGGTCGTGATCACCGCGCCGATGCGCACGCCGGCGGCGACCTCGATCACGATCTTGGTCATCACGTCGCCGCGCGCGATCTCGACGATGCGGCCGGCGAAGCGGTTGGTGGCCGACAGCGTGCCCAGGTCGAGCTCCGGACCGCCGCGGTCCTCGGCCAGCAGCGTCGCGAGGAACGTCACCGGGTCGGGCTTCCCGCCGCGCGTCCCGGCCGTGATGCCGCGCTCGGCGGCGCGCGTGAACGCGGCCAGCAGGCGTTCCTGATGCTCACCCGGCTCGAGGACGCCGCGCTCCCACTTGCTGACCGTCATGGCGTGCACGCCGACTAGCTTGGCCAGCTCCGCCTGCGAGAGGCCGAGCCGCCCGCGCAGGGCTTTCAGGTCCCGTGCCGCCATCAAGCCCCAGCTTACCGGACTAAGCCGGACGGGCAAGTGCCCTACTTCCCGATCAGGAAGTGCGCGACGTCGCCCTCGCGCATCACGTAGTCGCGACCCTCGACGCGCAGCTTGCCGGCGGCCTTGATCGCGGCCTCGCTCTTGTGCGCGACCAGGTCGTCGATCGAGTAGATCTCGGCGCGGATGAAACCCTTCTCGAAGTCCGTGTGGATCTTGCCGGCCGCGACCGGCGCGGTGTCGCCCTTCAGGATCGTCCAGGCGCGGATCTCGATCTTGCCGGCGGTGAAGAACGACTGCAGGCCGAGCAGCGTGTAGACCTTGCGGATCAGGCGGTTGAGGCCCGGCTCCGAAAGGCCCAGGTCCGCCAGGAACGCGCCGCGCTCGGCGACCGGCATCGTCGAGAGCTCGCCCTCGATGTCGCCGCACAGCGCGACGACCTCGGCGCCGGTCTTCTTCGCGTGCTCGCGCACGATCTCGGCGAGGGCGTTGTGGCCCTCCAGGTCGTCGTCGCCGACGTTCGCCACGTACAGCACGGGCTTCATCGTGATCAGGAACAAGGGGTCGAGCACCTCGCGCTCGGCCTTGCTCCACTCCAGCGTCCGCAGCGACGTGCCCGCGTCGAGGGCCGCCTTGGCCTTCTCCAGGACCAGCTTGTGCGCCGCCGCGTCCTTCTCCTGGGCCTTGGCCTTGCGCGCCGTGCGGTCGAGCACCTTCTCGACCGACTCCAGGTCGGCGAGCTGCAGCTCCAGCTCGATCACCTCGATGTCGCGGCGCGGGTCGACGCTGCCCGACACGTGGATCACGTCGCCCTTGGGAAAGCAGCGCACGACGTGCAGGATCGCGTCGCACTCCTTGACGTTCCCCAGGAACTTGTTGCCCAGGCCCTCGCCCTTCGACGCGCCGGCGACCAGGCCCGCGATGTCGACGATCTTCACCGACGCCGGGACGATCCGGTCGGTCGCGATGTACTTGTGGATGATCTCCAGGCGCTCGTCGGGCACGTCGACGATGCCCACGTTGGGCTCGATCGTGCAGAATGGGTAGTTCGCGCTCGCGGCGCCGGCGGCCGTGATCGCGTTGAAGATCGTCGATTTGCCGACGTTGGGGAGGCCGACGATGCCGCAGGCGAGGCCCATGTGCTGTGTTCTTGGAGGCGCTGTCGGGGACGAAAGGGGCGAAGATCCTAGCCTTTAGCGCGCGGGCCGGCGAGGACTAGAATCAGGCCCCCGCCACCGCCTCCAGGACCCCCGCGTGCACACCTTCCTTCCGATCGCGTTCCTCGCCTCCTTCGCCTGCACCTCGCAGCCCGCCGTCCCCGCGCACGCCGACGCCGCGCTGCAGGAGCGGCCGGCCGAGCGACCCGCGTCGAAGCCCGCCGAGGCGCCGCGCGAGAAACCGGCGCGGCCGGCGGCGGCGTTCGAGACGATCACGCAGGTGCTCGCCGACAAGGTCGTGATGACCGCCGACCTGTTCCGCGCGGCGGAGAAGGACGCGCCCGTCCTCGTGTGCATGCACATGACGCGCTCCTCGCGCGGCGAGTGGCGCGAGCTCGCGCCGCGCATCGTCGAGCACGGCTACCACGTGCTCGCCGTCGACTTGCGCTGCGGCGGCGCGGGCGAGAAGGCCGACCGGCGCACCAAGGAGCGCTCGGGCGTCATGAACGAGACGTGGCAGAGCGCGCAGGCGGTGGTCGGCCACGACCCGGGCTACCTCGAGGCCTACCCCGATGTCGCGGCGGCCGTCGCATGGGCGCGCAAGCTGTTCCCGAAGTCGCGCGTCGCGCTGGTGGGCAGTTCGTACTCGGCCACGCTGGCGCTGGTCTACGCGACCGAGCACCCCAAGGCGGTCGACGCGGTGATCGCGCTCTCGCCGGGGGACTACCTGGCCGAGTGGTCGCCGGTGAAGGAGCGCATCGCGAAGCTCTCCGTGCCGGCCTACATCACCTGCGGCGGCCGCGGCGTCGACGAGGACCACGCGCGCCCGATCGCCGACGCGATCACCGACCGCTCGCGGCTGATCACGTTCTGGCCCGAGGACGAGGGCTTCGGCGGCCACCACGGCACGATGACCTTCACGCGCACCGACGAGCGCAGCGCGGCCAAGCAGTGGGAGATGTTCTTCCGCGGCGCGGCCCAGGTGCGCGCGCCGGACGCGAAAGCCGGCCGCGGCAAGCAGGCGCCGAAGAAGGACGACTGAGGCCGGCTACCGGTCGCGCCGCGCCGGCGCCGCGGTCCCGCCGTAGCCGATCGCGCCCATGCGCGCGCGCGCCTCGGCGTCGAGCTCGAGCTCGCGCGCGTGCTTCGCGGCCTCCTTCGAGCGCGCGTGGTGCGTCGAGAGGAAGCGGCGCAAGGTCTCGACCTCCTGCGCCCGCGCCGGCGCGAGATCGATGCGCTCCGCCGGGTCGTCATCCAGCGAATACAGGCGGTTCTCGTCCGCGCCGCGCGCCACCAGCTTGAGCGGACCGCGCAGGATCGCCTTCATCTCGCGCCGGCCGGCGTGCACGGCTTCGGCGATCACCTGCCGCGGATCTCCCCCCGCGTCGAACAGCGGCTTCAGCGAGCGCGATTCCACGTCCTCGGGCACCGGCAGGCCGGCGAGATCCAGCAGCGTCGCGTAGAGGTCGAGCGCGCGCACGCGCGGCTCCACCACGCGGCCCTCGGGCACGCGCCCGGGCCAGGCGACGACGAGCGGCACGCGCAGGAGCTCCTCGTGCTGCGCGTGGCCGTGGTCGCAGCCGCCGTGCTCCCAGAACTCCTCGCCGTGGTCGGAGTGCAGCACCACGATCGTGTCCTTCCCGATTCCCTTCGTCTCCAGCATCCCCAAGAGGCGCCCGATCTCGGCGTCGGTGAAGGCGATCTCGCCGTCGTAGAGGTCCGACGACAGCCGCGCGACCTCGTCCGACGGCCGCTCCTTGCGCAGCGCGGCGAGGTCCGGCGGCCAGTTCTCCAGCGTCCCGACGTCGCGGCCCGCGAAGCGCTGGTCGAACGGCGCGGGCGGCGCGTACGGGAAGTGCGGGTCCATCAGGTGCAGGACGAGCATCCACGGACCCTTCCGGTCCTCGATCCACGCCAGGGCCAGGTCGACGCCGTTCCGCGCGTTGGACCCGTACGACACGTAGCGCTGGAAGCCGCGCTCCAGGCCCGCGGCGCGCGAGAGGTACGGGTTGTTCTGGAACATCGCGGTCGACCAGCCGCCGCCCGCGAAGGCCTCCGCGAGCGTGGCGAGGTCGGGGCGCAGCACCTCGGTGGCGTTCGACGTCGAGTCCGTGTCGGTCCCGTAGAGCGCCTCGCGCTCCGTCACGATCCCCGCGCGGTGCTCGCCGGGCAGGCGCCCGGTGAACAAGGAGCCGTAGCTCGGCAGCGTCCACGGCGCGCTGGAGTACGCGCTCTCGAAGCGCACGCCGCGCGCCGCGAGGGCATCGAGGTTGGGCGAGGTCGGCCGCGCATAGCCGTAGCAACCCAGCCGGTCGGGTCGCAGCGTATCCACCGTGATCAGGAGCACGTTCGGCGCTCCCGCGCGCGCGGGTGCCGCGGCGCGCGCGATGCGCGGCAGTTCGAACGCGGCGCGCACGTTCTCCGCGCCCGCCGGTGCGGCGCCGATCCAGTCGGCGCGCATCTCGATGGTGAGCGGCTCGCGCACGACGATGCCCGACAGGCTCCAGGGGATCCACGCGCGCGGGGACTGGGCCAGGTCCACCTCCGTGGAGAACAGGAACTCCACCGGGCCCGCGCCCTTCAGGGTCAGACGCACGCGGCCCTCCGCCGGCGGTCCCTTGGGCACGAGCAGAGCGCCCGCCGACGACAGGTCGAGCGCCTCGCCCGCGCGCGGCTCGAGCGTCCAGGCCGCGCGTCCGCCCACCGGGATCGTCCACGCGTCGCGCGCATCGGACAGCACGGACTGCAGGCCGGCGCGCGTGCGCGCCACGTCGTCCGCCGCGCCGCCGGGTCCCAGGTGGTTCGTGATGTCGACGCGCTCGACGCGCGGCGCAGGCGGCGGATCCGAGCACGCGCCCAGCGCGGCGCAGACGGAGAGCAACAGCAGACGGGCCATCCCGCTGATTCCAGCAGACGGCAACCCCCGTGTCCCGCACGCGTCCGCTTTCGCCGGGCGCGACAGCCCGGCTGCCTTCAGGGCCCGGTGCGTTCGTACAACCCGTGCCGGCCGACCGCATCGCGCACCACGAGCCGGTAGGGCCCGCCGTGCGCCTCGAACTGCGGCCGCTTCTCGAACACGTTCACCGCACCGACGACGAACCGCGGCCAGGTCTCGGGCGCGCCCTCCAGGTAGTCTTCGCGCGCGATCACGCCGCGGTCGAGCATCCGGTAGATCACCGCCTTGTCGCCGAACGCGACGACCTGGTCCCCGGGCCGCAACTCGCGCTGCAGGCGGTCGTACAGCGCCTCGTCGACGCGGCGGTGGTCGAGCTGGTCGGTCTGGCTGTAGAGGTGCTGCAGGAACAGCGGGCCGCCGTGCCGGCCGAACAGCGTGCTCCAGCTCGTCGCGCCGAGGAACGCGAGCGTGGCGCAGCCCACCGCGGCGCCCGCGCCGTGCCCGTAGCGTTCCGCGATCCACGCCACGCCGCCCGCGGCGAGGATCGACAGGATCAGGTAGGACGGCAGGTACGCGCGCATGAGCCAAGCGTCGCCGAAGAAGAGGACGAGCAGCGCCGCACCGGCCAGCGCGTTCCCCGCGAGCCAGCGCGCCGCGCCGCGGTCCGTGCGGCGCAGCCACACGAAGCCCGCGAGCGCGAGCGCCAGGATCGGCCAGGTCAAGACGAGGTCCAGGCGCTGCGCGACGAACAGGTTCTGGAGCGACATGGCCTTCAGCTCGGGCCAGGGGAGCTGCGCGCGGCCGCCGGGGTCGAACCACACGCGCTGCGCGAACGGGCTGAACAGCATCAGCGCCAGCGTCAGCGCGCCGGCGGGCGCGGCGCCCGCGACGTAGCTCCAGGTGCGGCCCGCGCCGAGCGCCGCGCCGGGGCTCCAGCGTTCGCCGCGGATCCACGGCGCCGCGAGCGCGACCAGCGCGGTGCCCGCGACGTACGGTGCGACGCCCTCCTGCCAGCCGAACGCCAGGAGCGACGTGGCGGCGAGACCGCCCGCGCAGCGCACGAGCGTCCCGCGCCCCGGCTCAGGCCGCGCGACCAGGAGGCGGTGCGCGATGATCAGGAACGCGAGGTAGAAGCACGCGAACCCCACCTGTCCCCAGCCCGTGCGCGACAGGAACGCGTGCTGCGGCGAGAGCGCGACGAAGGCCGCGGCGAGCAGCGCCCACGCGCGCCTGGAGGGTGCCAGACGCCGCACGAGCAGCCACACGAGGAACACGCCGAGCGTCCCGGTGAACGCGCTGGAGAGGCGCAGCGACTCGAGCGCACCGAAGCCCGAGCGCCACAGCCAGCGCGCCGCGAGCTGGTGCAGGTACGAGTGCTGGTAGGTCCGGTTCTCGTCGGCGTACAGGTCCGCGAGCTCCCTCGCCCACTCCACGTCGGAGCGCACGCGCTCGGCGAGGCTCCCGTCGCGCGCGAGCTCGTGGATGCGCGCCGAGTGCAGGTACGCGCCGTCGTCGGGACCGATGCGGAACGCCGTGAGGTCGTGCGTGCGCAGCCACAGGGCCGCGAGCAGGATCGCCAGCAGCGCGCCCCACTCGAGCGCGCGCAGCCTCGGACCGCCCGCCTCCGGCTCCATCCGCTCTCAGCCGACCAGCGCCACGCAGTCGATCTCGACCAGCGCCTCGCGCGGCAGCTCCTTCACCGCGACCGTCGCGCGCGCCGGCGTCGCGTCGCCGGTGAAGTAGCGGCCGTACACCGCGTTCATCGCCGCGAAATCGGCCATGCGCACGAGGTACACGTTGGTCTTGACGACTTTGTCGAGGCTGCTGCCGGCCGCGGCGAGCACCGCCTTCAGGTTCTCCAGCGCGCGCTCGGTCTGCTCGGCCACGTCCTTGCCCGTCAACTGGCCGGTCTCGGGGTGCAGCGCGATCTGGCCGGAGCAGTACACCGTTCCGCCGGCCACGATCGCCTGGCTGTAGGGGCCGATCGCCCCGGGGGCGCCTTGGGTCGCGATCTTCTTCTTGGTCTGCGTCATGGCTTGGTTCGGGGTTCGAGTTTCCGCAGCGCCTCCGCCACGGACTTGGGGACGAAGCGCGCCGCGTCACCGCCCGCGAGGGCGATCTGGCGCACCAGGGTGCTCGACACGTGGGCGAAGCGCGGCGCGGGCGCGAGCAGGATCGTCTCGATCCCCGGCGCGAGTTCGGCGTTGGTGCGCGCCATCGCGACCTCGTAGTCGAAGTCCGCGCCGCCGCGCACGCCGCGCACCAGGACCGTCGCGCCCAGCCTGCGCGCCGCGTCCACCACGAGGCCCTCGACCTTCACGACCTCGACGCCCGCGAACGCGGCGCAGGCCTCGCGCAGCATCTCCATGCGCTGCTCGACGCCGAACAGCGTGCGCTTCGCCGGATCGAACGCGACGCCGACCGTCACGCGGCCGAACAGGCGCAGGGCCCGCTCCAGGAGGTCGAGGTGGCCCAGCGTCGCCGGGTCGAAGGTGCCCGGGAAGAGGGCGTGCTGTGCGGGGCCGCTCATGCGGGCCGCGGATTGTAGCGGCCGCAACCGCCGGACAGGCCGTGCGTCGTGGGAGAGTGCGCCTCGCGACCGGCCTCCCGCGTCCCCTGCTCGCCGCGGCCCTCGCGGTCGTAGCCGGCGGAGCGCTGGCCGCGGGCGTCCCGGACCTTTCGGCCGAGGCGTGGCGACGCGCGGCCCTCGCTACGCTGGTCGGCGCGCTCCTCGTCCTCGTCCGCGGGCGCAGCGGGCCGCGGACACGGCTGGCGGCGATCGCGTTGCTGCTCGTCGCGTTGGCCGGCGCTCGCGCACGCGCCGACGCGGACCGGCCGGCGAGCCGCGAGGGCCGGTTCGAGCCCGTGTGGGCCGCCGGCGGCACCGTCCGCGCGCGCCTCGCGCCGGGACGCCTGGAGGTCGACGTCGCCGAGGGACTCGTCGCGCCGGGCGAGCTCGTGCGGATCGTCGGCGGCCGCGCACCCTCGCCGCTGGCGCGCGGGCCCGTGCCGCCGCCTCCGCTGCGCGGCGCGGCGCACGTGCTGCAGCTCCTGCCCGACGAACTGGTGCGGCTCGCGCCGCGTGCGCGCGGCCCGCGCGCCGATGTCGACGCCTGGGTCGCCGGGCTGCGCGCGCGGCTCATCCGGAACCTCGGCACCATCGAGGATCCCGCGGCGCGGGGCCTGGCGGCGGCGCTGGTGTTCGGCGATCTGGGCGCGATGCCCGAGGAGATCCCCGATCTCTTCGTGCGCACCGGCACGTTCCACGCGCTGGCGATCAGCGGCGTGCAGGTCGCGTTGATCGCGGCACTCCTGCTCGGTCCGGTCGCCGCACTGGTCGCGCGGACGCTGCGCGCGCTGGGAACCCGCGGGTCGCGCTGGGCTGGCGAAGCCGTGCGCGCCGCGCTGCTCGCGCTCTACGTGCCGCTGGCCGGCGCGGGGCCGCCGGTCGTGCGCGCGGCGCTGTGCGGTGCGCTGGCCTTCGTCGCGCCGCTGGCGCCCGCGCGCGGCCGCGCGCGCGTGCGCGCACGCGGCGCCGAAGCGATCGCGCGCCTGGGACGGCGGCCCGACGGAGTGTCGCTGTGGTCGCTGGCGCTGCTCCTGGAGTGCGCGCTGCACCCCGACGCCCCGAGCGAGCTCTCCGTGCAGCTCTCGTACGCCGCGACGCTGGGCCTGATCGTCGGCACGGGGCCGCTGCGCCGGCGCCTGCGTCCGCCGCTGCCCGCCGCCGCGGACGCGCTGGGACGCCCGCGCAGCCTGCTCCTGCGCGCCCTCGCCGCGCGCGCGGGCCTCGCGGCCGCCGGCGGACTCGCCGCTTCGATCGCCGCCGTGCTCGCGACGCTGCCGATCGTGTGGACGCGCCTGGGCGAGTGGTCTCCGCTGGGCGTGATCGCGACGCTGGCCATCGCGCTGCCGACGACGATCCTGCTGCTCGCGGGCTGGTGCGCGGCGCTCGTGCCCGGCGCGGTGCCCGAGATCGTGCTCTCCCTCCCGTCGCACGCGATGCTGGCGACGCTGCGCGGACTCGACGGATTCCCGGGCACGCCCGAGCCGCTGCCGCCGCGGCCGGCGTGGCTGCTCGCGGCGTGCGCGCTGCTGGCGTTCGCGGCGTGGACGCTGCGTTCCGAGCGCGCGGCACGCGCCTGTGGCCGCGTCGCCGCGCTGCTCGGCGCGCTGATCCTCGTTCCGTGGACGACCGCGCCGCGCCGCTTCGAGCTCTGGGCGCTGGAAGTCGGCGGCGGCACGTGCTGCGTCGTGCGCGCGCCGGGTCTGGGCACATGGGTCTTCGACGCCGGCTCGCGCAACCGTCGGCAGGTGGCGCGCGCGGCGCTGGCGCCGCTCCTGCGCGGATTCGACCTGGGGACCCTGGGCGTCGTGCTGAGCCACCCCGACCGCGACCACGATCTGGCGCTGCCCTGGCTGGTGGCGCGCTGGCCGCCGGCGGCCTACGCGGGTGCGCTGCCCGCACACGTCGCCGCGCGGTTGCCGCACACCGTGCCGCGCATCGACCTCGCGCGCGGCCGCGCCGGGCTCCCGCCGCTGCAAGGAGCCTGTACGGGTCCCGTCGCGTGGCTCGAGCGCGGTCTCGACGTGCCGGGCAACGAGGGTTCGCGCACGCTGCGCCTGGCCTGGTTCGGCGAGGAGGTCGTGCTGTGCGGCGACGCGGAGGCCGAGGGCCTGCGCGCGTGGCTGGATCTGGAGCCCCTCCCGCGGCCCGTGCGGCTGCTGCTCGCGCCCCACCACGGCTCGGAGACGGAGTTGCTGGCCCCGCTGCTCGCGGCGACGGATCCGTGCGAGGTGTGGATCAGCGGCGGCGCGCGACCCGCGATCGGGGCCGAGTTGAGCCGTCGCGGGCTGCCCTGGCGCTCGACGGGGCGGGACGGCGTGCTGTGGATGGCCCTGGAGCCGCCCGCGGGTTGGAATGGAGCGTGCAGGCCGATCGATCCGCCATGAACCCCGCCACCCTGCTCCTCGTCCTCCTCGCCGGCCAGTCGCCGGCACCGGCCGGCCCCGCGACGACGGCCCCAGAGCGCTGGGTGCTGCACGTGGTCGGCGGCGGCGTCGAGCGCGTGCTGGCGCGCGAGACCGCCGACGGGTTCGAGGTGCGGCGCGGCAAGGTCTGGGAGCCCGTGCCGCGCGACCTCGTCGCGCGCGCCGTGCGGGAGCGCGACGCGCTCAAGGAGTTCGAGCGCCTGCGCGCCGCGGCCGGAACACAGCCCGTGCGGCGCGTCGAGTGCGCGCGCTGGGCGTTCTCGCAGGGACTGCTCGACGAGGCGCTGTCCGTGATCGACGACGTGCTGGACGCCGATCCCGACCAGCCGGCGGCCCGCGCGTTCGTCGCGCGCGCGCCGCTGTCGCTGACGCTGCCGGGCTCCGCCGACCGCAGCCTCGCACTGCGCCTCGTGTACTGCGGCGCGCGCGCGCAACCGGCCGTGCGCGAGCTGGCCGCGCTGCGCCTCGCCGACGAACCGCGCGAGGCGGCGCTGGCCGAGGTCGTGCGGCAGTTGCGCTCCCCGTCAGCGTCGGTGCGCGCCTTCGCCGCGTTCGCGCTGCGGCGCCTGGACGCGCGGGCCGAGCCGACGGCGCTCGTGCGCCGCGCGGTGATCGATCCTTCGGAGCGCGTGCGCACGGAAGCCGCGCGCGCGTTGCGCGACGCCGGCGACGCGGAGCTGGCGTGGCGCGTCGCGGCCGCGCTGGAGCACGAGGACGGGCGCCTGCGCGCGGCCGCCGCACGCTCGCTGGGCGAGATGGGCTACGCCGCGGTGGTGCCCGCGATCGCCGCGCGCCTCGCGGCGGTGCAGGCCGGCGGCCATCCCGGCGGAACGCGCGCGCACACCTGGGTCGGGCGGCAGGTGGCCTACGTCAAGGATTACGACGTCGAGATCGCGCAGGCCGCGTCGATCGCCGATCCGATCGTGGGCGTGGTCGACGACGCGACGCAGCTCGACGTGCGCGTCGGCGGCGTGTCGATGCTGCGCATCGAGATCGAACGCCGCGCGCTGTGCCGCGCGCTGGGGACGCTGACGGGCGAACCGATCGGCGATGATCCCGAGGCCTGGCTCGCCTGGTGGCGCGACCACGAACGCAGGCGCGCGGCCGGCGAGGCGGCGACCGGCGGAGCGCGGTAGGCACGCGCGCCACGCCACCCATCGAGTGCACCCGCCGACGAACACGGTCCGATGCCGCCGGCGTGGTGGATGCCGTGATGCCGCTCGTTCTGCTGCACGGACGCCAGCGCGTCGCTTGCGACCGGCACCTTGGCGCGCACCACCCCATTGGGGGAAGGCCAGCGCTGCCTGCTTCGCTTCCCTCGTGCGTCGTGACCGCATCACCCCCACGACGAACGGCTGCGGCAACGGTCGCAGGGATACTCGGATTCCCGGCGGGCGTTCGCGTGCGCTCTGTTTGCGCGCATCTTGAAAGGGCATCTGTGGAAGCGGCGGCCGCGCCGCGCCACTCCGCGCCGCACCGCCGCCCGCCCGACTCAGCGCTGGAACGCTGCCTGCAGGTGGCCCTGGAAGCCCTGAACCGCGGTGCGCTGCAGGTACAGCGCGAGGCCCCGCTCCGCGCCCAACTCCTCGCCGCCCCCCGCGCGCCCCGGACCGCCGTGGATCATCTGCGGCAGGACCATGCCGGGCGGGAGCGACTGCTCGGCCATCTTGTCGCTGGCGAGCCACACGCGGCCGTGCCACGGCGCGACGCCCAGCGCGAAGCGCGTGCTCCACTCCGGATCGTTCGAGTAGGCGCTGCACACCAGGCCCCCGCCGCCCAGGTTCACGATCGTCGCGGCCGCGGCGGGGTCGCCCGAGAACGGCAGGATCGCCGCGACCGGTCCGAAGACCTCCTCGGCGTGGAACTCGGCCTGGCGCGCGTCCGCCGCGACGAGCAGCGTCGGCGCCACGAAGTAGCCCTTGGGCTTCACCGGATCGACGCCGCCGCAGGCGACCTTGCCGGCCTTCGCGAGGCGCCCGATGCCGGCGCGCACGTCGTCGAGCTGGCTCTTGCTGCTGAGCGGGCCCATGCGCACGTTCTTCTCGGCCGGATCGCCGACCACGACGCGGCCGAGCAGAGCGGCGAGCTCCGCGCGCACGTCCTCGACCTTGTCGCTGGGTACCAGGATGCGGCGCACGGCCGTGCACTTCTGACCGGTCTTCTGCGTCATGTCGAGCACGACGTTGTTCAGGAACAAGCCGAAGCTCTCCGAGCCCGCGTCGACGTCGGGGGCGAGCACCGCGGCGTTGAGCGAGTCGGCCTCGATGTTGACGCGCACGTTCCGGCGCACGAGGTTCGCGTGGCCGCGCAGCTTGGCGCCGGTGACGGAGCTGCCGGTGAAGGCCAGCACGTCCTGCGGTCCCATGTGGTCGAGCGCGTCGCCCAGGGAGCCGACGACGATCTGGTAGGCGCCCGCGGGCAGCCCGGCCTTCTCCACCACGAGCTGCGCGATGCGCCACGCGAGCAGCGCCGTCGGCGTGCCGGGCTTCTCGACGACGGGCATGCCGGCGAGCAGCGCGCAGGCGGCCTTCTCCATCATGCCCCACGCGGGGAAGTTGAAGGCGTTGACGTGGACCGCGACGCCGTGTCGCGGCACGAGCACGTGCTGGCCCCAGAAGCGCGGCGTGCGACCGAGCTGCACGCCCTCGCCGTCGACGAGGTACGGCCGCGCGCCGAGCTTCTCGCCGAGGCTCGCGTACCAGGTCAGCGTGCCGATCGCGCCGTCGATGTCGAACTTGGCGTCGCCGCGCGTGTTGCCGCCGTTCTGGATCGCCACCTCGATCAGCTCGTCGCGCTTCTCGTGCAGCGCGCCGGCGATCGCCGCCAGCAGCTTGCCGCGCGCCGCGAAGTCCAGGCCGCGCAGCGCCGGCCCGCCCTGTTCGCGGGCGAAGGCCAGCACGGCCTGGAAGTCGATGCCGGCCGAGCCGGCCTGCGCCAGCGGCTCCTCGGTCGCGGGGTTGACGAGGGTGGCGAGGTCGCCTTGCGCGGCGTGCCAGCGGCCGAGGACGTGGCTGGAGAGACGTTCCATGGGGTCGATCCGGTGCGTTCGGGGGGCCGCGGCGAGATCCGCGGGGCGACCACTCTACGGCCTGGGAGGGCGCGGGCCGAGGCCTCGGCGCCGTCGCGCGGCCTGCGTCCGTCCGCCGGGTCCACAATCCGTCCCCGGCGAGCGAGAATCCCAGCGGCCCGGCCGCGTACTGCCCCCGTGCACGCCCCCGCCCTCCCCGCCCTGATCGCAGTCGCCCGCATGCCCATGTTCGGATTCGCAGCCCTCGGCTTCCTCCTGTTCTGCGCCATCCTCGCCGTCGCGGTGTTCTTCGTGTTCCGCAGCGGCGATCAGGGCCAGACGCGCCTCAGCGGTCCGGCCGGCTGCGCGGTCGGCTGCGCCCTGCTCGTGATCGCCGGGATCGGCGCCGCGCTCACGACCTTCGTGGTCGTCGTCAACCTGCCGGGCGAGATGATCCGCCGCGGCCCGGTCGAGCGCATCGAGCTGCAGTACGAGGACGAGGGCGCGCACCCGGGCGAGGAGCACGCGCCGGTGGTGACCGAGCTTGCCCGCGTGCGCGCCGTGATCACTCTGCGCGAGGGTTCGGATCCGGCCCAGATCCTCAGGGTCGTGCGCCGCGAGGTCTCGCACGGCGTCGACGTCGTCGTGCGCACGGAGGCGGGTGCGGAGGGTGCGCGGCCGGTCATCGAGATCGAGATCCCGCTCGACCGGGAGGCGCGCCGCGAGCTGCGCGAGGTCCTGGAGGAGTTGCGCCGCGAGGCGCCCGAGCTCGAGCTGCCGCGCGGCATCGTGATCGACATCCGCGACGAGGACGGCGGGTAGCCGCGCGGACGCCCGTGGAGCGAGCGCGTGCGCGGCGTTAGGCTCGCCCGCGTGACCACGACCCCCGCCGCTGCGCGCTGGCTGCCCGAGGCGACCTTCCGCGACCAGGTCGCCGTCGTCACCGGGGGCGGCACCGGCCTGGGCCTCGCGATCTCGCGCGGCCTCGCCCACCTGGGCGCCAGCGTCGTGATCGCTTCGCGCAACGCGCAGCACCACCGCGCGCTGCTCGACGAGGCCGCCACGAGGGGTTGGCGCGTCGAGGCCGAGGTGCTCGACGTACGTGAGCCCGTCCAAGTGCGCGAATGCGCCGCGCGCATGGCGGCGCGCCACGGCGGGGCCGACATCCTGGTCAACAACGCCGCCGGCAACTTTGTGTGCCCGGCCGAGCGCCTCTCGGCCAATGCGTGGCGCGCCGTCCTCGGCATCGTGCTCGACGGCACCTTCCACTGCTCGCAGCAATTCGGCCGCTCGATGATCGAGCGCGGTGCGGGGACCATCTTGAACGTCGTCGCCACCTACGCCTGGACCGGTATGCCGGGTGTCGTGCACTCCGCCAGCGCCAAGGCCGGCGTGCTGGCGATGACGCGCACCCTCGCGGTCGAGTGGGCGCGGCACGGCATCCGCGTCAACGCGATCGCGCCCGGCCCGTTCGCGTCGGAGGGCGCGCAGCAGAACCTGTGGCCCGACGCCGAGGCGGAGCGCGCGATCCGCGAGCGCATTCCGCTGCGGCGCTTCGGCACGGCCGAGGAAGTCGCGGCGCACTGCCTCTACCTGCTTTCGCCGGCCTGTGCGTACGTCACGGGCGAATGCCTCGTCGTCGACGGCGGCGCGAGCCTGGGGCAGGGCCTGTGGGAACCGGGCATGCGCTTCTCGCGCCAGCGCGGGAGCCCCGCGACGTGAAGCGCGAGCACTTCGACACCGAGCGCCCCAACCCGGCGAGCGCGGGCCTGGACGAGTTGTCGGTCGCGGCGGCGTTCGACGTGATGAACGCCGAGGACGCCCGCGTCCCGGCGGCGGTCGCGGCCGCGAAGCCGCAGATCGTGCGCGCGATCGAGGCGATCGCGGAACGCCTGCGCCGGGGCGGGCGGCTGGTCTACGTCGGCGCCGGCACCAGCGGACGCCTGGGCGTGCTCGACGCCACCGAGTGCCCGCCCACGTTCCACACCGACCCGTCGCGCGTGCAGGCAGTCATCGCCGGCGGTTCCGGCGCGCTCACGGCGGCGGTGGAGGGCGCCGAGGATTCGCGCGACGCGGGCGCGCGCGACGTCGATGCGCGCGGCGTCGGCCCCGCGGACGTCGTGTTCGGGATTGCCGCCGGAGGCACGACGCCGTACGTGCACGGCGCGCTGGAGCGCGCGCGCGAGTCCGGCGCGTTCACGGTGTTCCTCGCCTGCGTGCCGCGCGAGCAGGCAGCGGACTCGGCCGACGTGTCGATCCGCGTCGTGACGGGCCCCGAGGTGCTGGCCGGCAGCACGCGCCTGAAGGCCGGCACGGCCACGAAGCTCGTGCTGAACATGGTGACGACGCTCGCCATGGCGCGCCTGGGCAAGGTGCACGACAACCTGATGGTCGACGTGAACACGCGCGGCAACGCGAAGCTCTGGCAGCGCGGCATCGGGCTCGTCGCGCGCATCGCGAGCCTGGACCGCGGGCGCGCCGAGGCGCTGCTGCAGGCCGCCGACGGCGAGGTCAAGACGGCCTGCGTGATGGCCGCGCGCGGCCTGGAGGCGCGGGAAGCACGCGTCCTGCTGGAGCGCGCGGACGGATCGCTGCGACGCGCGCTCGTCGCGCGCTGAGGCCGGCGCGGTGCTTGCAGCACCCGCAGTCCCCGGCTGTCCCTCCCCGATCCACGTCCGTCCGGAAGCTCTCCATGCTGATGCTCTCGCTCGCCGCCCTGGCGGCATTCCAGGCCCCTCCCGCGCTGCCCCAGGTCGCCGAACGCGATCTGCTCGGGATCACGACCGGTCACACGCAGGCCGGGAGCGGCGAGATCGTCCTCGTCGACGCGGCCCGCGGCACCGTCCGCGTCCTGGGCGCGATCGTCTCCCCTGGAGGACACCGGACCGCGAACGACCTCGTCCGCTCGAGAGACGGCCGCACGCTGCTCGTGGCCCAGATGGAGTTCGTGTCGGAGGAGTGGCGGTCGAACCTGGCCGAGGTGGACCTCGCGACGCTCAAGGTCCTGCGCACGACGCCGCCGGCTGCGGGCGTCCTGGACTCCCTGTGCTGGGAACCGTCCGGCGGGCTCCTGGCGACCTTCTCGACGGCGCGGCCGCAGAGCCTGGTGCGCGTGGACCCCGCCACGGGCAAGCGCGCGGTCGTCGCGGAGTTGGACGTGAAGCTGTGGATCCGCAGCCTCGCGTTCGATCCTGCGGGACGACTGTGGGGCCTGCACACGCGCACGCCCGAACTGGATCAGGACGCGCTGGTGCGGATCGATCCGGCGAACGGCGCGGTGATGCTCACCCTCCCGCTCGCGACGCGCGCGCCGGCGATGGCCCTGGAGGTGGACGCGAAGGGGCGGTTCCTCGTCGCCTGCGACGACGACCGGCTGGAGGAGATCGACCCGGCGTCGGGCAGGGTGCTGCGCAGCGCGGAGACGAGGACGACCCAGGGCGCCTCGGTGAGGTTCGTCGGCCTCGAACGCGGCCGCTGACGCCGCGGCAGTACTGTCCCAGCCCGCTGCACTTTTTCTGCGCGCCACCTGCTCCCGTTGCGC
>CAZKIO010000024.1:0-64323 GCA_964552795.1 uncultured Planctomycetaceae bacterium
CGCCGACGGACAGTGCGCGGCGCTGTACGGCCAGTTCCCGCCGCGCGTGAACGCCAGCCGCCCGCCCGGCGAGTGGCAGAGCTACGACATCACGTTCCGCGCACCGCGCTTCGCGGACGGCGTGCTGGTTTCGCCCGCGCGGGTGACGGTCGTGCACAACGGGATCGTCGTGCACGACGACCGGGAGTTCCTGGGCGCGACGCGCCACCGCGACGTCGCGCGCTACGAGCCGCACGCGGCCGAACTGCCGATCGTGCTGCAGGACCACGGCGATCCCGTGCGTTTCCGCAACCTGTGGGTCGTGCGCCTCTGACGCCGTGACCACGGACTACCGTGGTCACGGACTCAGCGCAGCGTCTCGGCCGACGCGCAGTCCTCGGGGAAGCGCGTGATGCGGACCGGTCCGGGCGTATCCGGCACGCCGACCGCGTCGAGGATCCGCCGGCCGTCCACGTGGATCGCGATGCGCGGGCCCTGCACGCTCACGCACAGCTCGTAGCCCTTCTCGGCGTCGACGCCGGGCGGGAACTCCAGCCGGCCGGTGCTCACGGCGATCCCGTGCGCGTCGGCCTCCACGCCGGGCCAGGTGCGCCGCTCGCCGGCGGGAACTCCCGCGTCCTGGTCGCGCAGCCGCAGCACGAGGCGGCGCCCTTTCAAGCGCAGGCGCACGGCACCGTCCTCGATCGGAACCAGCGGTTCGACGGGCCGCCAGGCGCGGCGGCCGAAATCCTCGATCGACAGGCCGCGCCACAGGACGTCGGTGTCGCGGCCCGAATGCACCTGCAGCGCGATGAAGCCCTCGACGTCGAGCGGATCGAGCGCATCGACGATGGGCACGCCGTTGATCCAGCTCCGGATGCGCACGCCGCTGCACTCGATGCGGAAGCGGTTCCACTCGCCGGCGCGGAACGCGGCGCGCGCGGCCGCGTCGTGCGCCAGGTCCTGCAGCCAGCCGCGCCGGCCCTCGTCGTACAGGCCGCCCGACCACGCGCGCGGGCTGGGGTCGATCTCGATCTGGCAGCCGACCACGCGCCCGTCCTCGCGCTGGCTGCTGCGCACCTGGATGCCCGAGTTCCCCGCGCCCAGGCACCGGACATCGGCCTCGAGCACGAAGTCGCCGTACGTTCGCTCGGTCGCGAGGAAGCTCTGCGCGCCGCCGCCGACGCGCCCGCGGATGGCGCCGTCCTCCACGCTCCACAGCGCGTCGCCGATCGCCCGCCAGCCCTCGAGCGTCGCGGGCCGCGCGGCCTCCTGCTCCGGCGCCTCGACGGCCGGCGTGACCCAGCGCTCGAGATCGGCCGCCGTCAGCGGTTCGCGCAGACGCTGCACGAAGCCGCGCGCCGCCTGCACCTGTCCGGGCGAAACCGGCGAACCGGCGTGCCCCCACTCGCGGCGCGCGTAGGTCAGGACGGCCGCGATGTCGTCGTCGGGCGCGGCCCAGCCCGGCATCTCCAGGTTCCACACGCGCCCGTGGACCTCGATCGGTCCGCGCAGGCCGCCGATCACGATCGCCGCCGCGCGCGTGGGATCGCCCAGCAGGTACGGGCTGTCGCGCAGCGGAGGCGCGATGCCGGGCGAGCCCATTCCGCTGGGCTGGTGGCACGCGGCGCAGATCGTGGCGTACACGCGGCGACCGCGCTCGAAGCGCGCCATGTCCTCGTTGCCCAGGAGCGCGTACTGCTCCTCCAGCGGCAGGTCCGTGCGCCCCGGCCAGGCCAGCACGGCGTCCAGCGCGGCCGCGGCGCGCGCGCCGGGCGCACCGTCGCGCGCGGAGAGCGCGCGCAGTCCGGCGGGCTCCCGCTCGACGCGCGTGCGGCGCGTGCCGCGCCCGCGCCCGTCCAGCGCGCCCTCGAGCAGCGCCGCTCCGACGCGCAGGTCGCGCGCGCGATCCGAGCACGCCAGCTCCAGGAGGCGAGTGATCTCGTCCGCGCGGCCTTCGCGCACGATGCACGCCGCCAGGTCGCCGAACACCTGCGCGCGATCGCCGCCGCCCTCCGCCGCCGGACGGGCCGCGAGCGCATCGAGCAGGCGCTCCAGGACCTCCATCCCGCGCGCCGCGGCGCCGAGCAGCGCCGCGTGCCGCAGCTCCCTGCGCCCCGGCAGCGCGAGCACGCGCTCGGCGACGACCGCGTCGGCGGCGGACGTGCGCGCCAGCGCCAGCACCGCGACCGCCTGGCGCGCGACGACGGGGTCGGGCTCGCGCGCGCAGGCGGCGAATGCGGCGAGGAGCGCGCCATCGGCCGACGGCACGCGCTCGCCGCCCGCGCGCAGGGCCTGCAGCCTCACCTGCGCCTCCGGATCGCCCAGCGCCCGCAGCAGCGTCTCGTCGTCGAGCACGCCGCGGCCTTCGAGAGCCCACAGCGCGTGAACGCGCATGCGCGCCGACGCGCCCGTCGCGGCCGCGGTGCGCAGCCGCGGCAGCACGGTCTCCTCGTCCCAGTCGCCCTCGACGAACAGGCGCTGCGCCGTCTTGCGCAGCCATGCGTTGTCGTGGCCCAGGTACGGCACGAGGTCGACGCTGCCGAGCTCCGAGAGCGCGACCGCGGCGTACGGCGGCGCGGACTCGGGGACGACGCGCCAGATGCGGCCGCGGTCGAGCGGCTGGTCGAGGCCGCGCAGCAGGGTCTGGCGCCGCAGGAACGACGTCAGGAACTGTCGATGCTGGAGCAGCCCGCGGTAGAGGTCGACGACGTACAACGCGCCGTCCGGGCCGCCGAACAGGTTGACCGGACGGAAGCGCTCGTCGGTGGACGCCAGGAACTCGCGCGCGTCCCACGCGGGCAGCGCGCGGCGCACGAAGGGCGCCGCGTCCGCCACGACCAGGCGCTTCACCAGGTTGCCGGCGGGTTCGCACACGAAGGCGTTGCCGGAGTAGCCCGGCGGGAAGAGGCCGCCGCTCTCGATGTAGGTGCCGCAGGCCGCGTCCGCCTTCCAGATGCGCCCGTCCTTCAGCCAGCCGGGCCGGTACGCGCGGTTCACCGCGGTCGTGGCGCGCACGGGGTGCACCGACTGTTCGCGCGCAAGACCGACGTTGACGAGACCGTCGGCGTCGAGGAAGGGATTGCGTGCCGCTTCGTGCGACGGAATCAGGTCGCCGCGCAGGAGGTCCGAGTTCGTCGTGTAGTACACGTCGCCGTGCTCGTCCTCGGCGACGCCCCACTGTCCGGCGAAGAGCGTGCGGTCCTTGATCCACTGCCCGCCGCGGTGCCGGTAGCGCACCTCGTGCTGCACGCTGCGAAAGCCGTTGTCGAGCGTGTACAGGAGGCCGTTCGGTCCGTACTCGGGGCTGACGATGCCGGCCAGGCCCGAGTCGACCACGCGGCGCTCGTCCGCCACGCCGTCGCCGTCCGTGTCGCGGCAGAACAGGAGGTCCGGCGGCGCGATGACCAGCGCTCCGTCCAGGGTCGGCGCCACCGCGCGCGGCAGTACGAGCCCGTCGAGGAAGCGGATCGCGCGGTCCATCCGGCCGTCGCCGTCGTCGTCGTGCAGCACCGACACGCGGCCGATCGGCGCGTTCTCGCCGGTGGCGTCGACGTCGCGCATGTAGCCGCGCATCTCCACGACCCACAGTCGGCCGTCCTCGTCGAACACGGCGTGCACGGGCGCTTCGATCAGCGGCTCCGCGGCGACGAGCTCGACGCGGAAACCGGCGGGCACGCGCAGCGTGCGCGCCTCGTCGGCGGCGGACAACGCGGCCTCGGCGTGACCGGCCAGCGCGAGCGGCAGGTCCGGCTGCGGCTCGCCCGCGACGTCGCCGCGTTGCAGCGCGGCGGACACGAGGAGGAGAACGTGAATTGCGCCCATGGACCCGATTCGGAGCAGCGTAGCGCTTTCGTGCGCCGCGGACAGCCGCCGGAATCTTGAGATCGGAAGGGTCGGCCGCTATCCTCTTTGCCGCCAAGTCACGCAATCGCGTGGGCTGCAGCTCCGGATTGGCAGGAACGGGAGCCCCGCGCGTGTCTCGGAAAACAGCGGACCCCGTGCGCGAGTCCGCGACGGAGTCTGTCAGGCCGGCCCCCCCCCGCAACCGCGCGGGTCGCGGCTCGTCCGGGCCGGCTACGCACATCCCCAACGTCAGGAGACATCCAGCATGACCCCCCTCTTCGCAATGTGGCTCGCCGCCATCCCGGCCGCGCCGGCCACGGCACCCGCCGCCTTCGTGGAAGCCAGCCCGCTGGCGCCCTTCGTCTCGCAGGACGCGCCCGCGCCCAAGGAGCCCAAGTGGACCGGTTCGGTCGCCATCGGCGCCACGTACACCAGCGGCAACACCGACACGCGCGCGGTCAACGCCGACGCGAAAGCCGAGCGGCGCGGTGAGAAGGACCGCTGGACCGCCAAGGGTTTCTGGAACTACGGCGACCAGAAGGATGCGGCCACCGGCGACAACACGCTGACGGTTCGCAAGGCCGGCGCGAGCCTCAAGTACGACTACTTCCTCTCGGAGAAGCTGTACGTCAACGCGATCGCCGGCATCGAGACCGACGCCCTGGCGGACATGGAGAGCCGCTACAACGCCGGCGCCGGCGTGGGCTACCAGTGGAAGGAGTCGGACGAGTTCAAGTGGGGTTCGGAAGCCGGCATCACGTACATCGTCGAGAACCGCAAGCTGGTCGAGGACGACGAGTACGCGGCCGCCCGGGTCGCCAACGACGTCGAGTGGCGGATCAACGACAAGACGTCCTTGTCGAACACGCTCGAGGCCTACCCGAGCCTGGAGGACGGGGACGACTTCTTCGGCCGCAGCGACACGCGCGTCAAGACCAACCTGACCGAGGCGATGTTCGCGCAGCTCCAGTGGGTCTGGGACTACGACAACACGCCGTCCGCCGGCAAGGACCGCAACGACCACAAGCTGGTTCTCGGTGTCGGCTGGAGCTTCTGAGCACTCATTCCCCCACTCCCAGGAGCATTCCCCATGGGTCTTATCAGTGAATTCAAGTCCTTCGCCATGCGCGGCAACGTCGTCGACATGGCCGTCGGCATCATCATCGGCGGCGCGTTCGGCAAGATCGTGTCCTCGATGGTCAATGACATCCTGATGCCTCCGATCGGCAAGCTGATGGGCGGCGTCAACTTCAGCGGCCTGTTCATCCCGCTCGACGGCAAGGAGTACGCGACCCTCGAGGCGGCCAAGGCCGCGGGTGCGCCGACGATCAACTACGGATCGTTCACCCAGACGGTGATCGACTTCGTGATCATCGCCTTCGCGATCTTCATGATGATCCGGGCCATGAACGCGGCGAAGAAGAAGGAAGAGGCCAAGCCCGCCAAGCCGGCCGCGCCGCCCGCGCAGGAAGTGCTCCTCACGGAGATCCGCGACCTGCTCAAGAAGGGCGCCAAGGCCTGAGCGTTCGCCCGCCGGGCTATCGAGGCCGTGCACTGCCCGCGCAGTGCACGGCTTCTTCCGTCAGGGGCCGGCCTGGGACGTGGACCGGCCGGGGCGCGGGCCGGACACTGCGCGCATGCAACACGTCCTCCCCGCCGCGCTCATTCTGGTGCTCGCGCCCGCCGCGCGCGCCGCGCTCCCTGCCGACGAGGATTCCGCCGCGCCGCCGGCGCGCAGCGCCGTGCTCGTGCTGATCGACGGCCTGCGCTGGCAGGAGGTCTTCCGGGGCGCCGATCCGGGCCTGATCGCGCATCCGCTGGGCGGCGTGAAGGACGGGGACGCCGCGCGGCGCGCCTACTGGCGCGAGGATCCCGCGGCACGCCGCGAGGCCCTGATGCCGTTCTTGTGGCGCACCGTGGCGCGCGAGGGCCAGTTGCTCGGCGACCGCGACGCCAATTGCCGCGTCGACGTCACGAACGGCCTGAAGTTCAGCTACCCGGGCTACAGCGAGATGCTGGTCGGCTTCCACGACGCGCGCATCGACAGCAACGCGAAGGTCCCGAACCCCAACCCGACGGTGCTCGAGTTCCTGCACGGCCGACCCGGGTTCGACGGGAGCGTCGCAGCGCTCGGCGTGTGGGACGTGGTGCCCTGGATCGTGAACCGCGAGCGCTGCGGGTTCTTCGTGAACGCCGGCTTCGAACCGGTCCTGGTGCCGCCGGTGTCGCCGCGGCAGGAGCTGCTCAACCGGCTGAAGACGGAGCTGCCGCGGCGCTGGGACTCGATGCCGCCCGATGCGATCGGGTTCCACGCGATGATCGAGTACCTGCGCGCGCACCTGCCGCGCGTCCTGTACTTCACGTTCGGCGAGACGGACGAGTTCGCGCACGAGGGCCGCTACGACCTGTACCTCGATGCCGCGCGCCGCACGGACGCCTACCTCGCCGAGCTGTGGAGCACGCTGCAGTCGCTGCCCTCGCACGCGGGCCGCACGACGCTGATCGTCGCGGTCGACCACGGGCGCGGGCGCCTCGCCGAGGACTGGTCGCAGCACAGCCGGACGGTGGAGGGCGCCGAGGAGGCCTGGATCGCGGTGCTGGGGCCGGACACCCCCGCGCGCGGCGCGCTGCGTGACGCGGGACCGTTCACGCAGGCGCAGATCGCCGCCACGCTCGCCGCCGCGGTCGGCGAGGACTACGCCGGGCACCAGCCGCGCGCGGCGGGCGCGCTGGCCGGGGCGCTGGCCGCAGCGGCCGCCACGCCGCGCTGAGCGGGCCCGGGCCGGGAGCGCCTCAAGCGTTTGCCGCTCTGCGGCCGAACCCACTAGACTTGCCTGTCGTGAAGTCCGCTCTGCTCCAGCGCCTGTCCGCGTGGCTGTGCCTCGCGGTCGCCGTCCTGGCCGGTGTCACGCCGGTACAGGGCTTCGTGCTGTGCCTGGAGTCGGACGGCTGCGTCAACCTCGAGTTCGACAAGGCCGTCGTGGCCTGCGACACCTGCGGTGACCACGGCGACGGCGCGGAGCCCGCGATCGACGCCGCGCAGGACGGCGAGTGCCCGTGCGTCGACCTGCCGGTCCCCGGCACGTCGCGCGATCGCCGCCTGCTGCCCAAGCCGGTGGACTTCCAGTTCGGAGCGTGGACGGCGGCGCAGTGCGCGAGCACCAGCGTCGCGCCCGTGGTGCTCGCACCGCCGGTGCGCGCGCCGGAACGCGCCGTTCCGCGGCCGCCGCCCGCGCTCGAGCGGATTCGCAGCGTCGTTCTCCTCGTCTAGGAGCCGCGCACCTTCGTCGTGCCGCGCGCGGAGCATCCGCCGCGCGGCGGATGGTGTCGCGCCCCGGCCGCCCGCCGGGAGCGCCCTGGTCCCGATCGACATGGAGAACCCTCGTGAACCCGCATCGATATCGCGTTGCGCAACCGGTCCGTCGCCCACTCTTCCCCCAGCACGCGAGCGCTCCTGATCCGCGCGCCCCGCGCCGCGGCGTCGCGTGCCTCGCGCTCCTGACGCTCCTCGCGGGCTGCCACCGCCACGGCCCGGACGGCCACGTCCATCCGGCCGAGCCGGAGTCCGCCGCGGCGGACGAGCTCGAGCCGCTGAGCGTGACCGTGTTCGGCGAACGCGTGCTGCTCTTCGTGGAGCATCCGCCGCTCGTGAAGGACGTCCCCGCGCGCTTCCTGGCGCACTTCACGCTGCTGGAAAGCGGCGAGCCGGTGCGGACAGGACGCGTCGAGCTGCGGATCGGGGACGCGACGTTCGCCGTCGACGCGCCCAAGCGCGACGGCCTGTTCGTCCCGGAGGGCGCATCGCCGGCTGCCGGCACGTTCCCCGCGAGCCTGACCGTGACGGCCGGCGCGCTCGAGGAGCGCTTCGATCTCGGCGCCGTTCGCGTGCACGCCGACGCAGCCGCGGCGCGCGCGGCGCAGGCCGCCGCGGACGAGGAGATGCCGGACGAGATCCCGTTCCTGCTGGAACAGCAGTGGACCGTGAGGCTGCTCCTGTCGGAAGCGCGGCCGGCGGAGCTCACGCGGCGAGTGGTGCTGCCGGCGCGCACGCACGTCCCCGAGGACGCCGCGGCCGCCGTCCTCGCGCCGCTCGCGGGCCGGCTGCACGCGCCGGCCGGCGGCCGGCTGCCGCGCACCGGCGACCGCGTCGAAGCCGGACAGCCGCTGGGCTCGGTCGAGCCGCCGCTGGCGGCCGCCGACCTGGCCCAGCTCCAGGCGCTGCACCTGGAGTTCGAGCTGCGGCGTCACGAGGCGCTGGGTGCGAACGCCGCGGCGCAGGCGCGCCTGCGCTTCACGGAGCGCGAGTTCGCGCGCGTCGAGGAGCTGCGCGCGGAGGGACTCGGGACGCGCCAGCAGCTCGATGCCGCCGAACAGGATCGATCCGTAGCGCGCGGCGACGCCGAGGCCGCCGCCGCCGCGCTGGCGGCGCTCGAGCGGCTGGCGACGGAGCGCGCGTCGCGCGGAGAAGGCCCGGGCGAGCCCGCGCTGCGCCTCGCCCTGCGCGCGCCGATCGCCGGCGTCGTCGTCACGGCGCCGCACGTCGCGGGCGCGTCCGTCGGCGCCGACGCCGAGCTGTTCCGCATCGTCGACGCGTCGCGACTGTGGATCGAGGGCCGCGCCTCCGAGTTCGACCTCGCCGCGCTGCCGCGCGCGACGGCGGCCGTCGCCACGTTTCCCGCACTGCCGGCCGCCGCCGTGGCGCTCCCGGCCGCCGCCCGCGTCTACGTCGCGCCGGCGATCGACGAGGGCTCGCGCACGTTCGCGATCCGCTACGAGCTGCCCAACGCCGAGGGCGCGCTGAAGGCCGGCATGCTGGCGCGGCTGGAGCTCGCGGTCGACCGCGTGCAGGCCGCCGTCACGGTGCCCGAGAGCGCGATCGTCATGGACCAGGGCCTGGCGACGGCGTACGTGATGCGCTCGGGCGAGGCGTTCGGGAAACGCAGCCTGGAGCTGGGCCTGCGCGATGGCGGACGCGTGGAGGTCCTGCGCGGTCTCGCCCCCGGCGAACGCGTGGCCACGCGCGGCGCCCACCTGGTCCGCCTGGCGTCGCTCTCGTCCGAGGCCTTCGGCCACGGCCACGCGCACTGATCCGGGGCTCGACGCGTGATCAACTTCCTCATCCGCTGGTCGCTCGCCAACCGTGCGGCCGTCGTCCTGCTCGCGGTGCTGGTCATGGCGCTGGGCGGCTTCGTCGCGCAGCGCATGCCGGTCGACGTGTTCCCCGACCTCACCGCGCCGACGGTGGCGGTGATCGTCGAGGGCCACAGCCTGACGCCCGAGGAGATGGAGACGCAGGTCACGTTCCCGATCGAGAGCGCGATGAACGGCGCGACCGACGTGCGGCGCGTGCGCTCGGGAACGGCCGTCGGAATCGTCGTCGTGTGGGTCGAGTTCGCGTGGGGCACCGACATCCACCGCGCGCGACAGACGGTCACCGAGCGGCTGGGATCGGTCGCGGGCAGCCTGCCCGACCAGGTCGAGGCGCCCAAGCTCGCGCCGATCTCGTCGATCATGGGCGAGATCCTGTTCGTCTCGCTGACGTCCGATCGCCACGACGCGATGACCCTGCGCACGACGGCCGGCACGACGGTCCGCCGCCGGATCCAGTCGGTGCCCGGCGTGTCGCAGGTGACGCCGATCGGCGGCGACACGAAGCAGTACCAGGTCGTCCTTTCGCAGGAGGCGCTGCGCAGCCGCGGAATCACCGCCGGCGAGGTGCTGACCGCGGTGGAACGCACCAACGAGAACCTGGCGGCCGGAGTGCTGACCGCCGGGCACCAGGAGGTGCTCGTCGAGGCGTTCGGCCGCGTGCGGACGCTCGACGACATCGCGCGCACGCGCGTGGCCGTGCGCGACGGCGTTCCGATCCTGGTGTCGGACCTGGGCGTGGTGGCGCTGGGCCCCGCGATCAAGCGCGGCACGGCGTCCGCCGCGCGCCGCGGACCCGGCTGGGAACCGATCGTCGAGGACGGCGTCGTCCTCGCGATCCAGAAGCAGCCGGCGGCCAACACGCTCGAGTTGACCGGGCGCCTGGACGCCGCGTTCGCGGAGCTGCAGGCCGGCCTGCCGGCGGGCATGCACCTCAACCGCGACCTGTTCCGGCAGGCCACGTTCATCGAGAACTCGATCGCCAACACCGCGGTCACGCTCCTGGAGGGCGCGCTGATGGTCGTGATCGTGGTGCTGGCGTTCCTGGCCAGCGCGCGCGCCAGCCTGATCACGCTGCTGGCCCTGCCCATCTCGCTGCTGGCCGCCGTGCTGGCGCTGTGGGGCCTGGGCGCCAACATCAACACCATGACGCTGGGCGGGATGGCGATCGCCATCGGCGCCCTGGTGGACGACGCCATCATCGACGTCGAGAACGTCGTGCGCCGCCTGCGCGAGAACCGCGCGCTGCCCGCCGAGCGGCGCCGGCCGGTGATCCCCGTCGTCTACGAGGCCAGCGTGGAGGTGCGCGGCTCCATCGTGCTGGCCACGGTCATCATCCTGCTGGTCTTCTCGCCGTTGTTCTTCCTCTCGGGCGTCGAGGGGCGCCTGCTGCAGCCGCTGGGCATCGCCTTCTGCGTGTCGCTGGCCGCGTCGCTCTTGACCGCGCTGACGCTGACGCCCGCGCTGTGCTGCCTGCTGCTGCCGGGGAGCCGCACGGTCACCGCCGCGCGCGAGCCGGCGCTGGTGCGCGCGCTGCAGGCGCTCTACCGCCGCCCGCTGGCCTGGGCGCTGCGCCATCCGTGGCTCGTCTCGCTGCCGGCCGCCGCGCTGCTCGTTGCGGCGACGATCGGCGCGGCCGCGATGGGCCGCGGCTTCCTGCCCGAGTTCAACGAGGGTGCGCTGGTCGTCGGCGTCACGGGGCTGCCGGGCACGTCGCTGGCCGAGAGCGACCGGCTCGCGCGCCTCGCGGAGGAGGCGCTGATGCGGCACCCCGAGGTCGCCGCCGTCGGCCGCCGCACCGGCCGCGCGGAGGAGGACGAGCACGTCCTGGGCGTGGAGGCCAGCGAACTGGAGGTCACGCTCGACATGCAGGCGCCGGCGCGCCTGGGGCTGCCGGCCCGCGGCAAGGCCGCGCTGCTCGAGGCCATGCGCCGCGACCTGGCGGCGATCCCGGGCATCCAGGCCACGTTCGGCCAGCCGATCAGCCACCGCATCGACCACATGCTGTCGGGCACGCGCGCCAGCGTGGCCGTCAAGGTCTTCGGCGACGACCTCGAGCAGCTGCGCGCCCTCGCGGCGCGCGTCGAGGCGCGGATGGCGGCGGTTCCGGGCGTTGTCGACCTCTCGGTCGAGCAGCAGGCGAACGTGCCGACCGCGCGCATCGACTTCGACCGCGACGCGATCGCGCGCCACGACCTGTCGGTCGCCGACGTCGCGCGCGCCGTGGAGATCCACACGCTGGGAACGGTGGCCGGCGAGGTGCTGGAGGGCCGCAACGCCTTCGACCTCGTCGTCCGGGTGGGCGACGCCGCCGCGCTGTCGCCGGACGCCTTGCCGGGCATCCTGGTCGACGCGCCCGGCGGCGCGCTCGTGCCGCTCCCGGCGCTGGCGTCGATCCGCGAGGACCGTGCGCCCAACTTCATCAGCCGCGAGAACGTCCAGCGCAAGATCGTCGTGATGTGCAACGTCGCCGGGCGCGACCTGCGCGGCGTCGTCGAGGACATCCGCTCCGCCGTGGAGGCCGGCGTCGTGCTGCCGCCCGGCTACCACGTCGAGTACGGCGGCCAGTTCGAGAGCGCCGAGGCGACGGGGCGCCTGCTGGCCTTCCTGGGCGCGCTGATCGTGCTGGCCATCGCCGGCCTGCTCTACTTCATGTTCCGCTCGGCGCGCGACACGGCCCTGATCCTGCTGAACCTGCCCCTGGCGCTGATCGGCGGCGTCCTGGGAGTGCACGCCGGCGGCGGCGTGCTGACCGTGGCGTCGATCATCGGGTTCATCACCGTGTTCGGCGTCGCGGCGCGCAACGGCATCATGCTCGTGTCGCACATCCGCCATCTGCAGCGCTTCGAGGGCGTGCGCGACTTCGGCGAGGCCGTGCGGCGCGGCGCGCTGGAGCGCCTCGCGCCGATCCTCATGACCGCACTGGCCGCCGGTCTCGCGCTCGTGCCGCTCGCGCTGCGCGGCGACGAGCCCGGCAACGAGATCCTGACGCCGATGGCGATCGTGATCCTGTTCGGCCTGCTCTCCTCCACCCTGCTCAACATGATCCTCGTTCCCGCGCTGTTCCTGCGCTTCGGCCGGCCGGTCGAGGCTGCCGCCGGCGCGCGGGACGCACAGGAGGCCGCCCATGCATCGGCGTGACCGCACCCTTCTCCCCCGGCTGTCCGCGCTGCTCGTCCTGGCCGGCTGCGCCGGGGTCGATCCGCGCGCGGACTTCGACGCCGCGCGCGCCGGCATCCAGGCTGCGACGGGCGTGGACTCCGTGTTCGATCCCGCCGCGCCGGTGCTGACCGAAGCCGAGATCGCGGCCGCGCTCGCCGACGGCCTGGATCTCGACGAGGCGCTGTCGCTCGCGCTGCTCAACAACCGTCGCATCCAGGCCGGTTTCCTCGAATTGGGCGTGGGCCACGCCGAGTTCGTCCAGGCCGGCCTGCTGTCGAACCCGACCCTGGGCCTGGCGTTCCTGTTCCCCTCGGGCGGCGGCCGCGTGCGCGCCGGCGGCGACCTCGTGCAGAGCGTGTCGGATCTGTGGCGCATCCCCCACCGCAAGGAGATCGCGCGTCTCGACCAGGAGCAGCGCCTCCTCGTGCTCTCGCGGTTCGCGGGCGAACTCGTCGCGGACGTCAAGTCGGCCTACCTCGACGCGGTCGTCGCGCGCGCGGCGCGCGACACCGCCGCCGCGAGCCGGGAACACGCGCGGGCCGTGCTCGCCGCCGTTCAGCGGCGCTCCGAGATCGGCGTGGCGACGCGCACCGAGGTCGACGCCGCCCATGGCTCCGTGCTCACGGCCGAGCTGGAGGAGCAGCGCCTGGAGCGCGACGCGAGCCTCGCGCGACAAGCGCTCGCCACGCTGCTCTCCCTGCCGACCGACGCATCCGCCCTCGTGCTGACCGACGGGATTCCCGCTGCGGTCCTGCCGCCCGGGGACGCCGCCGCACTCGTCGCGCGGGCCGATCACCAGCGCCTCGACCTGCGCGCTTCGGCGCTCGCGGTGTCCGCCGCGGAGGCCCAGGTCCGCCACGAACGCGCCCGCGCGGCCCCCGCCGTCGACGCGGGCATCGCCGCCGAACGTCCGGAAGGCGACGCCTCGACGAGCCTGCTGGCCGGTCTCGCGGGCTCGATCGAGATCCCCGTCTTCGACCAGAACCAGGCGCGCATCGCCGCCGCCGAGTACCGGCGCGATGCGCTGCGCAAGGAGCACGAGGCGCTCGCGGCCGAGGTCACGCACGCCGTGCGCGGCGCGCTGGAACGCGCCCGCTCGGCACAGGCCGCGGCGCAGTTCGCCGACGGCGAACTCTTGCCGCAGGCCGAAGCCGCGGCCGCGCTGGCGTCCCGCGCCTACGCGCTGGGCGAGACGACCGCGCTCGCGCTGCTCGACAGCCAGCGCGCGCTGCTGCAGGCGCGCCAGTCCGCCGCGGCGGCGCGCGCCGCCGCTGCCCGCGCGCACCTGGATCTGGAGCGCGCGCTGGGCGCGCCGCTCGGCGCGAGCGCACCGCGGTATCCTTGAACTCCGCGATGGCGGCGGGCTTCTGCCGAGCGCGCTCCCCGCGCCAGTCTCAGGGGCAATCGCCGCCCGGATTCCCGGCCGTGCCGATCGACGAACCCGTCACCGTCCCCGGCGAACCCGGCGTTCCGTTCGTGCCGTTCGGATTCCTGCTGCCTTCGTTGCCCGCGGCACCAGCGGCTCCCGCGGTCACGACGCCGGCGGGGTCGCCGGCCGCCCCGCCGACGCCGAAACGCTTGCCACCGTTGCCCCCGTTGCCCGACCTGCCGCCCTTCGCGAAGCCGCTGTCCGCTCCGTGCCCACCTTTGCCCCCGGGATGCAGACCCTGGTAGCCGTCTCCGCCCTTGCCCCCCTTGCCGCCGTTCCCCGACTGCGCGTTGCCGCCCTTGCCACCCTTCCCGCCGGTGCCTCCCGTGTTCGGACAACAATCCAATCCTGGATTCGCGTTCAGGCCGTCGCCGCCGGTGCAGTCCCCCGACTTTCGTCCGTCGCCCCCGTTGCTTCCCGCAGGGCTTCCGGCGGTCCCATGAGCACTGTCTGCACCCTCGCCGCCGTTCCCCGAAGCGCTGTTGCCACCATCGCCGCCGGGAGTGCCGTTCGCACACCCCTGACCGGGAGGCGGGTCCTCGGCCGCGAGACCGCTGAGCGCGGCCGCGATCGCGGGCATCGACCCGGAAATCGACTCGCGCAGTTCCGCGGAGACGAACGCGACCGCATCGCCTGACTCGCCTCCATCGCCCCCGGGGTATCCGCCGTCTCCTCCGCGTCCGGATCGCAGCGAGACGTGGTCGTCGCTGGGCTGTCGAACGAGGAAGTAGCCGTCGACCCGCGCATCCCCGCCGCGCCCGCCCGCGCGCCCCGCACCGCCCCGGCCCGCCGATCCGGCTTGCGCCGATCCGTCGATGTAGACCAGCGGCGCCGAGAGGGTGACGTTGGAGCCTCTGCCGCCTTCCGTATCCGAACCGTCCGTGCCGGATCCTCCCAGGATCGTCCCCGGGACGTCGATGACGAGGTTGCTGTGGATGCGAATCGACGGCGCGTCCAGCCGGCCGAGCGGCCCGGCATCGAACGCGACCAGCCGGCCTTGAATGCGCACGAGACCGGTTGCGGCGATGTTCAGTTCGCCATCGACCCAGACGGTGGCATCCTCCGGGATCCGCAAGGTGTCGACGAACAGGTCCCCGCGCACGATGTCGCCATCGCGCAGGACCGTGTCGCCAGACCCAGGGCGCGACGGGTGCGGAACGAGGATGGGAAGCAGGGCGAGCGCGTGCAGCGCGACGGGAGGGGTCATGGAAAGAACTCCTGATCGGGCACGAGCCAACGTGAGCGAGCAGCGGAGAAAGCCCACCGGCCCCTCTGCAACCGTCGACGCACGCCAGTAGATCACGGATCCGCCGCGCGCGGGGACGAATCGCGCGTGCTGGAGGAATGGTCGGGGGAACGAGACGCGGATTGAACTCTTTGTGCAGGGGGCGGCGCAACTGGACCCGCTGGCCCTGCGGAGGTTGCTGGCGGCATGACGATCGCCCCTCCGTGCCCGGTAGGAAGCCGTCTTCGCGGTCGCCGAGTCACCACGCTCGACGCGCCTCGGCCGCCCCCGCCCCAACCGCACGCAGTCCACGAACCCGCTGAGCCCTGGCTACGCGCCGCCCCCACGGGTCTCGACGACGGCGAGGTCGCGGTGCGTGCGCTCGACGGGACGAGCACCACGCAATGCACGACCAACGAGCCCTGCTCGTGGTCGCTGTGCCGAAACACGAGCGCGTCGGGCCACAGCTTCGTGACTCGACGCGCTCGACTGAACTCCAACCGTAGCGGCTCCGACTTCTCAGGGACGACGCCGCGCGGTGAAGGACAAGCCGGATGGCAACCTACACCACGACTAGACACCGTGTCCAGTACACGGCCACGCGCTTCACCACGCCGCCCGGTGGTGCAAGTAACTCCCGAGCAGCGAGAAAGATCCTTTCTCGTGTTGCCGGGATCACCGACTCACCGATCCCTCGCACCGACGACGGAGTCATCGACACGATGAAGCTGCGTCTCGACATCCGACGACTTCGTGACGAGCGACGCGACGCCGTCATCGAGCGCGACATCGAGGACCTACTCCGGTCGGGGCGCTGCTTCCGCGCGCACGTTCCGTGGAACACGAGGCACCGCGAGCAGCACCGGCTCATTCGACACGAAGACGGCGTTCGCATCTCGTTCTACGAGGAGTGCATCACCGTCGAGGGTTCGCTTCCGCGCGTGCTCGGACTCACGAACGTGACACAAGCAGAAGCCGCGGATCACGACGCCGTAGAGTTGCTGACTCACGCCCGACTCTCCCTACTGCCGAGGACGACCGATCGCTGCGAGATGGAGCGGTACGGCCAGCGCTGGCACGTCACTCGGCTGGACCTGTCGGTGAACTTCGCCGCAGAAAAAGGGCTGCTCATAGAAGCGTTGCGACACGTGCGACACCCTTTGATCCGCAAGGCCCCGGACATCTACGGCAATACCGGAGTCGCCATCTTCGGCTCCGACCGAGACTTCATCGTCTACGACGCGCACGAGCGACCTCGTCGGAGCAAGCTCGCTATCCGCGTGCGACACAAGCTGATCGAACTATCTCCACCTGGAACGATGCGGTTCGAGTTCCGGTACAAGTGCGCGAAGTCCGTTGGCGCGGCTCTCAGCGCGATCCGCGCGAGGGCCGAGCAGTTGGGCATCGGGCCGACGGTCGCGCTTCCCTTCGCCACCTTCCGCGCCGATCGCGGAACAACGATCTCCTACGCGCCGGTCCGAAACTGGTTGCTGAATGAGGCGCTGGCGAGCGAAGCCCTCGCCCTGACGGGTCGGCGCTCGCTGCTCGTCCCGGAGTGCGATGGCTCGTTCATCCAGCGCTGCGCGGTCGCTCATCTTGCGAACCACCCCGAGCTGATTGCGGTGCTGGAGAGCACGCATTCGCGCCCGACGGTTCGGAAGTACCGCCGCTTGCTTGCCGCGCACTTCCTGCGCGAGAAGGAGACGAACATGCTCCAGCTCGCGTGGCCCACCCGCCAGTCCGCCGCCACACGATCCCGGATCGCAACATGACTCTCCCCGGATTTCCGACTGTCGAGGCCGCCGAGACGTTCAACTCCGTCGTCGATACGGTGGCTCGACGCTCAGGCATCTCCCGCTATGAGGTCATCACGTTGCTCAGTTACGCGGTCGAGGCTGCCGTGGACGAAGTCTCGCGGGGCAACGTCCTCCGCGTTCCGGGGCTCGGGGTCGTCGCCGCATGGAAGGACGAGCGCCGAAGCGTCGTCCGCAAGCATGGCCGTCCGATCATGCGCCCGGTGTTCTCGCCCGCGCGCTCATTCCGCTGTCAAGTGGCGCTCTGCGCCCCGATCAGTGCGAAGGGCAAGAACGCGATCGACCGCCATCGGAGTAACCACAGTTCGCGCGTGGCGTCCGGAGAGTGTCGCTCGCGTGCATCGACGACAGCAGAGGCGATTCGGCATTCGATCCGCAAGCAGCTCGGCGGCATCGACGCGATGGAGGGAGGTAGCAGATGAGGCCCGCCCAGACAGGGGGGTGCTGCGCCGTGGAGCTAGACACGGTGTCTAGCGAGTCACGAGTCGGGCACACCCAGCGGTCATCTCCGCGACGACACGGGCTCCGAGGCGAACACGCTGCCGAGCTTGTCGAAGAGCGAGAAGCTCACGCGAACGGTGAACTCGCCCACGGCGTCATCCACGCAGTTCCCGGCTTCGTACTCGTCCACGACCACGACGATCTCCCCGGCGCGGCGCATCGCGTTGAGCGCGTCCTCGTCGAGAGCTGTGGCTTCGAGCGGCACCACGGTGCCCGGCCACGACTGCACGAGGTTCGAGTGCGTGCGACCCTGTGGAATCTGCCGGAACTCGGCGACCTGCGTGCGTGCGCCACCGTCCTCGACGAACGCGCGCGCCCGGATCTCGACCTTCGCGTAGCGGTCCAGTCCACGGTTCTTCTCGACGGCAACCCGAATCGTGAGCGGGTTGGCCGGGTCGTAGGCGTCGCGGTCCGAAGCCACGCTCTCGACGACTCCGCCGACGTGGATCAGCCCGACCTTGCGAAGCCCGTAGAGGATCGGGATGCCCATCAAGGCCAGGATCGCAAGCAGGGCGACCGATCCAGCGACGAGGTGCTTGAGCTTGACCGGGCGAGCGGGCTGAACAGTGTTCGTCATGGGCTGGTTCCTGCCGAGGAAGGGACCTCCGGCGTGAAACCTATCGACGGACGACGCGCAGACCTTTACCCCACACTGGGGTACTCCATCCTGGGGTGCAGACTCCGCCCGGTTCCGAAGCCGGGCGATGGGCTCCAAACACGCACTCCACACCGACCGCTATGCGGCCTTCCTCGATCGCCTCCGCGCGGCGCGACGCCACCGCGAGATGACGCAAGAGGCCGTCGCCGACGCGCTCGGGAAGCCTCAGACCTACGTCTCGAAGTGCGAGCTGGGCGAGCGCCGCGTGGACTTCGTCGAGCTGGAGGACTTCGCGGCCGTGTACGAGCTTCCGCTCGACTACTTCGTGACGCGGACGGCAGGATCTCGAAGGGTCAGCCGGGCAGCACTTCGAGAAGCGGGCCGACCGAAACGTTGACCGCCGAGTTCCTGCGACCGCAGCTCGCGGCGCTGCGGGAGTGTCCCGCGAACTCGTTGTCTGCCGCACCTGCGTGGGCCTGATCGCCAGGGGGGAGGTAGGCACTCCCATGGGTGTGTCCGAGACGCTGCGCGAGCCGCCCCACCGCGCACAGGTGGGCAAGCTCAGTGGTCGAACGTGATCCACTCGGAGACCGGGCTCCCCGCGCGTCGCCAGTTCTCAGGCCACGCCTCCCACAAGACCGCGTAGCGCCGCGAGTTCATCTTGCCGCGCAGCACGATCCGGGGCTCGCCAGCGACGAGTCCGACGCGGTAGAGCGCGACGCCGTCCTTGAGGTTCCCCGCCACGGTGTGGACGAACGCGACCTCTTGGAAGTTGGCGGCGAAGGTGCCGTCCTCCTTCTGCTTGGCGAGCTGGATCGTGAACGAAAAAGGCTCGGTGGCTGCTCCGAAGACCGGCCGAGTCTCACCGACGCGCTCGATGGCGCGTTCTACGCGAGCGGCCTGCTCGTCGGCCGTGGACGTGATCGCTGGCTGGGTCTCCGAGACAGAGGTGGCTGCTTCGAGCTTCGCCGCTCGTGCTGCTCCCCCGGTGCCTTTCGGCCGCGCAATCTCGGCGAGCAGGCTCTTGTCGGTCTGCACCTGCACGACCCTGACCCGCTCGACGGATGATGCGATCGTGTTGGCGTTGTGCGCGTCGAACCGCCACGTCTGCCCGGCGGCGAGGTGCGTGGTCGTCGCCATCGCATCGCCGATCTTCGCGCCCGACGGATCGAGCAGTTCCAGGGTGACGATGCAGTACGAGAGCGCTTCGCCGGACGTGTTCGTAGCCGTGCCCCTGAACCCGCTCAACCCTCCGCGTCCGTAGTGCGAGAGCACGCCCGTCACCTCGACGCGGACATCGTTGATGACCACGGGCGACGGCAGGTCGAGCTTCGGCGCGACCGAAGTGCATGAGCCGACGACGGCGGCGAGGAGCAGCAGAAGAGCGCGGCAGGGGATCATCCTCTCGCCATCGACTCCCTCGAAGCTGGGCTTGAGGGTTTGCTTCCAGCGAGCACCGGCCGCCCTCGGTAGACAAGCGACTCCTGCCAGGGCGAGGACTCCGCAGGCGGAGCAGACACGCTGTCTAGCCGGACCCCGCCTTCCGAAACCGCCCCGACTCGGGGGGGAATCGCTGGCAATCCTTGTACTGGCTCGCCAAGCTCACGAGGCACCCGGCCAGCCGGAACCGGACCACCCCCATGAAGGAACACCTCCTGAGCATCAAGCAGGTCGCCGACTTCCTGAACATGTCCGAGCGCAGCGTCTACCGCCTCGCCAGGGACAGGAAGATCCCGGCCGTGAAGATCGCGTCGTCCTGGCGCGTCCCCCAGAAGGAACTCCGCGAGTGGATCGCCGCGAAGCTCCGGGAGAAAGCACCCGCGTAGCACGCGCTCATGAACGCTCGCAGCTCCCCCACATCGCACACCGGCGAGAAGCCGCCGTTCCTTGACGGTGTTCCGCTCCGCCGCGTGACGCTCGCCGACCGCTGGCCGTTCACCCCGACGGGACTAGCGCTCGGCGGCGGAGCCTCCGGCTTGGAGGTTCTCGTCGCAACGCACCCGCGCACCCCGAGCGCGCAGGACCTCCGCTCGGCATGGAAGGCGCGCCACGGCGGGCGCGCGGCCCCGCTCCTCGTCGTCGTCCTCTACGAAGGCAAGGCGGCGCTCTGCGGCCCAGCCGGTGACGATCCACCCGCAAGGCTCGACCTCGATCCGAGTCAGGTGGATCGCATCTGCCGCGAGGCGCTTGGCGAAGCCGACCGTCACACCGCGCTCCGCGCGCTGCGTGACTCACTACCCGCGCTCGACACCGACCTGGGCGGGCTTCGCAACGAGGGCTTCCTCGCCACGCACGAGCTGCGCGCGGGAGCGAGACAGCGCGCCGACTGGCGCGATGCGGCGGCCAAGGCGTCGCGCATCCTCGACCGCAAGGGAACCGACCTGCTCAAGGCCCTCGGCTTCCAGATCGAGTCGTGTGATCGCGTCACGTCGATCCTGCGATCGAAGGACCGCAAGGTCGCTGTCGCCGTCCTGCTCAACCGCGACGAGTCGCCCGAGCTGCAAGCAGGCCGTTTCGCGGACATCTCCCCGGTCAGCTACGCGCTCGCCGTCGCCGACCGCGAGAACCTCCCGTACGTCGTCATCCAGCACGGCGCGAAGGTGCGCGTGTACCCCGCGCGCGTCGGTGTCGGTGTGGGCCGTCGCGGACGCACCGAGACGTACGTCGAGTGCCACGCTGGGCTCCTGCACGAGGACAACGCGGCGCTGCTCTGGCTGCTCTGCTCGGCCGAGGCGCTCCTGCCCGGCGGCAGCCTCGACGACTTGATCGCCGCTTCGGGTCGCTTCTCTGGCGACCTCGCGGCAGAGCTGCGCGAGCGCATCTACCTGTCCGTCGTGCCGAAGCTCGCGCAGGGTCTCGTCGCGGCTCGCCAGCTCAAGAAGCCCACGGCACAGGATCTCCACGACACGTACGAGATGGCGCTCGTCGTCCTTTTCCGGCTGCTCTTCATCGCGTACGCCGAGGACAAGGACCTTCTGCCCTACCGCTGGAACGGTCTGTACCAGCGTCGTTCCCTCAAGACCAAGGCGCAGGAGATTCTCGATCTCGTCCGCAAGGGGCTCGACTTCGACGCGGGCGACAACCTCTGGGAAGAGGTCCATCAACTGTTCCGCGCCGTCGATGTCGGCAACCGCGAGTGGGGTGTCCCACCCTACGACGGTGGGCTGTTCACGGAGGACGCCGAGGTCTCGCGCGTCGGCGCGCTGCTCGCACCGCTGCGACTCCCGAACACGACGCTCGGTCCAGCTCTCCGCGACCTCATGCTCGTGAACACGGAGGAAGGTCTCGGTCCCGTGGACTTCCGCAGCCTCGGCGTGCGCGAGTTCGGAACCGTGTACGAGGGCCTGCTCGAAAGCGAGCTAGCCGTCGCGGAGTCCGACCTCGGCGTGGACAAGGAGGGCGTCTACCGTCCGTGCAAGAAGGGCGAGCAGCCGCTCGTCACGAAGGGCGAGGTCTACCTCCACAACGCATCGGGCGCACGCAAGTCCACCGGCTCGTACTTCACGAAGCAGTTCGCCGTCGAGCACCTTCTGGAGCGCGCACTGGAGCCCGCGCTCGCGGAGCACCTCGCACGGCTAGACACGTTGTCTGCCGACGAGGCTGGAGATCGCTTCTTCGACTTCCGCGTCGCCGACATCTCGATGGGGTCGGGGCACTTTCTTATCGCCGCGATCGACCACATCGAGAAGGCGCTCTCGGGCTACCTCGCGCGAAAGAAGCTGCCGACCGTCCTGACCGAGCTTGCGACGCTTCGCGCTGCGGCCATCGCCGCGCTCGGGCCACTTGCTGAACAGGTCGAGATCGAAGACACGCAGCTCCTGCGACGGTTGATCGCCCGACGCTGCATCTACGGCGTCGATCTGAACCCGACAGCCGTCCAGCTTGCACGCCTCGCCGTCTGGGTTCACACGTTTGTGCCGGGACTCCCGCTCTCGCTCCTCGACCACGGTCTCGTCACCGGCAACTCGCTCGTCGGCATCGGTCGCCTCGACGAGGTGCGCGATGCGATCAGCGCGGGTGACACGCCGCTGTTCCGCGTCGATGCCGACAGCTTGCTCGGACGGGCAGCGGAACCGCTCGCGCGGTTGGCGCGACTTGCAGACGCTACGCCATCGGACCTCGAACGAGCCCGTCGCGCTCAGCAAGCAGCACTGGAGGCGGTCGCTTCCGCTTTGACGCTGTGCGACCTCGTGACCGCAACGCGAATCACGGGCGAGAAGCTCACGGTCGAGATGGAACGCCTGGAGACGCTCCAGAGTGACCTTGAAACGTCTCCGAAGCTCCGCGCAGCGAAGAAGGCCCTGGATGGTCTCACTCCGTTCCACTTTCCCATTGCGTTCCCCGAGGTGTTCCTGCGCTCGCGTCCTGGCTTCGACGTGATCGTCGGCAACCCTCCGTGGGAGAAGGCGCATGTCGAGGAACACGAGTTCTGGGCTCGTTACAACCCCGGCCTTCGATCGGCGACCCAGGCTGAGCGCGAGAAGCGGTATCTACAGCTCCGACGAGAACGCCCGGACCTTCAACGTGCGCTGGAAGCTGAGGTCCAATCGAATGAGACGCTTCGCGCGGCTCTCATGGCCGGGCCGTATCCCGGAATGGGCGCGGGCCACCCGGACCTCTACAAGGCGTTTTGCTGGCGGTTCTGGCACCTCGTCGCCGACGACGGCGGGCGCATTGGCGTTGTTCTTCCGCGCTCCGTCCTTGCGGCAAGAGGCTCGGCCGCGTTCCGCGAAGAGGTCTTCGAGCACGCAGACGACGTGCGGGTCACGATGCTCCTCAACAACCGTCAGTGGTTCTTCGACAACGTTCACCCGCAGTACACGATCGGCCTCGTGACTTTCGTGAAGCGGCGGTCGGATCGCACGTCGGTATCCCTCCAAGGCCCATATCCCAGTTTCGAGCGCTACGGCGAGGGCGTCGTTCAAGAGCCCGCCGTCTTCTACGGTTCCGACATCAAGAGCTGGAATGACACGGCTTCGCTTCCGCTTCTTCCGAGCGAGGAGTCCGTCGAGGTGTTCACCCGCCTCCGCGCGTCTCCCCGACTTGACCTGGACGAAGCTGGCACGTGGCGCGCGCGCCCTCTCCAGGGAGACTTGAACGCAACGACTGACAAGAACCTCATGGAGCTTCGGCCCGATCCCTGGCCGGAGGGCGCGTGGCCGGTGTTCAAGGGCGAGTCGTTCGACATCTGGACGCCGGACACTGGAACGTACTACGCGAGCTGCGATCCACGTCTCGTCCTGCCAGAACTCCAGGCCACTCGCATTCGCGGCGGCCGAAACAGCCGATCGCCATTCTCTGAGTTTGACGCGCGCTGGCGCAGTACGCCGACAACACTTCCGTGCGAAGCCCCACGTATCGCGTTCCGGGATGTGACGCGGTCAACGGACACTCGCACTGTCCGGGTGGCCCTGGTTCCGCCACACGTGTTCCTGACGCATAAGGCTCCGTTCCTTCTTTGGCCTCGCGGCACGCCGCGCGACGAGGCGTACCTACTTGGCGTTCTTTCGAGCGTTCCCCTCGACTGGTACGCCCGACGGTTCGTCGAAGTCAGCCTCACGTTCTTCGTCCTCAATCCGTTCCCGATTCCTCGGCCGCCTACGACTGACGTGCGATGGCAGCGAGCGGTGGAACTCGCGGGCCGCCTCGGCTGCCCTGACGCGCGCTTCGCCGAGTGGGCCAAGTCCGTGGGTGTCGAGTGCGGTCCGCTGCGCGACGACTTGAAGCTCGACATGATCCACGAACTCGATGCCGTCGTCGCGCACCTCTACGGTCTTGACGAGAAGCACCTCGTCCACATCTTCGAGACCTTCCACGAGGGTTGGGACTTCGAGCCCCGCTTGAAGCAGACCCGCAAGCACTTCCGCGAGTGGGAGCGACGCACGAGGAAGGCGCATCACTAGTGCCTCGCCCCCGGCTCGCACGACTGACCATCTACTTGCTCAAGGAGACCCACTCGTCTCCTGATCTCGCTCTGACCCCAGCAACGCGCCAGGGCGGAACCCCGATCTCCATCGCGGGGGCCTCGATCGGTGACCTCTATCTCCAACCACTGCCGAGCCACGTACCGTCCTGGGCGAGACTGTTCTCCGATGCAGCCCTCCCAAGAGACTTCTTCCCGTTTGTCTCAGGGGCCTCCGCAGTCTTCCTAGTTCCGGCGGGTGGTCGCCACTTTGCATTGACGTTCGGCCAAGGACGCTACCTGCTCGAACCCGGTTCGTGGGAGGAGCGGTTTGGACTGCTCGTGACAGTGAACGCGATCGCGCCCGAGAGCTTGCGAAGCCTCGACCGGAAGACCCTCGACGAGAGCGTGCGCCACACCCGAGAGCAGGTGAGCCGTCGATCCACGATCGCCGCATTCGGTCTGAACCCTGAGCAGGACCTCCTCCGCGCGGTCGATGGTTCCCCGGTCGATGACACTCTCGGAGCGAAGATGACCGGGATGGACGCGCTCAACGTGTCTGCGCCGGTCACGCTGGGCACGCTCGCCCCGATGCTGGAGCGCTACCTCGCGCTCTTTGGCTCCAACGCCTACCAAACCCACTTCTCGTGGATCGACCACATCGCGGAAGTGAGCGATGTCACGCTCAAGCGCACACTTGACGACGCACTCATCTCTCGTCTCGGGGCGGGCTCACACGACCGCTTGTGGATGGCCGTCCCTGAGGTCATGGAGTGGGACGACGTCGCCGGGTTCCGCTACGGTGCTTCAAAGCGGCCCGCACTTGTTCCTGACCTCCACCTCTCGCAGTTCTTTGACTACGCGACAGGCAAGGAGATCACGATGGAGCGCCTGCGATCCACTCCGGTGATCTGCTATTCGCATTCGACCGACACCGAGCGCAACAAGTGGAACGTGTTGCAGTGCCTGTACTGCGAGGTGGACCTCGGCGGAGTTGTCTACCTGCTCTCGGGAGGAAAGTGGTATCGCGTCGCTCAAGGCTTCGTCGATGAAGTGAATGCCGCGTTCCATCGCATTCCGCGTAGTTCGGTCGCGCTACCGCCATGCTCGGAGAATGACGAGCTTGCGTACAACACTCGTGTCGCCGCGACTTCCGGGAACCGCATCGCCCTTATGGACCGCAAGGTTGTCCGTGTCGATGCGGCGAGGGACAAGATTGAGTTCTGCGATCTCTACACGAGCGACCGACGGTTGATCCACGTGAAGCGCTACGGCGCATCCTCAGTGCTCAGCCACCTGTTCGCGCAGGGCACGGTTTCCGGCGAACTTCTTGCCGAGGTGAAGGTGTTCCGCGAGAAGGTCAACGCTCTCCTTCCGGCATCGCACGCACTTCCAGTCGATAGCGTCGTCCCGCGTGACTACGAGATTGTGTTCGCGATCGTCAGTCGTTCGCCGCGTGACCTCGACCTGCCGTTCTTTAGCAAGGTCAGCCTTCGCGTGGCAGTGAAGCGCTTGGAGGCTCGGGGATACCGGGTGTTCCTGAACAAGGTGTCTGTCCAATGACCGGACGCTTCTACGCAAGCCGGTACGACCGCCCGAGTCGAGGTCTGGGATGAGCGCGGCCGACGCACACGGAGACGCTCCCGTCCCCGCACCCGAGTTCGTTGACAACCGCAACGGCAACACGCTTGCCCGCGCTATCACGCGGCACGTCGCTGCGCTTCGGCAGTGTGGCCGCGTCCCGGCGGAGCTGTCCGTCGCCAGCGCCTACTTCAATCCGCAGGGACTCGAACTCATCGCTGCCGAAGCGCGTCACATCGACAAAATCAGCTTGCTGCTCGGCGTCGAGCCGGAGCCGGAAGCGATCCGCGCTCGGCGTGGCCCGTTCGATCCAACCGAGCCGGAGTTCACCCGACGCCGCGTCAGGGAGAACCTCACTCGCCTTGAGAAGGGCCTGAGGCATGACCGAGACACGTTGCCGTTCAACGCCGACGACGACCGCGCGGTCCGAACGCTGCTCGACTTCCTGCGCTCGGGCCGCGTCGAGGTTCGCCGCTACGAGCGTCACTTCTTGCACGCGAAGGCGTTCATCCTGCGCGGCGACGATCGCGGCGTGATCGTCGGCTCGTCGAACCTGACGCGCGCGGGCCTCTCGACCAACCTCGAACTCAACCTCGGGCACTACAGCGAGCCGCTCGTTGGCAAGGTCCAGGAGTGGTACGACGAGCTTTGGGGCGAGGCAGTTCCGTTCGACCTCGCCGCCCTGTACGAAGAGCTGTTCACGGAGTATCCGCCGTACCTGATCTACCTCAAGGTCCTGTGGCACCTCTATCACGGCGAGCTTGCGCAGGAAGAGCAGGACAACGGCCACATCCCGGTCACGAGCTTCCAGAGACACGGTGTCTGGCGAGCGCGCCGCATCCTGGAGACGTACGGGGGCGTGCTGATCGCGGACGGCGTCGGCCTTGGCAAGACTTTTTCCGCAGGCGAGATCATCCGCGCGTACCGCGAGCGGCGGCAGCGCGTGCTGCTTATCTGCCCTGCATCCCTGCGCGACACGACCTGGAAGAAGTTCCTGAACGACTTCCAACTCCTCGTCGAGTGCAACTCGTACGAGGAACTCGCCAACGACCTCCAGCTCGGGGGAGCGAAGCGACACCTCCAGAACCCGCTCGACGACTACGCGCTCGTCGTGCTCGACGAAGCGCACAACTACCGCAACCCCGATGCGCCCACACGCGCGGCCGTGCTCCGGCGGTTGCTTGCAGGCAAGCGACGCGATGTCGTCCTGCTCTCCGCGACGCCAGTCAACAACTCGCTGTGGGACCTGTACCACTTGCTTCGGTTCTTCATGAAGCAGGACGCGCGGTTGTCGAGCAAGGGCGTGCTCTCGATCCGCGAGCGATTCGAGCACGCGATGCGCTCTGATCCGTTCAACCTCAACCCGGATCTCCTGTACCCGATCATCGACGCAACGACGGTGAAGCGCACGCGCCGCTTCATCAAGAAGCACTACCAGAACGACCTCATCCGGCTCCCCGACGGTCGCAGAGTGCCGATTCAGTTCCCGACGCCGATCGCGTCCTCGATCGGATACGACCTGGACGAGGTGCTGCCGGGGTTCTTCGCGCGGCTCGAAGAAGTGCTCGCACCGCCGCAGGGATCGCCGTTGCTCTGCATGGCGCGCTACCAACCCGAGCGGTTCCCGGCGGGAGCATCTCAGGTCCAGCAAGACACCGCGCTCGTCGGCCTGCTTCGATCCGCGCTCCTCAAGCGCTTCGAGTCCTCGGCGTACGCATTCGCGCAGACGGTGACGCGCATGGTGCGCCAGCACGAGGCGTTCCTCGTCGGGCTCGGCATGGGAAAGGTCGTGCGGAAGGAGTTCATGCGCGAGCTGTCGGCGGCGGAGGACGACGACATCGAGGAGCTGATCCTCGACTCCGAGGAGGCCGACGACGCGGCGCACTACGACGTGTCCGCACTTCGCTCGGCCGTGGAGAGCGATCTGGAGATCCTCCGCGAGCTGGCGGCGGAGGCGTCGCGCGTGAAGCGCACATCGGACCCCAAGCTCGCCGCGCTGATCGAGGAGCTTGCGCACATCGCGGCCCAGGCCGAGCGGGACGCGCTCGACGCAGAGGACGCACGGCAGAAGCGTAAGGTGCTCGTGTTCTCGCACTATGAGGACACGATCGACTGGATCGAGCCTCGGCTGCGCGAAGCCATCGCCAGCGACCGGAGGCTCGCTTGCTACCGAGACCGCATCGCCAGCGTGAGCGGTGCGGACTCGCGCGGTGGAGTCTCGCGCGATCGCGCCATCCACGGTTTCGCACCCGTCTCGACGGGAGCGATTCCGCCGCACGACGCGGATGCCTTCGACGTGCTCGTCTGCACGGACGTGCTCGCCGAAGGCATGAACTTGCAGCAAGCGCGTCATATCGTGAACTACGACCTGCCGTGGAACCCGATGCGCCTCGTTCAACGACACGGCCGTGTCGATCGCATCGGTAGCGCGCACCGGGAGGTGTTCCTGCGCACGTTCTTCCCAGATGCGCAGCTCGATGGCCTGCTCGATCTTGAGGATCGCGTGCGCCGCAAGCTGGCGATGGCTGCGGCGTCCGTCGGCGTCGAGGATGCGCCCATCGAGGGCGGAGCGTCGGGCGATCAGTCGTTCGCTGAAACGCGGGAGGAGATCGAGAAGCTCCATCGCGGAGATGCGTCGATCTTCGAGCGAGGCGGGACCGAGGGCGCAGCGCAGACAGGCGAGGAGTACCGGCAGGAACTCCGGCGCGCGCTCGAAAGCTACGGCGACGAGATCGAGCTGCTCCCGTGGCGAGTCGGCTCCGGCATGGTGAAGGGAGACCGGCCCGGCTACGTGTTCTGCGCCGTCGTCGCGGATCGGGTGTACCTGCGCTTCGTGCCGAGCGACACCGAGCAGCCGATCGTGACCGAGGTCGGCACATGCCTGCGTCTTCTCGAATGCACGGAGGAGACGCCGCGAGTTCTGAGCGAGGAGATGGCACTCGGGGCGTACGCCGCGTGGCAGGCGGCACGCGAGAACATCCTCGACGCCTGGACGTTCGAGACCGACCCGGCCAACCTCCAGCCGAAGGTCCGCCGTCTCGGCCGCGAGGTTGCCGAGTTCCTTCGCGCGAATCCGCCGAGTGATGTGGAGAGCGCACGGTTGCATCGCGCGTTGGATGCCGTCGAAGCTCCGTGGTCGATGCGCGAGGAGAAGCAGCTACGAGCCGCGTGGGAGCGCGAGTTCCCGAGCCGGACCGAGAAGGCGCAGCATCTGATCGCTGAGGTCGAGCGCATCGGCGTCGAACCTCACCACGCGCCGGAGCCGCTTCCGCCGGTCGAGGGCGACGACATCCACCTCGTGTGCTGGATGGCGATCGAGCAGGCCCCTCTGTCTACTTCAACATGAGCGCCACGTACTGCTCCGCGCACGCTCGCTTCGTGTTGCGAGCGGATGCAGGAGCCACGATCTCATCGAACGTGCTACCTACGACGGCAACGTAACGGTTCCACAGCCACGACGGCCGAAGGATCATCGTGCCGTCCGCGTCGATCAGAGTGAGGTCCTTGGATTCGTGGTCCACTTCGGTCAGGAAGACGGCTCGTCCACGGAAGCCGTGCATCATCGAGTTCCGAAAGAACGTGTAGAGCACGTCACCGACAGTGTTCATTCTCCTGGCGTCGGCCCGGTCCTTCGGATCGAACGGCCGTCGCAAGACTCCGAGCCGCTCTTGCACCGAGAGCTTCCGAACGTCGCCGTAGCTGAGCGGATTCCCAGACGGGTCCGGCCCGAAGATCACATGGTCGGGGACGTTCGTGGTCGCCATCGCGCGACGCACTAGACAACGTGTCTGGCGCAGAAGCCACCGCCGAGGGAGTGCGCTGCCCCGGAGAGCTTGCGGCTGAGAGCCCGCCGACCCCGGAGCCCGCGCCCGTCACGGCGGCCCTGCCGGAGCCCTTCCTGCGCGCTGGAGCGCCTTCGGACGGCCCGGAAGGGCTCGGGTGGTCCCCGGCGCGCTCATGGAGGCTCCCAGGCGGTTCGGGAAGATTCTTCCGGGTTCGCGGCCGGACCCGGTTTCGGGCGGTTCAGTTACGCTTTCGCCGCCGGGGTGGTCGATGGGTGCGCATGGGTTACGCTTTTATGTAAAAGCGTAATCCTCCCTGCATGGCCGACCAACTCGACGCCTCCCGACCGCGCGAACCCAAGAACAAGGGCAAGACCTACCCGCCGGAGATCCTCTCCGAGGACGAAGTGCGACAGCTCGTGCGCGCGTGCTCGAACCGCGCGCCGACCGGGATCAGGAACCGTGCGCTGCTCACGCTGCTCTACCGGACGGGGCTGCGGATCTCCGAGGCGTTGGGCCTGTACCCGAAGGACCTCGACCCGGCCGAAGGCCGCGTCGTCGTGCGGCACGGCAAGGGCGACAAGGCGCGCGTGGTCGGGCTCGACCACGAATCGTTCGCGGTCATCGAACGCTGGATGGACCGCCGCACGAAGCTCGGCTTGAACGGACGGCAGCCTGTCTTCTGCACGCTCCGGGGCGAGCCCGTGAAGTCGCCGTACGTGCGCGCGCTGCTCCCGCGCCTCGCCGACAAGGCGGGCATCGAGAAGCGCGTCCACGCGCACGGCCTTCGGCACACCCACGCCGCCGAACTCGCCCGCGAGGGAACGCCGATGAACATCATCCGAGCCCAGCTCGGCCACGAGAACCTCTCGACGACGAGCCGCTACCTGGACCACATCGCCCCGCAGGAGCTGATCGACCGGATGCGATCTCGCAAATGGAAGCCTTGACCCCGCCGCTAGACACGTTGTCTGCTACCCGCGCGGGCCGCCGATGGCGACCGGCCCAGCGACGGCGCACGCGGACTGGATCGACCGCGACCCAGGCGATCACACCCGCCGACGTGAACGTCGCCGGGTCGAGGCTGACGGCGAGTTCGCCCCGCCGCTGTCGAGCTGGCTTGGCTCGGAGCGATCACCGCCATCACACCGGAAAGAGGACCTGACAACATGCTCGACTTCCACGAGCAACGCATCTTGGTGCTCGGCAAGACCTACCCGTCGTACTCGCAGACTCACGACGAGGTCTCATGCACGGGCGGCCTCGTCGATGGGACCTGGGAGATGGTGCGCCTCCACCCGATCAACTTCCGCGACCTACCCGAGGACAAGCAGTTCAAGCACTGGCAGTGGATTCGCGCCCGCGTCGCCAAGGACGAACGCGATCCCCGTCCCGAGAGCCTGCGCATCGACGCTGACTCCATCGTGCTCGAAGAACACGTCGAGAGCCACGAGAAGCGCAGGTCCTACCTCGAAGGCTGCCCAAGCCGGTTCGCATCCGTCGAAGCGCTCAAGGATGCGAACGAGAGCAAGGGGACATCGCTCGGCATCGTCGAGCCGCAGGAGCTGCGTGGCTGCGAGGTGAAACCACGAGATGAACGCGAACGAACGGAGTGGGAGACGACCGAGCGGCAGATGACGAGCCAAGGCCGGTTGTTCGGCCCCGGAGTCCGCAAGATCGACTTCCCCGACCAAGTGTTCTACGTGAAGTGGACCTGCAACGACGCTCGTTGCAGCGGACACGAGATGTCCTTCCACGACTGGAGCCTCCACGAACTCAGTCGAAAGCTCAACCGCGATTCGGACCGCGTGAACAAGGTGCGCGCGAAGATGGAGCAGATGCTCAACCAGAAGAAGCGCGACCTCTACTTGATGCTCGGCAACTTCCGAGGCCGGACCTACCAGTTCGGCTTGATGGGAGTCCTCTCGGTCCCCCACACGCAAGCGAGGCTGTTCTGAGCACGTCACCGAGCACGCGAGCCAAGCCCTCAAAGGGCCGGACGGTCTGCTACAGCGTCGGCTACCAGGGCCGACGTGTCGCGGACCTCTGTCGGACACTTGCCGACGAGCGCGTAGAGGTTCTCCTCGACGTTCGACTTGTGCCGTGGAGCCAGCGCCCCGAGTACAGGAAGCAGGCGCTCGCGCGCGAACTGAACAAGGTCGGCATCGAGTACGTGCATCTGAGGGAAGCGGGCAATCCCTTTCGACCGAAGAAGGGAGAGCAGAAGTCGCTCGCGCAATGCGTGCGCGACTACAAGCGGCATCTCAAATCTGCGCCCGCTGTACTCCAGATGGTTGCGGCGGCAACCCGCGATCGTCGCAGCGCCTTCTTGTGTTTTGAGGCCAAGCACAGCGAGTGCCATCGGTCCGTACTGCTCGCCGCGCTTGGCGCAGCGTTCTCGACGTTCGAGATCAAGACGCTGGAGCCTACGTCGCACGCCCCCTCGACCGCTCCCGGAGCATCGGCACGGTTCCCGGCGACGATGCGCAAGCGGAACGAAGGCGGTGCGAAGGTTCGCGCCACTCAGGCTTCGCTGCTCTTCCCGGACGCAGCCGGATCGCGCCCACGCAAGCGGCGCAGTCCCGCATGACCCACCGCCGATGAACATCATCCGCGCCCGGCATGGCCACGAGAACCTCTCGACGACGAGCCACTGCCTCGACCACGTCGCTCCTCAGGAGCTGATCGACCGGATGCGATCCCGGACCTCGAAGCCTTGACCCCGTCACTAGACACGTTGTCTGCTACCTGAGCGAGACCCAGCAAGCCGATGACACAGCGACAGACCAACTTCCTCGACGCGGGCGTGACCTTCGGGGCCTCGTTCCTCGCGGACCACGCGGGTCAGCTCATGCAGGACGGCAAGCGAGCGCACGCGCGCACGTTCAACCTGCTCGAAAAGGTCCGCCGCTCTTTCCCCGAGGCCAAGCCCGATGCCGATGTCGAGGCCGCTGTGAACGAGAACCGTTCGCTGTTCGACGGCGCGACTCGGGCGGCAGCGCGTCCGACCACCGACTATCAGGAGATTATTTCCGCATCGCATTCTGCTCGGGATCAGCGCCCGGCAGGTGAATAAGCACGGCACGTAGGTGTACGACTACGTTCAGCCACTTCGCGATCGGACTGGCGTCGGGCACTTGGCTGGGCGGAAGTCGATCGACCATCAACCTGAACGACAGCATGATCCCGAACGACGTGCCGATCTTTGACGACTCCGAGAGCGCGGTTCTCAACCCGAACGGAGACGTGTACTCGATTCTCGAAATGGAAAACGGCGACTACTACCTCGCGCCGCTGGCGGTTCTGGTTTGCAGAGCGCACGTCGGACCTCAGCCCTCACCCGAGCACGTTCCGCACCACAAGGACGGCGATGTGACGAACAACCGAGCGGACAACTTGGAGTGGCGCAGTCCCGCCGACGGGCGTCGCGGGCCTCAGCCTTACCGTCTCCTGCGCGCTTTCCGACCTCGCTGAACGAGCAACCGAGATCACGTGGATGGGTCCAACCGCCCGTCCCTGACGTTCCTCGCGATGCACCCGGCCTCAAACTCTTGGCGCGAACGGCAGCTCGCTCCAAGGGGGCGGCGCTCCGGTCCCCGCGCTCGTGCCAACTTTCACAGGTCGAGCGCGTATGAAGCCTAGACACGGTGTCTAGCGCTACGTCTCCAGGCTGCCAGGGGCTCAAGTGCTTGCCCCAGGTCTGCCGAAGTCCGTACGATCCCCTCCCTCGTGACGTTGTCCCTGCCCCACCGCCTCACCGCTTGGCTCTGCCTCGCGCTCGTGCTCCTGACCGGGTTGACCCCGGTGCAGGGGTTCGTCGTTTGCATCGAGGAGGACGGGTGCGTGAGCATCGAGATCAAAGCGGCGGACGCGAGTTGCGGTGGTTGCGAAGGGCACGAAGAAGGCGAGTCCCCTGTTCAGGCCGCAGCTACGCAGAGCGAGGAGACGGCTTGCCCCTGCATCGACCTCGCGGTGCCGGGATCACCCGAGCAGCAACTGGCGCAATCGCGCTCCGTCGAGATCCAAGTCGGCCCGTGGATCGCTCCGCCGCCTGAGATCCGAGTTCAGCACGCGACGCCGACGATAACCGCCGGGCGCGGGCCGCCTCCGTGCATCCCACGAGTTGCCGACTCGTGGGCGCATATTCGCACCGTAGTTCTCCGCGTCTAGAGGCGCGCACTCTTCCTGGCTGAGCGTGGCATCGCCACGCGAAGCGGATGGTGTTGCGCCTCGGCACGTCTGCCGAGGCCCTTGTCAGGCCCCGTGCAACGTGGAGAGCTTCCTTGCGACTTCGTTTCCCTGTTTCCGTTCCGGCTCGAACTCTTGATCCGCGCCCGCAGCAATCCTGTGCGGCGCTAGGAATCACGGCCCTCGTCGCTTCGTTCGCGCTGGGAGCCTGTCAAGCACCGCCGCGCAGCGAGGTCGCGCCCGAGACCGCGATCGAGCAGGCCGCGCAGCTACCGACTCCGTTGGAGTTCCGCGTCGTCGGCCCCGAGGGCGGCCCGCTCGACGAGCCCGATGCCGTCGCCGACGCGCTCTCGATCCGCGAGGCGGTTCGACGCGCGGTCACCTCGGACCCTGGCCTCCAAGCCGCGCTCGCCCGCGTGCGCGTCGCGCTGGCGCAAGCAGATCAAGCACGGCTGCTCCCCAACCCCGTCTTGAGCGTGGTCTTTCGCGCCGGTGAGGGCAGCCCTCAGTTCGAGGCGTCATTCGTGCAGGAGTTCGTCCAGGCGCTCCAGCGCCCGACCCGCGCGAGCGCTGCCGACAACCGGCTCCGAGCCGTCGCGGCAGATGCGGTCGTCACAGCGCTGGACGTGATCAGCGAAGTCCAGGAACGCTACGTGGATGCGCAGTCATCCGCCGCGCTCCGACCGCTGCTCGAAGAACGACTCGGGCTCGTGGAGCGCCTCGTCACCACGTCGCAGGCCCGGCTCGACGCAGGCGAGGGAACGCGCAGCGATCTCGTCACCCTGCAAGCGCAGCGCGTGGAACTTCAAGTGTCCATCGACCGCGCGCGACTGGACGAGCGGGCGAGCCGACTCCGGCTCGCGCGCCTGATCGGGGAACCGTCGGCCGCCGCGACGTGGACGCTCGACCCGTGGACAGCGCCGGAGCTGCGCCGCCAATCGGAGCGTGACTGGACCGATGCGGCGCTGATCGCGCGTCCCGAGATCCAGGCACTGGCTTGGAGGCTCAAGGCGCTCGGCGACGAAGCCGCGCTGGTTCGACTCCTACCGTGGGAGGGTGCAAGCGCCGGACTCGACGCGCAGAGGGGCGGAGGTTGGCAAGCAGGGCCGTCGATCGCTGCGCCGCTGCCAATCTTCGACTCCGGTGAGGCACGACGAGCGGTCAACACTGCCGAGCAGCTCGAAGCCCGGCATGAGCTGACGCTCGCGAAGCGACTCGTCGTCGAGGACGTTCGAGTTGCCTACCAGGGATTGTCAGCAAGCACCACGAACCTCGGGCGGATCGAACGCGAGTTGATCCCGCTGCAACGGCAACGGAGACAGCTCGCGGAAGACGCCTACCGCGCCGGTCAGACGGATGTAACCCCGCTCTTCCTCGCCGAGCAGGACCTGCGCGTCGCGCAGACGCAAGCGATCGAGGTCGAAGCACAGGCCGCGCGCGCCCTCGTCCGCTTGCAGCGCGCGGTTGGCGGCCCTGGCGTCGCCGAACGACTCGCCGACGCGGGGTCGGCAGCCCCTCCCTCGATGCAGCTCGCTGCCGATCGCGTCGTCCCCCTACCGAACAAGCCGTGAGCCGCTTCGACATGAAGAACAACAAGACCCTCGACTCCACGACGACAGATTGCGTCTCGTCTCTCCGTGTTGAGCATCGCGCTCGGCTCGGCGTACCGGCCCTGATCCTCTCACTCGCGCTGCTCACTGCCTGCGATGGGCGGAGCAAGGGCTCGCACAGCGCCGTGCCGCGCGTAGACGCGGCGGAGCAGGCTGATCACTCCGGCGAGGATGGTCACGCGCACGGTGCCGCAGGAGAAGCCGAGCACGCAGACGAGGTGATGCTCACGAGCGACGCGATCACCCGCTACGGGATCAAGACGCAAGCCGCCCAGCTTTGGGTGCTGCGACCCACGATCACGGCCCCGGCGCGAGTCGGCTTCAACACCGAAGCGATGGCGCACGTCGGGTCGCCACTTCGCGGACGCATCGCCGAGGTCAACGTGCGCGTCGGCGATCCCGTGAAGACTGGACAGGAGCTTGCCGTGATCGAGAGCCCAGAACTGGGCGAAGCTCAGGCGGACTTCCTCCAGCGCCGGGTCGCCGTCCAGACCGCCGGTCCGGCCGTGGATCTCTCCAAGGTCGCGTGGGAACGCGCACAGGGTCTCTACGAGAAGTCGCAGGGCATCTCGCTCACCGAAGTCCAGCGGCGAGAGGCCGAGCACAAGGTCTCGATCGCCGCGCTCAAGGCTGCCGAGTCGGCAAGAACGGCCGCCGCGAATCGCCTTCATCTACTCGGCATGAACCACGAAGCGATCGAGGCGCTCGCGACCACGGGCGAGGTCGTTCCGCGCTACGCGATTCGCGCCGCGATCGACGGTGTCGTCGTGCAGCGCGAGGTAACCCTCGGCGAGTTGGTCGGACCCGATCGCGAGTACCTCATGGTCCTCGCGGATGCCACGAAGTTGTGGGTGCTCGCCGACGTTCCCGAAGCGAAGCTCCTTCGCATCCACGCGGGAGCCAAGGCTTGGATCAGCGTCGGCTCGCTCAGCGAGGCTGGCAGCAAGCGTTTCGAGGGCGCGGTCGCGTTCATCTCGCCGTTCGTCGATCCGACGACCCGCACGGCGCAGGTTCGCATCGAGGTTCCAATGGCGGAGCTTGGGTTGCGACCGGGGATGTTCGCCCAGGCGGAAATCGTCGAGATGGACCCCGGCGAACCGTCCCCCGCTCCGGTGGTCGCCGTGCCGGAAGACGCAATCCAGACCGTCGAGGGCGGACCGTCGCTGTTCGTGCCGGTCGATGGCGAGCCCAACACCTACGCGAAGCGCGCCGTCACGATCGGGCGTGCCGTGGGAGGACTCGTCCCCGTGTTCTCCGGCCTCGTCGAAGGCGAGTTGTTCGTCAGCGAAGGCACGTTCATCCTCAAGGCCGACCTGGGCAAGGGCGCTGCGGCGCACGAGCACTGAAACTCAACGGAGATCATCCCATGCTCGAATCCCTGCTCCACTTCTCGATCAAGAATCGCTGGCTGATCGTCGTGCTCACGGCGGTTGTCGCTGCCGTTGGCTTGTTCCAGCTCCAGCGCCTGCCGATCGACGCTGTCCCGGACATCACCAACAACCAAGTCCAGGTCAACGCGGTCGCCCCCTCGCTATCGCCTTTCGAGGTCGAGAAGCAGGTCACGTTCCCGATGGAGAACGCGCTCGCGGGAATCCCTGGTCTCGAATACACACGCTCGCTCTCACGCAACGGTTTCGCACAGGTCACGGCCGTCTTCGAGGACGGTGTGGACATCTACTTCGCGCGGCAGCAAGTCGGCGAGAGATTGCGCGAAGCGAGCGGCAGCCTGCCGCCCGGCGTCGAGACGATTATGGGGCCGATCGCGACCGGACTCGGCGAAGTGTACATGTACACCGTCGAGTACGAGCACCCACACGGAAAGGGTGCCGTGGTCCGCGACGGCGAGCCGGGGTGGCAAACCGACGGTGCCTACCTCACGCCGGAAGGCACGCGCCTCACGACGGACGTGGAGCTGGCCGCGTACTTGCGCGAGGTGCAGGACTGGATCATCCGGCCGCAGCTCAAGAGCGTGAAGGATGTCGCGGGCGTCGACGCGATTGGCGGCTACGTGAAGCAGTACCACGTGCAGCCGGACCCGATGAAGCTCGTCTCGTACGGGCTGACCTTCGCGGACGTGGTCGAGGCGCTGGAGAAGAACAACGTCTCCACCGGCGCGGGGTACGTGGAGCACAAGGGCGAGTCGTACCTCGTTCGCGCGACCGGCCGCATCCAGACGATCGACGAGATCGAGACCATCGTGATCGGCACCCGCAACGGGGTGCCGATCTACGTCCGTGATGTCGTCGGCCCAGACGGGGTCGGCGTGGGCCGCGAGCTGCGCACGGGCTCGGCAAGCGAGAACGGCGAAGACGTGGTCGTCGGCACGGCAGTGATGCTGATCGGCGCGAACAGCCGCACAGTCGCGGCTGCGGTGGACGCCAAGATGGGCGACATCCAGCGCTCTCTGCCCGAGGGCATCCGAGCGAAGACGGTGCTCAACCGCACCAAGCTCGTCGATGCCACGATCGCGACGGTTCAGAAGAACCTGATCGAAGGCGCGATCCTCGTCATCGTCGTACTGCTCATCATGCTCGGGAACTGGCGTGCAGCGCTGATCTGCGCGCTGGCGATCCCGCTCTCGATGCTCATGACGGCTACGGGCATGGTGCAGGGCCGAGTGAGCGGCAACCTCATGTCGCTCGGCGCGATCGACTTCGGTCTGATCGTCGATGGCGCGGTCATTATCGTGGAGAACTGCCTGCGCAGGCTCGCGGAAGAGCAGCACGCCAAGGGACGCTTGCTGATGCTCCAGGAGCGACTGCACGTCGTCTTCGATGCCTCGAAGGAAGTCCGCAAGGCAACCGCGTTCGGCGAGGCGATCATCATCACCGTCTACTTCCCGATCCTCGCTCTCTCGGGCGTCGAGGGGAAGATGTTCCACCCGATGGCCTTGACGGTCATCTTCGCTTTGATCGCGGCCTTCATCCTGTCGCTCACGTTCGTGCCCGCGATGGTCGCGCTCTGCATTCGCGGGCGCGTCACCGAGAAGGACATGTTCCTCGTGCGCTGGGCGAAGGCTCTGTACGCACCAGTGGTTCGCGTTGCTGTGAAGATGCGCTACGCCGTGGTCGGAGCGGCCGTTGCTGCGTTCGCCGGTGCGCTCCTCTTGTTCGGCTCCCTCGGCCAGGAGTTCGTGCCGACGCTCGACGAGAAGGACATCGCGATGCACGCGATGCGCATCCCATCGACGGGCATCACGCAGTCGCAGTTGATGCAGTACGACGTGGAGCGCACCGTCGCCAAGTTCCCCGAGGTTGCGTTCACCTACTCGAAGACCGGCACGGCGGAGCTGGCATCGGACCCGATGCCGCCCAACGTCTCGGACACGTTCATCATCCTCAGGCCGCGCGAGGAATGGCGCAGCGAAGAGGAACTCGACCGCCGAATCTCCGAATTGGAGGCCGCGCGTCCACATGAGGACTCGCACGAAGAGGAAGGTCACGGCCACGGAGAAGAGGCCGAAGGCGAGGTCGCGGTGCAAGGGCACAAGGGGAAGCTGATCAAGCTGCTTGAGCTGACTCTCCAGTCGGTGCCGGGAAACAACTACGAGTTCACGCAACCCATCCAGATGCGCTTCAACGAACTCATCTCGGGCGTGCGCGGCGACGTGGCCGTGAAAGTGTACGGCGACGACTTCACGTCGATGCAAGAGACGGCGAACAAGGTCCTCTCGACGCTGCAAGGCATCGTTGGCGTCGCCGATGCCAAGGTCGAGCAGACCGAGGGCCTGCCCGTGATGACGGTCGATTCCGATCGAGCGGTGCTCGCTCGCTACGGCCTGAACTTGTCCGACGTGCAGGATGTTGTCGCCGTCGCGATGGGCGGTCGCGAGGCTGGCCTCGTGTTCGAGGGCGACCGTCGCTTCGATCTCGTCGTGCGACTCCCCGATGCGCTGCGGGGCAAGGTGGACATCCTCGACCGGCTCCCGATTCCGCTGCCGCGCGGCGAGCAGGAGCCCCAAGAGCCGGGACTACCGGCACTCTCGGACGATGGCGGAGCGGCACTGTCCCGCGCCCCGGTGGAGCGAGGATTCGTGCCGCTGGGAACGGTCGCGCGCATCGAGGTTGCCGAGGGAATCAACCAGATCAGCCGCGAGAACGGCAAGCGGCGCATTGTCGTGCAGTGCAACGTTCGCGGACGCGACCTCGGCTCGTTCGTGACCGAAGCGCAGGACAAGATCGGCGCGCTCGCGCTACCGGCTGGGCAGTGGCTCGTGTGGGGCGGTCAGTTCGAGAACTTGGTCGCGGCGAAGCAGCGACTCTCGGTCGTCGTGCCGGTGTGCTTCGCGATGATCCTCCTCCTGCTCTTCGCGACCTTCAAGAGCTTCAAGTATTCGCTGCTCGTCTTCGCGGCCGTCCCGCTCGGGCTAACTGGCGGAGTCGTCGCGCTGTGGGTTCGCGACATGCCGTTCTCGATCTCTGCCGCCGTCGGCTTCATTGCGCTGTCCGGCGTCGCCGTGCTCAACGGCTTGGTGATGATCATCTTCATCAACCAACTGCGCGAGAAGGGCGAGGCGGTCGAAGCCGCGATCATCCACGGCTCGATCACGCGCTTGAGACCCGTCTTGATGACCGCTCTCGTCGCTTCGCTCGGATTCGTGCCGATGGCAATCGCTACCGGCACGGGGGCCGAGGTGCAGCGTCCACTCGCGACGGTCGTCATCGGCGGCCTGATTTCCAGCACCTTGCTCACGCTCGTCGTGCTGCCCGCGCTCTACCGCATCTTCACCGGAACGCGCGCCGACGGACTCCCTGGCCCGAGACCGGAAGTCTGGGAGGCAGGCGACGGAGTAGGCGTTGACAGCGCTGCTCTCGCGAACACACCGGGGACGAGCGCGCCGCGCGGCAAGATCGGGCATTCCGATGCGGACGCAGAGCCGGACGAAGGATCGCCGCCTCACGGCGCGACACCGACCGCAGCTACCTGACAGTCGTTTCAATCACACGCATTGGCGTTCGGCCTCCGGCGCTTAGCCGGTTCCAAGGCGGGACGCCCTTACCCTCGACACCATCAACCACGGAGAATCTCGATGACCCTTTCCAACTCGATCCTCGGCGGGCTCGCGCTCGCCTCGACGGCCGCACTCTTCACCACGCAAGGCGCGTCCGAGCCGGTGAAGTCCGCGCCCGAGTATTTCGTCACCGCCGAAGGCGACAACGCGCACTTGTGGGTGCGCGAAGGCAACGGCCTGCGAGTGGTCGGCCACGGCATGTGCAAGGACTGTCCGCTCGACGCCGAAGGCGAGCACAAGGAAGGCGACGGCCACGACCACGGCAAGCCCACGAAGAAGTAGGCGATCACCCTCCGCAGAACTCGCCGCGCGACCCTCATCGGATCGCGCGAGATGGCCACGCGGTGGATGCACTTCGCGAGGCGGGCAGTCCGCCGCTTGATCTCACACCGTGTCGAGCACTTCGCACGACACGAACTACCTGATTACGTCTCAACACGAGACACGGTGTCTACGCACATGATTCTAGAACCCATCGCTTTGCTCCTCGCCGTCCTGCCGTTTCAGGAACCCGTCTCGCGCGTTCCATCGTGACCCGTGTGACCCGGTGAGGGTGCGGGGGTCCGTGCGACCGCCGAAGGCAATATCGAAAGTCCGTGGGTCTTGAGCGCCCGCTGGATTCCTGGCATCGACGTGGATCGTGCGGAACTTCGCACAACCGTGATGTACCAGTTCGCGCCGACGTTCTCGGCGGGTGTCGAGGTCAACCCTCTCGCCGAAGATGTCCGACCGATCGCGAACTGGCTCGCGATCCAGGAGACCAAGAACACGCCCGGCCTGATCTTCGGCACGAGTTCCGACCGCATCGGAACACCGAGCGGTCAAGCCTTCTACGGGACGTTCTCCAAGGACTTGGAAGCCTGGATCGGATTGCCGATCGCGCCGTACGTCGGCGCTTCGTTCGGGACGTTCGACGACGAGCTTGTCGCGATCGGCGGCCTGCGGATCGCGTGGACCGATCAGCTAAGCACGACGAACCTGTGGGACGGGCACAACCTGCACCACACCATCAACTACGGGCTCGACGGCGGGCACCTCTTCGGGCTCGTGATCGCGAATCTCGATGAGCACTACAGCCCTGGCGTGTCGTACTCGATCCGCTTCTGACTCCTTGGTTGCGCGCAGGACGCGCTTAGCTACCTGACTTTCACGGAACTTCCCATGCGAAACCTGTCATCTTGTTCGATGTTCCGCGCGCTGCTCATGACTGCGGCGACGCTCTCACCGAGTTGTGCGTCACACGGGACAGCGCCCGAAGCCGTACTTGGATTCTCCGTCGTCGTCGAGCCGTGTGCCGATCTCGACCTGACTGCTCGCTTGCTCGACCTCGACGGCGACCTGCACGTGCATGGGGGCGTCCGCGCCAAAGGGGGTCGCACGAGCGTACCGGGCCATGTTGACGTGGTCGTGCGGACAGCCGACGGCACGGAGTGGGCAAGTGATCAGGCGAACTACCGCCATCGACTGCGCAGCACCCCTCGCAGGGGGACATCGCACTCGACGTTCGACGTGACCTTCGATGGGCAGCCTCCGAACGGATCGACTGTCACGATCCGGCACCACGGCGAACCTCACGGGTAGCGATGAGGGCGGGGTGGAGCCGATGGACGATCTGATCACACGAGCGAATGACGCCGTCCCCTCGGTCCTGCCCTCAGCGGATGTAGCGGGTCGGGCCTCCGCGCGAGGGCGCGCCTTGCGGTTGGAATACCTGACCGTCGGCTACAACATCGTCGAAGGGCTCATCGCCGTGATCGCCGCCACGGCGGCAGGAAGCGTCGCCCTCCTCGGATTCGGCGTGGACAGCTTCATCGAGTCGTTGTCCGGGGCCATCCTGATCTGGAGACTCCGGGCAGAGAACGGATCGAGCACGAGCGCGGCGATTCACTCCCTCGACCGGAAAGCGGAGCGATGGGTTGGCGTCTCCTTTTTCATTCTCGCCGCCTACATCGCGTGGGAGGCGGCGGCGAGTCTCGTCGAAGGCCGACGGCCGGAGATCACGTGGGTCGGCATCGGCCTGACCGTGGTCTCGATTGCGATCATGTGGTGGCTCGGGTCCGCCAAGCGTCGCGCCGCACGGGAGCTGGGAAGTCGCGCGCTCGAAGCCGATGCTTTCCAGACGACCGTGTGTTGGTGGCTCTCGCTGATCACCCTCGGTGGGGTTGGGCTGAACGCCGCGTTCGGGTGGTGGTGGGCGGACCCGGTCTCAGCGTTGGGAATGAGCGCGCTGCTCCTGCGCGAAGGGCGCGAGGCATGGAGCGGGCGGCCCTGCGATAGTTGCCGGTAGGCCCAGATCGTCGTGTGGAGCCCCCTGGGGGCCGTCAGGACGCGCGCGAGCGCGTTTCCGAAGGCGAAGCCTGCCCGATGTTGCAGATCGCCTAGCCGAGGCTTGACAGCCCCGCACGATGTGATCACACTTCGTGCCCATGACCAACGACCCTGCATCTGTCCTCGCCCCCGTTGCGGAGGAGGACCCGGCCCCCGTCCTCGCCCGCGCCGTCGAGGGCGTGGCCGCCCCGGCGTTGCGTACTCGCCCTGCCAAGTCGAGCTTCCTGCACATCCGCGTCAGCGAACGCCAACGCGAAGACATGAGGGCGGTGGCTGAGCGCCACGACCTGACGGTTTCCGCGTTGCTCCTCGGGCTCTTCGAGCACGCCAAGGGGCGGCTTTAGGAGCACGCGATGGTCCGCACGAGCCCCGAGTTGATCCGCAAGATGTGGCGGCAGCGCGCGCGCAACGCAGGCTACGAGCTGGCGGTGTTCCGCCACTCGTTTCTGCCCGAAGCCCGCACGCAGCTCCCGGAGCGCGCCGGGCGGCCGGAGTTCGTCTACTTCGCGTGGCGCGTGTGGCGGGCCTTGGAGTGGGAGAACCCTGAGCGGGATTGGTACGAGGAGCTGGAAGGTGACATCCGCACCCCCTACCTGAACATCGAGGCGAACTTCGACTGGAGCTTGCCGCCTGGGGTTGCCGCGTCCGAGGTCGATGCCGAGTTGCTCCGCGACACCTTCTCGGTTTGGCAGCCCGTCCTCCCCTACAAGCTGACGGTGGCGCGGGCGCTCGCCCTGATTGAGCCTGTCGCGCGACTCGGCAAGCTGGAAGCGCGGCCATGTTGAGGACCATCGGGTTCGCTCGCGTTTCTTCGCGGGAGCAAGCGCTCGAAGGCAATAGCCTCGATGTGCAGCTTTCGTCATTCGAGCGGTACACGAGTCTCAAGGGTGAGGAACTCGTGGAGGTCTTTCGCGTCGCTGAGTCCGCGAAGCGGAGTGAAGCGCGCAAGGAGTTCGACAAGGCCCTCAGGTTCGCAAGCGATCCGAAGAACCGCATCTCGAAGATCCTGTTCAGCGCCGTGGATCGTGCTACCCGAAACCTGAGTGATCTCGCTCGCCTCGCCGAGTTGAAGGACCGCCACAACGTTGTGTCCGTTGCGATCAGGGAGGGTGTGGACAACTCCACGTCGGACAGTGAACTCGTTCTGACCGTGCTGGCTGCCGCCGCCCGGCATGTGATCCGAACCTCTGCGGAGAAGATCAAGGCGTCGATCGACAATCGCGTGATCGAGCAGGGCCTGCCGCCGGGACGTGCCGCTTGGGGATTGAAGAACGTCCGTGGGGAAGACATGCGCGGCCGAGTTGTGCCGCACGTTGCGCGCGGGTCCCAGGTCACGCGCATTTTCACGCTCGTCGCTGACGAGAACATCCCGGTCTTTCCCGATCTCGCAGATCGACTCGTCCAGGAAGGCATCTACTTCTCGGAGAAGTCCCCTCGCTTCACGCGCAGCAAGCTGTACGCACTTCTCCGCGACCGAACGTACGTCGGCGAGGTCAAGTACCAGGGCAAGTGGTGGCCGGGGAAGATTCAGCCGCTCGTCGATCGAGCGCTGTTCGATCGAGTGCAGGAGCGGCTGCGCAGGAAAGGCCAGCGCACGAAGCGCAACCTACTCTTCTCCGGCGTGCTGATCCGCTGCGGCCATTGCGGGAGCGCGATCACCGGCGAGTTCAAGAAGGGCAAGTACGCCTACTACCGCTGCGCGAACGCGAACAAGCAAGCCGACCATCCGCGCGTGCGGCTCACCGAAGCCGACCTCGACGTGCAGGTTCGCGAGATGCTGGAGTCGCTGCGCGTGAGTAACGGCGAGGTGCGCGAGTGGTTCGTCCGTGTCCTTCGGTCGCGATCCCGCAAGACTCAGGTCGAGGCGGAGAACCGGCGCACGCAGATCATGCGCGAGCTGACGAAGACTCAACGGAAGAAGGACGAGCTTGTTCGTATCCGACTCTCCGAGGAGATCGAGCACGAGACATTCACGCGCAACCACGAGGCGTTGCTCGTTCAGGAGCGTGAGCTACGCGCGACGCTTGACCGAGAGGCTGCGCTACAGACCGAGGATGGCGAGCAGGCGGTCCAAGTGTTTGAACTCGCGCAAGACCTGACGGCACGTTGGGTTGCGGCGGAAGTGCCGACCAAGCGCCTCCTGCTCGACATCCTGTGTTTGAACTTGGTCCTCGAAGACCAAACCCTCGTTCCCACGCTGCGCAGGCCCTTCGACCTGCTTGCAGCGGGTGATCTCCTCCCGAAGGAGGAGAATGGTCGGGGCGAGAGGATTTGAACCTCCGACCTCTTCCACCCCAAGGAAGCGCGCTAGCCAGGCTGCGCCACGCCCCGACCGAAGGTGGGCGGGGATTCTAGGCGCGGCTCCCGCGCCCTGTCCATCGCGGGCCCGGCGGACCTTGCCCGCCCCGCCGCGCGGGCCCAGAATCGCCCCGTGGCACGCCCGCTGCGCAGGCTCTGGTCGGAACGCCCGCGCGCGCGGCGCAGGCACCGCACGTGGATGTTCTCGATGTGCATGGCCACGATCGGCTGGTCCGCCATCTGGATCGACCTGTTCCTGGTGCGCTTCGCGCCGGACCACGCGCCGAGCCTGTCCGCGGCCGCGTGGTTCGCCAGCGTGTTCGCGGCGGCGGGCATCCTCGCGGCCGTGTGGGGCTTCCGTGCGCGCCTCGCGTGGCTCCTGTTCCTCTCCGTGCCGGTGCTCGCGAACGGCACGCTGCTGGCGGCGCCCTGGGTGCTGCGCTCGCTGGTCGTGATCTCGACCCACGACGCTGCGCCCGCCGCAGAACGCGACGGACGCGCGCGCTAGCGGACCGGCTGCGCGAGCGGCGCCATCTGGATCATCAGCACGCCGGTGATGGCGGCCAGGACGACCAGCGTGAGCGCCAGGAACGCGAGCTTGCGATGCAGCACGCGCCCGGCCGGGTTGCGCAGCGTGCGGATGCCGCTGATGACCGGCAGGAACAGCGCGGCCGTGGCGATGCGCGCGAGGGTGAGGTGGATCGGCGTGATCGGGCCGGCCGCGGCGAGGTCGTAGATCGCGCCGAGCTGGTAGGCCTCGTGGATCGTCCAGCCCAGCGACGCGAACGTCAGCACGACGAGCGTCACGTGCGCGCGGCGCTGCGCCCGCAAACCGGTCGCGACCACCGCGAGCAGGAGGACCAGCGTGACGCCGAACGCGACGGCGAAGGCCGCCGCCGGACTCAAGCCCCGTCCTCGGCGAGGCCGTCCATCTCACCCGCGGGCGTGCGGGTCATCAGGTCGAGGACCGCTTCGCGCGGGTTCTTGTTGTCGAACAGGACCGCGTGCACCTGCTCGGCGATCGGCATGTCGATGCCGCCCAGGTCCGCCTCCGGCCCGAACAGCGCCTTCGAGGTCCACACGCCCTCGGCGACCATGCGCATCGAGGCCAGCACCTGCTCGAGCTTCTGACCGCGGCCGATGGCCTCGCCGACCGCGCGGTTGCGCGAGTGCCGCGAGCAGCAGGTCGTCACCAGGTCGCCGATGCCGGCCAGGCCGAAGAACGTCTCGGGACTCGCGCCGCGCGAGCGGCCGAAGCGCGCGATCTCGACCATTCCGCGCGTGAGCAGCGCCGCCTTGGCGTTGTCGCCCAGCTCCAGGCCGTCGCTGATCCCCGCGGCAATCGCGATCACGTTCTTGAGCGCGGCACCCAGCTCGGCGCCCAGCGGGTCGGCGATCGTGTAGATCCGGAACGAGGTCGAGGTGAAGGCGCGCTGCACGCGGCCGGCGAACACGCGGTCCTCGCTGGCGGCGACGATCGAGCAGGGCTTGCCGACAGCCACTTCCTCGGCGTGGCTGGGCCCGGTCAGCACGCACAGCGGCCGCTCGCCCAGCACCTCGCGCAGGATCTGCGAGGGCGTCTTGAACGTCTCGATCTCGATGCCCTTCGTCGCGCTGACGACCGGCACGGATCCCGACAGCACCTCCTCGAACTGCAGCGCCACGCCGCGCAGGTACTGCGTCGGCACCGCGCTGACGACGAAGTCGACGCCCTGCGCGGCGCCGTGCGCGTCGGCCGTCACCTCGATGGTGGGATGCAGCTCGATGCCCGGCAGGAAGCGCTTGTTCTCGCGCGCGGCGCGCATGTCGCGGGCCTGCTCGGGGAACGCGCTCCACAGGCGCACGGGAACGCCCTTGCGCGCCAGCAAGAGCGCCAGGGTCGTGCCCCAGCCGCCGTCGCCGATCACGAGCGCCTGCTGGATCTCGCGCCGCTCAGCCATGGGTCCTCGTGGCGTGCGTCCGGTCGCCTGAGGTCTTGTTCTTGTCGCGCGCGTTGGGCTCGGTGCCCTGGATCATGCGCTGGATGTTCGAGCGGTGGCGCAGCAGGATCAGCAGCGCGAGCCCGGTCGCTCCGACGAGCAGCGCGCGCCGCTCGACGCCGTGCATCACGTAGATCGCGATCGGGAACGTCAGCCCCATCAGGATCGAGGAAAGACCCGCGTAGCCCGAGAGCAGGCGCGTCGCGAGCCAGGCCGATCCGCCCCACAGGAACACGTAGGGTTCGATCGCCACGATCGCGCCGCACCCCGTGGCCACGCCCTTGCCGCCCCGGAAGCGCAGGTAGATCGGATAGCAGTGCCCCACGACCGCGGCCGCGCCGACCAGCACCTGCAGGAGGTCGATGCTCTCGCGCGATGCGCCGAACACCTCGAAGACCGGCGCCACCAGCAGCACCGGCAGGTAGCCCTTCAAGAGGTCGAGCGCGAACACCGCGAAGCCCCACGGCCGGCCCATCGCGCGGATCGCGTTGGTCGCGCCGATGTTCCCGCTCCCGATGGTGCGCAGGTCGACGCCGCGCACGAAGCGCGACAGGATCAGCCCGAACGGGATCGAGCCGATCAGGTACGCGACGGCCACCGCGACCCAGGCGTAGGGTTCGGAGAGCAGCGGCGCGGTCGCTTCGGCTTCGGGAACGGTGACCACGGTCGGAGGCCGGCGCGCGCCGGCGGGCAGCACGATAGCCTCTGGCCCGGCGGCGGTGCGAGCGCGCTCCGCCCCTGCTCCACGCGCGTCCGTCTGGACCGCGGCCCGGCCGCCGGGGGCTGCGGCTTTGTTCGGGGTTGCATTGGTTCGCCTCGGCCCTAACATCCCTGGCCCGACCCGGCGGAAGCCTCCGACCGAGCCGCGAGGAGTTGACCCGATGACCTACGTGATCGCTGAGCCGTGCATCGGCACCAAGGACACCGCCTGCGTCGAGGTGTGCCCGGTGGATTGCATCCACCCGGTCAAGGACGCGCCGGACTTCGCCAAGTTCGAGATGCTCTACATCAACCCCGATGAGTGCATCGACTGCGGCGCCTGCGCGCCCGAGTGCCCCGTGGACGCCATCTTCGACGAGGCCGAGTTGCCGGAGAAGTGGGCCAAGTACACGAAGATCAACGCGGACTGGTACACGGCGAACCGCTGAGCGCGGCCCCGCCCCGCCCGAGCCCGACGGCGCGACGCGCGGTCGGGCTCGCGTCGTATCCGCACGAGGCGGTCAGCGGTTCGTGATGGCCTCGATCCGCGCCCGCGCGGCCTTCTGCTCGGGCAGGTCGTCGGGCAAGAGGCAGCTCCCCACGGCGGACAGCAGCGTCTGCGCCGCCTTGAGCGTGCCGTCGGCGGGCATCGTCCCGGCGACCTGGGCCGCGCGCGCCTGCAGCGATCGGAAGCGCGCGGCGTCCGCCACGGGCGGGCGACGCCATGCCGCCGCCGCGGGCGGCAGCTCCGCGGCGCGCTTGCGCGCGGCCTGCACGCGGCTCGCGAGCGAGGGGTGATCGCTCATCGACTCGTTCTTCGTCTCGTAGCCGGCGTCGATCATCTGCTGGAAGAAGTCGCCGAAGCGCGCCGGGTCCCAGCCGGCGCGCGCGTAGAACTGGAATCCCAGCTCGTCGGCCTCGGCCTCGTCGCCGCGCGTGTAGCCCATGTTGAGATAGCCGCCCAGCGCGCCGGCGCCCATGGCCGCCAGCACCGCGGTCTCCTCGCGGTGCTTGTCGTCGGCCAGCGTGTAGCCCAGCACCCCGGCCAGGGCGGCGCCGCCCAGCGCCATGTACTGGCGGTTCATGCCCTTCTGGACGTGGCGCGCGTAGACGTGCGCGTACTCGTGCGCCATCACGGCGACCAGCTCGTCCTCGCTGCGGCAGGTCTGCAGGAGCTGGGTGTACATGTACATGTGCTCGCCGCCCGTGGTGAACGCGTTGAGCGTCTCGCTGTTCACGAATCGGAACTTCACGTCGGTGAACATCCAGTCCGTCTTCTCCGATCGATGGCTCTTGGGCCCGTACCCCTGGCTCGAGAGCTGTTCCGCCGCGGTCACGATCCGTTCGCCCATCTCCTGGAGGTAGCCGGCCAGCTCGGGGTCGTCGAGCACGGCCGGCGACAGGTCGCGGTGCACGTCCGCGGCCTGCGCGATCACCTGGCGGTCGGTGGCGCAGGCGGCGAACACGGTGGCGACGGAGACGGCCAGCAGGCAGCGCAGTGCGTTCATGGGCTTCTCGTGGTGGTGCGGCGGACGAGGCTAGCACGCGCGGCTTGCCGTGCGAGGGCCCGCGAGTAGCCTCTGTCGCCCCGATGTCCGCCTCCCCGGCTCCGAACCGCTCGCGCAACCGCCGCGCGACGCTGGCCCTGTTCGCGATCGCCCTGATCTGGGGGATCACGTTCCTGTGGATGAAACAGGCGATGACCGCCAGCACGCGCGTGCTGGGCGAGGACGGCGCGGTCGCGGGCTGCACGCTGTTCCTGCTCCTGCGTTTCGGGATCGGTGCGTTCCTCCTGTGGATCTGCTTCCCGTCCGCGCGCCGCGTCGCCACGCCGGCGGTCTGGTCGGGCGGCGCGTGGCTGGGTGGATTGCTGATCGTCGGGTTCGTGCTGCAGATGCTGGGCCTCCAGGACGTCACGCCGGCGGTGTCGGCGTTCCTGACCAGCTTGTACGTGCTGTTCCTGGCGCTGATCACGCCGGTGCTCGTGCGCCGCCGGCCGCGCATCGGACTGGCGGTCGGCGCCCTGCTGGCCACGGCCGGCGCGGGGCTCGTGCGCGGCCGTCCCGAGATCGCGCACTGGAGCACGGGCGAGGTCATGACCGTCGTGGCCGCGTTCGCATTCGCCGTGCACATCCTGGCCACGGACCGCATCACGCGCCGCGTCGAGCCGATGCCCGTGACGTGGACCATGTTCGTCGTCGTGGCCGGGTGCGCCGGCCTGATCCTGTGCGCGGACCTCTTGCGCGCGGGCGCGCCGTCCGCGGCGCAGCTCGTCGAGCTCGCCTCCCAGCGCGATTTCCTGGTGCCGCTCGCGCTCAACGCCACGCTGGCCACGGTCGTGGCCCTGTCGCTGATGAACCTGTACCAGCGCGAGGTGGATCCGGTGCGCGCCGCGATCCTCTACGCGTTCGAGCCCATATGGGCGTCGCTGGCGGGCATCGTCGCGGGCGAGGACGCGTTCACCGGGTGGCTGGTCGTCGGCGGCAGCCTGCTGCTCGCCGGCAATCTGGTCGCGGAGCTCGCCGGCACCCGGCACGCGCCGGCGGCGGCCGAGTCCGGCACGGACTGAACGATCGAACGCGCCCGGTCCCGCGTCGCGCGGTCGCGTGCGGAATCCCTTTCGCACGTGCGCGCGAGGATCCGCGACGGATCGGGGAAACGCGGGTTCGCGCGCCGGGATCACCCGGCACGCCGTCCGCCACGGGGTACGGTTGGAGGTTCCGCGACCTCGCGTCCCGACCGCACTTCACGACCTCCATGATCCAGAAAACCTTTCTGCTCTCCTGTCTGACCGCCGCCGGACTTCTCGCTGCCACGCCGGCCGCCCACTCCGCGCCGTTCGCCGGCAACGGCCTCGTGATCGAGTGCCCGCCGCTGGCGAAGATCCTGTGCGGCATGTCCTCCTCCCCTGTGGACCTGGGCGAGCCGACGGCGACCAGCTCCTGCCCGGGCTCGATCACGATCACCTACGCGGACCAGATCATCCCCGGCGGGGCCTGTCCCGCCGACCGTTTCGACCACCTGATCCTGCGCACGTGGACCGCGACGGACGCCTGCGGCAACGTGGCGAGTTGCACGCAGACGGTCGATGTCGTGCGGCAGATCTGGTCGCTCGACATCAAGCCCACCTCCTGTCCGAACCCGATCAACGTGGGTTCCAACGGCAACAACGCCGCGGTCTCGATCGCGATCCTGGGCACGGCCACCCAGGACGTGACGCAGATCGACCCCGCCTCGATCCAGATCTGGCGCGAGGGCTGCCTGCTCGGGCCCGTGACGCCGCAGGACGCGAGCTACCAGGACGTGGCCGCGCCTTGGGTCTACGGCGATCCGTGCGGCTGCACGACGGCCGGTCCCGACGGGCGCATGGACTTGCGCCTGAAGTTCAGCCGCCTGCAGCTCGTGCAGGGCCTGGGCCTGGCAGCATTCAAGAAGCAGGCCTACGTGCGACTCGTCGTCACGGCGCGCACATGGGACGGCTGCGGCATCGTCGCGGGCGACTGCGTGCGCATCCAATAGGCGCGCGCTCCCGGTGCGCGGACGAGGGGCTCCACGGAGCCCCTCGTTCGTTTCCATGCCCTGAAATCCTTGCGCGATCCGGAGCGAACGCGGATTCCCGCGCGCGGATCGCATCGGTGCGCATCTCACGGTCCGTGCCGCAGTTCAGCGCGTGCCGCACGCAGCGGCTGGCCGGACTTCAGGCCCGGGATACGTTTGCTCCACACCTCCGCGCGGCAGACGGAGGCCACCCCGGACGAACGTGCGCCGCCGGGACCCGCACCCGACCGACGCTCGTTTCGCGCCCAGCCTGCCGTGGAATCGGCGTGCAACGTCTCGCACTGCACCATGAAAAAGCTCGTTCCGACTTCGATCCTTGCAGCTCTCTTCCTCTGTCTGCCTGCCCAAGCCAGCGGCGGCGGCCACGGCGGAGGCTGCGGCCCCGGCGGCGGCGGCGGCGGCTCGCTCGTCTGCGACGCCGGCGGCCCGTACAAGGTCGCCGTGGCCTTGCCCGCGGTCACCGTCCAGCTCGACGGCAGCGGCTCGCTGGGCGCCACGGGCTACGCCTGGTCGACGAACTTCCCCGGCGCGACCTTCGACAACCCCAACGTCGCGCGCCCGTTCCTGACCATCCCCGTCGGCAACGACTGCACGTTCTCGCTGACCGTGCGGCTGACCGTGTCGAACGGCAGCAAGCAGCGCACGTGCAGCGCGGCGGTCCGCGTCGAGGACCGCGTCAAGCCGGTGATCACCTGCCCGCCGCTCGCCAAGGTCTTCTGCGGCGACGACACGTCGCCCGCGGCGCTGGGCTTCGCCACCGCCACGGACAACTGCGACACGAACGTGAAGGTCAAGTACAAGGATCGCATCATCCCCGGCACCTGCCCGGCCGAGCGCTTCGACCACGTGATCGAGCGCACCTGGACCGCGATCGACGACGACTGCAACTTCGCGAAGTGCGTGCAGATCATCGACGTGGTCAAGGTCCTCACGAAGCTCGACGCCTTCCCGGGCCAGTGCCCCAATGTCTACGACCGTGACGGCTGCGGACTGGTCCCCGTCGCGATCCTGGGCCTCGAGGGCTTCAACGTGAACCAGATCCAGTGGCACACCGTGAAGCTCTACGGCAAGAACTGCAACGGCGGCCCGGTCCCCGCGCAGTGCTTCGCGTTCGCGGACGTCGCCACGCCCTTCTTCAACGGCGCAGACTGCGAGTGCCACGACGCCGGCCCCGACGGCCGCAACGACCTGGTGGCCTTCTTCAAGCGCAGCAAGCTGAACCACCGCCTGAACCTGGACTGCGTCGACCCGGGCACGCAGGTGCCGATCGTGGTCACCGGCCGCCTGTCGAACGGCTGCAGGTTCATCGCCGAGGACTGCCTCCTCGTGCAGTGAACCGGGGCGCGCCCGGCGCGCGTGCTGTCACCGCGGACGGGCCGGCGCATGCCGGCCCGTCCTCGTCGGATCCGCCTCCGGAATCCAGCGCGACGGGCTGGTCACGAACCGCGAGACCTGCGTAGCTGGTGGTCGGAGCCGCGCAGGGCTACGAAGCTCCGGGCTCCGCCATGGCCGATCACCCCCGCATCGCCGCGCTCGCCACCGCGCTCCCTGCGCACCGCTGGAGCCAGCGCGACGTCCATGAGCTGCTCGCGCGTTCGTTCCCCCACTACCGCGCACCGGCGTTCCGGCGCGTGTTCCTGAACGGCGAGATCGAGCACCGGTACTTCTCCTTCGGTCCCGACGGCTTCGACCCCGGCGCCTCGCCCGACGACCTGCACAGGCGCTTCGCGGAGCACGCGCTCCCGCTGGCGCGCGCCGCGTCGGAGCGCTGCCTCGCGCGCTCAGGCATCCGCGTGCGCGACGTCGACTGCATCGTGGTCGCGACGTGCACGGGCTACCTGTGCCCCGGCTTGACCGGGCACCTGGGACGCGCGCTGGGGATGCGCGACGACGTCCAGCGCTCCGACCTGGTCGGCATGGGCTGCGCCGGCGCCCTGCCCGCGCTGCAGCGCGCCCACGACTACGTCCGCGCCCACCCGCGCGGCCGCGCGCTGGCGGTCGCCGTCGAGGTCTGCTCCGCGTGCTGGTACGTCGACGAGACCATCGAGGCCGCGGTCGGCAACGCGATCTGCGCCGACGGCGCCGCCGCCGCGCTGATCGAGGGCACCGAGTGCACTCCGGGCCACGGCCCGCGGGGTCCGGAGATCCTGCGCTTCGAGACGCTGCTGGAGCCGGCGCTGCTGGACGCGGTCGGCTTCGCGTTCCGCGGAGGACGGCTGCGCATCGTGCTCGCGAAGGAACTGCGACAGGCCGCCGGGCCGCTGTCGCGCCGCGCCGTCGACCGGCTGCTCGAACGGCACGGCGTGGAGCGCGACGCGATCGGGCAGTGGGTCATCCACTCCGGAGGCCGCCGCGTGCTCGACGGGATCGCGCGCGCGTTCGAGTTCGAAGGCGCGGAACTGCAGCACAGCCGCGACGTGCTGCGCGAGCACGGCAACATGTCGTCGCCGACTGTGCTGTTCGTGCTGGAGCGGACGTGGCAGGCCGCGCGGCCGTCGCCGGGGGAGCTGGGCGTGGTGTTGACGCTCGGACCGGGCCTGGCGGCGGAGACGGCGCTCCTGCGCTGGTAGGTGGTGGCCGGCGGCGCGGCCCGCGGCGCCCGGAGCACCGCAAAATGGAGCGGCTGAAGGGACTTGAACCCTCGACATCCACCTTGGCAACCCAGGCCTCCCCAACTCGGCAAGACCTTCAACAATCAAGGCTAGCGACAGACAGCAGCAGTTGCCAGCCTGCGCACGGCGACGCAGGATGGCAGGCCTAGGCGCGGTACACGCGCTCGCCCCGGCATGGCGCACCCGTCGCTCAACCAGATCACACGCGCGGACGTACTCGATGCTATCGGCCGCCTTCAAGCCGGGGAGGCGCACGAATTTGGCACCCCCACGCGCTACCTGCTCGAACACGAGGGAGAGCGCTTCGCGCCAAAGGCCGTTGTCGGACTTGCGGCACGCAGAACGCACGGAAGCGACCTCGGGCCCTACGATCTCATGGGCGGCATCGCACCAGGAGCAGCAGTCTCGATCCTCCGCCGCTTGGGCTTCCGCGTCGTAGATACTCGACCCTCAGAGCCTCTAGGTGACTGGCGAGAGTTCCTGCAGGTTGGCAGCACATACACTCGAACCGAGATCCACTCCAGCTTCGGAGGTCAGCAGCAATCAGGAATCGTCACGCCTCAAGATGGTCGCGTCATTCTGATCTTCTCTGGCCCCGCCGGCGAGCGATACGGATACCGTGATGGTTGGGAGGGCGACGTTTTCTGGTTCTCCGAGCAGGGCCAGCGGGGAGACATGACCTTCAGCCTTGGGAACAGTGCTATCCGTGATCACCGGGCGCATGGCAAGGACCTTCTCCTGTTCACAAGGCGCAGCGATGGCCAGTTTCTTTTCGAAGGCCCGATGGAGTATGCCGGTCATGAGCTGAATCGTGGACCGGATACAGATGGTTTAGATCGACAGGTTATCCGCTTCGAGTTGGCTCGAGTACTGGGCGCACCTGCACCCAACCCGAGTCAGGGCCCCAACACAGGCGCGGGCGGCTCGCCCGGGCGCGTCCAAGACGCACGAGTTCGGAAGGCAATCGAAGAGCATGCCGTCGTGATCGCTAGGCGGTACTACGAAGAGCGCATGTGGCACGTCGAGACTAGAGGCAAGCCGTACGACCTCCTCTGCACGAAGGACTCCCAGACTCTCTACGTGGAGGTGAAGGGGACTACCGGGGCAGGCGCGAGCGTCATCCTCACACGCAATGAAGTCGAGCACATGCGACACGTCTACCCATCGTGTGCGCTCCTCGTCGTCTACGGTATCCAGGTCTCCAGTTCCGAGTCCCCCATTACATGCGTCGGTGGCACGATACGCACAATACACCCTTGGCGCATCGAGGAGTTAGATCTGGCTCCATTGCAGTACGACTACACGCTTCCAGAGGAATGACTCCCCCTATGCAGCTGATCCCGACCTCATCTCGCTAGATTCACCGCTTCCTTGTGAATACCGACTAGACATATCGTACCGGCCGCGAAACAGCACACCCATGACCACGCGCGCGTATGACCCCTTCACTGAGCTCATCAGAACTCGCCTCGCACAGGATGCCCCGAAAGTACAAATCACAGCGACGTCCAGACCAAGATGGTTACTGCGCCTGGAGTCCGCGTTCTTCCTCCTTAGACTATACTGGATAAGTGCTACATACTGGGCACTAACAGGCTCGCTCGCAGCTGCCGGCCTACTGTTCCTGTCAAGTGGCCTCCTTGGTCACCAGATCTCTGGCACAGGACTGTTGCTTGGAGCCGCGGACTACGCATCAATAGCAGCCACCGCGGCAGCATCGCTCGCCTTCAGCGGTGCGATATTCGGCGCCATCTCAGTACCGATCACTACAACCCTGCAGTTTGGCGCTGGGTATTCCGCCGAACTGCACCAACGCAAGCTGCTCTGGATACCTGGAGCGGCCTGCGTTGCGCTCTCCGGGCTCCTCTTCGCGGTTGCAGCCCTTAGCCCCAACCGAGACTCTGCTCTTGGGAGTGGACTGCTTGCGGCCGCGGGGTTCGGCTTGGTGTGGACGGTGTCTCGTCACGCGTTGATTTCCGGTGATCCACTGCATGCGGCAGAGCGCCAGGCCCGCTTCTTGCGGTCCGCGTTTCTCAAGAAGGTGGCTGTGACAAGGTCCTTGATGAGGCGAATGCTCCCCAAGACTCACAGATCCGAGGACATCGTTCGAAAACTCAACTCCAAGACCGAACTGGACGACCTTGCGGGAATGCTGAGGCAACTCTGGGAGGGCATCAGGGGCGCCCAGGCAAAAGGCCTCACTTGGCCGGCTCACACCTTCTGGGTGGCCGCGCTTGACATGTTCATGGATTACTCCCGCAGCACTGGCGGCGCCATTGGGGCCCCGAGCGGCGTGACTCGCGTCTTGTTTCAGGTTGCCGATTCGGCTGTCACACAATTCGCGGCCGTGGACAGTGACTTGGCGGCTGTCCGGGTCATCGAATCGGTCGAACGCGCCTGCGTGCTCCCGATAGAAGGCTCTGATCACGCGGGGTTCAGATCAAGAGCGCTATCGTTCCTCAGGGGCACGCTTATGAAGCACATTGCCTCCCAGACATCAGAGATCCCCAACGTCTGCGTATCCACAATAGCGATTTCCTCCCATGGATACATCCGCCTAGGAGCAATGGAGGATTGGGAGCGTAACGCCAACGCGCTTCGCGGCATTGCACTCAGTAGCAACCACGCGAACTTGCGACACGTAATGGAGCCCGCAGTACTTGGGCTTGTTGATGCACTTCCACTGATCAGCGGGTTGAGCGATGCCGCGGTGCGAAATCACTACTTGAGGGTGTGGGCTGATGGCCTTGTCGTCGTTGCCTCGCTGCCTAGGTTGTCCGAGCCATTTCATCGGCCAAGCGACCTCTTGATTCCGGGTGCTTGGTTGCAGTCTTCGGGTGGACTGCAACTCCGGCTATGGGAGTCCTGCGCCCTTGGCCGAGGAGAGGCCGAAGCCGCGCTGGGTGCCACCGTGAGGTTCTTGGAGGAGACCCTTGTGGTGATCGCGGGCCGTCCGATTGCTGCAGAGCCTCTTGTTTCACACGTCGACGATGGACTTGCGGCCTTGTATTCGACGGCCCTGGCCGCGGCCTGCTACCTCCATGCTGGATCGGAGGCCGCAGAGGACCTTGCCAATTCGATCGCAGACCTGGTCGTTGATACGGTTCGCCGCACGACTTCGGAAGAGGGATGTCCACTCCTTCGTAGCGACGATAGTTGCGAACTGATCTGGAGTCTTGCGCTGGTGTGCGGCTATCTTGCCTCGGATCCTCAACTCACGGCCGACACGCTCCGACAGATCGTACCCTCCGAACTGGCGCTCTCCGAGGCCCGCAAGGCCAGTTACTTCCGGATGGCATTCTTGCGAGGGTGCTTGATCACTCGCGACGAGCCCGACGACAACATCCGAGAGCTTGACAAGGTGTGGAAGTCCAGTCCGGCTTCGCGCTATGCAACTTGGGGACTTAGAATCGAAGGGGTTGGCAGAGTCCCTTCCCTAAACGTGAATCGCGTCTCGGTGCCGATTCCGATCACTGGCAATCCTCTTCGCGCGGTGATTAAGTGGGCCTTTGTGAGCTTCCCGAGCTTCAGCCCACCTCCCCCGGCCCCGGCCCATTCGGCAGCTACCCAAGACGATCGGCCTAGTCCCACAAGTGCTAATCGCGAGAGTGCGAAGGAGACCATCCAGCAGACGCCCGGGGCCGATGCAGCGCAGACTGGCGACGATGAAGCTCCGAATGACCACGAGTCAGAAGGCAATCCTGGTCTTCATGGGGAGATGGACCCCAGAACATAGCCGGACGCGCGTGGTCCAGGTGTTTTCGAGTCGTGCGCTACCCGGACACCTGGTTTGTGCCGCGCCATCCATGACTGAACCGCGCGCCAAGCTTGCTCCTCCGCAATCTCCTCAGGTGTGAGTTGTAGGCGCCCGTTCACCACCGGGTGAAGCTCTGGACTCTCCGCGACCACAAAGCCTGTCAGGAGTCCATTGCCGCGCTGACGCGGAGGGAGGAGGCGCTGAGAAGCTGCGAGCCGACGGAACCCCTTGGGAGCGCCGTAGGGTGTCTGATCTCCGGACTTGAACCGTGGATTGGCGACGTTGCTGGCAGCCTTGGCCAAGTAGGCAGCGATCCCGGTCTCGCTGCGCAGGATCTCGCTCCAGTGCCCCCTCCGGCCGAAGCCGGCTTCGTCGATCATGCTGCAGAGTTGATCATGGAACCTCGAGAAGACGACCAAGCGGCCCATCCCGTGCCCTGCTCTCGCGTGAGGCTGTTCCCAGGTTCCCAGCTGTTCCACGTACGCCTGAAGGCTCGCACCTCCAAGGACCAAGTTCATGTGCGGGTGGGGGGAACCCTGCACGTGACGCTCCCAGGTCTTGATGAAGACGATGTCCGGGAAGTGGCGCCTTAGCCGCTTGTACAGCCGGTCGTGCCACAGGCTGTGAGAGTCCCGGTAGGCGTCCCACGGGCTTGGATGGCTGCCACGATCGAAGGTGATTACCGTGTAGAGCCACCACGGGAGCTTCTCGATCCCGGCTGCAATGCGCCTGTGGTCATCGAGAAAGACGTAGGGACCGCATCTGCGACAGCGGTACGAATGGCAAAGGAACGGTACGGCGCGGATCTCGTGCTCCTCAGCGCCCCCGTCCTTCGGCCAAAGGTACATCACAGCCTTGCGCTGCTCACAGACGCGCACGCTCCACAGCGAAATGCGACCGGGAACGGGATCGAGGTAGATGGGGCCCGCGAGCGGATCACGCTTCGATCCGGACATCGGAGGCCTCCCTGCCCGCGACGCCTGGGGCACAGATGTTCTTCTCTGAGACAAGCCAACGCGCGCGCGCGGTGATACGCGTGTCGCGTGCTACGGGCAGGCTCGCCGCGATCACCCCACCCCCTCCGCCCCCGCCCCTCTCCAGGGGCGGGGGAACGCCGAACTGGCGCGTTGCCCCGGAAGGCCCGCAGTTCGGAGGTGGCGCAAGGGTGAGGTCGGCCGGAACTCGGGGGGCCTTCCGGGCGGGAAGGTGCGGCGGGTCGACATCGGCTGGTCGTTGCCCGCTTCCCCCTTCCCGAGTCTGTGGTCCAACCCGATCGTCCGGCCGCCCCGCCCTTGCACCATGCTTCCGCTCGCCACGGCGCCGGAGAGCCCCGCTGCGGGATTCCGGTTCGCGAGCCTGAGCTTCGAGACCCGGCCGACGGTGCTGCGCTCAGGCAGCCTGCCAGCCCCGGGATCCCCCCCACCATCGCAGGCGAATGCCAAGCGATGCGGGATCACGCGCTCCTCCGGTCGGGATCCGCTCCCAGGTCCCGGGCGATCCGCCGGCGCTCCGCCTCGCCCAGTTGGGCAGGGGGGCGGACAGGGCCCCCTCGCAGACCGCCGGGCGCGAGGAACTCACACACCCATGCGTCGCAGGTGAAGCGCCCGGCGCCCAGCGCGACCGTGCGGAGGATCCCACCTCCGCGCGAGCCTCGCAGGACCCAGCGCCACAGGGTCGCGCGGTTCAGTTTCTTGCCGCGACAGCGGCTGGGGAGCCTCTCGGTGTACTCGGCGAGGGGACGGAGCTTCTTGCAGGTTGGATCGAGCGGTTCGCGGTTCATCGTCGGCGTTCTCCAGCGCAGGTAGGTGCGCGCTGCTGCCGATCTTCCGCTCGAAGTGCAGCTTTCGCCGGTGCATTTGTGTGGCGAGTTTGTGGCTGCGAAATTCTCTCCCTGAGCGAAGTGTGGTGCGAGTGTGGCGCTCGCAGGTCTGCAGTGTGGCCGATTTGTGCCGGAGTGCCCCGTCGCTAGCCCGAGGCGAACAAGTCGGCTGGGGCTCCGATCGGCACATGTCGGATGAAGTACCCACCGCCGCGAGGACCATCGAGGACCCCCTGTCGCTTCAGCTGCGCAGTCCGGTCGCGGACCGCGTCCGGTCGTATTCCCAGCTTGGCAGCCAGCTGCTTGGCACCAAGTCGGCGTTCGACTAGCAGCGGTAGGATCCGGTGATCCAGTTCGTGGAGCTCGGCCCAGGTTGGACCCTCGGGCCTCAAGACGTAGGGAGCAGCCCGCACCCACCTGCCCTGCTCGTCGGGCGTAGGCAGCACGCGCAGGGTGTCGAGTGCTTGACGACGCATGGTCAGGAGTTGCTCGACCAAGTCCTCCCTGAATCGGAGGTGTGCTCGCGAACTGCCCCAGTTCTCGGGCGTCATGGCGGTCTCGAGGTGCGCTCGTTCGAACGTGCCCAGGCCGAGGAACTGCGCGATGAGCTTGCGGATGCGGACCCGCTCCTCGGAGAGGAACTCCGAGAGTGCCTCTACTGCGTGGTCGTAGCGCTCGCGCTCACGGCCGGTGCGTTTCCTCGGAGGGAAGCGCGGCACCTGGAGCGCGAGCGCGAGCGCTTGCTCCAGCAGATTGACTTCGACGTAGGGATCGTCCTTGCTGAGGTCCACGGCCCCTCCTGCGCGCGAGCGGGCGGCGTCGAGACGCGCCCGCTCGGTTCCCTGTTGGGGTGGCCGACTCCGGCCACCCAGCAGCGCACAGACTACCGGGCTACCCGACCTGCTCCATGATCTCGATGGCCCGCTTCCGGTCCGCCTCGGCGTAGATCTGGGTGGTCTCGATCAGGCGGTGCCCGAGCACGACCTTGGCGACCTCGAGCCCGAAGTGCTCGCGCAGCCGCGTAGCAGCGTTGTGGCGGAGTTGGTTCGGGTGCCAGGGAGGCACGCCGGCAGCCACGCACGCACGGACGATCGCCTGGCGGTACTGGTCGACCTCGTACCGGTCCCCGAACTTGGCGCGAGGGCGCGCCTGGCTTCGCTTGGCCTGCGCGCGGATGTGGCTCGGGTAGAGCGGGGTCCTGCGCTGGGCACGCGCGCGCTCGTGGCGGAGACGCTCCGCCTCCCGGGGAGAGAACAGGAAGCCCTCCTGGAGCCCCGGCCTCATCCACCGCGAGACGATCTCGCGCGCCGCCGGACCCAGGGGGATCACGCGATCCTCCCCTCGCCAGGAGTTCTTGTGGAGCACCGGCCGGTAGAGCCAGGTCCTCTCCCTCCGGTCGATGTCGCAGGCCCGCATGCTGGCGATCTCGCCGGGCCGCGCGCCGGTGAGCAGCTGCAGTTGCACCATCGCCTGCACTGGCTCCGGCATGAGCGGGAGCGCCTTGCTCACGTGCTCCTCCGGGACCGGCCGGATCGGGTCCGTCTCCCGCGCGCCGCCGCGGCCGCGCCGCAGGCCCCGGACCGTGCAGAGAGCGTGGTACGCGGTCGCGGGGAGCAGCTCGTTCTCGGCGCCCCACTTGAAGGCCCGCTTCACGATCCCGATGCGGTCGTTGATCGTGGCCCGCGCGAGCCCGCGCTCGACCATCCGCTCGCGCAGCTGGTTCAGGAGCCGGGGCCCGAACTCCTCCGCCGGCAGGTCGGCGGCGAACTCGAACAAGCCTCGCATCGCGAGCTTGGTGTTCTCGACGGTCCCGGTCGGCGTTCCGTCCGGGTGCCGGTACTCGCGCTCCGCGAAGGCCCGGTACTGGTCGCACAGGTGCGCCACGAGGAAGGGCGCGCGCGCGCCCAGCTCCGGCATGCGGAAGCCGTGGTTGACGTACTCCGCGATCAGGCGCTGGTACTTGGCGTGGCTCTCGGGAGACCCGTGCTTCCCGAGGTAGTGGTCTCGCCCGCTGAGCGTGACGACAGCTTGGCCGGTGCGCTTGTGGAAGCGATAGCCGGGAACCGTGTGGTGTCGGTGAGGCATGGCAGTCTGGGAGGCTTGATGGCCGGTAGGACTACCGGCCACGGACCTGTCCGAGCTGCACTGCCCACCGTGGGCAGGTTCCCCAAACCTGGGGATCAGCGAGACCTAGGTTGGAGCGGCTGAAGGGACTTGAACCCTCGACATCCACCTTGGCAAGGTGGCGCTCTACCACTGAGCTACAGCCGCAACGGGGGAGGAAGGATAGCGCGCTGACCGGCCAGGGCAAGCCCGGCCCCGAGCCTCCCCCCGCCGCGCGCTCCGGCCCCCTACTGCGGCCCCGACGCCCCGGCGATCCGGCGCGCGACGTGCTCGCCCGCGCGCGCCGCGGCCGCGGGCAGCGCCTCTCCCAGCGCCAGGGCTCCCGCCAGCACGGACGCGAACCGGCACCCCGAGCCGCGGATCTTCCCGCCCGCCACGCGGGCGTGCTCCAGCCACGCGCGGCGGCCGCCGCGCTCCAGCACGAGGTCGCGCACCGGATCCTCGGCGCCGTGCCCGCCCTTCAGCACCACCGCCGCGGCGCCCAGCCCCAGCAACAGCCGCGCGGCGTCCTCGCGCGCGGCAGGCGAGCTCACCAGCGGGGCGAGCGGCACGCGCGCGATCCGCGCCGCCTCGTCCAGGTTGGGCGTCAGCACGAGATCGTGGCCGAGCAGCTCGCCGCGCAGGCTCTCCACGCCGGCGGCGTCCAGGAACACGCCGCCGCTCGACGCGCGGATCACGGGGTCGAGCACGATCGGCAGCGCGACGCCTTCGCGCGCGCGCACGAACTCGACGAGGCGTGCGGCACGCGCGACGTGCTCGGGCCCCGGCAGCAGGCCGAACTTCAGCGCCGCGATGCCGTGCGCGGCCGCGGCGCGCGCTTCGTCGAACCACGCTTCGGGCGGACAGGCGTTCACGGCGCGCAGCGCGCCGTCGTCCTGGTCCGTGCGCGCGGTCACGACCACGACCGTCTCGACGGGCAGCTCCGACAGCGCCGCGACGTCGGCGCCGACGCCCGCGCCGCTCTTGTCGTGGCCGGCCACGATCAGCACGCGCGGGCGCCGCGCGCTCATTTCTTCAGCGGCACGAGCTCGACGCGTTGCCGCCCCGCGCGCACCGGAACCAGCGCCGGCTCGTAGCCTTCCGCGAACACCTGAACCTCCTTCGCGCCGCTGGAGGCCAGCACCTGGACCCGGTTCTCCTCCGCCGCGAACATGCGGCCGCGCGGGCGGCCCTCGGCGGGCGGACCCACCCAGCAGTTCTGGATCGGGTTGCCGCGCTCGTCGACGATCTCCAGTTCCAGCGCGGTCACGAGCGCGCGCAGGTCGACCGCGGCCAGCCGCTCGTCGCGCGCCGCGCCGCCGCGCGGGACGGTTACGCCGTCGAGGACGAACACCGCCTCGTCGTAGCCCTGCGGGAGGAACGTCACGCGGCATTCGCCGGGCTCGACCTGGCTGAACTCGAAACGCCCTTCGTGGTCGACCGTCAACGCGAGGTCGGGGCCCGAGCGCGGCTCCACGCGCACCAGGACCGCCCCGTCCGGCGCGCCGTCGGGAAGCAGGACGCGGCCGCCCAGGCTACCGTGCACGGCGATCACGATGCGCGCCGAACGGTCGCCGCGGCGCGCCGCGAGATCGGCCGTCGCCGCGCGCTGAGCAGGCTCGGTCGCGCGCAACAGCAGCACGTCGCCCGCTTCGGTCGGTCCGCGCATCTGATAACGGCCTTGCGCGTCGGCGCGGGTCCGGGTGCGCCGATCCACGCCCCCGTCGGCGGTCACCAGCTCGACCCACGCGCCCTCCAGCGGCCGCTCGGCGCCGTCGACGACGACGCCGCGCACCAGCACGGGCCAGTCGGTCACGTCCACCTCGCCCAGGTCGATCGGCGGCTGGGCCCCCAGCGCGTACAGGGACGAGACCGTGACGCGTCCCCACGCGTTGCGCGCGACCAGCATCAGGAGCGGCTTGTGCGCCCCGTCCCACGCCGGCAGGTCGAGCCGCGCAGCGCCGTCCTGCCCTGTGACGGCGGCGCTCTGGAACGTCCACGCGGCAGGGGCGGGGTCGGCCTTGCCGTCGAGCGCCAGGAACGCCTCGATGGACCAATCCGCGCGCGGCGCGCCGGAGCCGTCGACCAGACGGCACGTGACGCGCGGCATCGGCACCGGATGCCGCAGCGTGAGGGACAGGACCTCTCCCGCCGCGCCGGCGGTCGCCGTGGTCCGCACTTCGCGCGGCCCGCAGCCCGGACCCGCGCTGACCAGGAGCCGCGCGCCGGCCGGGACGTCGCGGAACTCGGCCTCGCCCGTGCTCGTCTCGCGCTCGGAGACGGCGCGGCAGTCGGGTTCGCGGCCGGCGAGCGCGATGCGCACGCGCGTCGGTTCGATGCACGGCGCGCCGTCAGGACCTTCGACGCGCACGCGCACCGTCGCGCCGCTCACGCGCGCGAGATGCACCGAATCGACCGGGATCCGTCCGCGCGAGACGGTGACGACCGCCGCGTCCGGCGCATCGAGCGAGAGAAGCAGTTCCTCACCCTGCACGCCCGCCGCGGCGAGGAACCCGTCGGCATGGCGCAACACGGCCCGACCGTCCGGGGCGCTCGACCGCGCGCGCCAGATCGTGCGGCAGTCCGCCGTCCGCAGCACGACGTCGAGCCCGGGATGCGGCGCGCCGCGATCGTCGATCGTCTGGATCGCGAGCGTGGAGTCGCGGTGGAGCTGGATCCGCACGTGCCCCGTTTCCTCGCGCTGCAGCCGTGTGTGCCCGTACTGGTCCCCCACGCGCGCGTCGACGACCATCGTGCCCTTCTCGCTGGTCAGCATCGCGAAGCCATTGCTGCCGGCGCGCACGGAACGCTCCGAACGCCGCAGCAGTTCGTCGGGGTCGACGTCGTCCACCGCCACGCCCGCCGCGCGCCATCGATCGAGATCGCTCTGCTGCATCCAGCGCACGTCCGCGCCGCTCGCCGGACTGCCGTCGGCGCGCAGCACGTGCACGCCCAGCCCCTCCTCCTCGGCCGGAACGCCGCGCGGCAGCGGGCCCAGGCCCTGGATCAGCTCCTCGCCGCGCTGGGAGTCGGCGCTCTCCGGCGGCCGCGCGACCGCATCCTCCACCCGATCGGCGGCGGGCGCGTCCTGGGTCGCGGAGGTCGACGGCGCGACCGTGCCCGACAACTCCGAGGGCGCGGGAGGAACGCGCGATGCGGGCCGCTGGATCTCGCGCTCGGGCACGAGCGCGCTCTCGATCGACCGCTTGGCGCGCGCCTCCGGCATCGGCGGACCCGCGTCGGGGCGCGCCAGCGAGGCGAGCGCCGCGACGGACGCCGCCAGGAGGGCCCAGATGCTCAGGACGAGGCTCACGCGATGCATGGCGCCCGACAGGATAGCGGGGTACTGTCCCAGCCCAATGCACCTGCCCCCCCCGGGCTGACTCATCCCGGC
>CAZKIO010000025.1:0-28183 GCA_964552795.1 uncultured Planctomycetaceae bacterium
ACGCGCGGCCGTCGGCGTCGACGCCCAGCTCGTGCACGGGCACGACGCCGGGGTGCTCGAGCTGGCCCGTCACCTGCGCCTCGTCCAGGAAGCGCGCCAGCGCCTGGGGCTCGACCGGCGTCGGCGTCCCCGGGCCCGACGGCGTGCCGCGATCGAGGATCACCTTCATCGCCAGCGTCCGCCGCAGCGCGCGATCGGTGACCTTGAGGATCGCGCCCATCCCGCCGCGGCTGAGCTCGCCCTGGAGTTCGTAGCGCTGGCGCGGCGCGGCGTGACGAGCGAGTTCCGCCACGCGCACCAGCGCCGCCTCCTCGTGCGGATCGGTGGCGTCCAGAAGGCGCACGACCGCGGCGCGCAGGCCGGTGTCCGTGCCGCAGCAGGCGTCGAGCTCACGCTCGCGCTCCGCGCGCGGGAGCCCCGCGACACGATCACGGATCTCCCGCACCTTGCGGCTGGCGGTGTCGCTCACTGTGGCCGGCTCTCCAGCCGCAGGATAGCGATTCGGGTGCCCGGCGGTCGTGCTCCGCGCCGAACCCTGCTAGGGTCGGCCGTCCAACCAGGAGGCTTCCCATGCGACTGGCCGCTCCGCCGACCGCCGTGCTCGCGCTCGTCTCGCTGTCGAACCTGGCCCCCGCTCTCGCCGCCGTCGGCGGCCCGCCCGTGCCGCTCGTGCGCCAGGGCGACTTCGTCGCGACAATCGGAACCGTCACCGCACTGGGCAACCGCGTCGCCGTCGACAACGCGGGCAACTGGCTGGTGAGGGTGTCCACCGCGAGCGAAACGGCGGTGTTGCACGGCGGCGTGGTCGCGCATCGCGTGGGCGAAGCGGTGCCGGCGCCAGCCGGCGCCACCATCACGGGCCTGAAGAGCTTCGGCGTGAGTGGCGCGGGCGTCGTGGTCTGGACGCTCGAACTCTCCAACGGCCGCACGGGCATCTACCGCGGCAGCACGCTGACCCTGCAGACCGGGTCGACGGTGCTGAACACGAACCTGGAGTGGGGCTTCGCCTCGACCTCCACCTACCACTCGTTCCGCCACGGCCAGCCCAACGACAACGGCCGCATCCTGCTCACGGGCGAGGTGGCGGACGCGAGCGGTGGACTCAACGTGCCCTTCGTCTCGGTGGTCTCCGTCGACGCATCCGGCCTCGCGGTCAGCGAGAGCGTGCGCATCCGGACCGGCTGGAACTACCCGATCATCGGCTCGTTGATCGTGGACTCGGTGCCGGTGGAACCCGAGGCCTCGGCGATCGACGGGGCGAGCGGTTCGCTGATCGAGTACGGAGCCTTCGGCTTCGTCTCCAGCGTCGGCATCACGAGCGCGTGCTGCGGCAACGGGGTGACCGAGGTGCTCTACGACGACGACTTCACGCCCGGGCCGTCGGGGGCCGTGCTGACCGATGTACTGGGCGGCGGTGCGGATCTCAACGCGACCGGCGGCTGGGTGGCCAAGGGCAAGGCGCGCATCACGCCGAGCGGAGCGAGTTCCGTGCGCATCTTCGCCGGCACGGGCGCCAGCGGGTCGCAGGTCCGCGGCGAGGGCGACGCGCTGGCGGCCGTGGCGCCCTGGACGATCGAGTCGATCCCGTACTCCACGCCGATCTTCGTCACGGACGCGGGCGCGATCCTGTGGTACGGGAACTGGAACAACCCCGACACCACGCGTGACGAGGGCATCTTCCTGGACGGCCAGATCCTCGTGCAGGAAGGCGTGACGACGGCGGCCGGCGTCGTGATCGAGGCTCTCGACCCGGCGGCGCTCGCGCTGAGCGCGAACGGACGCTGGGTGGTCTTCCGCGGCCGGCTCGCCGGCGGCGTCGAGGCCGCCTTGCGCATCGATCTCGCCGTGCCGGTGACACCTTTCTGCTCCGGCGACGGCAGCGCGACGCCCTGCCCCTGCGGCAATGCGGGACACGCGGGCAAGGGCTGCGACAACTCGTTCGCGACCGGCGGCGGGCTGCTCGTGTCGACCGGCTATCCAAGCGTCGGCGCGGACACCCTCGTGCTGTCCGTCTCCGGCCTCCCGGCGACCGCGACGGCCCTCTACTTCCAGGGCGAGACGCAACAGAACGGCGGCCTGGGCGTCGTGTTCGGCGACGGCCTGCGCTGCGCGGGCGGGACCATCATCCGCCTCGGGACGAAGACCTCCGCCGGTGGAGCGTCGTCGTTCGGCGCGGGCGTCGGCAGCGATCCGTTGATCTCGGTGCGCGGTCTCGTGCCGGCCGGCGGTGCGACGCGCACGTACCAGGTCTGGTACCGCAACGCGGCCGCGTTTTGCACGCCGTCCACTTTCAACCTGACGAACGGCCTGGCGGTCGTCTGGTCGGCTTGACGCCCGACGGTCCGTTGGGCGTGCGCCCCTCCCCAGCTCCCGGGAACTCCCGTTAGGATCGCCTCCCTCGCAAGGGAGGCCCCGATGAAGTTCGCGCTGCCCGCGGTCGCTGCGATCGCGCTGGTCCCGACCACACCCTCCTTCGCCGCACCCCTCCAGACGGGCGGCCCGCCCGTCGTGCTCGTTCGCGCGGGCGACACCATCGACACGCTCGGCGTGGTCACCTCGCTGGGCGACCGCGTCGCGGTCGACGATTCCGGCGGCTGGCTCGTCGGCGCGACGAGCGCGACGGGCTCGGCGGTGCTGCGCAACGGCGCGGTCGCCCGGCGCGTCGGAGGCACGGTCTCGGCGCCTGCGGGCGTCACGATCACCAACCTCGTCAGCTTCGGAGTGAACGGCGCGGGCAACGTCGTGTGGACGCTGCGCCTTTCCAACGGCAAGACGGGCTTCTACTGGGACGACACGCTCGCGCTGCTGACCGGCAACGCGCCGCTCAACTCCAACAACGAGTGGGGCACCGGACTGACCTACGCGACCTTCCTGCACGGCCAGCCGAACGACAACCGCCAATTCCTGGCCCTGGGCGCCGTCGGGAGCTTCCCGTTCCCCTCCAACAACTACGTGTCCGTGGTGAGCGTGACCACGACGGGCACGCCGACCCACGAGAGCGTGCGGATCGCGAACGGCTGGACCTCGGGAACCGCGGTGACGAGTTCCGTGCCGGTGCGGCCCGAAGCCGCAGCCCTGGACGATTCGGGTCGCTCGGGCTTCAACTACGCGACCCTCGTCATCAACACGGAGACCTTCGGGCTGACGTCGACGTGCTGCGGGACCTCGATCGCGCTCGGGCTGGGGAAGGGACTCCCCGCGGGCGCCGCGGGCCACATCGTGACGCAACTGGTCGGGGCCGCCGTGGACCTGAACTCCGCCAACGGCTGGGTCTCGAAGGCGCGCGCGGAGTTGACGCCCGGCGGCGCGAGCGGGGTGCACATCTTCGCCAGCACGGGCGGCGCCGTCGTGCAGCGTCACGTCGAGGGCGACGCGCTCCCTTCCATCGCCCCCTGGACGATCCAGGCCATCCCGTACGACACGCCGGTGTTCCTGACCGACGACGGCAAGGTGCTCTGGTACGCAGACTGGAACGACCCGGACACCTCGCGCGACGAGGGGATCTTCCTGGACGGCCAGCTGCTGGTCCAGGAGGGCGTGACGCGCGTCGCCGGCGTCGTGATCGAGGCGCTGAATCCCGCCGGGCTCTCGCTGAGCCCCAACGGTCGCTACGCGGTGTTCCGCGGGCGCCTCGCGGGCGGAGTCGAGGCGCTGTTCCGCATCCAGCCCGGCGTGCCCGTCGCGCTGTTCTGCTCGGGCGACGGCAGCGCGACGGCGTGCCCGTGCGGCAACGGCGGCCTGCCCGGGCACGGTTGCGCGAGTTCCCTCACGGCCTTCGGCGCGCAGCTCACCGCCACCGGCTGGCCGAGCGTGTCCAGCGACAGCTTGCGCCTCGTCGGCGCGCTGACCTCGAACACCAACGTGACGTACATCCAGGGCTCGCTGAAGCAGAACGGCGGGCTGGGCAACGTCTTCGGCGACGGCCTGCGCTGCGCGGGCGGCTCCGTCATCCGGCTGGGCACGCTGGCCGCGGTCAACGGCGCGTCGAGCTACCCCGGAGCCGGCCAGCAGCCGGTGTCCGTGCGCGGCATGGTCCCGGCCGCCGGCGGGTCCTTCACCTATCAGATCTGGTACCGCAACGCGGCGGCGTTCTGCACGCCGTCCACGTTCAATCTGACCAACGGCCTCGAGGTCGCGTGGTCGCCCTGACGCGCTGATCGAGGGCCTGATTCCCGCCCGCGGCGTGCGCGCTCGCGCTCCCCGCGGGCGAGGTCTACGATGCCGCGGTCCACCTCCCGCCCCGCCGGCTCCGGGCGCCGCTCGTTCCCCGAACTCCGCCCGGCGCCGGCGCAACGACTGCGGGCCGGCGCAGTGCCGTTCCATCGCGACCTCCGCCGACGCTGGCAGTCCAGCCAGAAGGAGATCGCATGAGACTCGCAGTTCCGGTGGCAGCGCTGCTCGTCAGCGTACTGTGCACTCCGCACTCACTCGCGCTCGCCGCGGCCGGCGGTCCGCCGGTGGCCCTGATCCGGCAAGGCGACGCCGTCGCCGGGATCGGCACCGTCACCTCCCTGGGGGATCGCGTCGCCGTCGATGCCTCGGGCGGCTGGCTGCTGCGCGTGACGACCGCGACCGACACCGCGGTGCTGCAGGATGGAACCGTCGCGAAGCGCGTCGGCGACGCCGTGAACGCGCCGGCGGGTGCGACGATCACGGGGTTCGCGTCGTTCGACGTCAGCGCCTCGGGTGACGTGGCCTGGATCCTCGATCTCTCCACGTCCGCCCGGGCCGTCTACTACGGCGACACGCTCGTGGCCCAGACCGGCTCGGCGCCACTGGACAGCGCTGGCGCTTGGGTCACCGCGACGTACACCGACTTCAACGAGGTGTTCGTCAACGACTCGGGCCAGGTCCTCCTGGGTGGAACAGCCCTCGAGACCGGGGGCTTCCTCATCCACAACGAGTTCCTTTCGCTGATCACCGTGGACGGCTCCGGAGCGCCGGTCTCGGAGTACGTCCGCTACCGGACCGAGTGGCCGATGCCCGATTTCTCGAGCGGCTTCACGGACTCCGTTCCGGTGCGCCCCGAGTCGACCGCCCTCGACGAGCACGGACACAGCGTGTTCTACGTGCGCGAGAACGCCGGCCAGCGGGATGCGATCCTGCGCGACCTCACGACCGGGCCGGGCGGGCCGACCGTGTGCACGATGATCCTGGCGACCTGGGACAACGGTCCGGGCGGCATGCAGTTCGATTGGACCGCCCTGGCCGGCGCCGACCTGAACGCGGCCCACGACTGGGTCGCGGTGATCGGAGCCGCGGACGTGAACTGGGGCCCGATCACCGACCGCATCGTCGTCTCCACCGGCGGCGTCCTGGCCCAGCGCTTCCACGAAGGCGAGGCGCTCGCGGCGATCGCGCCGTCCACGCTCGTCTCCCTGGGAGTGGGCGGGCCGGTCCACCTGACCGACGCGGGCGAGGTCGTGTGGTACGGAAGCTGGAGCGATCCGGACACGACGCGCGACGAGGGTCTCTTCCTCGATGGCGAGTTGCTGGTGCAGGAGGGCGTGACGACCTCCGGCGGCAGCGTGATCGAAGCCCTCGATCCCGCGAGCTTCACGATCAGCCCCGAGGGACGCTTCATCGCCTTCCGCGGCCGACTCGCGGGCGGCATCGAGGGCGCTTTCCGCATCGATCTCCTGCCGCCGATCACGGCATTCTGTTCGGGAGACGGCAGCGCGACGCCCTGCCCGTGCGGCAACGCCGGCGCGGCAGGCAGGGGCTGCGACAATTCGTTCGCGACCGGCGGCGGCCTGCTCGTGTCGAGCGGCTTCCCCAGCGTGGCGGCCGACGATCTCGTCCTGTCGGCCTCGGGGATGCCGACCAGCGCGACAGCGCTCTACTTCCAGGGCACGTCGCAACAGAGCGCCGGACTGGGCGCCGTGTTCGGCGACGGCCTGCGCTGCGCGGGCGGGACCATCTTCCGCCTCGGGACGAAGACCTCCGCCGGCGGAGCGTCGTCGTTCGGCGCGGGCGTCGGCACGGATCCCCTGATCTCGGTGCGCGGCCTCGTCCCGGTGGGCGGCGCGACGCGCACCTACCAAGTCTGGTACCGCAACTCGGCGGCGTTCTGCACGGCCGCGCTCTTCAATCTGACGAACGGACTCGAAGTCGCCTGGTCTCCCTGAGGCTCGCCGACAGACTTGCCACGCAGCTTTGAGCCGATCTTCGCTCCAACTTCCTGCGCACTCGGATTGCGGCGGTTCACGACCAGGGGCCTGCGCAGTGCGCACCGGGCACGGTGCACGCTCCGTCCCGCTCCGCGCGCGGCGGTCCGACCTGGAGCAAGGACGATCGGCGGGCAGTACCCCGAGGGCTGCGCCGTGGGGGGCGAGGCGGTTTTCGCACCAGATTTCCCGCTTTCCGAGAACCATCGAGGGGGTCGCGGCGGCCGGAGCTGGCGGTCTCCAGCCAGCCACCGAATCGGAGGATGACCGCAGCCCAGGTGTCGTTACTACCAGCCGTCGCCCGCCTAGAGCCGGCCATCTGAATGGCGCTTCCCGATCGCAACCGGGACATGCGGCCCCCATGCAGGCGAACTGAGCCCTCGAAGGAACCCATGCAGTTCACACCCGAGACGGAATCCTCCCCCATTTCCTCCGTGTCGACCCTGCGCGTCGGATTGCAGTGGCTCGCCGTCCTCGCCCTCGCCTCCACGACACGGGCGCTCGGCGGCGTGGGCCATTTCGATGGAACCTTCGCGGGCACGGATTGGGTCCTCTCGGTCCTGACCTCGGGCAACGGTGGCTCGACCCCGACGTCCCAGGAGACCACGGGCGGCAACCCCGGCGCGTTCCGACGCATGGTGATGACCGTCCAGGCCGCGCCGGATTCGACGACGAGGTCTGCCGTGATCGGGTTCCATCGCAACGCGATCTACTCGCCCGCCTCTCAAGGCGCCGTGGCCTGGATCGATTACTCCGAGGACGGATTGCTGCTCTCGGGCGCTGGTGAAGGGCAACGATCCGGACCAGGCATCCGGCAGGGCGACAAGGTGTTCGTCCTCGGCGCGCACCTGTCGACGTCCGAGACCACTTGGACCTCCAAGCAGCGCCGGAACCTGGTGGCTTCGGATTTCGTGTGGGCCAGCATGGGCCAGCCCGACCCGCTCGACCACAGCGTCCATCCGGACTTCTCGGCCGCGGGCGCACCGATGGAACTGGGGTACTTCCGGTCGCTGGTGACGCCGCTGGGCGGAGCGAGCGCCACGGTCGATGCCGGCATCGACAACTGGAGCTTCGTCGTCGTCGCCTCGGCCGGTCGCGCGTACTGCTTCGGATCCGCACCGTCCGCTGCCTGCCCGTGCGGCAACTTCGGCGCACCCGGCAACGGCTGCGCGAATTCGATCCAGGCGAACGGAGCCAACCTGGCGGCCTCGGGCCAGGCCGTGATCGGAGCCGACCACGTGCGGCTCGTGGCGACCGGCATGCCCGACGGCGCCGCGCTGTACTTCCAGGGCACGACCGAGACGAACGGCGGCCTCGGCCTCCCGTTCGGCGACGGACTGCGCTGCACCGGCGGCGTCAATGTGCGGCTCGCGCTCGGCAACAGCGTCGGAGGGATGTCCCAGTATCCAGAGCCGGGGAACGCATCCCTGTCGGTGGCCGGCGCAGTGCCGGCGCTCGGCGGAACGAGGACCTATCAGGTGTGGTACCGCAATCCCGCGGTCTTCTGCACGCCCGCGACGTTCAACCTGACGAACGCGCTCTCCATCACGTGGGTGCCCTGTTCCGCTCCCGTGGAGATCACGCTCCCCGACGCGGACGGCGAGGACTTCGCGAACGCAGCCAACCTCGACGCGGCGCGCAGCGGCGCGAGTTGGGGATCCGGCCGGTTGACGCGCGGACACGGCGGCGGACGCGGCCGACTGGGCGAATTGAAGGTGCCGAGCGGTTCGGTCGTCACCTTGGACACGGACAGCACGACCTTCCCGTTGAACGCGGCCGGCATCCACGACGTCATGACCAACCTGGTGCCGGGCGTGGACTACGACCCGAGTTCGCCGCTGACGCAGCCGTCGATCCAGGTCACGGACGGGATCTTCGAGTTCTCGAAGCTGCTGATCGAGCCCAATGGGACGCTGGTCATCCGCGGCACGCGGCCGGCCCGCATCTTCTCGCGCGGCGACACCGGCATCCACGGCTTGATCGACGTCAGCGGCTCGACGCCGTTGCCGCACCCCTCGAACAGCACCCTCGGCGGGCCCGGTGGTGCCGGCGGTCCCAACGCGGGCAAGGGTGGCGACGGCGCCACGCGCTTCGACTCGGGCGGCACGAACCTGGTGTTCGTCGGCGGGGTCGACGTGCCGGACCTGCAGCTGCGCGTGGACGGCCTGCGCGGTGACGGCGTCGGTCGCTTCGACTTCATCGGTGCCGGGTTCGGGGGCCAGCACTTCCCGGCCGCGACGCCCACCAGCACGAACCTCACGCCGCCCGGCAACGGGGATCTGCGGTTCTCGAACATCGGAGGTTCCTGTCTGAGCGCGCAGGTCTCGCAGACTGGCGGGGGCGGGGGCTACGCCACCGACGGTCGACCCGGCGTTCCGGCGACGAGCCCGCTGACCAACCTCAATGGAACCTCCAACCTGCCGGTGCCCGGCAGCAGCGGGGGCGGCGGTCCAGCGAGCGAGCTCGGCCTCGAACCGCCCGGCTCACCGCCGGTCGTCCGCAAGCTGGCGGCCGATCCGGGTTACCTGCGCGGTGGATCCGGTGGCGGCGGCGGCGGTGCGCACTTGTTCGCCACCGAGTCGGCCGGCCTCTTCCCCGCCTGCGATGGACCGGGCTTCACGATCTCCTTGTACCGCGACCACTCGGGCGCGGGCGGCGGCGGCGGCGGCGGCGCGATCCAGGTGGCGACCGGAGGCTCGAACTTCTCGCTCTCCGGCCTGATCGACGCTGGTGGCGGCGATGGTGGCAGCGCGCCCATCGTTCTGCCGGGCGAGACCTCACAGAACGCGCTGCGCTCCAAACGCACTTCACCCGGTGGCGGAGGCTCCGGTGGCGCGATCCGGCTGCAGGCCGTGAGCATGCCCGACGGCGCGTTCGCGCCGGCGGCCCCGCCGCGCCTCGCCATCGACGGCGGCGCGGGCGGTGCGAACAGCCTGAACGGTCGCGGCGGCGCGGGCGGTGCAGGCCTGCTCCGCCTCGAGGGCTTGCTGATGTCGCCGACGGCGGCGGCGATCGCGCCCCTGATCCTGCCGACGGACCCCACGGTCGTGGGGACGAACGCGATCAACGTGCTCTCGATCGGCGCGTGGGAGCCGCCGCGGCACCGTCCCGAGACCTACTCGGGCGCCGTGTCGTGTTGGATGCGGCCCGCGTGCAGCTTCACCCAACTCGAGTTCAAGGTCGACAATCCCGGCGCGCCGAATCCCGTGGACCGGCTGGGCTGGGACATGGACGTCTTGTGGGGAACGAGCGGTGCCGTGTACTCGTACCGCGACGCGAACAACAGCCCGTTCCCGGGCCAGAGCATCGAGGCGCACTTCGGCAACCTGTTCGAGGAGGTCGGCGTCACGGGTTCGTACGTCGTGGTCCGCTTCCAGGGCGCCCGCTCGGCGGTCCTGTTGCACGATCCGTGCGACGTCGACCTCGCGACCGCAGTCGTGCCCGGTTCGGTGACGCCCTGGGTCAGCCACCCGAAGGATCTGAACCTGTTCACGCCGCGGCCCGACATGGTGCGCTTCACCGTCGTCTTCGATGCCTCGCGGGGCGCGCCCGGGATGCCGGAGAGCATCATCGAGGGCGTCACGCGGCTGAAGATCCGCGCGAACGCGCAGTGAACCCGGGATCGGTCGTGCCCGGGCCGCGGCTTCCTGCCGCGGTTCGGTGGCACGCCCGGCAGGACTCGAACCTGCAACCGTTGGTTCCGAAGACCAAAGCTCTATCCATTGAGCTACGGGCGCGCGCGGATGCTCGGCGCATCCTAGCGGCCGCAGCCGGCGGCGCGAAGGGTCCGCTCAGCCCAGGAAGTGCAGGATCGGCCGGGCCTGCGCGCTCCACGGCCAGGGCGAGCCGGCAACGAACATCGCGAGCGCGATGCCGAACGCCAGCGCCGTGCGCCGGAAGCGCGCACGGTCGTGCTTCGAGGCGCGCGCCATCCGCGCGCCGACGTGCACCACGATCACCGCCAGCAGCATCATGGTGCCGTGCTCGACGGCCCAGTAGCGCAGCGTCGGGTCCTTCATGGCGGCGCCCATGTCCTGCATCGCGGCCTTGGTCTGCGGGCTCCACAGCGTGTGCAGCAGGATCCCGATCGCGAACTGCACGTCCACGACGATCATGAACAGGACTCCGGAGAACTTGTCCCCCGCCGACACCTGCCGCCCGCCGAGCCAGCCGCGCAGCGCGCGCTGGAAGGCGTACAGTCCGATCAGGACGACCGCGAGCCGCAGGATCGAATGCGCGTTGAGGGCTGTCTCGTACATGCCCAGAGGGTAGCGAGCGCCCGCCGCCCGTTCACGCCAGCTCGAGCAGGATCTGCAGCCGGACGAAGTCCACGTCCTTCAGCTTGACCGCGATCGGGTGGCCCTCGGTGAACGAGAAGACCCGCTTGGCGGCCCGGATCTGGATCGTCGGACCCTTGATCTCGACCTTGTCCCCGATCGCCCGCGAGGGCAAGAAGCCGGTCGTGTTGAAGTCCACGAGCTGCAGCTCCAGTCCCGGCGGCGAGACGCGCAGCACCGTCGCGTTCAGCTTCTCGCCGATGTGCGGGTACAGGTACTGGCACACCTTCAGGTCGTGGATGGCCGTTTCGGCCATCTCGGCGATGTCGGCCTGCATCGAGCAGTGCGACGCAACGTCGTTCAGGTCGTCGAGCAGGTCCTGCGTCTTGAGCTCGCGCGACGCCGCCTCCTGCCCGGTCGTGATCGAGTGCATCCAGCGGTGCACCATCAGGTCGGGGTAGCGCCGGATCGGCGACGTGAAGTGCAGGTAGGCCTGCCGCGCGAGTCCGAAGTGCGTGGCCACGTCCTCGTGGTCGTGCACCTCGTACACCGCGCGCTCGATCAGCCCCATGATGCGCTGGATCAGCGCCTCGGCGTTGCGCTTCTTGCGCGCCAGCGTGATCATCCGCGCGATGTCGCGGCCGGTCAGCCGCTGCTTCTGCGGCACGCGGATGCCGTGCTCCTCGAGCTGCTTGGCGACCTTCGCGATCTCCTCGGGGTCCTTCTCGGGGTGCACGCGGTAGATCGTCGGCAGGCCGCGCTCGCGGAAGAAGTCCCCCACCGCCTGGTTGGCCGCCAGCGCCGTCTCCTCGATCAGCGCCATCGAGAAGTAGCGCGGCGCGTCCACGATCGCCTTGACCTCGTGGCGCTCGTCGAACACGAACTTCTTCTCGACGCTCTGCATGCGCAGCGAGCCCTTGGCGTCGCGGATCTTCTGCTGCAGCACGGTCCAGCGCTGGAAACCGCGCAGCATCGGCTCCAGGCCGCGCGCGCGGATCTCGCGCACGCCCGGCGAGTCCTTCCCGTCGAGCAGCTCCTGCACCTCGCGGTACGTGCAGCGCCGCCGGCTCCGGATCACGCTCTTGCCGGTCTCGAAGCTCCGGCGCTGCCCCTTCGCGTCGAACACCATCAGGACCGAGTAGGCCAGACGGTCGCGTTCGCCGACCAGGGAGCACAGGTGGTTGCTGAGCGCCTCGGGCAGCATCGGCACGACCTGGTCGGCGAGGTACACGCTGGTGCCCCGCGCCAGCGCCTCGTCGTCCAGCGCCGTGCCCGGCCGCACGTAGTGCGACACGTCCGCGATGTGCACGCCGACGCGCACGTCGCCGCCGGGAAGCTCCTCCAGCGAGATCGCGTCGTCGTAGTCCTTGGCATCCTCGCCGTCGATCGTGCAGATCGCCCGCTCGCGCAGGTCGAGGCGCCCCGTGTAGTCCGCGGGGTCGGGATCGCGCGGCAGGGCCGACACCTCGGCCAGGACGGCCGGCGGGAACACGGTGCGCACGCGGAACGACGCCAGGAGCTGCATCTCCTCGCTGTCGGCGTCGCGGTAGCACGCCGGCCCCGTGTCCATCGCCGCGAACGCCGGCGGACGGTTGGCGATGCGGCCGCGCGCGGTGGCCTCCAGCGCCTGTTCGCCGATCGCCTCGGCGCGCTCTCCCAGCTCGCCGGCCAGCACGATCTCCGGCCGCGGCTCCTCGCGCGGCGTGCCGCCGCTCGCCTTCAGGAGGTCCTTGAAGCTCTTGAGCGGCTTCTTGTCGTCCTTCGCCATGCGCGGAATCTACCGCAGCGGCCGGTCCGGCGCCGCCTCCGGGTTCCCGCGGCGCCGCGACCACAGGTGTTCGACGAGCCAGGCAGCGGCCAGGACGAGCAGCGGTTCGATCGGCCAGCGGTAGCGCTCCATCACGTGCGTCACGCAGTACACCGGCGGCACGAGGAAGAGGAGCAGCAGGTACGGCCGCGGCTCGCGCCGCGCGCGCGCCCACGCAACGGCGCCCAGCAGGCCGAGCACGCCGCCCGCGCCGTGCACGATCCACTTGATCCAGCTCAGCGGGTCCTCGCGCGCGCTCTTCCCGCCCTTCGTGCGCGGATCCGTCCAGGGAGCCTCGCCGATCCACCACGTCTGCGCGCGCCGCAGCGACAGCACCACGAACTGTCCGGGGTTCGCGCGGATCCAGTCCAGCGCCTCGTCCAGGGCCCAGTCCGCGTACGCGGCCTCGCCCATTTCGCGATACCGCAGGAACTGCTCCGGCGAATGGCTTGGGTGCAGGTCGCGGCGGTAGCGGCCGTCGGCGCCCTCGTGGTTGCCGACGCGCAGTTCGACGCCCAGGTTCGTGCGCAGCGAGAACGTGCCGACCTCGCCCAGGTTCCGCAGCATCCACGGCAGCGCCAGCGCGAACGCGCCCAGCGCGCAGGGTGCCACCGCGCCGATCCAGGCGCCGAATCCCGGCCGCGCGCGCCACGCGACCCAGGCGACGACCGGAGCGACGGCGAGCGGTGCGGCGTTGATCAGGAGCGCGGCACCCAGCGCCACGCCCGCGAGCGTCCAGGCATGCGGGCGGGACCCGCGCTCCGCGCTGGCGAGCCGTTCGAGAACCAGCGTGAACCCCAGCGCCGCGAACGTCGTGTCCCAGACGGTCTGCGCCGCGTGCCACACGGCGAACGGGTGGAGCACGAGCACCCACGCGGCGAGGCGCCCGGCGCGCGGCGCGCCCAGCAGCGTGCCCACGCGCGCGACCAAGAGGCAGGTGATCGCCGAGGCGACGGCCTGCGCGGCGAAGAGCCACCACGCGGTCGAGCGCGCGAGGCCGCCTGTGCACTCCAGGAGCAGAGCCAGGAACGCCGGGTACGCCGGCATCAGCCAGCCGGTCGCGCCCGAGCCCAGGTCCCACGGCGCGACGTCGCGCGTCCACGCGTTCGCGAAGCCCTGGCCCTCGCGCAACGACGTCGCGATGCAGCCCGCCTCGTAGCCCCACTCCCACATGCCGCTCGCGGTCTGCGCCGGCGTGTCGAGCACCAGGGCGAACGCGAGGCGCACGAGCAACGCCACGGCGCACAGCGCCAAGGCTTCGCGCCCCCGCATCGCAGCCTGGCCTCGCACGCGGCGCACGATATCCGCGGCGGCGCGCCGTTCCACTCCCCTGCGGCTCCCGTCACGCGCCTCAGCGCTCGCTGCCCGCGCCGCGGCGCAGGCGCCCGCGGCCGCTGACCTCGGATTCGATGCCGGCCGCTTCGAGCGCGGCGACGTCGACGTCGCCCGGCCCGGAGATCCGCGCCACGAGCAGGCCGACCCGCCCGCGCAGGAGGACGTCGCCCGTGCCGCGCTGCTCGACCTCCAGGCGCTCCTGATCGAGATTCGAGAGCGCCATCCAGCCGGCGCCCGCGTGCACCACGCCGTCGAGCGCCTCGACGTCGATCACGGCGCGGGGCCCGTTGCGCCAGCGCGCGCCGTCGTAGTGCCAGGTGACGAGCAGCGTGTCGCCGCGCACCTCGGTCCGCACCTCCGCGAGGCGGCCGGCATCGCCCTCGACGTGCACGGCGCGCGCCGTGCCCACGCGCAACTCGACGTCGACCCCGCCCTCGGCGTGCACGCGGCGGAACGCGTCGACGCTGCGCGCCTCGCGCACGGGCGCGGGCGCGAGCAACGGGCTGTGGGCCTCGGCCCCCTTGGAGTGCACGACCATCACGCAGCCGGCCGCCAGGAGGGCCAGCGCGGGGACAGCGATCCAGGCGCGCCGGAGGTTCATTCCGAGCGGATGGTGGCGACGCCCGAGATGTCCGTTTCGAGCACGGGGTCCCCACGGAAGCGAACTGTCGCGGACCCCGCGGCGTGGGTGGCGAGCCGTTCGAGGGCGTGCACGTTGGCCACGCCGGCGCCGCTCAGCCTCAGGGTGACCGCGCGCGCTTTCAGGTCGAACGCCTCGACGCGCGTGGATCCCGAGCCGTGGACCTCCAGGCGGTCGAGCTCGCCCGCGAGGTGCAGGATGCAAGACCCCGAAGCGCTGGCGTCGAGCGACTCACCGTGCAGGCCTGCCGCCTCCACGAGGATCGAGCCGCTCGTCGAGAGGCTGTGGATCGAGGGCACGGAGACGCGCGCCACGATCGGGACCTGCGGACGGAAGCTGCCGTCCTCCAGGCCGATCCAGAGCCGCCCGGAGCGGACCTGCGTGGAGAGGTGCGCGAGCAGGTTGTCGTCGCACTCGACCTCGACCCGCTGCTCCGCGCCGGCGGCGAGGACGAGCTTCAGCGAGCCGGACGCGGTGACGGCCGTGAAGGGGTCGACCGCGCGGACCTCGCGCGCGGCGACGCCCGATCCGGCGACGCCGGCCTTCACGACGCGCGAACACGCGGAGGCGGCGAGCAGCGCCGCCGCCGACACCGAGAGGAGCACGAGATGGGCACGCGGGGACATGCGACGACCTCCTGCCGCGCTGCCGCGGCGCGGTCGGTCCATTTCAGCCCTTCACGACGAAATTCACCAGCTTCCCGGGGACGAAGACGGTCTTCGCGATCGCCTGGCCGGCGAGCTGGACCGCCACCGCGGCACGCGCGGCGTTCTCGATGTCCGCGCGCTCGGCGGCGCGCGCGGCGCGGATCGTGGCGCGCACGCGGCCGTTGACCTGCACGACGACGTCGATCTCGTCCTCGACGAGCCAGCGCGCCTCGACGGCGGGCCATGCCGCCTGGACGACAAGGCCCGGCTGGCCCATGCGGCTCCATAGCTCCTCCGCAACGTGCGGTGCGAAGGGCGCGACGAGGCGCAGGAAGCGCTCGGCCTGCGAGCGGGTCAGCGCCGCCGAGAGGCGCGTCGCCTCGTTGACGAAGGTCATGAACGCGGCGACCGCGACGTTCAGGTTCAGCGCCGTGAAGCTCTCGTCGGTGCGGGCGATCGCCTTGTGCAGCGCGCGCTCGAGCAGCGCCGTGTCGCCCTCCAGCGGCTTCTCGGCCGCGCCCGCCGCGAGTTCGGGACGGACCGGCGCCGTGGTCGCGGGATCGACGTACACGCGCCACAGGCGCTCCAGGAAGCGCCTGCAGCCGGGGATGTCGCGCGGGTTCCAGGGCTTCGACTCGGCGAGCGGCCCCATGAACATCTCGTACAGGCGGAAGGTGTCGACCCCGTGCTCGGCGATGATGTCGTCGGGGTTCTCCACGTTCTTCAGCGACTTCGCCATCTTGGTGACGATCTGCTGCACGGGCTCGCCGTCCGCCTTGCGCACGAAACCGTCGCCGCGCGCGACGACCTCGTCGCTGGCCACCAGGCGCCCGGTCGCGTCCTGGTAGGCGAACGCGGTCACCATGCCCTGGTTGAACAGGCGCTGGAACGGCTCCGAGGTGTGCACGAGGCCGGCGTCGAAGAACACCTTGTGCCAGAAGCGCGCGTACAAGAGGTGCATCACCGCGTGCGCCGCGCCGCCGACGTACAGGTCCACCGGCCCCCAGTACTGCTCGGCCTCGGGGCTGAACGCCGCGCGCTCGTTGCGCGGGTCCATGAAGCGCAGCCAGTACCAGCACGACCCGGCCCAACCGGGCATCGTGTCCGTGTCGCGGCGCGCTGCCTGGCCCGTGCGCGGATCGATCGTGCGCACCCACTCGGTCGCGCGCGCCAGCGGCGCCGAACCGTCGGGGCTGGGCTTGAAGTCCGTCATCTCGGGCAGCGCCACGGGCAACGCGTCCTCGGGCACCGGCACGATCGCGCCGTCGGCGCGATGGAGCAGCGGGAACGGCTCGCCCCAGTAGCGCTGGCGCGAGAACAGCCAGTCGCGCAGCTTGTACGTGACGCGCGCCGACCCGACGCCCTTGTTCACCAGGAGCTCGATCGCGCGGCGCGCGGCCTCCGGCGTCGCGAGGCCGTCGATCGGCCCCGAGTTCACGGCGGTGCCCTCGCCCGTGAAGCACACGCCGTCGGCGAGCCCCTTCTGGCCGCGCGGCGGCCGCACGACCTCGCGCACCTCCAGTCCGAACGCCCGCGCGAAGGCGAAGTCGCGCTCGTCGTGGCCGGGCACCGACATGATCGCGCCCGTGCCGTACGTGGCGAGCACGTAGTCGGCGACCCACACCGGGACGCGCGCGCGCGGATCGCCGGGCTCGAACGCCGGGTTGATGGCATAACTGCCCAGGAACACGCCGGTCTTCTCGCGCGACGCGTCGGCGCGGTCGATCTCGCTCTTGGTCGCCGCCGCCGCGACGTACGCGCGCACGGCGGCGCGCTGCTCGTCGCTGGTGAGCCGCGCGACCAGCGGGTGCTCGGGCGCCACGACCATGAACGTCGCGCCCCACAGGGTGTCGGGCCGCGTCGTGAAGACGGTCAGCGCCTCGCCGCCCGCGCTCTCCAGCGCGAAGCGGATCTCCGCGCCCTCCGAGCGGCCGATCCACTCGCGCTGCTGGATCTTGATCGACTCGGGCCAGTCGATGCCCTCCAGGTCCGCCAGCAGCCGCTCGGCGTAGGCCGTGATCTTCAGCATCCACTGCTTGAGCGGGCGGCGCACGCACGGATGGTTGCCGCGCTCCGAGCGGCCGTTGATGACCTCCTCGTTCGCCAGCACCGTCTTCAGCTCCTCGCACCACCACACCGGCACCTCGGCCTGGTACGCGAGGCCGCGCTCGTGGAGCTTCAGGAACAGCCACTGCGTCCAGCGGTAGTACGCGGGGTCGCTGGTGTCGACCTCGCGCGACCAGTCGTACGACAGGCCGATCAGCTCGAGCTGCCGCCGGAAGTTCGCCGTGTTCTCGGCCGTCGTCTCGCGCGGGTGCCGCCCGGTCTGGATCGCGTACTGCTCGGCCGGCAGGCCGAACGCGTCCCAGCCCATCGGGTGCAGGACGTTGCAGCCCTCCATGCGCTTCTTGCGCGCGACGATGTCGGTCCCCACGTACCCCAGGGCGTGGCCGACGTGCAGCCCCGACCCCGAGGGGTAGGGGAACATGTCGAGCACGTAGTACTTGGGCTGGCGCGGGTCGAAGCCGGGCTCGCCGGGGTTGCGCGCGCGGAAGGCCTGGGCCTCCCGCCAGCGCTGCTGCCAGCGGGGTTCGAACCGGGCCGGATCGTAGGCTTGGCTCACGGGGGGGGCGCCTCCGGGGTCCAGAAGGGTCGGGTGAGCGCGGCAGGATAGCAGCGCGCGCCGCACGGATCGCGCGTTCCGCCCGCCGGGATTGACTCGCCGCGGCGCCGTGGGCATCTTGCTGCCCCCTCGCGGGTTTCCCGCGGGGAGACGGCGCGCGTCGCCGGGACTGGCAACACGGGGGATTAGCTCAGTTGGTAGAGCGCGACAATGGCATTGTCGAGGCCAGGGGTTCGACTCCCCTATCCTCCACCACCCCCGTCCTCCCGCCCGACTCCCCGAGCGGATGTGTCCGCGAGAGACCGTGAGAGATCCGTCCGGTGCTTGGGTGGTCCCGGGTTCGCCGCTAGGTTGACGCGCCGCCCATGACCGACCTCGCCCACCCCGACCGCCTCGCCAAGATCGAAGGCTTGCGCGCCGCCGGTCTCGACCCCTATCCGGCACGCGGCCTCGACGCGCGGCCGGTGCGCGAGCTGCTCGACGGCGCGGGCACGCCCGAGGCGCCGGGTGCTCTGGTCCAGGCCGGCGCGCCGCTGACCATCGCCGGCCGGCTGCTGCTCTTGCGCGACTTCGGCAAGCTCGTCTTCGCGCCGCTGCAGGACCGTTCGGGCCGCATCCAGGTCGGGATGGAGCGCGACCGCCTCGGCGAGTGGTGGGACCAGCGCAAGTTCCTCGACGGCGGCGACCTCGTCGGCGTGACCGGCGTGCTGGGCCACACGAAGAAGGGCGAGCCCACGCTGTGGGCCACCGAGGTGAAGCTCCTCGCGAAGGCCGTCGCGCCGCCGCCCGAGAAGTGGCACGGCCTCGTCGACAAGGAGCTGCGCTACCGCCGGCGCTACGTCGACCTGTGGGCCAGCGAGGGCGTGCAGGACGTGTTCGTGAAGCGCTCGCGCATCCTGTCGACGATCCGCCGCTACCTGGAGGAACAGCAGTACCTGGAGGTGGAGACGCCCACGCTGCACCCCATCGCCGGCGGTGCGGCGGCGCGGCCCTTCGTCACGCACCACAACGCGCTCGACAGCGACCTGTTCCTGCGCATCGCGCCCGAGCTGTACCTGAAGCGCCTGATCGTCGGCGGCCTCGAGCGCGTGTTCGAGGTGTCGCGCAACTTCCGCAACGAGGGCCTCAGCCAGCGGCACAACCCCGAGTTCACCATGCTGGAGCTGTACGAGGCGCAGGCCGACTACCGCCGCATGATGGAGATCAGCGAGCAGATCGTCGAGCGCTCCGTGCGCGCGGTGAACGGCGGGACGCGCGTCACGTTCCGCGGACAGGAGTACGAGCTCGCCGCGCCGTTCCCGCGCCGCGGGTACACGGAGCTCTTCCGCGAGAAGAACGGCTTTGCGTACGACGACGCGGCGCGCGTGCGCGCGCGCGCCAAGGAGCTGGAGATCGCGCTCGTCGACGATCCCTGGAAGCTGATGAACGACGTGTTCGAGGCCACGGTCGAGGACTCGCTGTCGGGGCCGGTGTTCGTCGTCGACTACCCCGTCCAGATCTGCCCGCTCGCCAAGCAGAAGCCCGAGGATCCGCGGCTCGCCGAGCGCTTCGAGCTGTACGTCGCCGGCATGGAGCTGGGCAACGCGTTCACCGAGCTCAACGATCCCGCCGAACAGGCGCGCCGCTTCGAGGAGCAGGTCGCGTCGCAGGATCCCGAGGCGCCCGGCGAGGTCGACTGGGACTACGTGCAGGCCCTGGAGTTCGGCATGCCGCCCGCGGGCGGCCTGGGCATCGGCATCGACCGCCTCGTCATGGTGCTGACCGGGCAGGACTCGATCCGCGACGTGCTGCTCTTCCCCGCCATGAAGCCCGAGGCGCGCGCCGTGCGTCCGGGCCCGGCCCCGGCGGAGACCTAGGAGCACCGTGTACCGCCTCTTCCTGTCCTGGCGCTACCTGATCGCGCGGCGCACCAACGTCATCGGCGTCGTCGGCATCATCGTCGGCGTCGGCGCGCTGATCATGATCCTCTCGATCATGACGGGCTTCCTGGAGGAGACCAAGAAGAGCGTACGCGGCGGCCTCTCCGACCTGATCATCGAGCCGCTGCACCTGCCCGGCCGCAGCGCCGCGAGCGTGCCCTACGCGCCCGAGCCGATCCTGGAGGTCGTGCGCGCCGACCCGCGCGTCGAGGCGAGCTGCGCGCAGCTCACGTGGTACGCGATCCTGGGCCAGAGCGGCGCCGAGGCGGCCATCGCCAACGCGCGCATGGCGGACGCGCAGTCCGGCAAGCTCTCGGGCGTGCGCCTCGTCGGCATCGACGTCGCGGACGAGTTCCAGACCACCGACCTGCGCTCCGCGCTGGAGAACCGCCCGCGCTGGGGCGGCAGCCGCGTGGCCGACGTCGAGCGGCCCTTCGCGCCGCCGCCGGGCTACGCGCCCGAGGGCCGGATGCTCGCGAGCTGCGTCGTGGGCGAGCAACTCGCCGAGCGCTGGGGCCTGCACCGCGGCTCGGAGATCGAGCTCGTCACCGGCGTCCCCGAGCCCGTCACCGGCGACTTCGCGGTCAACAACCGCCGCTACGTCGTGGCCGGCACGTTCCGCTCCGGCGAGAACGAGATGGACCTGGAGAAGATCTACCTGGAGCGCGCCGAGCTGGCGGACTTCCTGTCCTCGCCGCGCCGGTTCAGCCAGGTGCTGGTCAAGCTCAAGGACTACGAGCGCGAGGGCCGGATCGTGCGCGACGAGCTGACCGACAGGCTGGCCGACGCCGGCCTGATCGCGCGCCGCAACGCCGGCGAGGTGCGCACCTGGGAGGACTTCCGGCGCTCCTTGCTGGGTGCGATCGAGAACGAGCGCGTCCTGATGGCGATCATGCTGGCGCTGGTCGTGGTCGTGGCGGCGTTCACGATCTTCGCGATCCTCTCGATGATGGTCACCGAGAAGCGCCGCGACATCGGCATCCTCTCGGCCCTGGGCGCGACGCCGGGCGGCGTGACGTCGCTGTTCCTCCTGATCGCGTTCTGGGACGCGCTGGTCGGCGCGCTGATCGGCGCCGTGCTGGGAACCCTGGGCGCGCTCAACATCGACGGCATCGAGATGTGGCTGTCGCGGACCATCGGCATCCAGATCTTCAACCGCGACGTGTACCTGTTCGACCACATCCCGGCGGTCGTGAACCCGCTGTGGTCGGTCTTCATCGTGCTGGGCGCGTTCCTGTGCACGCTGCTCTTCGCGGCGCTGCCGGCCTGGCGCGCGGGCTCGCTCGATCCGCTGGAGGCGCTGCGCTATGAGTGACACGCGCGCGCCGCGGACCCACAAGGGCGCCGGCACCTCGGCCGGCACGATCGTCGCCGCGCGCGGCATCCGCAAGTCGTTCCAGGTCGGCGAACGCTCGCTCGAGGTCCTGCACGGCGTGCACCTGGAGGTCGGCCGGGGCGAGCTCGTGTGCCTGATGGGCGCGTCGGGCGCCGGGAAATCGACGCTGATCCAGATCCTGGGCCTGCTGGAGGAGCCGACCGAGGGCGAGGTCCTCTTCGAGGGCCACAGCGCCTGGAAGTGCAGCGTCGAGGAGCGCGCGCGCCTGCGCAACCAGCGCATCGGCTTCGTGTTCCAGTTCTACCACCTGCTGCCCGAGCTCGACGCCGTCGAGAACGTGCTCTTGCCGGCGATGATCGGCCTGGGACTCGGCGGCTGGCGCGCGCAGCGGCGCGAGCTGCGCCGGCGCGCCGAGGAGACGCTGGCGCGCTTCGGCCTGGTCCAGCGCCTGGGCCACCGGCCCGCGCAGCTCTCGGGCGGCGAGCGCCAGCGCGTGGCGATCGCGCGCGCGCTGTTCCTCGATCCGCCGCTGCTGATCGCCGACGAGCCGACCGGCAACCTCGACAGCGCGACCGGCGAGAAGGTGCTCGACCTGCTGCTCAAGGAGCGCGAGGCGCGCGGCCTGTCGCTGCTGCTCGTCACGCACGACGAACGCCTCGCCGCGCGCTGCCAGCGCGTCGTGACGATGGAGGACGGCCAGATCTCGGGCGACTCGCGCGTGCCGATCCCGATCTGACGGCCGGCTAGAGCACGCCGCCCTGTCCCGGGTCGACGTCCCGCACGCGCTGGGGCGCGTCGCCGGCGGGGAACACGTCGGGCTCGATGCTGCCGCGCCAGCCCAGGCGCTCGCGCAGCCGCGTGAAGGGGTCGAAGCCCGCGCGCGAGAGCAAGGGGTACGCGACCGGATGGCGCGTGACGCGCACGAAGTCGCCCTCCAGCATCGGGTAGAAGCCCTGCCCGTCGACGACCAGCGTGGTCAGGCCCGAGGCGCGCGTCACGTGCAGCTCGATCGGGTCGGCGCCGTCGACGACCAGCGGCCGGTGCGACAGGGCCTGCGGCGAGATCGGCGTCAGGGCGAAGGCCTGCATCGACGGCGCCAGCACCGGCCCGCCGGCCGCCATCGAGTACGCCGTCGAGCCGCTGGGCGTGGAGACGACCAGGCCGTCGGCGCGGTAGTTCGTGACCCAGTGGCCGCCGACCTTGAGCGCGATCGTCAGCATCCCCTGGAACGCGCCGCGCGTCACGACCGCGTCGTTGAGGCCGATGGCGCGCGTCGGACGCGCGCTGGAGAGCTCGGCCAACAGGCGCATGCGCGGCTCGACGACCGAGCGGCCGGCGAAGACCTCCTCCAGCGCCTCGCGCCAGTTCGCCGCCTCGATCGACGCGAGGTAGCCCACGCGCCCGAAGTGCACGCCCAGCGTCGGCACGGGTTCGTCCTGGAACGCGCGCACGGCGGCCAGGATCGCGCCGTCGCCGCCGAGCACCACGACGAGGTCGGGGCGCGCCAGCGGCAGGCCCGCGCTGCGCTCGCGGTCGAAGGCGTCGAGGTCGCGCTGGATGGTGACGCGCGCGCCGCGCGCCGCCAGCCAGGGCTCGATCACCGGCAGGAGCTCGCGCACCTGCTCCTTGCGGCCGTCCGCCAGCACCAGGACGCTCCGCACGCCGGCCGGCGCCCCGGCGACGTGCTCGGCCCGCGATCGGGAGGCGCGGCCCATCTCAGGCCACGCTCACCTGCAGCAGGCTGCGCACCGTGCGCTCGATGCCGTCGGCGTCGAGCCCCGCTTCGGCGAGCTGCTCCTCGCGCGTGGTCTTGTGGTCCATGAAGCGGTCGGGAACGGCCAGGACGCGCACCCGCGCCGGCGTCGCGGGCAGCGCGTTGAGCGCCTCCAGGACGGCCGAGCCGAAGCCGCCGGCGCGCTGGTGTTCCTCGACCGTCACGATCCAGCGGTGCGACTGCGCGTCGCGCGCCAGGCGCTCGACGTCGAGCGGCTTGGCGAAGCGCGCGTCGACCACGCTGATGCGCACGCCGCGCCGCGCCAGGCGTTCGGCGGCCTCCAGCGCCTGCGCGACGAGCGCGCCGTAGGCCCACACCGCGACGCCCTCGCCCTCCACCAGCGACTCCGAGCGCCCGGGGATCATCGGCTGGCGCTCGCTCTTGTGGATGCGCTCCTGCCCCGGACAGTTGTCGCGCGGGAAGCGCAGCGCGAACGGCCCGTCGAGCTTGAGGCCCAGTTCCAGCATGCGCTCCATGTCGGTCGCGTCGCGCGGCGCGGCCAGCACGAGGCCGGGCAGGGTGCGCAGGTACGCGATGTCGAACACGCCGTTGTGCGTCGGCCCGTCGCCGCCGACGAGGCCTGCGCGGTCCAGCGCGAGCAGGACCGGCAGGCCCTGCAGCGCGATCTCCTGGAACACCTGGTCGTAGCCGCGCTGCAGGAACGTCGAGTAGATCGCCGCGACCGGCCGCAGGCCGCCCTTGGCCATGCCGGCGGCCAGCGCGCAGGCGTGCTGCTCGGTGATGCCCGTGTCGTGGAAGCGCGCCGGAAAGCGGGCGCCGAAGGCGTCCAGCCCCGTTCCCGACGGCATCGCCGCCGTGATCGCATGCACGCGCAGGTCGCGCTCGGCGAGGCGCGTCAGTGCGTCCGCGAAGGCCTTGGTGTAGGCCGGGCCGCTGGCGCGCGCCGCGGCGGCGGCCTCGGGCGGAACCTTGCGCGATTCGGCCCCCGCCTCGCGCGGCTTCTCGGCCGCCTTGACGCCGTGCACGCGCTCGGGGTGCGTCGGCGCCTTGGGATGGCCCTTGCCCTTCTCGGTCAGCGCGTGGATCAGCACGACGCCGTCCAGCGCGCGCGCGCGCCGCAGGTGCTGCACGAGCAGTTGCACGTCGTGCCCGTCGATCGGACCCACGTAGGTGACGCCCAATTCCTCGAAGATGTGGCCGGGCACGACCGCGTGGCGCATGACCTCGCCGATCTGCTCCAGCGTGCGGTCGACCTTGGGGCCGATCACCGGGATCGCCTGGATCAGGCCCTGCACCTCCTGGTGCGCGCGCTGGATCAGGCGGCTGGAACGGATCTTCGACAGGTAGCGCGCGAGGCCCCCCACCGACTTGCTGATCGACCACTCGTTGTCGTTGAGCAGCACGATCAGGCGCGCGCCGCTCGCGGCCGCGTGGTTGAGCGCCTCGAATGCGACTCCCGCACCCAGCGCCGCGTCGCCCACCAGGCTGACCACGTGCGGCGGCTCCTGCTCGTGCTGCGCGGCGAGCGCCAGGCCCAGACCCAGGCTGATCGCGGTGCCGGCGTGGCCGGTGTGGAACAGGTCGTACTCCGACTCGACCGGGTTCGTGAAGCCGCACATGCCGCCGGTCTGGCGCAGGCCCTCGAAGCCCGCGCGCCGGCCGGTCAGGAGCTTGTGCGCGTAGCACTGGTGGCTGACGTCGAAGATCAGCCGGTCGCGCCGGAAGTCGAAGACGTGGTGCAGGGCCACCGTCATCTCGACGGTGCCCAGGTTCGAGCCCAGGTGGCCGCCCGTGCGCTGGACGCTGGCGAGCAGGAACTGGCGCACCTCGTCGCACACGCGCGGCAGGTCCTCGGGCGCGAGCGACGCCAGGTCGCGCGGCGACGCGATCGCGTCCAGCAGCGGGGTGGGCGGGCCTCCCGCCGTCGCGGAGGGTCGGGTCGGGTCGGTCATGGAGCCCATGTCGGACGCTGGCGGGCGGACTGACCGCCGCCCTCCACCTTCGCACGCCGGGGCCGCGAGCAGAAGCGCGAGCCGCCGATCACGCGCGCCGTCCCAGCAGGTGGTCCACCAGATCGTGCACCAGATCGCCGGGGCCCGCTCCCAGGCGTTCCCCCGCGGCGCGGGCCTCGGCCGCCAGGCCCCGGGCCTCCTTGCGCGCCCCCTCCAGGCCCAGGGCGGCGACCAGCGTCGCCTTGCCCGCGCGCTCGTCCTTGCCGGGCGTCTTGCCCAGCGTCGCCGCGTCGCCGGTGACGTCCAGGATGTCGTCGACGGCCTGGAAGCAGCGCCCCAGCGCCAGGCCGTAGGCCTGCGCGGCCGTGCGCTGGGCGGGACGCGCGCGCGCGGCGATCGCGCCCAGTTCCGCGGAAGCGGCGATCAGGCTGGCGGTCTTCAGCCGGTGGATCTCCTCGACCTCCGCGCGCTCGGCGCGGCGCGCCGGGCCGCGCGTGGCGCACAGGTCCAGGTCCTGTCCTCCGACCATGCCGGCGGCGCCCGCCGCCTCGGCCAGCACGCCGACCATGTCGGCCGTGAGCGGACCGCAGCGCGCGAGCAGCGCGAACGCGTGCGTCAGGAGCGCGTCGCCGGCCAGCACCGCCAGCGCCTCGCCGTACACCTTGTGCACGGTCGGACGCCCGCGCCGCAGATCGTCGTCGTCCATGCACGGCAGGTCGTCGTGCACCAGGCTGTAGGTGTGGACGCACTCGACCGCGGCGGCGGCCAGCGCGGCCTCGCGCTCCAGCCCGCCGAAGTGCGCGCACACGAGGCGCACGATCACGGGGCGCAGGCGCTTGCCGCCGCCGAAGACGGCGTAACGCATCGCCTCGTGCACGCGGACCGGCGCGGCGTGCATGGGCGGCAGGAGGCGCTCCAGCTCGCGATCGGCCCAGGCCCGGGCCTCGATGAGCCACGCGTCGATCGCGCCCGCGCGCGCTTCGGTGAGGCTCATCCCGCGCCCTCGCCGGATGCGTCCGGATCGGCGCCGTACGGCTCGACGTCGCCGGCCGCGGTCAGCTCCTCGACGCGCTTCTTGTGCCCCTCCAGGATCGCGCGGCACGCGCGCAAGAGCCGCGCGCCCTCCTGGTAGCGCTCGATGGCCGGCTCGAGGGCCAGGCCTCCGGTCTCCAGCTCGGCCACGATGGCTTCGAGGCGGGCGAGTTGCTGATCGAACCCGGGCGCGTCGGCGGGCGCGGGGCTCGCGGCGGCGTCGGACCTCTTGGGCATGCGCGCAGAGTCTAGTACGGCGCCTGCGCCGGCGGGAGCGCGGGGGGCCGCCCCCCGTGCCGCCGGGCGGCGTCGCCGCAAGTCCAGGCCCGGCCGGGGCGTGGCTCGAATCACCGGATCGCCACGGATCGGCCCGCCGCGAGCACTTGGACGCGCCGGGTCCGCAGTCGAAGGTGCCGGCCGCCCGTGGGAGGAGGGGCCGGCGGAACTCGGGCCGGAAAGCGATTCACGCCCCCTCGGGGCTCTGCGCCGCCACCTCGCATTGCCGCTCCGGGAGGGGGGGGATAGAATCCGATACGCGCTCAGCGGGCCTTGCGGCCCGTGCCGGGGTCAATCTCTACCTTCCGGCAGGGTCACGTCTCTCCGCCCTCTCCCACGACACCGGGATCCGCTTCATGAAGGTCGTCCTGATCTACGCCAAATCGCAGGTCATCCGTCAGAAGGCCGCCGAAGTCTTCGCGGACGAGAACGTGACCAAGGGCGAGCTCGCCCGTGACGAGATCTACCCGCCGCTGGGGATCAGCATCCTGGCGGCCGAGCTCGAGCAGCTCGGTCACGAGGTGCGCCTGCACGACGACTCGATCGACGACCTGGACGACATCAAGCGCAGCATGGAGTGGGCCGAGCTGGTCGGCATCTCCTCGCTGACCCCCAACGCGCGCCGCGCGCGCGAGCTGGGCAAGATCGCGCGCGAGGAGATCGGCCGGCCGGTCGTCATGGGCGGACCCCACCCGACCACGAACCCCGAGTTCTTCCTCAACGCCGGCGCCGCCGACATCTGCGTGCAGGGCGAAGGCGACGAGACGCTGCCCGAGATCATCGAGCACCTGCACGACCGTTCGAAGTGGGAGGGCATCCAGGGCATCACGTTCCTGAAGGACGGCGTGCAGACCGCGACGCAGCGCCGCCCGCTGGTGAAGAAGATCGACCAGATCCCCTTCCCCGCCTACCACCTGTGGGACATCCCGCGCTACATGCGCCTGATGGTGAACCCGGGCGTGACCGCGATCACGTCGCGCGGCTGCCCCTACGCCTGCACGTTCTGCGACGCGGAGATGACGCCGCGCCAGTACCGCGCGATGAACCCCGAGCGGACCGTCGACCTGATCGAGCAGATCCTGCGCACCTACAACCCGCCGCAGATCGTGCTGTTCGACGACCTGTTCACGATCCAGCGCAAGCGCGTGATCGCGGTCTGCAAGGAGATCATCAAGCGCGACCTGTTCTTCGAGTGGGTCTGCGAGTCCCGCGTGGACACGATGGACTTCGAGATGCTGCGCTGGATGCGCAAGGCCGGCTGCGTCAAGATCTACTACGGTCTCGAGTCGGGCTCGCCGCGCATGCTCGTGACGATGAAGAAGGGCGTGACGCCCGAGAAGGTGCGCGAGGGCGCGCGGCTCAACCGCCAGCTCGGGATGTACTTCAAGTTCTTCATCCTGTACGGCTTCCCCGAGGACACGCCCGAGGACCACGTGCTGACCGAGCAGTTGATCGCGCAGACGCGGCCGGACGCCGTGTGCTGCTCGATCCTGCAGCCGATCCCGGGCACCGAGGTCTACGAGCAACTGAAGCCGTACCTGACCCGCGACGTGGCGGAGATGGAGTTCCACTACTGGCACTCCACCGAGAGCTTCAAGCACCCGAGCTTCACGCACGAGCAACTGCACAAGGCGCGCGAGCACCTCTTGAAGGCGCACGCGCGCGCCACCAAGGGCCTGGGCGCCAAGCTGAAGCGCAAGGGCGAGCGACTGATGGCGATGATCCGCCATCCCGAACTGGTGTTCGACCTGCTCGAGATCCGCGCGCGCCGCAAGCGCTACCTCAAGCGCGTGGCGCAGAGCGACTGGGCCTTCACCTACACCCAGCAGCGCGACACCGTCGCCCTCCAGGTCCCGAACGTCACCGCGGACTGAGAGACGCGCGTGACCGCGCTGCGAGGCGCGAAGCACGAGGGCCGCGCGGCATGCGCGGCCCTCTGTTCTTCTCCGGGCGCGTTGCCCGCCGGCGCGGCGCGCGCTAGAAGAGCGTCCATGCCCCGCAATGCACGCCCCCTGTTCGTCCTGTGCGCCGCGCTCCTCGTCCCGCTCGCGTGCGGCGGCGCGTCGGGCGGCGCGGGGACGGCGGGCGCCGCCGAGTTGTTCGCGGCGAACTGCGTGGTCTGCCACCAGTCGTCGGGCCAGGGCTCCGCGCTGGCGCCGACGCTGCACGGCAAGGCCGCGCACTGGACGCGCGAGAAGCTCGTCGACTACCTGATCGACCCCCAGGCCTACGCCGAGAAGGACGAGCGCCTGCGCGCGCAGGGCGGCAAGTACTCGCTGCCGATGCCCAAGTACAAGACGCTGTCGCGAGCGGAGCTCGAGGCGCTGGCCGATCACGTGCTGGCGATGCCCTAGGGTCCGCGCTCAGCCCGTCTTCACGCCCACCCACACGCCGTCGCCCAGCGGCACGATCACGGCCTGCAGGCGCTTCTCCGCGG
>CAZKIO010000025.1:28283-62282 GCA_964552795.1 uncultured Planctomycetaceae bacterium
ACCCACACGCCGTCGCCCAGCGGCACGATCACGGCCTGCAGGCGCTTCTCCGCGGCCATGCGCTCGTTGAACGCGCGCACCGCCGGCACCTCGCGATCGGTCGGCGACGCGTCCAGGATCTGCCCGAACGCGAACGCGTTGTCGGCGAGCACCAGCCCGCCCGGCCGCAGGATGCGCAGGCCCTGCTCCAGGTAGCCGGCGTAGCCGCCCTTGTCCGCGTCGAGGAAGATCGCGTCGGCGCTCGCGTCCGCCATCCCGGACAGCACGTCCGAACCCGCGCCCTCGACGACCTCGACGCGATCCGCGACGTCGCTCTTCGCGATCCACTCGCGCGCGAACGCGGCGTGCAGCGCCAGCTTCTCGATCGTCACGAGGCGCCCGTCCGCCGGCAGCGCGCGCGCCATCCAGACGGCCGAGTATCCTGCCAGCGTCCCGACCTCGACCACGTCGCGCGCGCGCGCCAGCTTCAGCAGGATCTGGAGGAAGCTGGCCTGCGCCGGCCCGATCCAGATCGCCGGGATCCCGGCCGCGAGCGCCGCGGCCTTCAGCTCCGCCAGGAAGGCGTCCTCGCGCGCCGTGCGCCCGGCGATGTAGGCGAAGTGCGCGGCCGTGACCAGCGTGTCGGTCGCGGACATGGTCACATCCCCCTGCGCGCCAGCACGAACGGCCGCGCGGAACCGTCGGGATCCGTCCAGGCGCCGTACTGCAGGTTCCGGCCGTAGATCGGCTCCAGGACCGCGCGCGAGAGCACGCGCTCCGTCGGCCCCTCGATGACCGTGCGGCCGTGGTCGAGCAGCACGAGGCGCGTGGCGTACTGGCTCGCCAGGTTGAGGTCGTGCGTGACCACGACGACCGAACGGCCGTCCGCCGCGAGGCCGGCCACGAGGTCCAGCACCTGGATCTGGTGCTCGGGGTCGAGCGCGTTCGTGGGCTCGTCGACCAGCAGGATCCCGGCCTCCTGGGCGATCGCGCGCGCGACCAGGACGCGCTGTCGCTGTCCGCCGGACAGTTCGTCGAGCGCGCGCAAGGCGAGCCCCTGGGCGTTGCACGCGCGCAGCGCCGTCTCGGCGATCCGCCGGTCCTCCAGCGACACGGTCTTCCAGCGCGGGACGCGCGCGTAGCGGCCGCCGAGCACGAAATCGCAGACCAGGACCTCGGAGAGGTGCGGCAGGAACTGCGGCACGAGCGCGATGCGCCGCGCGCGCTCGCGCGGCGCGAAGCTGGCGAGGGGCGCGCCGTCGAGCGTCACCGCGCCCGATTGCGGCGCCAGGAGCCCGGCCAGGATGCGCAGCAGGGTGCTCTTCCCCGAGCCGTTGGGTCCGATGACGAACAGGAGCTCGCCGCGGCGGACCTCGAGATCGACGCCGGCGAGCGCCGGCACGGGTCCGGGATATGCGAATCCCAGGCTCCGCGCCGCGAGCAGGATCTGCGCCGTCACCGCGCCACCGGCAACGGGTCCCACTCGAACGTGATCGGCTTCTCGACGTTCTCCGCCAGGCTCTTGTGCACCGGGCAGGTGTGCGCCGTGCGCTCCAGCACGTCGCGCGTCTTCTGGTCGAAGGCGCCGGGGATGCGCACGTGCAGCGCGAGGCGGCCGATGCGCCGGGCGGGATCGGCGACCATCACCTTCTCGACGTGCGCGGTAGCGCCTTCGAGCTTCCAGCCGTGCCGCGCGGCGACGATGCCCATGGTCGTCAGCACGCACGTGGCGAGCGACGCGGCCACGAGGTCGGTCGGCGAGAAGCTCGCGCCCTCCCCCTGGTTGTCCTTGGGCGCATCCGTGAGCAGTTCGGCGCCCGAGGGCTCGTGGACGGCGGCGCAGCGCAGCCTGCCGCGGTAGGTGACGTCGATGCGGACCATGCGGATCTCCTTGGCGCGCAGTCTAACCGCGCGTCACGTCCCGATGTCCTCGTTCCACAGCTCCGCTCGCTCGGCGATGAAGGCGCGCATCAGGGCCGCGCAGCGCGGATCGTCGGCCACGACGACCTCGACGCCGCGCGAGCGGACGTAGGCCTCGGGCCCCTGGAACGTGCGGTTCTCCCCCACCACCACCCGCGGGATGCGGTACAGGAGGATCGCGCCGCTGCACATGTCGCAGGGCGAGAGCGTGGAGTAGATCGTCGCGCGGGCGTAATCGCGCGCCTTGAGCCGCCCGGCGTTCTCCAGGCAGTCCATCTCGGCGTGCAGGACCGCGCTCGCGCGCTGCACGCGCCGGTTGTGGCCGCGGCCGACGATCCGGCCGTCGATCACCAGCACCGAGCCGATCGGGATGCCGCCCTCGCGGCGGCCGAGCTCGGCCTCGGCCAGGGCCTCGTCGAGGAAGGGGTCTTTCATCGGGCGGTCCGGTGTGGCAACGTCGCGCGCGCCGCGGCCGAGGATAGCGCTCGGTGCGCGGGTTGGCCCCCCCGCTCGTGCTCCGCGATCCCGATCCCGCGCTGATCAACGCCGAACTCGCGCCGACCCCGCGCGAGGGCCGCACCTGGTCGGTGTTCCACATGGCGTCCCTGTGGATCGGCATGGTCGTGTGCGTGCCGACGTACATGCTGGCCGGCGGCCTCGTCGACCTGGGCATGAACTGGTGGCAGGCGGTCGTCACGATCCTGATCGGGAACGTGATCGTGCTCGTTCCGATGGTCCTGAACGGGCACGCCGGCACGAAGTACGGCATCCCCTTCCCGGTCCTCACGCGCGCCAGCTTCGGAATCCGCGGCGCGAACGTGCCGTCGGTGCTGCGGGGCCTCGTCGCCTGCGGCTGGTACGGGATCCAGACCTGGGTCGGCGGATCCGCGATCTACCAGCTCGTGCGCGCGCTGGGCACGGAGGCCTTGGTCGGCGAGAAGCTGCCGTTCCTCGGGATCAACGCCGGACAGTTCGCCTGCTTCCTCGCGTTCTGGCTGATCCAGATCTGGGTGCTCAAGCGCGGCATCGATTCGATCAAGGCGCTGGAGAGCTGGGCCGCGCCGTTCCTGATCGTCGCCGGCCTGGGTCTGCTCGCGTGGGCCTACGCGCGCGCCGACGGGTTCGGCCCGATGCTGGCGGCGCCCTCGCAGTTCGAGCCGGGCGGCGCGAAGGAGGGCCGCTTCTGGAGCACGTTCTTCCCCGCGCTGACCAGCATGGTCGGATTCTGGGCGACGCTCTCGCTCAACATCCCCGACTTCACGCGCTACGCCAGGAGCCAGCGCGACCAGATCCTGGGCCAGGCCATCGGCCTGCCGACGACGATGACGCTCTTCGCGTTCATCGGCGTCGCGGTCACGTCGGCCTCGACGGTGATCTTCGGCGCGGCGATCCCCGACCCGACCGAGCTCGTCGGCCGCATCGGGAGCGGTCCGGCGGTGATCGTGTCGCTGTTCGCGCTCTCGGTCGCGACGCTCTCGACGAACCTCGCCGCCAACGTAGTCTCGCCGGCCAACGCGATCCTGAACCTGGCGCCGCGCAAGGCCACCTTCCGCATGGGCGCGTACGTCACGGCCGCGATCGGTCTCGTGATCCTGCCCTGGAAGCTGATCGAGACGAGCGGCGGCTACATCTTCACGTGGCTGATCGGCTACTCGGCGCTGCTGGGGCCGATCGGCGGGATCCTGGTGGCCGACTACTTCCTGGTGCGGCGCACCGAGCTCGACCTGGACAGCCTGTACCGGCGCAAGGGCGCGTACTGGTACACGGGAGGGTTCAACCCCGTGGCGATCGTCGCGCTCGTGCTGGGCGTGCTGCCCAACCTGCCCGGCTTCCTGCACGCGGCCGGCTTCGTGCCGTCCGTCCCGCCGGTGTTCGACACGATCTACACGTACGCGTGGTTCGTGGGGTTCGGGATCTCGGCCGTGCTCCACACTCTGGGCATGCGCCTGGGGCTCGCGGGCCGCGCCGCCGGCCGCTGACGCTCGGCGCTCGCGGTCACCAACGGTGATCGACCACGACGAGCGTCAGCGGATTCGAGAGCGTGAGCGCGCCGGAGGGAGCGGCGAACAGGACCTGCGCGGTCAACACGAGGGACAGGTGGTCCGGCACGAGTTCGTCCGGAATCGGCCAGGCGTACGTCAGGGTCCCCGAGGCGGGCACGGTCCCGACCGCCACGCGCAGCAGGTACGCGGGAGCGGCGAAGAGGACGCCCGTGTACACCGCCGAGGTCTCGCGCGTGTCGCGTGCGGACACCATCAAGTACGCGATCTCGCCGGGGACGCCTCCCATCGAGAACGCGACGGTCGACAGGTCGCGTACGGGCGAGGGTGCGGCGAGCGTCCGCGTGGGCCCCGGCGCGGTCGTGTACGAGCCCGTGCCGGCCGAGATGGGCGGGCCCGGGTTGCCCGTGTAGCCGCACGCGTGCATCCCATAGGCGCCGCCCGAGAACGTCGACTCGCGGGCTTCGACGACGGGGGCGGTCCAAGGCGGCTCGATCCGCAGGCCCGGCCCGCCGCTGCCGCCGATGCCGAAGGAGCAATCGGTGCTCTCTCCGCCGTTGCCGCCGCGGAACGCACCGCGCTCGACGCGCAGTCCCCCGCCGACCAGCCGCCATCCCGCGCCGCCGGTTCCGCCGAACAGCCCGAAGCCGGAGCCGCCGTCCCCGCCCGTGAACGTCGAGCCGTAGGCCGCGACGCTGGAGTTCCACGCATCCGCGCCGTGACCGGCCACCTCCGGCACAGGCGTGGCGAACTGTCCGTTGCCGCCGCGCAAGTCCGAGTCGCGCACGAGGACGTTGACCGAGTTGCGCACGAAGAGCCCCGGGGTCCGACTGAGGCTGCCCGACCGCAGGACGCACGCCTCGATCCGGACCGCGCCGGTGTTGTCGGTGAGCCCCAAGCCCTGCAGGTGGTCCGAGCCGGTCCCCGGCACCGAGCGCAGCTGCAGGTTCTGGAGCAGGGCGACCTGACCCTGCGGCACGAGGCGGACGATCGAACTCGTTCCGCAGACGACCGTGGCTCCCGCATCGCCGACGATCGAGAGCGCCTTCCCGTCGAGCACGAACGCAGAGTAGGAACCCGACCTCACGAGCAGCGTGTCTCCCGCGGTCGCCGCGGCGATCGCCGCGGGAAGGTCGAGGAAGGCGCCGCCCCCCGCCGCGTCGACCACATGCACGGCCGGGATGCGCCGGTGCTCGCCGCGCGGCAGGGCGGCTTGCGCAGCAACCAGGATGGGAACGGCGAGCGCGGCCAGCACGATCCGCATGAGGGTCCTCCGTGCCTCGACCCGAAGCTACCCGGGAGGGCCCAGGGCGTCCAGGGGGCCCGTCCCGCCCGGGCCAGGACCCGCCCGGGTCCCTAGTCGGTGACCAGCGTGTCCGTCTCGCGCGCGATGTCGCCCTTCCACATCGTGTCGCGCCCGGTCTTGCGCGCGTGCTCGCGCTTGGCGGCGGCCTGGCGCTCGTTGAGGTCGGCGTGCGTCGTGAAGTGCGGCAGCGCGAGGCCCACCATGTCCTTCACGGACTTGAAACCCTTCCGGTCCATGAACTGCGAGAGGCCACTGCACAGGCCTTCGATCATCTCGTAGCCCTGCAGCATCGCGCCCGTGCACACCTGCACGGTGCTGGCGCCCACCAGGAAGAACTGCGCGGCGTCCTCGGCCGTCTCGACGCCGCCCATGCCCGACACGGGCGTGCCCGGGCACGAGCGCGCGATCTCCATCACCTGGCGCAGCGCGATCGGGCGCACGGCCTGGCCGGAGTAGCCGCCCGGCTCGGAGTACCCTTCGACCGTCGGCATCGGCCGCAACGTCTCGAGGTTGATGCCGACGACGCACAGGATCGTGTTGATCGCGCTCAGCCCGTCGGCGCCGCCGCGCACCGCCGCGGCCGCCGGATCCGCGGGATCGGTGACGTTGGGCGTCATCTTGGCCCACACCGGCACCTTGGCGACCTCCTTGGCCCAGCGCACGACCTCCTCGACGATCTCGGGCCGCTGCCCCATGGCCGCGCCCATCTTGCGCTCGGGCAGCCCGTGCGGGCACGAGAGGTTCAGCTCGAAGGCGTCGATGCCCGTCCTCTGCGTGCGCTCGATGATCTCGTGCCACGCGTCGCGGCGGTGCTCCTCCATGACCGACGCGATCAGCATGTGCTTGGGATAGGCGCGCTTGCACTCGGCCAGCTCCTCGAGCCAGACGTCGAAGGGACGATCCGAGATCAGCTCGATGTTCTGGAAGCCGATGACTTCCTTGGGCGCGCCGCGCGCGTGCAGCTTGCCGTAGCGCGGCACGGTGTTGATCACCTTGCTGTTGTCGAGGCTGATCGTCTTGCACACGATCCCGCCCCAGCCCAGCGAGAACGAGCGCTGGATCACCTTGCCGTTGGTGCCCGGCGGGCCCGAAGCCAGCACGAAGGGGTTGGGGAACTTCAGCCCGCCGACGTCGATCGCCAGGTTCGCCACGCCGTCCTCCTCTAGGCCCGAATCGCGGAAAGGGACTCGCCCAGGATGCGCAACGCCTCGTCGATCTCGCCGGCGTTGACCGTGAGCGGCGGCGCGATGCGCAGCACGTTGCCGTACAAGCCGCCCTTGCCGATCAGGAGGCCGCGCTTCTTCGTCTCCTCCATCAAGGCAGCGGCCGACTTGGGCGCGGGAGTGCGGTCGCCCTTCGACTCGTCGGCGACCAGCTCCAGCGCCTGCATCAGGCCCTTGCCGCGCACCTCCCCGATCGTGCGCGGGTGGCGCTTCTGCAATTCCTCCAGGCCCGCGCGGAAGCGCGCGCCCTGCGCGGCGGCGTTGGCCGGCAGCTTCTCCTTCTCGATCACCTCGAGCGTCGCGTTGGCCGCCGCGCTCGACATGGGATTGCCGCCGAAGGTCGAGATCGTCGCCGACTGGAAGGCGTCGGCCACTTCCGGCGTCGCGATGGTGACGCCCAGCGGCATGCCGTTCGCCACGCCCTTGGCCATCGTCATGATGTCGGGCTCGACGCCCCAGTGCTCGATGCCGAACATCTTGCCGCCGGTGCGGCCGAAACCGGTCTGCACCTCGTCGCAGATGAACAGGCCCCCGTGCTGGCGCACGATGTCGACGGCGATCTGGAAGTACTCGGGCGGCGGCGTGACGAAGCCGCCCACGCCCTGGATCGGCTCGGCCAGGAAGCCGGCGATGCGCCCGGTGGTCGTGGTCTGGATCAGCTCCTTCAGGTCGCGCGCGCAGGCGACATCGCACGAGGGGTACGAGAGCTTGAGCGGGCAGCGGTAGCAGTACGGCGCGGGCGCGTGCTTGATCGCCGCGATCTGCGTCGGCACCGCACGATACGCCGAGTGCGCCGTCAGCGACTGCGCCAGGATCGAGCGGCCCGAGTAGCCGTGGCGCAGCGCGATGATCTCCTGCGCGCCGGTGTAGACCTGCGCCAGCACGACCGCGGTCTCGTCGGCTTCGGTCCCCGACGCCGTGAACATGCACTTCTGCAGCTTCCCGGGCGTGATGCGCGCCAGGCGCTCGGCCAGTTCGACGATCGGCACGGTCGGGTAGAGCGTCGAGACGTGCCCCAGGCGGTCGATCTGGGCCTTGAGGGGCGTCGTGACGCGCGGATCGCAGTGCCCGATCGACACCGTCAGGATGCCGCCGAAGAAATCGAGGTACTCGCGGCCGTCGACGTCGCGCACCCGCATGCCGCGGCCGCTGTCCAGCACGACCGGCTCGGCGTAGTAGTTTCCGACGGCGCCCAAGAGGTACTGCTTGTGCTTGGCGCGCACGTCGGCCGCGGTCGAACCCGGCACGGCCTTGGGACCGGACGGAGCGCTAGCGGGTCTTGCGTCGGACATAGTGGCCTCGCCCGGGTTTCCCGGAGCAGTTTCCATTCTCGATGATGATCTCGCCCCGCGAGAGGACGGTCTCGGGCGCGCCGCGCACCCGGCGCCCCTCGTACGGGTTGTAGTCGACCTTCATGTGCAGCGTCTTGTGCGACAGGAGCAGTTCCGCGTCGGGGTTCCAGACCACGAGATCGGCGTCGCTGCCGACCGCGATCGTGCCCTTCTTCGGGAACAACCCGAAGATCTTCGCCGGCGACGTGCTCGTCAGCTCGACGAAGCGGTTCATCGAGATGCGCTTCCCGACGACGCCGCCGTCCCACATCAGGCTCATGCGCGTCTCGATCCCCGGCGCGCCGTTGGGGATCTTGCTGAAGTCGTCGCGGCCCAGCTCCTTGTCGCCCTTCATGCAGAACGGGCAGTGGTCCGTCGAGACCGCCTGCAGATCGTTCGACGCCAGGCCGCGCCACAGGTGCTGCTGCGTCGCCTTGGCGCGCAGCGGCGGGCTCATCACGTACTTGGCGCCGTCGAAACCCGGCTCCTCGTAGTTGTCGTACGAGAGGAACAGGTACTGCGGGCAGGTCTCGGCGAAGGCCGGCAGACCGCGGTCGCGCGCGGCGGTGACCTGCTCCAGCGCCTCGGCCGCCGACAGGTGCACGATGTACACCGGGACATCGGCCACTTCGGCCAGGCAGATCGCGCGGTGCGTGGCTTCCGCTTCCAGGCGCGCCGGCCGCGTCAACGCGTGGTACTTGGGCGCCGTGTGCCCCTTCGCGAGCGCCTGCTCGATCAGCACGTCGATCACGGGGCCGTTCTCGGCGTGCATGCAGATCGTCGCGCCGATCTCGCCCGAGCGCTGCATCGTGCGGAAGATCGAGGCGTCGTCCATGTAGAAGACGCCCGGGTACGCCATGAACAGCTTGAAGGAGGTCACGCCCTCCTTGACCATCGCGCCCATCTCCTCGCGCAGCGCCGGCGTCGACTCCCTCAGGATCATGTGGAAGCCGTAGTCGATGACGGCCTTGCCCTCGGCCTTGCCCATCCACGTCTCCCAGGCCTGCCGCAGCGAACGGCCGCGCTCCTGGATGGCGAAGTCGACGATCGTGGTCGTCCCGCCGAACGCGGCGGCGATCGTCCCGGTGCGGAAGTCGTCGACGGAGGACGTGCCGCCGAACGGCATGTCGAGGTGCGTGTGCACGTCGATGCCGCCCGGGATCACGAAGCGTCCGCGCGCGTCGATCACGCGCGCCGCGGGATCCTTCAACCCGCGCCCGATCGTCGCGATGGTCTCGCCGTCGACGAGCACATCGGCCTCGCAGGTGTCGGTCGCCGTGACGATCGTGCCGTTCTGGATCAGGGTCTTCATGGGGTCCGGAGGGGGCGGCCGCGCGCGAGAGAGCACGATCCTATCCCCTCCGCCGCCCGCGATCACTCCCGCGCGGTCCTGGCGCGCGGATTCGGGCGGCGATCGCGCGCGGGCGCGAGGCCCCGTCGCGCGCTAGGATCCCCGCCCCGTGACCGCCGCCATCCGCTGCACCGATCTCGTGAAAACCTATCCGGGCAAGCCGCCCGTCGCCGCCGTCGCGGGCCTCGACCTCGAGGTGCGCGCGACGGAGTGCTTCGGACTGCTCGGGCCCAACGGCGCCGGCAAGACGACGACCGTCGAGATCCTCGAGGGCATCCTGGAACCGACGTCCGGCGACGTCGAGGTCCTGGGCCGGCGCTGGAAGAGCCACGCGCGCGAGCTGCGCCAGCGCATCGGCGTCAGCCTGCAGGAGACGCGCTTCACCGAGAAGCTCACGGTCGAGGAGACCCTGCGGATCTTCGGGTCCTTCTACGACCGCGGCCGGCCGGCCGCCGAGGTGCTGGAGGAAGTCGGGCTGACCGAGAAGCGCGGCGCGTGGGTCGTCAAGCTGTCCGGCGGGCAGCGCCAGCGCCTGGCCGTCGCCTGCGCGCTGGTCGGCGATCCCGACCTCCTGTTCCTCGACGAACCCACGACCGGTCTCGATCCGCAGTCGCGGCGGCAGCTGTGGGACATCCTGCGCGGCTTGCGCGCGCGCGGGCGCACGATCGTCCTCACGACGCACTACATGGACGAGGCCGAGCGCCTGTGCGACCGCGTCGCGGTCGTCGACCACGGCAAGGTGATCGCGCTGGGCTCGCCGGCCGAGCTGATCCGCTCGCTGGGCGGCGACCACGTGCTCGAGTTCGGCCTCTGTGCGAACGGCGGGGCCGCGCGGCCGCCGGAGGACCTCGCGCCGTTCCTGGCCCTGCCGTCGGTGCGCGGCGCGCGGCACGAGGGCGGCGCGGTGCAGTTGACCGTCGCCGAGCCGCACGTCGCGATCCCGGCGCTGCTGCACCACCTGGAGCGCAACGCGCTCACGCTGGCGCACCTCTCGACGCGCCACGCCAGCCTGGAGGACGTGTTCGTGTCGCTGACCGGGAGGCACCTCGCCGATGGGTGAACGCAACGCATTCGTCCAACTCTTGCTGGCGCGCCTGCGCGAGCTGGCGCGCGAGCCGGCCGTGGTGTTCTGGATCTTCGGGTTCCCGATCCTGCTCGCCGTCGGCCTGGGCGTCGCCTTCCGCAACAAGCCGCCCGAGCAGATCGCCGTCGCGGTGCTGGACGCGTCCGGCGCCGAACCGCTGCTCGCCGCGCTGACCGCGGACCAGGGCTTCGTCACCGAGCGACTCGACGCCGACGCCGCCGCGCAGGCCCTGCGCCTGGGCCACGTGTCGCTGGTCGTCGCCCCCGGCGACGAGGTGGAGTACCGCTTCGACCCGACGCGGCCCGAGAGCACGCTCGCCCGCCAGCGCGTGCACGACGCCCTGCAGCGCGCGGCGGGACGCACCGACGTGGGCTCGCCGACCGACGTGCTCGTGACCGAGCCGGGCGCGCGCTACATCGATTTCCTGATCCCCGGCCTCTTGGGCATGAACCTGATGAGCGGCGGCATGTGGGGCGTGGGGTTCGCGCTCGTCGACATGCGCTCGCGGCGCCTCCTGAAGCGCCTCATCGCGACGCCCATGCGGCGCGGGCACTTCCTGGGCGCGATGATGGCGAGCCGCATCCTGCTGGTGTTCGCCGAGATGGCCGTGCTGCTGCTCCTGGGGTGGCTCGTGTTCGACATGCAGGTGCAGGGAGCGCTGTGGCAGGTGGTCGCGCTCTCGGTGCTGGGCGGCTTCACGTTCGCGGGCCTGGGCCTGCTGGTGGCCTGCCGCACGGACAAGATCGAGACCGTGTCGGGGCTGATGAACCTGGTGATGCTGCCGATGTTCGTGCTGTCGGGCGTGTTCTTCTCGCCCGACCGGTTCCCCGACGCGATCCAGCCCTTCGTGCAGGCGCTGCCGCTGACCGCGCTGAACGACGGACTGCGCGCCGTCATCCTCGAGGGCGCGGACCTCTCCTCGCAGATAGTCCGCATCGCGATCCTGGTCGCCTGGGGCGTGGTCTCGTTCGTGGCCGCGCTGCGGCTGTTCCGCTGGAACTGAGCGGGGTCAGCGCGCGCGGATCGCTTCTGCGCGGCCCCCCCCACGCGCACGGTCACGGACTTGATCGAGAACTGTTCCGCAGAGTCGTTCGCAGGGTTGATCGGCGCAGTGCCCGCGCTGGGGCCAGGGCAGGAACTGGACGCGGTCCCGGCTCACGGCGACGCAAGGGCCGGGATGGCGCCAACTTGATTCCGCGTCCTTTCCGGATCACGTCCCGGCAAGAGGGCAGAGGCGAAGAAAGCGTTCAGGCGCCACGCTCGTGACCATCGTCCCACAGCGGTCTCCAATCCGACACGCCGGAATCAGGGTGTAGCGAGGCAGACACCAGCCGACACCATTCGAGCTCGCGGGATCCGGTGGTCCACTGGCGTTCGCCAAGGACGATCGTGAGGGGACTGCTCCATGCGGCATCTGCCCCCGTCTCGCTTGCGCAGGTCTGGACCTGTTGCACCAGATTCGTCCGGTCGACAGGCGGAATCGCGTAGGTCCAGAGCACACGGAGCGGGAGCGGCAACGGCAACAGGTGGTGGAGTTCCGATCGAATCCCATCGGCCCGCTCGGGAGCATTCTCGTGCTCCACGGCACCCCGGATGCGCGGGTCATGAATGGAACTCGGGCGCGAATCGCTGGATGCATCGCGCTCCCACAGCACGCCATCGATCTGTCCGAACCCACGCTTGTCCTGCTTGGTCAGCAGGTACTGGAGGCCCATGGCGCCAGCCACGGCGGGGAGAAGGCTCCCCTCGACGAAGCGTGTGAATGCCTTGTTGGAAGGCCCGCTCGCGGCCCACGCGGATCGATACTCCTTCCCCAACTCCGTGAGCGCGGTCCGTGCGGCAGCTATGAATCGTGCGTGGCCCGCCGCAGCGCTCACGGCAGCAGCTCGACCATCTCCCGGTACGTCTCCGGCCGGCGGTCGCGGTAGAACTGCCACACGCGCCGCACCTCCTCGATCATGTCGAGGTTCAAGTCGGCGACCACCAGCTCGTCCTTGTCCTCGCTGCCGGTCGCCAGGAAGTTCCCGCGCGGGTCGACGAAGTAGCTCGTGCCGTAGAACTTGCCGATCCCCCACGGCGCCTCGGTGCCCACGCGGTTGATGCAGCCCATGAAGTAGCCGTTCGCCACCGCGTGCGCGGGCTGCTCGAGCTTCCACAGGTACTGCGACAGCCCCGCGACCGTGGCGCTGGGGTTGAACACGACCTCCGCGCCGTTCAGGCCCAACAGGCGCGCGCCCTCGGGGAAGTGGCGGTCGTAGCAGATGTACACGCCGACCTTGCAGTACGCCGTCTGGAACACCGGGTAGCCCAGGTTCCCGGGCTTGAAGAAGTACTTCTCCCAGAACCCCGACGTGTGCGGGATGTGGTTCTTCCTGTACTTGCCGAGGTACTTGCCGTCGGCGTCGATGACGGCCGCGGTGTTGTAGTAGACGCCGGCCTGCTCGCGCTCGTAGATCGGCACGACGATCACCATGCGGTGCTGCTTCGCCAGCGCCTGGAACACCTCGGTCGTCGGGCCGGGCACGGGCTCGGCCGCGTCGTACCAGCGGCTGTCCTGGCTCGGACAGAAGTACGGCCCGTTGAAGATCTCCTGCAGGCACAGGACCTGCACGCCCTTCTTGCCGGCGGCGTGCACGAACGGCACGTGCTTCTCCAGCGCGGCAGCCTGGATGTCGGCCACCGGCCGCGCCTCGTCGTTGACCGGGTTGGAGCACTGGATCAGTCCGCCGCGAACGATTCTGGGCAAGGGTTCCTCCTGGCTGTGGAGCCCGCCATTGCACCCGGAGCGCCCGCGCGCGGCAAGGCGCGCAGCAGCGGAGCGCGGGAACTGGCATCGGGGGATCCTGCAGGTCATCCTGCGCGCCGCCATGGCCGTGGAACCGATCCGGATCGTCACGACCCGCCTCGCGCCCGGGGAGTTGGCGGCCTTCCTGGGCAGGCCCTTCCCCGAGATGGTCAAGTTCGTCGTCGACCTCGAACGGCGCGTCGTCGCCGTCGGTGGCGAGCTGCACGCCGACGCGGAGGCGCTGCTCCTGGACCGCGGCAGCGCGCAGCCGGCCCTGTGGGGCGGCAACTACCGGCCGGGCCTCGGCGAGGGTGAATGCATCGAGTTCACGTCCCTCATCAACATCCGTCCCTCGCAGGGCAACCGCTCGATGGTCGTCGAGGACGCCGGCCTGCGGGCGCGCATCCAGGACCTGGTCTTCGAGCGGATCGGCCGCGGCGAGGCGCTGCCGTGAGCCAGCACGCGGGCCTCACGGCGGAGCGCTGGGGCCGCTTCACGCTCGGCCAGCAGATCCTGCAGATCGCGGCCGAGATGCAGCGCGGGACTTCGTGTCTGCGCCCCGAGCGGCTCGAGCACCTGCGCGGGTGCTATGAGCGCGCGCTGGCGCTGGTCGATCTGACGGTCGCGACCCAGGCCCGCCCGGGGCTCCGGCGCGAACTCCTGCGCTGGCGCGGCGTGGTGGCCGAACTGTGGCTGGCGCCGTCGCCGGACCCCGGGGCTCACCGCCTGGCGCTGCGCGCGCTGCTGCACCTGCACCCCGAGGCCGCCGAGCAGGTGCCCTACCTGGCGACGTAGCGGTCACCAGCGCGAGATCACGACCTTGCGGTCGGTGTAGAAGTCGAAGGCCTCGCGCCCGTGCGCCTTCAGGTCGCCGAAGAACGAGCCCTTGGCGCCGCCGAAGCCGAAGAAGGACATGGGCGCGGCCACGCCGATGTTGACGCCGGCCATGCTGGCTTCGACGTCGTAGCGGAACTGGCGCGCGCTCTTGCCGCTGGTCGTGAAGATCGAGCTGGCGTTGGCCAGCGGGTGCTGCTTCGTGATGGCGATCGCCTCGTCGAGATCCTTGACGGGCATCATGCACAGCACGGGCCCGAAGATCTCGTCGCGCGCGACGGACATCTCGGGCTTGACCTTGTCGAACAGGGTCGCGCCGACGAAGAAGCCCTTCGATCCCGCGCCCTGCTGGCGCCCGTCGACGACCAGCTCCGCGCCCTCCTTGACGCCGCGGTCGATGTAGCCGACGACGCGCTCCTTCTGCGCGGCGGTGATCACGGGCCCCATGTCGACGTCCGGCCGCGTGCCCTCGCCGACCTTGATCTTCTGCGCGCGCTGGGCCAGGCCCGCGCGCACCTTGGCGTGCGCGTCGCCGACCGCCAGCACGACGCTGGCCGCCAGGCAGCGCTGCCCGGCGCAGCCGTAGGCCGACTCCGCGATGGCGTCCAGCGCGAAGTCCATCTCGGCGTCGGGCATGACGATGATGAAGTTCTTGGCCCCGCCCAGCGCCTGCACGCGCTTGCCGTGCGCCGCGGCGGTCTTGTAGACGTGCTCCGCGACCGGGCTGGAGCCGACGAACGACACGCCCTTGATCAAGGGGTGCGTCAGGAGCGCGTTCACGCAGTCCTTCCCGCCGTTGACGAGGTTCAGCACACCCGGCGGGAATCCGACCTTGTCGATCAGCTTCCAGACGAGTCGCTGGCTGAGCGGCACCTGCTCGCTGGGCTTGCAGATGAACGTGTTCCCGCACGCCACCGCGAACGGGAAGAACCACATCGGCACCATCGCCGGGAAGTTGAACGGCGCGATGCACGCGAACACGCCCATCGGCTGGCGCACCGACTCGCAGTCGATGCCGGTGGCCACGTCCTCCAGCGCCTGCCCCATCAGGAGCGACGGCGCGCCGCAGGCCACCTCGACCATCTGGATGCCGCGGCGCACGTCGCCGCGCGCCTCGTCGAGGGTCTTGCCGTTCTCGCGCGTGACCGTCGCGGCCAGCTCCTCGGCGTGCTCCTCGAGCAGCGTCTTCAGCTTGAACAGGTACTGGATGCGATTCTCGGCCGGCAGCCGGCGCCAGGTCGCGAAGGCCTCCTGCGCGGCGCGCGCGGCGGCGTCGACCTCGGCCGCCTCGGACAGCGGGCACTCGGCGATGGCCTCGCCGGTCGCCGGGTTGCGCACGACGTGGACCGCCTTGGCGTCCGACGCGATCCACTCGCCACCGATGTAGTTCTGCAGCCGTTCGACCGCCATGCGCGCACCCTCCTGTCCGGGCCCCGGACGGTTCCGGGACGGCTCTGCATGGTAGACGCCGCCCCGCGGCGTCACAACGTCGGGCAACCGGGGGCGCGCGCGGACGCGCGCCGCTCAGGATCCGCCGTGCACGATGCGGCCGTTGATGACCGTCATCCGCACGCGGGCCTTCAGCAGATCCGCGGGCGCGCAACTCACGGGGTCGACGTCGAACACGGTGAGGTCGCAGGCATAGCCCGCGACGAGCCGGCCGCGACGATCCTCCTGCCGGCACGCGAAGGCCGCGCCGCTGGTGAATCCCGCCAGGGCCGCCGCGCCGTCGAGGCGCTGCTCGGGGAGCAGCGGCTCGCCCTGCGAGCCGGCCTTCTGCCGCGTGCGCGCCGCGTACAGGCCCAGCAACGGATCGGCCGGCTCGACCGGGAAGTCGCTGCCGAAGGCGAGGCGGCCGAGCTCGGGCGCCAGCGCGCGCCAGGCGTAGGCACCCAGCGTGCGCTCCGGCCCCAGGCGTGCCGAGACCCAGGCCATGTCGCTGGTCGCGTGCGTCGGCTGCATCGAGGGGATGACGCCGAGCTGCGGGAAGCGCTCCCAGTCCTTGGGCGCGACGACCTGCGCGTGCTCGATGCGCGGGCGCAGCGTGCGCAGGTTGGGGAGCGCCACGCTGAGCCTCTCGTAGGCGTCGAGAACGATGCGGTTGGCGCGGTCGCCGATGGCGTGCACCGCGGGCTGCAGGCCGGCGCGCACGACGGTCGCGAGGCGCGCCGCGAGATCCTGTTCGGTGAGCAGCAAGAGGCCCCGCTCTCCGGGCGCGTCGGAGTAGTCCTCCAGCAGCGCCGCGCCGCGCGAACCCAGCGCTCCATCGCAGTACAGCTTCACGCCCGGCACGCACAGGAGGTCCAGCGCATCCGCCTCCAGCGGGAACCCCGCGAAGGTGTCCTTGCGCAGCTCCCCCATCCCGTTGAGGTACGCCACCACCCGCAGGCGCAGTTCGCCGCTCGCGCGCAGGTCCTGCAGCAACGCCAGCATGGGACGCGACATGCCCATGTCGTGCACGCACGTCAGGCCCAGCGCCAGGAGGCGCTCCTGCGCCGCGAGGAAACGCCGGCGCAGCACGGCCGGCTCCGTGGCCGGGATCACGCGTTCGACCAGCGCGGTCGCGGCGTCGAGCAGCATGCCGGTCGCGTGCTTCTCCGCGTCGAGGAACACGCGGCCGCCCTGGACCTTGGGCGCGGGATCGAGCACGCCTCCCAGGCCCGCGGCGACGAGCGCCGCGCGGTTCGCGAGCGCCGCGTGTCCGTCGACGCGTTCGAGCAGCACGGGATGGTCGGGCGTGGCCGCCGACAGCGGGCCGTGGTCGGGGAAGACCGGCGGATCCCACAGGTTCTGGTCCCAGCCGCGCCCGCGCAGCCACGCCCCCTTGGGCGCCTTGGCCGCCGCGGCCTCCACGCGTTCGATCAACGCCGCGTACGACGCGCAGCCGAACAGATCGATCTCGTCGGCGGCCGCGGAGTAGCTCTCCAGGTGCGCGTGCGCGTCCTGCAGGCCCGGCACCGCGGTCGCGCCCGCGAGGTCCACGCGGACCGCGTCGGCCGCCGCCGCGTGCGAGCCGATCTCCGCGAGGGTCCCGGTCGCGAGCACGCGGCCGTCCTTCTCGAGCAGCGCCTCGGCGACGCCGCCCTTGCCGTCGTTGAGGACGATGCGTCCGCCGTGGAACAGCGTGACGCCGGCCGACGCGGGCACGGGACACGCCGCGAGCAGGACGGCTGCGAGAAACGAGGGTCGGGGAATCACGGGGTGCGGCGCAGCGTAGTGCAGGGCATCGGCCGGATCGAGGCCGGCCTGGATCCGGGTCGGCCATTTCTTCCCGGAGATCCGCCTTCGGCGCCCGCGCGGGCCTGCCGGAGAGCCCGGAAGAAATGTTAGGACTCTGCCCATGGACCGCCGAGCCGTCGTCACGGGCGCATCTTCGGGAATCGGCGCGGCCACGGCCCGCGCCCTGGCCGCCGCGGGGGCCGAGGTGGTGCTCGTGGGGCGCGACCGCAGCCGGCTGGAGGCCGTGACGGCGCGGTGCCCGCGCGCGCGCGCGATCGTGCTCGACGTGCGCGATGCCGCGGCAGTGGAGCGCGAACTCGGCGGCCTGGACGCGGACCTCGTGGTCAACAACGCCGGCCTCGCGCTGGGCGTCGAGAAGCTCCCCGACGGCGATCCGGGCGAGTGGTCCACCGTGATCGACACGAACGTGAAGGGCGTCCTGCACGTGATCCATGCCACGCTGCCCGCGATGAAGCGGCGCGGCCGCGGCGATCACGTGCTGCTGGGCAGCGTCGCGGGCCGGCAGGTCTACCCCGGCGGCGCGGTCTACTGCGCCAGCAAGCACGCCGTGCGCGGCATCTACGAGGCGCTGCGCCTGGACAACGCGGGCAGCGGCGTGCGATTCACCACGGTCGATCCGGGCATGGTCGAGACGCCGTTCAGCCGCGTGCGCTTCCGCGGCGACGTGGAGCGCGCCAAGGCCGTCTACGCGGGGGTGGACCCCCTGACGCCCGAGGACGTGGCGGACGCGATCCTGTGGGCCGTGACGCGCCCCCCCCACGTCAACGTGGGCGAGATCGTGATGTGGGCCAGCGCGCAGGCCAGCACGACGGTGGTCCACCGGCGCTGAGCGCGCGGCTTCAGCCGGGCCGGGCCGCATGTCGAAAACCCTCGACATGTCGGACCGGATCGACTCCGCGCCCGCGCGGCCCGCCGCCGTGCTCGTCTGCGACGACGACGGGTCGGCGCGCGAGCTCGCGCGCCTCTTGCGCGAGGCCGGACACGCCGCCGAGACGGTGCCCGGCGGCGCGCGGCTCGCACGCGCGCTGCGCGAGCGCGTGCCCGACGTCCTCCTGTGCGATCCGGCCACCGCCGAGCTGGACATCGCGGCCGAGCTCGCGCGCCTCGAGGCGCCGCCGGCCTGGATCGAGCTGGCCGGATTCGGATCGATCGAGGACGCGGTCGAAGCCGTGCGCCGCGGCGCCGCCGAGTGCCTGCAGAAGCCCTGCGAACCCGAGCAGGTCCTGCTGGCCGTCGCGCGCGCGCTCGAGGCGCGCGACCTGCGCGCCGAGAACCGCCGCCTGCGCGCGGACCTCTCCGGTCGCTGCGAGGCCGGGATCCTGGCCACGCGCGACCCGCGCATGAAGCAGATCCTGGCCATCGTCGAGGCCGTGGCCGACACGCGCGCGACCGTGCTGATCGACGGCGAGAGCGGCACGGGCAAGACGCTCCTGGCGCGGACGATCCACCTGCGCTCGGGCCGCGCGGCCGCGCCCTTCGTCGAGGTCAACTGCGGCGCGATCCCCACCGCGCTCCTGGAGAGCGAGCTGTTCGGCGCGGCGCGCGGCGCGTACACCGGCGCGGTCAAGGACCGGCCCGGACGCTTCGAGGTCGCCGACGGCGGCACGCTCTTCCTCGACGAGATCGGGACCGCGCCGCCCGAGCTGCAGGTGAAGCTCCTGCGCGTGCTGCAGGACCGCACGTTCGAGCGCGTCGGCGAGTCGCGCACGCGCACGTCCGACGTGCGCGTGATCGCCGCGACCAACCTCGACCTCGCGCGGGCCGTGGCCGACGGCACGTTCCGCGAGGACCTCCTGTGGCGCCTGCGCGTCGTCAGCCTGACGCTGCCGCCGCTGCGCGAACGGCCCGGCGACCTGGCGCTCCTGGCCGAGCGCTGCCTGGACCGGCTCGCGCGCGAGCACGGCCGCGAGCGCCGCGCTTTGAGCGCCGCCGCGATCGCCGCGCTGCAGGCGCACGCCTGGCCGGGCAACGTGCGCGAGCTCGAGCACCGCCTGGAGCGCGCGATCCTGCTGGCCCGCGGGCCGCAGATCGAGGCCGAGGATCTGGGGTCGGACCTGGCGGCTGCGGCGCGGCCGGGAACGGCGGGGATCTTCCAGCCTGGCCTGGGCCTGCGCGAGTTGCTCGAGGGCCCCGAACGCGAGATCCTGCGCCAGGCCCTGGAGCACTGCGGCGGCTGCCGCAAGGACACCGCGCGGATGCTGGGCATCGACCGCACCACGCTGTTCAACAAGATGAAGAAGCACGGACTCATGGAGTTCCCCGCCCGGCGGGAGTAGAAGACCCCGCCCGCCATGAGGTGGAACACCTGGATCCTGTTCGGCGTTGCGCTGGCGCTCCTCCTGGGCGTCGGCGCGATGGTGTCGCGCCAGGCGCGCACGTCCCCGGCCGAGTTCCTCGCGGCGGTGGAGAAGCGCATCGCCGACGGGCGCTACGACCGCGAACAGACGCTGCTCAACCTCGATCAGGTGCTCGCGCGCGCCACCGAGGCCGGCGACGGCGACCTGCAGGTCCGCGTCCTGCTGCGGCGCGGGCGCCTGCTGATGGAGCTGGGCGCCACCGATCGCGCGCGCGCCGACCTCCTGGCCGTCGCCGAGCGGCTGCCCGACGACCCGGCCGTCGAGAACGACCTCGTCGAACTGGAAACGCGCGCGGGCGACTTCGCGGCCGCCGAGCGGCGCGTGCGCCGGCGACTGGAGCAGTCGCCCGCGTCGTCCGCGGGCTGGGCGCGCCTGGGCCGCCTGCACCGGCTCGCGGCGGCGAAGGCCGCCGAGGACGCCGAGGCGCTCCTGGCGCGCGCGCTGGCGTCCGACGCGCGCCAGCGCGCCGCCGTGCTGCTCGATCGCATGTTCGCGCTGGATCCGCGCGATCCGGCGCGCCCCGGCCTGGGCGACCGCGTGCGCGCGCTGATGCCGGCGGCGCAGGCCGACACCCTGCAGCAGGTCCTGGCGCTGGCCGACCGCGGCAGCGAGGCGCTGCGCCGCTCGCGCGAGGCCTGCGCGGAATCGCTGGTGCACGGGGTCGAGATCGACGCGCTGGCCGGCCTGATCGACCTGTACCGGCGCGCCGGACGCGCGAACCTCGGGATCGACCTGGCCACGGCGACGCTGCACCGCACCGAGGTCCGCTCGGACCCCGAGATCGGCCGCGCGCTCCTGCGCGCGCTGAACTCCACCGGCCGCCACGGCTACGGCGCCGAGATCGCGCGGCCCTTCGTGCAGCGCAACATCGCGGTGGACGCCGCGTTCTTCGACCTGTGCGCCCGCACCGCACTGCGCGCGCGTCGCTGGGACGTCCTGATCAGCGCGGCCAACGGCCTGCGCGGCGTCGGCAGCTCGTTCGATCTGGACGCCGCCAACTTCTACCTGGGCATGGGCCTGATCAGCAGCGACCAGGACGATCTGGGCCGCATGCTGCAGCGCCGCTTCGTCGCGTCGAACGCGCCCGATCCGGTCCCCGGCGCGCGCGCCATGGCCTGGCGCTCGATCGCCAAGGCCTCGCGCGTGCTGGGCGAGCCCGACGTCGAGGCCGAGGCGCTGCGCGGCGCGCTCGAACTCGATCCGGGCGCGGACGGCGAGCTGTGGCTGCGCCTGAGCGAACTGCAGATGGCGACGCCGCACGGCGGCTACCGCCTGCCCGAGTCGCGCTTCGCGCGCGGGATGAGCTACCTGCCCGAGCGCACCGAGGAGCTGCTGCCGCGCTGGATCGAGATCGGCGAGAAGGAGCTGGCCTCGATCGGCCTCGACCCGGTCGCCGTGCGCCAGGGCCTGGTGCGCGACCGGATCTGGAAGCCCTCGTCCGACGCGACGCCGTACGAACTCTTCCGCCTGGCCGAGCTGCACTTCGAGCACGGCGACGACCTGCGCGTGGCGGCCTACCTGCGCAAGCTGCTGCAGGACCTGCCGGGCTTCGTGCCGGCGCTGGACCTCTCGATCCGCGTCGCGCGGCGCCGCGGCCGCACCGACGAACTGCTCGACCTCGTGGCCACGCGCGTGCAGGCCGCCGGGCGCACGAGCGAGATCGTCGAGATCCTGCGCGGCTTCGCGCTGGAGGACCTCGCCAGCCGCGACGTGCACCGCCTGATGCGCGCCGACCCCGAGTACTTCGGCCGGATCGTGGCCGCCGACACGCTGGCACGCGGCGGCTCGACGCGCGCCGCGCTCGATCTGCTCTCGACCATCGCGCCGAAGGACCTGGGCGACGAGGCGGCGCTGCTCTCGGGGCGGCTCTGGCTCGCGGACGGCGATCCGGCGCGCGCGCACCTGGTCCTGCGGCCGATCGGCGAGAACCTCCTGTCGATGCCCGGCGCGGTCGAGGTGGCGGTCCGCGCCGCGGCCTTCTCCGGCGCGCGCGACGACCTGCGCGGCCTCCTGGTGATGGCCGCGCGATCGCCGTCCCTCGCCCGTGCGCGCAAGCTGGCCCTCGCGGACCTCGCGCTGGCGGCCGGCGAGCTGCCCGGCGCGCGCCTCCTCCTGCGCACGCTCGACGCGGCCGCCGCGACGCGCGGCGGCGACGTCTGCGTGCGACTCGCGGCCGCCGCCACGCTGGCGGGCGAGGGCGACGCCGCGCGCGAAGCGCTGGCGCGCGCCGACGCTTTCGACACGCACGGCGCGGCGGACGCGGTGGCCCTGTTCGCCGCGTGGCACGACGGACGGCTGGACGCGCTCCGGGCCGCCGCGCTGCGCCTCGCCACGCGCAATCGCCCGACCGAACCGCTGGCCGTCACGGCGCTGGCGCTCCTGCAGGACCGGCCCGCGGCCGCCCGCGAACACCTCGAGCAGATCCCGGCCGGGGAGCGCGCGCGCGAGCCGCGCTGGGCGCTCCTGCGCACGGTGGCCGATCAGCTGGAAGGCGGCGAAGCGACCGCGTTGCACCCCGCGCTCGGCACGCGCGCGGCCGCCGAGGCGCGGATCTTCGTCGTCGGGCCCGACGGCCAGCGCGACCCGCGCTGGACGGCGGCGCTGGTGCTCGCCAGCGTGCTGCCGCCGGGCGAGCCGTTCGCGCACGCGGCGATCGGCGCGACGAGCGCCGAGGCCCACGGCCGGCTGTGGCCGGCCTGGATCGCGGCCGTGCTGCGCGCGCGCCTCGAGAACCGCGCCGACCTGCGCCAGGCGCTGGAGTCCGCGCTGGCGGCGGCGCCCGACTTCGCACCGGCGTGGGCGCTCCTGGAGGCCGACCAGTTCGCCGGCTCGCGCGATCCGGTCGCCTACGCCCAGTTCCGGGAGCGCCGCGCGCGCGGCCTGGGCGCCGCGACGGCCGCGCCGGGAGAACGCGGCGAGGACCGCGCGCGCCTCTTGGAGATGCGCGGCGAATGGGCCGCCGCGATCGAGGCTGCCGACCGCGCGCTGGCCGAGCATCCGCGTCCTGCGGAACTGGAGCGGATCCGCGGGCGCTGCCTGCTGGCACTGGGTCGTCCGGCGGAGGCGGCGGACGCCTTCGCAGCGGCCTCCGGCGCCGATCCCGCGCCGCGCGACGCCGCGCGCGCGGCGGGCGAGTGGATCGGCGCGATCGAGGACGCGCTCGCCGGCGATCCGCCGATGGAGCGCGCGCGCGCCGAGGATGCGCTGGCCAGGCTGCGCGATCTGCGCCCTGCGGATCCGCGTCCCGTCCTGGCGCTGGCGCGCCTGGACGTGACGCGCGATCCGTCGAACCCCACGCTCGGCGTGCGCCGCGCGCTGGCGCGCCTCGACGCGTTCCGCCTGGACCACAAGGATCAGGCGCTGGAGGACCTGGCCTCGGGCTCGGCCTTCGCCTGGGCGCGGTTCGCGGCGCGCATCGATCCGGAGTACGCCGAGGAGCTGGTGCGGCGCGAACTCGACCTCTCCCCCGGACACCTGTCGACGTGGCTGGCGCACGCGCACGTGCTCGAGGCGGGCGGCGCGCCGGAGGAAGCGCTGGCCGGCTTGCGTCGGACCGCGCGCATCTGGGACGACGGCGCCGTCTTGCGCGAAGTGCTGCGTCTCTCGGGCGAAGGCGAGATCGCGCCCGAGGAGATCGAGGCCGCGCGCGCGCGGATCCTGGCGCGCGAGGGACGCGCCGCGGCCGACCCCGCCCTCGAACTGCTCGTCGCGCGCTGCTACGCCAACCAGGGTCCGCGCCACATCCGGCAGGCCTATGCCGCCGGCGAACGCGCGCACGTCGAGAGCGCGCCCGCCGACGTGCGCCGTGCCGCGGCGGTGCTCATGGCGCTCGCGCGGATGGCGCGCGGAGCGCCCGAGGACCTGGCGGCGGCCGCGGCGCTCCTGGCCGAGGCCGGCGCCGCGCAGGATCCGCTGGAGCGCTCGTACCTCGACGCGCTGCGCGGGATCGCCGGTCAGACCTCGAAGCCCTGAGCGCGCAGCGCATCGGCCAGCGTGCCGAAGCGCAGGCGTGCGAGGAGTGCGTCGAGCCGCGGCAGCGTGCGCCCCAGGTTGAGGTAGTGCCGCAAGCGCGCGTGCAGCGGCACCTCGACGCGCGGCTGGTCGGGGTCGAGCTCCCAGGGATGCAGGTACAACGCCGCCGGCCGGCCGGCGCGGTCCAGCCGCGCGATCGCGGCGTGCGTGACGGCGAGCGGCAGCAGGCGGAAGTAGCCGCCGCCGCCGACGGGCAGGTTGCGGCCCAGGCAGCGGAACGTGGCGACCGGGAACTCGATGATCGTGCCGCCGCCGGCCGCGACACGCGAGATGCCCGGATCGAAGTCGGGCACGCCGTAGTTGGGATGCCGCACCGGATGCACGCTGGAGTCGTAGCGGTAGCCGCGTTCGACGAGCACGTCGAAGGCCCACCAGGTCGCGCGCGTGAGCGAGAACGTCGAGGCGCGGAAGCCGATCGGCCGCGGCGCGCCGGCGGCCGTCAGCGCGGCCTCGGTGCGCGCCAGATCCTCGGGGAAGCGCTCACGGCCCAGGTCCTGCAGGAACAGGTGCTCCCAGCCGTGGCTCGCGATCTCGTGGCCGGCGTCCACGCAGCGCCGCACCAGCGCGGGGTGGCGCTCGGCCACCCAGCCGAGCCAGAAGAACGTGGCGCGCGTCCGCCGGCGGTCGAGCAGCGCCAGGATGCGGTCCATGCCGACCGACAGGCGCGAGGGGATCGCCTCCCACTCCTCGCGCGCGACCTTGCCGCGCAGGTTCGCGACCTGGAAGTACTCCTCGACGTCAAAGGACAGCGCGTGCAGCACGTCGCTCATGCCAGGTCCTCGCCCGCGCCGTGGCGGCGGCGCCAGTGCTCGAGCACGAGCAGGCTCCACAGGAGGTTCGAGCGATCGCTGCGTCCGGCGACGTGCTCGGCGAGGTGCGCGGCGAGCCGGTTCCGGTCGAACCACGCCGTCGGCAGCGTGTCGATCGCCTGGGACACGGCCGGCGCCAGCGGGCCGCGCAGCCACGCGCGCAGCGGCACGTCGAAGCCCATCTTGCGGCCGTCGAGCACGTCGCCCGGGAGGCGCGCGCGCAGGGCCTCGCGCAGCGCGTGCTTGCCGCGGCCGCCGCGCACCTTCTGCTCCGCCGGGAGCGTGAGGAATCGCTCGACGAAACGGTGGTCGAGCAGCGGCGGGCGCACCTCCAGCGACGCGGCCATCGCCGCGCGGTCGCTCTTCACCAGGATCTGGTCGGGCAGGAAGTGGTGCACGTCGGCGTACTGGGCGCGGTACAGCGGATCGTCGCCGCGCGGGCGCGCGTAGTGCTCCGCGAAGGCGTCGAACGGATCGTAGCCGGACAGGCGCTCGCGCGTCCCCGGCGCCAGCAGCGCCAGCGCCTCGCCGCGGTCGAGCTGCGTCAGGCTGCTCCAGTAGGCGCGCGCCGGATCGCGGCCCAGGTTCTGGAGCGTGCTGCGGGCGCGCAGGAAGCGCGGCGCCCAGTCGAGCTTGGGGTAGTGCCGGCCCACGAAGGCCAGTGCGCGTCGGCCGCCCGCGCCGACCAGCCGTCGCGCGCGGTTCTCCGCCACGTCGAACACGTAGCGCCGGTAGCCGGCGAAGACCTCGTCGCCGCCGTCGCCGCTGAGCGCCACGGTGACGTGCTCGCGCGCCATGCGCGACACGAGGTACGTCGGAACCGTCGACGGGTCGGCCAGCGGCTCGTCGTAGAACCAGGGCAGGACGTCCGTCGCCAGCGCGGGATCCGGCTCCAGGATGCGCGTGTGGTGCACCGCGCCCAGCCGCAGGGCCGTGGCGCGCGCGCGCTCCAGCTCGTCGAACTCCTTCTCGCGAAAGCCCACCGAGCACAGGACGAGGCCTTCGGACAAGGACTGCGCGGCCCGCGCCCGCGACCCGCGCCAGTGCGCCATGCTGTGCGCCACCGCCGTGCTGTCGATCCCGCCCGAGAGGAAGGCGCCGAGCGGCACGTCGGAGACGAGGTGCTCCCCCACGACCTTGTCGATCCACTCCAGGATCTCCGTCGCCGGCGCGGGCTCGCGCGGAACGTCGAGCGGCAGCGACCAGTAGCGCTCGCGGCGCGGCGGCTCGCCCGGCGCGAACGCGATCGTCGTGGCCGGCGGCACGCGCTCGATCCCGTTCCAGGCGCTGCGCGGCCCGGCCACGTAGCCGCACACCAGGTACTCGAGCAGCGCCTCCGCGCGCAGCTCGCGCGGCACGAGTCCGCTCTCCAGGATCGCCTTGCACTCGCTGCCGAACACGAGCGCCCGCGGCGTGCGCGCGAAGTACAGCGGCTTGATGCCCAGGCGGTCGCGGCCCAGCACCACCACGGGGCGCGCCGGATCGCGCCAGTCGGCGACGGCGAACGCGAACATGCCGACCAGGTGCTCCGCCAGTCGTGCGCCGTGCTCCTCGTACAGGTGGACCAGCGTCTCGACGTCCGAGCCCGTGCGGAAGCGGTGACCGCGCGCCTCGAGCCCCGTGCGCAACTCCTCGAAGTTGTAGATCTCGCCGTTGCAGACCACCGCCACGTCGCCGGCCTCGTTGAGGATGGGCTGGTGGCCGCCGTCCACGTCGATGATCGAGAGGCGCCGGAAGGCCAGCCCGATCCCGGCGCGCGCGAGGATCCCCTCGTCGTCGGGCCCGCGGTGCGCCAGCGTGCGCGCCATGCGGCCGAGCAGCGCCGCGTCGGGCACCGCGCGCGGATCGGACGTGGCCAGGCCGGTGAAGCCGCACATGCGCGTCAGGCTCCGCCCAGGGCCGTGCGCCGGTCGAAGCCGCCCGGGCGCGGCGGGCGTCCGAAGCCGTCCGCGCGCGGGTGCTGGCCGAACCCCGCCGGCGGCGCCAGGACCAGCGGGCCGCGCTCGCCCGAGGCCTGCGGCAGGTGCGGCTCCTCCTGCATGGCGCTGCGCGCGATGCGGCCGAAGACCAGCGCGATGGCGACGAAGTGGTAGAACAGGTCGAACTGCGCGCGGTTCAGGAACACGGCGCCGACGATGAACGCGACCATCGAGGCCTCGAACATGTTGGCGTACGAGATGATCCAGCTCGAGTGGTAGCGGCGCTGCGCCTCGGCGCGCACCAGCATCATGTCGCGCATGGTCATCACGATCAGCAGAAGGTAGATCACGAACGCCGGCGTGCCGCATTCGGCCCAGATCTGCAGGTAGCTGTTGTGCGCCACGCGCGTGCCGGCGGCGTCCGTCTCGCCGGTCGCCTCGCGCGCCTGCCGCGGATCGTAGTTGAGGTACTCCTGCTGGAACTTGTTGAAGCCCACCCCCAGGAGCGGCTTGTCGACGATCATGCGACCGGCGACCTTCCAGGCCTCGATCCGCCCGCGCGCCGAGCTGTCCTCCTCGAACGAGCCGATCGTCGAGATGCGGTCCTTGTACGAGGCCGGCGCCGCCATCCAGGCCGCGCCCGAGACCAGCGCCAGCAGCGCGAAGCCCGCCAGCCGGTTCTGCGAGCGCCACACGATCGCCATGGCCATGGCTCCCATGGCCAGGAACGCGCCGCGCGAGTGCGTCGAGATCACCGTGAGCGCCGTCAACGGGATCGTGGCCAGCATCACGCGCCGCAGGATCTGGCGCCGCTCCGACAGGCCCAGGTGCAGGAGCAGCGGCATGCCCATGCACAGCGCCAGCGCGAAGTCGTTGCGGTCGGTGAGCATCCCGCCCGGCCCCTGGATGATCTCCATGCGGAAGCCCGAGAGGATGAACGCCAGACCGTTCTTGACGCCGAAGAAGCCGAAGCTCAGCGCGATCACGTAGATCAGGATGCGCAGGTACTCGCGGTTGCGCACGACGCCCGTGGTGAACAGCGCGACGCCGAGCACCTTCAGGAATTCGAAGTACCCGTTGAAGTCGCGCGGCGTGAAGAAGCGCGAGGTGAGGATGCTGGCCCCCACCAGGAGCGCCAGGCCGACCATCATCCAGCAGCGCATGTCGGGCACCATGAAGCGCTTGTGCCCCTTGCCCAGGAAGAAGCCGGCCATCGTCACGATCGCGACGTAGAACGACCAGCGCTCGTAGCGCGCCCAGCCCCAGGTCAGGTCCTGCAGGCGCATGTAGGCCAGCAGCGTGAACACCAGGAGGCCGATGAACGGCCGCCGGAAGCACGTCGGCAGGGTGGCGATGATGAACGCCGCGACGATCAGATCGCGCATGGTTCCTCCGCCCCGGCGCCCGGGTGCCGGCCGGCGAGGCGGGTCGCGTGGCCGTCCAAGGCGGGCCTACTTGAACGCCGCGCGCAGGCCCTCGATGGCGTCGCGCAGGTCCTGCGAGAGGTACTTGGCGTCCTGGGCCCAGGCCCAGGTGACGAACAGGACGGAGCCCACGAACACCAGGCTGGACGCCGCCACCAGCGCGCGGCGCACGGCGCGCAGCCGCCGCTCGCGGCGGGTCACGATCGACGCCACGCTGCCCAGCACCGGCACCGCCATCACGCGCGTCACGTCGGCCACGGTGCGGAAGCAGTTGCGGCTGTACTCCAGGAACAGCACCAGGCCCAGGCCCAGGCCCAGGCCCGCGATCAGGCCGAAGGTCACGATCAGGAACGGGTTGGGTTCGGTCGGCTTGCTGGGCAGCGCGACCTCCTGCGTGATCTCGAACGGGTTCGCCAGCGGGCTGAGCAGGAGGTCGACCTCGCGCAGCTTGGCCTGGTAGTCGCCGCCGGCCGTGGCCAGTTCGGCCGAGAGGCGTGCCGTGCGCTCCTTGCGCTCGCGCACCTCGCGGTAGACGTCCTGCAGTTCCGCCACGCGCGCGCGGTCGGTGTCGATGTCGGCCTGCAGGCGCGTCTTGCGCGCTTCCGCCACCTTCAGCTCGCCCTCCAGCTCGTCGATGCGCCGGCGCAGCGGATCGAGCGCGGGATTGGGCACGGAGGTCTTCTGCAGCTCGTTCCGGGTCACGATCCGCGCCAGCTGCTCGCGCTGCGTCTCCAGCTCGCGGATGCGCGCCTGCGTCTTCTTGTAGTCGGAGTGCGGCGGCTTGATGCCCGACAGCAGCTTCTGGGCCGCGACGATCTCGCGGTCGAGGGCCTCGAGCTCGGCCTCGTTGCTGGTGCCGCTGATCACGGTCTCCTCGCGATCCAGCCGCCGGGGCATCTCCTCCAGGCTCTGCCGCAGGTACTCGACGCGCACCTGGACCGTGGCCGCCTCGCGCTTCACGGCGTCCAGCTCGGCCTCGTTGCGCCGCAGGCGCTCGAACACGGGGTCCTCCGTGCGCGTGGCGTCGGCGCCCGGCACCGGCTGCGTGGCCGACAGCCCGTTGATCCGCATGAGCTCGGTCAGCCGCTCCTCCTCCGCGGAGTACTCGCGCTCGAGCTGCGCGCGAGCCTCGCGCAGGCGCGAGAGCTCGTCCTGCGCCTTGCGCCGATCGCGCTCGACCACGTCCTCGATCCAGTCGCGGCGCAGCGCGCGCAGGAAGTCCGCGGCCCACTCGCGCTGCACGTCGGAGTACTCGATGTTGACGAAGCTCGAGCCCTGGTTCGAGCTGGAGGCCAGCGTGACGCGCACCTTCTTCTGCACGTCGTCGAGCCAGTCGAACTGCTCGTCCGGCGGCAGCGCCAGGTACTCGCGGTTCTGCAGCTCCTGCGCGACCTTGCGGATGCGCGCCAGCGACCGCAACTGGAACGGCGCGTTGGAGGCCTCCTTGGTGCTGATCGACACGCCCACCGGCCGCAGCTCGACCTGGGTCTTCACCACGAACTTCTTGGGCACGACGACCGCGAAGAAGACCGACAGCGAGAGCACCATCGCCGCGGGCAGCGCCACCTGCCATTTGCGCCGGCGCAGGACGTCCAGGAACTCCTGGAGCTGGCCTTGGGTCTCGACCTGGACGGCCATGCGCGGGCCTAGAAGATGCCCACTCCGCCGCCGCCGCCGTAGTTGCCCACGCCGCGCAGCGCCTGGTAGGAGAAGATGGCCGAGCTCAGGCCGGTCAGCACGTACTTCACCGGGAACAGCAGCGCGTCCAGGAAGTAGCCGAATTCGGCCAGCATGGTCGGCGGCACGTAGACGATGTCGCGCTCGCGCACGTGCACGTTGAACGTCGAATCACCGCGCGTGATGATGTCCGACATGTCGAAGTACTGGATGAACGGGTCGCGCGGGTCGGCGCGGATCAGGCGCACGCGGCCCAGGTTGGCCGAATCGACCTTGGGGCCGGCGCGCATCAGCACCTCGAACAACGTCAGGTCGCCGGCGAAATCCTTCTCGCCCTCCTGAGCGACCTCGCCGAACACGAAGTACTTCTTGCCCTGGGTGAAGATGCGCACCTTGATGTCGAGCAGGTCGTAGTACGGGCTGTACTTCTCCATCAGCAGCGCTTCGATCTGCGTGCGCGTGAGGCCCGCGACCACGACGGCGCCGAGCTCGGGCAGCAGCACCGTGCCGTCGATGTCCACCGGCGTGTTGTCGATCCGCAGTTCCTCGTGGTACGCGTCGGTGATCCCCAGGCGGTCGTTGATCGCGACCCAGTTCTCCTCCTCGGCATTGCCCGAGTAGCGGTTCCCGAAGCCGTCCGTGTTGAGGTACTGCAGCGCGCGCTTGTCGGGCGTGGCGTTGCAGGCCGAGAGGAGGCCGACGAGGCACAGGGCCAGCAGGGCGCGCGGGCCGCGCCGCGGGCGGCGCATTCGGCGGGGTTCGCTCATCGCGGGAAGGAGGTCGGCACGGGGAGGGACGGCTCCGACCCGTCTAGTCCTCATCGGCCGGATCGCTGCAGGGGTTGAACGGCTCAGGCACCGTACTGACGGGCGTAGTAGTCGCGGTACGCGCCGCTCCTAACCCGTTGAAGCCACTCAGGATGGGACGCGTACCAGCCGATGGTGAGCGGCAGCGCCACGTCGAAGGTGTAGCGCGGCGCCCAGCCCAGTTCGCTGCGGATCAGGCTGGCGTCGATGGCGTAGCGCCGGTCGTGGCCCGGACGGTCCTTGACGTAGGTGATCAGGGACTCGGGCTTCTTCAGCTCGGCCAGCACGCGCTTCACGAGGTCCAGGTTGGCCAGCTCGTTGTTGCCGCCGATGTTGTACACGCCGCCGTCGCGGCCCTTGTCGAGCACCGCCAGGATCGCCTCGCAGTGGTCGCGCACGTACAGCCAGTCGCGCACGTACAGGCCGTCGCCGTAGACCGGGATCGGCTTGTCCTCGCTGGCGTTGGCGATCATCAGCGGCAGGAACTTCTCCGGGAACTGGTACGGCCCGTAGTTGTTCGAGCAGCGCGTGATGCAGGCCGGGAAGCCGTGCGTGTGCACGGCGGCGCGCACCAGGAGGTCGCTGCCGGTCTTGCTGGCCGAGTACGGCGAGTTGGGCGCCAGCGGCGTCTCCTCGGTGAAGAACCCGCTGTCGCCCAGCGAGCCGTAGACCTCGTCCGTCGACACGTGCACGAAGCGCTCGACACCGTGCTTGCGCGACGCGTCGAGCAGGATCTGCGTGCCGACCACGTTGGTCATCACGAAGGGCTGGCCCGAGGTTATCGAGCGGTCGACGTGGCTCTCGGCCGCGAAGTGCACGACGACCAGGCGCCCGCCGGCGCTCTTGGCCTGCTGGAAGGCCTTCTCCACGTCCTCGGAGCGCGTGATGTCGCCGTGCACGAACACGTGGTTCTTGTTGCCCGCGACCGGCTCCAGGTTCTCGAGGTTGCCGGCGTAGGTCAGCGCGTCGAGGTTGACGATGTGCCAGGCCGGCCGCAGCTCGACCAGCATGTGGACGAAGTTGCTGCCGATGAAGCCGGCGCCGCCGGTGACCAGGACTGTGGTGCGTGTGCTCATGAAGGAGAGGCCTGCAGGAAGGTCTGGAGCGCGCTGCGCCACGGCGCCAGGCGCCGCCCGCGCAGCGCCGAGAGTCGCGTGCAGTCGAGCACGCTGTAGCGCGGCCGCACGGCCGGGCGCGGGAACTCGGCCGTGCTGCACGGCAGGACGCGCACGTTGCGCACGCCGGCCAGCTCCAGCGTCGCGGCGGCCAGTTCGTACCACGACGCCTGGCCCTCGCATGCGGCGTGGTAGACGCCGGCCGCGCCGCGCGCGAGCACGTCCCACAGGGCCGGCGCGAGCTCCAGGGTCGAGGTCGGCGAACCGACCTGGTCGTGCACGACCTTCAGCTCGCTGCGTTCGCGCGCCAGGGCCAGGATCGTGCCGGGGAAGTGCTTCCCGCGCGGCCCGTAGAGCCACTGCGTGCGCACGATGCGCGTGCCGGCCGGGTGCGCCTCGCGCGCGGCGAGCTCGGCGCCGAGCTTGGTGCGGCCGTAGGCCGAGAGCGGACGCACCGGATCGTCCTCGCGGTAGGGCCGCGTCGCCGCGCCGTCGAACACGAAGTCGGTGCTGACCAGGACCAGCGGCGCGCCGGCCCGCGCCGCCGCGCGCGCCAGCTCCCGCGTGGCGTCCTCGTTGACGCGCCGCGCATCGCTCTCGCGCTCCTCGGCCAGATCGACGGCGGTGAACGCCGCGGCGTGGATCACCCCGTCGAAGGGCCCGTGGTCGCGGAACAGCCGCGCGACCGCGTCGGCGTCGGCCAGGTCGAAGCCGACCGCGGCCACGCCGGGCGCCTCGCGCAGGTCCGTACCGGTCACCTCGACGCCGTCCGGCGCGCTGAGGAGCAGCTCGCTGCCGAGCATGCCGGCGGCCCCGGTGACCAGGACGCGAGGCATCAGTCCTTGTTGGCGCCGCCCTGGGCGACGAGGCCCGCCGCCTGGTGCAGCGACTTGAACGTGCCCGCGTCCGTCCACCAACCCTCGAGCACCTCGTAGGTCATCGAGCCGTCCTGGATGAACCAGTTGTTGACGTCGGTGATCTCCAGCTCACCGCGGTCGCTGGGCTTGAGCGTCTTGATGATCTCCCACACGCGCCCGTCGTACATGTAGATGCCGATCACGGCCAGGTTCGACTGCGGGTTCTTGGGCTTCTCGACGATGCGCGCGACCTTGCCGTTCTGGATCGTCGCCACGCCGAAGCGCTCGGGGTCGGGCACTTCCTTGAGCAGGATCTTGGCGCCCTTCTGCTGCTTCTTGAAGTCCGCGACGGCCTTCACGATGTTCCGCTCGATCAGGTTGTCGCCCAGGATCACGCACACCGGCGCGCCCGCGGCCCAGTGCTCGGCCAGGCCCAGCGCCTCGGCGATGCCGCCCTCGCCTTCCTGGTAGGTGTAGTTCAGGTGCTTGAGCCCGAAGTCCTTGCCGTTGCCCAGCAGCGACAGGAAATCGCCCGACTTGCGCCCCCCGGTCACGATCATGATGTCCGTGATCCCGGCCTTCACCATCGCCTCGATGGGGTAGTAGATCATCGGCCGGTCGTACACCGGCAGGAGGTGCTTGTTGGTGATCTTGGTCAGCGGGAAGAGCCTCGTGCCGAGGCCTCCCGCCAGGATGACGCCTTTCATGGGTGGCGCGGGTGCCCCGCGCGTCGCGCGGGGAGCGTGTCGGGGGTTCGTGGGGGTCGGTGAGACGGGCGGAAGAGGATAGCCGCGCCGCGCGGGAGCCGCCATCGCGCGCCCTGGGCGGGAGAGTTCACGGCACCGCTGGGGATCCCGCGGGCCTGGAACGTCCTCGATCCGGAGCAGTCCGTGTCGCCGCCAGCCCGTGCGCAGGAGCCACGTGGCGGGCGGGACCACCGCCGGTACCGCATCGGGGCCGGCCGTCCGGGAGCCGATCACGCTCCGCTCGCGCCAGCCGTCGAACCACAGGCCGCTGGAGAACGCGTCCAAACCGCGCACCCGGATCCCATGCCGCCGCGCGTCGTCGAGCACGTACGCCAACGCGTGCCGCACCGCGCGGGGCGAGCGCAACACACGGGCATGTTCGTGGTCGTCGAAAACCTTCCCCTTGCGGTCGATGCACCTGTTCAGGGCACGAGCGAGGCGGACCAACAAGACCTGCAGACCGCGCGTCAGGGCGCGTGTCTCAGCCGCCTCGACCCGGAGACGGACGTGGTTCGACTGCAACGAAGAGTGCACCAGGCGGAAGCCGAAGCGCTCCGCGCCCGCGCGGAACGCCGGCACGAGCGCGATCCAGCACGCACCCGTTCGCAGACTCGGCAGGCCGGCCCGGACCCTGACGGTGGCCAACACCGGTGACGAGGCTGGGGATCGTGGCCGGGCTCCAAGAGACACGCGCGGCCGTGGGCCGGCTGCCTTGCGGCCGGCATCGGCACGTTTCCCTTCGCGCGGGAAGATCGTGAGCTGATGGATCCTGGAACGCCGGGGCATCCGCAAGGGTGCGTGCCTCCCGTTCCCTCGACCGTGGTCGGGTCGATGCGTTGCAGGGCGGCCGGCGGATGCCCGTGCCGGCGCGAGAAACGGGACCCACGGGACGCCTGCGAACCTGGGCCGGCCCGCGACCGGACTCGATCAGTCCCGAGTCGATTCCCCGTACGCAACGGCCGCAGGCCGCGAAGCACGCCGCCCGACTCGCCGCAGCGCGCCCCAGGGATCGCCGAGCTTCGGTCCGGACGAGGTCAGCGCGCAGCCCCCGGCCCCGCGGCGCGCTCTCCCTCGTACCAGCGCACGAAGCGCTCGACGCCCTCGCGCACGGTCGTGTGCGGGTCGTAGCCGAGTTGCTTGCGCGCTTTGGTCACGTCGGCGCAGGTCAAGAGCACGTCGCCCGGCTGCATCGGCTGGCGGTCGA
>CAZKIO010000026.1:0-61314 GCA_964552795.1 uncultured Planctomycetaceae bacterium
GTCCGGCGGGCTCAACGGATCGCTCTTCGGCGACGGCTTGCGCTGCGCGGGCGGCCTGACTTGTGCTCTTGGTCCTGACTCCGTATTCCGGCGGCGCGATGACCACGAGAGCGGAACACGTCCTGCGCGAGCACGGCGTCGAGTACAGCGTCCACGAGTACCGCTACGAGCCGCGCGGCGGCACCGCTGCGTCGGCGCGCGAGCTCGGCCTCGACGAACACTCCGTCATCAAGACGCTGGTGATGGAGGACGACCAGAAGCGTCCGCTCCTCGTCCTCATGCACGGCGACCGCGAGGTCAGCACCAAGAACCTCGCGCGCCAGATCGGCGCGCGCAGCGTCCAGCCCTGCGCGCCCGCCGTCGCGGACAAGCACTCCGGCTACGTCGTCGGCGGCACGAGCCCGTTCGGCACGAAGCGGGCGATGCCGGTGTACTTGGAGCGCACGGTGCTGGAGCTCCCGCGCATCTGGGTCAACGGCGGGCGGCGCGGATTCCTGGTCGGCCTCGCGCCGGCCGACCTCGCGCGCGTGTTGTCGCCGACGCTGGTCGATGCGGCCGTTCCGGATTGATCGCGTATCCTGGCGCCATGAAGATCCAGGGCGCGAAGGTGCTGGTGACGGGCGGCGGCAGCGGGATCGGGCGCGCGACGGCGGAGCTGCTGGCCAAGCAAGGCGCCAAGGTCGCGATCTGCGGACGCACGGCCGAGCGATTGCGCGCGGCGGCCGCGGAATCTGGCGCGATCGCGATTCCGTGCGACGTGTCGCGCGAGGACCAGGTCCGGGCGCTGGTCGAGCGCGCGCGCAAGGAGCTCGGCGGCCTCGACGTGCTGGTCAACAACGCCGGTTCGGGTACGTTCGGAGCGCTCGTCGAGACCAGCGCGGAGGACTTCCAGCGCACGTGGGCGACCAACACGCTGGGCGCGTTCCTGGTCGGGCGCGAGTGCGCGCGGCACTTCGTGGCGCAGAGGTCGGGGACGATCGTCAACGTCGGCTCGACCGCCGCGCGCCGCGGTTTCGCCGGCGGGTCGGCCTACTGCGCGTCGAAGTTCGCTCTCAGCGGCCTGACGGAGTGCTGGCGCGCCGAGCTGCGCAAGTCGAACGTGCGCGTGATGCAGGTCGACCCCAGCGAGGTGCAGAACGAGTTCGGCGAGCACTCCGGCCGGCCCGCGCGCGGCGCGCGCAACCCCTCCAAGCTGGTCAGCGAGGACATCGCCGCGATGATCGCGGCGTTGCTCGCGCTGGAGGACCGCGGATTCGTGCCGGGCCTGGAGGTCTGGGCCACGAACCCGCAGTGACGGCGCGCTATTCGCGCCGGCCTTCGACCGGCAGCACCTCGATGCCGTTCCGGCGCAGCAGCTCGGTCGTCACGCCCGGTCCCGGCGCCAGCTTTCCGGCCACGTGCGTGTTGCATGCGCCGCACGACGGCGAGCGCTCCTTCAGCCAGGCGCGCGTGATCCCGTGCGCGCGGCACGCGGCGAGCGCTCCGTGTGCGCCCTTCAGGAACTGCGCGGTCACGTCGCGGCCCGTGTCCGTCACCACGCGGTCGCGACCGTCGATCACCGCCGCGGCGGACTCGCGCTCGATCCACGCCGGCGGGCGCGGCGTCCCCAGGTCTCCGTGCTCCTCCGGACAGAACGGCACGGCCTCGGCGCCGTCGCGCGCGAGCTCGCGCTCCAGCGCCTGGTCGCGGTTCGCGCCGCCGTCGTAACGGCACGCGCGACCCAGGAGGCACGCCGACACGAGCACCTTGCGCGGCACTCCGTCCGTGTTCACCGCTTGCGCTCCTCGACGATCCGCAGCGCCTGGAACAACGGGATCAGCTTCGAAGCCGCTTCGTCGCAGGCCTGCGCCGCGGCGTCGCCGCCCTGGTTCGTCGCGATCAGCACGCCCAAGCCCTTCTCGGGCGCGAGCCACGCGACGCAGTACCACATGGTGTTCGAGCCCGCGTGCGTCAGCACGCGCCCGCCCCACGGCCGATCGACGACGCCCCATCCCAGCGCGTACTCGCTCGCCGCGCCGCCCAGCGGCGCGTGCAGGCGGACGAAGGCCTCGGGCGAGAGGCCCAGGCCGCCCTCGGCCGGTCCGCGCAGGTGCAGCGCGGCGTACCGCGCCCAGTCGCCGATCGAACAGTGCACGCGCCCGGCCGGCGCGATCGCGGGCGGGTTGTCCGCGCCGGGACCGGGCGCGATCGCGTCGCCGCCTGCGCGGTGGCCGCGCGGCTCGTCGAGCACGTCGGCGCTGCCGGGCGGTCCGAAGCCCGCGCTGTCCATGCCCAGCGGCGCGAAGAGCCGCGCGCGCAGCAGCGTCTCGAACTCCTCGCCCGTCGCGAGCTCCGCCATCAGCCCGGCGAGCGCGGTCCCGGCGTTGGAGTACACGAACTTCGTCCCGGGCGGCGCGACCGGCGCGGACGCGAGCACGCCGCGCGCCAGCTCCTCGCGCTGCATGCGCGGCGCAGCCTTGGATGCAAACAGGCGCGACCACAACTTGGGCTCGACGTCGGCCGGCGCACCGCCGCGGTGGGCCAGCAGTTGCTCGAGCGTCACGCCCTTCCAGCCCGGATGGAGCTTGTCGCCCAGGTCCGCGAAGGCCTCGCCGACGGTCGACGTCCAGTCGAGCCGGCCGTCCTTCACGAGCAGCGCGCACAACGTGGCCGTCATCGACTTGGTGCACGAGCCCAGGTGCATCCGGTCGCGCACGGAGAGCGGCGCGGTCGCGCCGCGCGCGCGAACGCCCACGGCGCCGGTCGCACGCGGGCCGCTTGCGTCCACCAGCGCCGCGGCCAGGCCCGGCAGGTCGTGGCGCGCTCGGATCGGTTCGAGCACCTCGGCGACGTCGATCGGCAGCGGCGGCGGCGCCTTGCTCTCGGGGGCGGGCGGGAGGTCCGGCAGCGCGATCTCCGGCGCGGCTTCCGCGGCGGAGACCTGCGGCGCGCCGGTCTCGGCCGAGCATCCCGCCAGCAGGAGGAGCAGTGACAGGGTTCCAGGGCGCGGGATCATGGCACCGAGGCTACCTCCGACGGTCCGCTTGCGCCCGTCCGGGCGACGGTGGACCATCCGCCCATGACCGCGACGGAGCGCATCCTGGTCCCGCTGGCCGACGGCTTCGAGGAGATCGAGTTCGTCACCATCGTCGACGTGCTGCGCCGCGCGGGTCTCGACGTGACCGTGGCCGGCCTGCACGCCGGCCCCCTGACGGGTTCGCACGGCATCGCCGTGACGCCCGACGCGGCGCTCGATGCACTGGACCTCGACGCGTTCACCGTCGTCGTGCTCCCCGGCGGGCAACCGGGCACGCGCAACCTGATCGCGGACCGGCGCGTGCTCGACCTCGTGCGGCGCCTGCACGCGGCCGGCCGGCGGACGGCGGCGATCTGCGCGGCGCCGACCGTGCTGCAGGCGGCGGGCATCGTGCGCGGCGTGCACGTGACCGCGCACCCCAGCGTCCGCGACGAGTTGAGCTCGGGAGGGGCGCTGGTCGTGTCGGATCCGCGCGTCGTGCAATCGGGCCCGATCGTGACCAGCCAGGGCGCCGGGACGGCCATGGAGTTCGCGCTGGCGCTGGTGGCCGACCTCGCGGGAGAGAAGAAGGCCAGCGAGCTGGCGAGCGCCATGCTCGCGCGGCGCTGACCGCTTCCGGCTCCGGCGGAACGCACCGGCCGGGGGCGCGGCATCGCGGAACCCGGCGCGTTCCGCGGAAGCGTGAGCGTGACGCCGGCCGCGGCCCGCGCGTGCGGCGCTCACGTTCTCCCGGACGCGGTCTCGAGGCCCGGCCGGCCGCGCGGCGGTCCGCCGGAGCGGGGCCGTCGCCGGGGGGAGACGCGCCCGGGCGCCGCTTCCCCGATCCCTATCCCGGCGATCGGGGCGGAGCGCGTGCACGACGGGGGCGCGATGCCGCGCCGGACGCGGGAGGCGGTCTCGTCCTGTGCTCGCCCCGCCCGGCGAGCGGAGGAACCCCGTGCACGCCACCCTCGCACCGCGCTGTACCTGGACCGGGCTGGCCGACCTGCGGCCACTCGTCGTCGGCTTCCTGGGACGCTTCACGTCCGACGACGGCGAAATCGAGGACGTTGCGCAGGAGGCGCTGCTGCGCGCCGCGCGCTACCGCACGGGACGCCGGGAGCCGCGTTGCCTGCGGTCGTGGTTGCTGCGCATCGCCCTCAACGTCCTGCGCGACCGCGCGCGGCGGCAGACACGACTGCCGCGCTACGTGACCGACGAGGAGGTGCTCGACGGCATCGAGGGGCGCGAGGCGGTGCCCGGCGACGAACCCGAGGACGCGCGCATCGAGTTGGACGGCGTCGTGGTCGAGCGCGCGCGTGCGTACCGCCACCTGGCCGGCGCGATCGCCAGCCTGGACGCGAACGACCGCGCCGCCCTGCGCGTCTGGTACGCGGCCTCCGGCGGCCGGGGGCGCGTGCGGTCGTCGTCCTCCGCCGCGCGCGCGCTGGCCAAGGTGCGTGTGTTCCGCGCGCGGCGCCGATTGAGCGCGGCGCTCGTCCGCCGGTTCACGGCGGACGCGTCCATCGCCTGGCCCGGCGTGGCCCCGGCGATCCCCGAACCGGTGGTCGGACCCGGTGCACGGTGCGCCGGGACCGCGTCCACCCGGACCGTCGTCTTGGATGCGACGTTCGAAACGTCGCGCGAGGAAGCTCCATGCGAATCCTGTCCCTGATCGCCGTCTCGATCCTGTGTCTCGCGCTCCCGGGGGCCGCGCGAGAGCGCAGCGTCCCCGAGGGGACGCGTCCCTCTGCCGCCGGCAACGTTCCCAAACTGGAGACCGCGCGCGCGCAGCTCGAGCACGCCGACCAGTTGCGGCGCGGCCTGCGCGGGCTCGAGGAGGAGGCGCGCGCCGGCGCGCGCAAGCTCGCGATCGAGGCCTACCAGGCCGTGCGCGAGCACTTCGCGGCCGACGCCCCGGCGTGCGCGGAGGCCGCCTATCGGGCGGCGGAACTGCTGCGCCAGACCGGAGATCTGGACGCGGCGCGCGCCGCGTTCGGCGTGGCGCGCGCGCGCGGCCACGGCACGCCGTGGCGCGTGCGCGCGGCGATGGAGAACGGTCATCTCGAGCGTCGTGCCAAGCGCAACGTCGAGGCGCTCGCGTGTTACGAAGCCGTGATGGCGGACGACGCGGCGGGGGTGCGACAGCGCGACGAAGCGGCGCTGGCGGCCGGTCGCTGCCTGTCGGACCTGGAGCGTTCGGACGACGCCGTGCGCGTCTGGCGGCGGGTCGCGGAAGGCGGCGACGACCCGCTCGACCGCGTGCGCGCGTTCGACCTGTGGGCGCAGGAACTGATCGGTCGCAAGGACCTGGAGGGTGCCGCAGGCGTGCTCGCGAGCTGTCGGACCGCGCTCGAACCGGCCGCCGCGGAGGAGTCGCGGCTGGGTGAACGCGTGCGCGCGGCGCTCGACAGCATGCGCGCGCACGACGAGTTGGCGCGCGCCGTCGAACGCCGCGAACGCGACCGCCGGACGACCAAGTCGGGATGAGGGCCAAGAAAAATCCGCAGTCCGGCGGATGATGGACGCTTCCATCGCGGTCCGGGCTGAGGTATCCCATCGTGTGTCGAGTGCCTGCGCAGGCTCGGCCCGGGTGTCGCCACCGCCTGGTGGCGGGGCAGAACCGGCGCGACATTCGTTCACCACGACATCATCGGGCGGTTCGCTCGGCTTCGGCCGGACGAGCCGCCCAGTCGTTTCGCGCTACGCGCGATGCCAGTGACGCCGCGTGCGGCGGTCTTGCGTACGCTGGCGTTCGGAGCGGGGAATGCGGTGCATTCGGGGGATGAGGAGGTCCGCGATTCTAGTGGCTCGCTCGCAGGGGCTCGCGAGCGGGGGCTCGCTCGCAGGTCAACACCCGATGCCGTAGTACGTGAACCCCTGCCGCTCGAGCGTCGCGCGCGGGTAGATGTTGCGGCCGTCGAACACGACCGGCGTCTTCAGCGCCTTCTTCACGGCCTCGAAGTCCGGCCGGCGGAACTCGTTCCATTCCGTCACCAGCACCAGGCCGTCGGCCCCCTCCAGCGCCGCCATCGGCACCTCGGCGTAGTCGATGCGGTCCCCGAGGTGGTGCTTGCGACACTCCTCCATGGCCTCGGGGTCGTAGGCCGTGACCGCGGCGCCCGCGGCCAGCAGCCCCTCGATCACCACCACCGCAGGCGCCTCGCGCATGTCGTCGGTGTTGGGCTTGAAGGCGAGGCCCCACACCGCGAACCGCCGGTTGCGCAGGCTCTTGCCGAAGTGCCCCTGGACCATCTCGACCAGCAGGCGCTTCTGGCGCTCGTTGACCGACTCGACCGCCTTCAGGATCTGGAAGTCGTAGCCCAGCTCCTCCGCGGTCCGGACGATCGCCTGGACGTCCTTGGGAAAGCACGAGCCGCCGTAGCCTACGCCCGCGAACAGAAAGCGCGAGCCGATGCGCGCGTCCGAGCCGATGCCCTTGCGCACCTGGTCGATCTTGGCGCCGACCCGCGTGCACAGGTTCGCGATCTCGTTCATGAAGGAGATCCGCGTCGCCAGCATCGCGTTGGCGGCATACTTGGTGAGCTCGGCCGACGCGATGTCCATGTGCAGGATCGGGTTGCCGGTCCGGACGAACGGCGCGTACAGCTCCTCCATGATCTCGGCCGCGCGCTGGCCGTCGCTGCCGATCACGACCCGGTCGGGCTTCAGGAAGTCGTCGATCGCCGCGCCTTCCTTCAGGAACTCGGGGTTGCTGACCACGTCGAAGTCGTGGGCGGCCACCTCGCGGATCGCGGCCTTGACCTTGGCCGCCGTCCCGACCGGGACCGTCGACTTGTCCACGACGACCACGTAGCCGGCGATGTGGCGGCCGATCTCCCGGGCCGCGGCGAGGACGTACTTCAGGTCCGCGCCGCCGTCCTCGCCGGGGGGGGTGCCCACGGCGATGAACACGACCTCGGCCGTCGGGATCCCCTCGGCGTAGCTGGTCGTGAAGGAGAGGCGCCCGTCCCGGACGTTGCGCTCCAAGAGTTCCTGGAGGCCCGGCTCGTAGATCGGGACCTCACCCCGGCGGAGGCGGTCGACCTTGCCCTGGTCGATGTCGATGCAGACCACGGTGTTGCCGCTTTCGGCGAAGCAGGTACCCGCGACCAGGCCGACGTAGCCCGTTCCGACGACGGCGATGCGCATGATGAGATGACTCTGGAGGGGTGGCGGAAGGGGGGGGGTGGGTGTCCACGGAGCCGCGGGCTCGCTCGCGCGCGGGTGGCGCGGCAGGATAGCGCGGGGCCGCGCCAGTCCCAGGGGCGATTAACTCAGCGGTCAGAGTGCCTCCCTTACAAGGAGGAAGTCGGGGGTTCGATCCCCTCATCGCCCACCACACCGCCTCGCGCCCCGGGTCGATCGTCAGCGCAGATGCAAGCAGGATAGACGCTCGCTTCGAGGTTGCATTCCGGGCGCGCTTCCGCGAGCGATCGGTTCTTCTCACGGCGCGCACAGCGAGCTAACCTGCACGCGCGCGGCATGAGCCGCGTCCGCCGCCTCCCCGGCGGTCGTGCTCCCCCCGAATACGTTTCCGGGTGCTCCCCGCTCACCCCTCCACCGCAGAGGGCATCGCATGAGCCGCCTCCTCCTCATCGAGGAAGACTCGGGCCGCCGCATGATCCTGCGGAGCCGCTTGTCAGAAGCGGGCTACGAAGTCGCGGTTGCAGAGAGCGGGGCGACAGGACTCGTCGAGGCGCGCCAGAGCGCGCCGAACTTCGTCCTGATCCAGACGCGCCTGACCGGCGGCATCGAAGGGCGTGAGATCTGTCGACGCATTCGCGCGATGCCCGAGTGCGCCGGTTCGGCGATCGTGCTGCTGGACGAGCTCGAGGCCGGCCCCGAGGAGGTCGTCCGCGCGTACGAAGCCGGCTGCGACGCCTACGCGACGCGCAACGCGATGCCGGCGCTGGAGCAGTGCCTGCGCGCGCTCGCCCGGCACCGCCAGCGGATCGAGGACCTGTGCATGCCGCCGCGGGCGCGGACCGAGGCGCAGCGGCGCGCGACCGAGTCCGAGGTCGCGCCCGGCGCGGACCACGCCGCGGCGCTGCGCGAGCTGGCGTCGGGCCGTCCCGACGGCGTGCTGATCGTCGATGCCGACGGGCTGGTGCGCCACGCCGACCGCGCCGCCTGTGAGTTGCTCGGAACGCGGATCGAAGGCAGCCACCTGGGCAGCCTGGTCCCCGCCAGCGGCCTGGAGGCCCTGGTGCGCGACGCGCGCTCGGAGGGGCGCGACGGATTGCGCTTCGAGCTTCCCGCGCGGCGCGGGCGCGGGCCGCGGACGCTGGTCGCGGTCGTGGCGCCGCTCCTGCTCCAGCCCAACCAGGACGGGCCGGCGTTGCGGGTCGTCCTCCTGCAGGATGCATTGCGACGCCGCCTCGCGGCCGAGGCGTTGCGCACGCACGAACCGGGCATCCCGCGCGCCGAGGCCGCGGCCCTGGTCGAGGCGGCGCGCGAGATCTACGGCGTCGGGTCGCTGCTCGGGGACAGCGCCGCGGTCCAGCACCTGCGGACCGAGGTCCGGCGCTGCGTGGGGCAGTCCGAGCCGGTGCTCCTCGTCGGCGAGCGCGGCACCGGCCGCGCGCGCATCGCGCGGATCCTGCACTACTCGGGCCCCGCGACCGGGCCGTTCCTCGTGGCGCGCTGCACGGCGTTCTCGCCGGAGACGCTCGAGCTCGAGCTGTTCGGCACGGCGCGCGGCGCCGGCGACCGGCCGGGCCTCTTGCACCTGGCGCAGGACGGCACGCTGTACCTGGACGAGATCGGCGAGCTGACCGAGCCGCTGCAGGCGCGCCTCTCCGCGTTCCTCAAGGAGGGCCGCGTCGTGCGCAACGGGACCTCGCGGTCCGAACACCTCGACGTGCGCATCGTCGCCTCGTCCAGCGCCCCGCTGGGGACGGCCGGACGCGTGCTGCCGGAGCTGCAGCGCGCGTTCGCGGCGTCGACCCTCGAGCTCCCGCGCCTCGCCGACCGCCGCGAGGACGTGCCCGCGCTGGCGCAGGCCCTGATCCACAAGTACGGCGCCGCGCGCGGCGTGCAGGCGCTGAGCGAGGCCGCGACCGCGGCGTTGTGCGCGCACGCCTGGCCCGGGAACCTGCCCGAGCTGGAGGCCGCCCTCGAGCGCGCCTGCGCGCACGCGCACGGTCCGATCGTCGGCGTGGACGACCTTCCGCGCGCGTTGCGCGATCTGGCGCCGCCGGGGGCGCGCGACGAATTGGTCCCGCGCCGCGCGCCTGCCGGAAGCGAGCCGGCGGGGACGCACGCGGTCGCGGGCCTGCCCGCGCGCGAGATCGTGCCGCAACCGCGCGCCGCGCCGGGCTCGCGGCCGTGGGAGTCGCTCGAATCCCAGCCCGTCAGCCTCGAACTCTACGAGCGCATGGCGCTGATGCGCGCCATCGCCGAGTGCGGCGGCGACAAGCTGGCGGCGGCCAGGCTGCTGGGCCTGGGCAAGAGCACGCTCTACCGCAAGCTCAAGAAGTACGACGGCTGATCCGGGTCACAGACCCGCGAACGCGCGCTCGCCGGCGGCCTCCCAGGGATCGCCCGTGTCGCGCGCCCCCGGGTTGAGCAGTTGCGCCGAGATCTGCGCCCACTCCAGACCGGCGGGATGCGCGGGGAGGGTGCCGCGCATGAGTTCGACCTCGCGCGTGCCGCTGTCGTAGAGCAGGAGTCGCACACGCGCGCGCGCGCGCGCGTCGGCGTCGAGCTCGCCCGTCGGGCGCAGCGAGAAGGCGGCGCCGGCCGAGTCGGTGAGTCGCACGGCGAGCTCCGCGATCTGCGGATGGTACGAGTGGCCCACGGTCACCTTGAACACACCCTCCTGCGCTTCGACGCGCAGGCGGGGCGCGAAACCTAGCCGTCGATTGCGCAGGAGAAGGAAGGTCTCGCGGCCCATCGAGACGCGTTCCTGCGTGTAGTCCTCGATCGGCACCGTGACGAGCTCGTAGCGCGCGAGCTCGCGCTCGATCTCGGCGCGCCGCGCGGCCCCGTCCGGGTGCGAGTCCAGGCCCGCCATCCAGACCACCGCCGTCTCCGCGAGGGTGGGCAGGCTCGGCGGCAGCGTGCAGAACGGCACGGCGAAATCGGCGTCGGTGCGCAGGGCCGCCGCGAGGTCGGCGTGCTCCCGCCGCGACCAGTTGCGCGGCCGGTCGAGGACGGCGAGCGGGCTCGCGCGGCCCAGCGGGTCCAGCACGGTCTGCCGCGAGAGGTAGCCGATGGCGCCGGGCCACGGCGTGAGGACGCTCGTGCCCTGCTCGATCTGCTCGCGCAGGAAGATGCCGACCTTGCGCAGCCGCATCGTCACCGCGATCTCCTCGTCCAGGCCCAGCCTGGCCAGCGGCTGCTCGTAGCCGAAGCGCGGCGACTCGACCGGCTTCACCCAGGCCGCGTGCAGCCGGCCGAGCGGCAGCGGACCCAGGTCCTGCGGCGGGCGGCTGGCCAGCACCGAGCCGAAGATCCCCAGCCCGAAGCCCAGCCACGCGATGCGTCGGCGAAGCACGGACGTGCTGTCGAGCGCCGCGATCATCCCTTCCTGCACCGCCAGGAACACGAGCGGCAGCACGGGAACGAACGCCTCGTGGAAGGGCAGCGTTCCGCGGCCACGCAGCGTCGTCAGCACACCCAGGAACAGCGACAGGAACACGGCGTGCGTTCCGGTGCGCGAGAGCGCGCCGCGCACCATGTAGGCGGCCGGGAACACCAGCAGGAGCGGCGTCACGGTGACCAGCGCGAACTCGCGCGCGGACCCGATGCCGCTGCTCCACTGCCCAAGGGTCGGACGCAGCAGGGCGTCGAGGTCCGACGGCAGGAGGAAGCCGGTGGTGCGCCAGCGCACGAGCGCCATCACGCAGAACGTGATCAGCGGCGCGAGGAACACCGGCCACTCGACGCGGCGCGGGCGGCCCTCGTCGTCGTTGGGCCGCCCGAGCGCGCGCAGGATCGCGAGGCCCGCGGCCAACAGCAGGCCGTCGAAGCGCGTGGCGCAGGCGAGGACCAGCAGGACGGCCAGGGTCTTGGTGTTGCCGCGCTCCAGCGCGAAGAACGAGCCCAGCACGAGCAGGGTGAAGAGCGTCGTCTCCAGGCCGTTGGCGGCCGCGGCGGCGAACGCGCCGCTCGTGGCCAGGAAGAGCGGCGCGATCAGCGTCGCGACGCGGTCCGTCCGGAAGCGCGCCAGCACCACCAGCGTCGAAACCGCGCACAGGGTCCCGACAAGTTGCACCAGCACGTTCGTCGACACGCGCAGCGTCGGCGCGATGCGTTCGGCGACCGCGCAGACGCCGACCCACAGGGCGGAGGGGTAGCTCTCGAACGCGCTGGAGCCCAGGTTCCAGGCCAGTTGCCCGTCGTAGACCAGGTTGCGCGCGATGCGCAGCGCCACGTAGGCCTGGTCGTAGGGCGGCGCGAAGCGGCCTTCGCCGTCGCCGTGGATCGCCAGCGTGTGCGCCAGCAGCATCGCCAGCGCGACGAACAACGCGATGGCGCGGTTCATGCGCGGCGGAGCGTAGCAACGCGCGGCACGGCGATCAGCGCTCGGCCGGGGCGCTGGCGGCCAGGGTGCCCAGGTTGACGTCCGATCCGGCGGGGACGGCGACCTCGCGCGTCCAGGCGTGCTCGCCCGAGCGCGCGGACAGCGCGTAGCGCCCGGCGGGCAGGCCGCGGACGACGAATCCGCCGCGCGCGTCGGTCCGCGCGGGCGGCCAGGGACGCTCGGGACGGCCGGCCGGCCAGACCAGGACCAGCGCGCCCTCGGGCCGCAGGCCCTCGAAGTCGGCCAGCTCGCCGCGCAGGTCGCCGCTCGCGAGCTCGATCGTGAGGGGCGACGAGCCGTCGTCGCGGTGCGTGAAGCGCCGCGGCTCGGCGCTGTCGAGCGCGCGTGCGAGGTCCGGCCACGTGCCGCCGCGGGCCCAGGCCGGCAGGACCTCGACGCGGTACTCGCCCGCGATGAGGTCGGGCACCGTGAAGCGCCCCTGCGGATCGGCCTGCACGCGGCGCGGGACGGGCGCGTCGATCTCCTCCGGCGCGAGCACGGGCGACAGCACGACCTCCGTGCCGTCGAGCAGGACGGAAGCGCCGGCGACGATCGTGCCCGAGAGCGAAGCGCGGTGCACGTCGGCGAGGCGCGGAGGCGGCCGGCGCGCGTCGGGCAGGCGCAACTCCTGAGGCGCGCCCAGGTCGCGCAACGCGACCGACCACGGCAGGTGGTCGTGCGCCAGCACGCGCACGTCCCAGGGGCCGCGCTGCAGGTGCTCGAGGCGGAACGCGCCGTGCTCGTCGGTGTAGGTCCAGCGCGGTTCGTCGCCCGAGAGGACCCACACCAGCGCGTCGGCCGCCGGCGTGCCGTCCGGCTCGACGACGGTTCCCGCCAGCATGCGCACGCGCGCCGGCAGCGGGATGTCGGCCAGCTCGGCCTGCGCCGGCGGCGTGAGCTGGATGTCGAGCGAGCGCGGCGGCGTCGGCACGTGGACGAGCCACGCCGTGAGGAAGCCCGCGAGCGCGACGATCGGGATGATCAGGCTCCAGTGGCGCAGCGTGAGCTTGGAGGACTGGACGGGCACGCGGCGCTGAGGCTAGCGCGTGGTACGGAGTCAGGACAACCAGCACAACCTACGCACCCGCGCCGGAACGGCGCGGGTGCGCAAGTCGTGCTGGTGGTCCTGACTCCGTACCACGCGCTAGCCGGTGCGGGTTGTCCTGACCTCGCTCAGGATCGCGTCGCGCAGCCGCGCGGCCGGTTCGAACTCGCTGCAATCCAGCTCGGCCAGCGTCGCGCGGAACTCGTCGAGCCCGGTGTGCCCGCCGCGCTGGTACGACAGCAGGCGCACGCCGAGCTGCAGCCGGTCGCACACGCGCACGAACCGCGCCTCGCGCGTTCCGCCGGCCTTGTACTCGTCCCACAGCCTCAAGGCATGGTCGGACATCGGCGCCAGCATCTCGGCCGCGGCCTTGTCCTCCGCCGCGGCTTTCGCGCCCGCCGGCAGGAGGCGCGCGGCTGGCCGCGGCAGGTCGCCCATGCGCGCCTCGGGCACGTCGTGCACCAGCGCCAGCGCGATCGCGCGCTCGACGTCGAGGCGCGGCTCCACGCGCGGCCCCAGCGCCAGCACCACGAAGCACGAGGCGAGGACGTGGTCGCCGATCGACTCGGCGTCCCGGATCCCGCGCAGGATCCAGCCGGTCCGAGGCAGGTCGTGAAGGGGCTGGAGGGCCAGCAGGCTCTCCAGGAGCGGATCGTGGGGGGGCATCGCGTGGATCCTGCCAACCCGCACCCCGCGCGCGCCATGGCCCGTCCCGGCCTCCGCGGGCTGGGCGCGTTGACGCCCGCGCCGCCGCCTTCCATATTGTCGCGTTTTCTCGCGGCCCGCCGGCTCGCGCGACCCCACCCACCGCCATGCTGCTGCGCCTGCGCCAGAGCCTGCCCGCCGAGCAACTCCAAGCCGTGCTCGAGCTCGCCCGCGAGCTGGGCTACGACCCGCGGTTCCTCGGCGAGGGCCAGGACCTGCTGCAGCTCGACGGCGCCGGCCGCCCGGAGCATCGCTCGCGGTTCGAGGACCTGGTCGGCGTCGCGGCCGTGCTGGACGTCGGCACCGCGCGCGAGCGCCACGAGCGCGCCGGGCGGCCGGACCGCGTCGTCCAGGCCGGCGCCGCGCGCTTCGGCGGCGGCGCGGTGTCGCTGATCGCCGGCCCGTGCGCGGTCGAGAGCTGGCCGCGCCTGCTGGAGATCGCGCGCGCGGTAGAGGGCCACGGCGCGACGCTCCTGCGCGGCGGCGCGTGGAAGCCGCGCACCTCGCCGTACTCGTTCCAGGGGCTGCGCCACGAGGGCCTGGAGATGCTGGCCCGCGTGCGCGCCGAGACGGGCATCGGCATCGTGACCGAGGTGCTCGACCCGCGCGACGTCGAGGCCGTGGGTGCCGTCGCCGACATGTTCCAGATCGGCGCGCGCTCGATGACCAACACGCCGCTCCTGGTCGAGGTCGGCCGTTTCGGCAAGCCGGTCCTGATCAAGCGCTCGTTCTCGGCGACCGTGCGCGAGCTCCTGCTGGCGGCCGAGTTCGTGCTGGCGCAGGGCAACGAGGACGTCGTCCTGTGCGAGCGCGGAATCCGCGGCATCGACCCGACCACGCGCAACCTGCTCGACGTGGGCGCCGTGGCGCACCTCAAGCGCGCGACGCACCTGCCGGTGATCGTCGATCCGTCGCACGCCGCCGGGCGCGGCGACCTCGTGCGCCCGCTGGCGCGTGCGGGGCTGGCGGTCGGCGCCGACGGGCTCATCGTCGAGGTCCATCCCGATCCCAGCGAAGTGCACTCCGACGGTTCGCAGGCCGTGCTGCCCGCCACGTTCGGCGAGATCGCCGCCGACGCGGCCGCGATCGCCGCGCTCGACGGCCGCCGCGTGGTCGCGCCGTCCACGAGCGGCGCGGGAGGCCGGCGATGAGCGCGCGCAAGCCGTTCGTGGCCGGGAACTGGAAGATGAACCTGGAGCGCAAGAGCGCGCTGGGCCTCGCGCTCGCCGTGCGCGACTCCGTCGGCCGCCGCGAGGACGTCGACGTCGCGGTGTTCCCGCCGTTCGTGTACCTGGACGAGATCGCGCGCGCGCTGGCCGGCTCGCTGGTCGCCGTCGGCGGCCAGAACTGCAGCGACGAGTCCGCGGGCGCGTTCACCGGCGAAGTGTCGCCCGCGATGCTCGTCGACGTCGGCGCGCGCCACGTCCTGATCGGGCACTCCGAGCGCCGCCACATCTACGGCGAGGGCGACGACCTCGTCAGCCGCAAGGTCCGCCTCGCGCTGGAGCACGGCCTCGCGCCGATCCTGTGCGTGGGGGAGACGCTGGAGGAGCGGCAGGCGAAACGCACCGAGAAGGTCGTCGGCGAGCAGCTCGCGCGCGGCCTGTCGGGCGTCGACGGCCGCGTCGTCCAGACCCGCGTGACGGTCGCCTACGAGCCCGTCTGGGCCATCGGAACCGGCCTGAACGCCACCCCGGCGCAGGCCGGCGAGGTCCACGCCTACCTGCGGGGCGTCGTGGGGGGCCTGTACAACGACTCGGTCGCCGACCGGACGCGCATCCTTTATGGTGGGAGCGTCAAACCGGACAACGTCCGCTCCCTGATGGCCGTCCCGGGCGTGGACGGCGTGCTCGTCGGCGGCGCGTCGCTGCGCGCCGAGACGTTCCTACCGCTGCTCGAATTCCGCTGAGCCCCGCGCCGGCCACACATGGACCTCCTCGTCACCCTCCTCTACATCGTCTTCATCGTGTCCGCGATCGTGCTGGTCGTCGTCATCCTGCTCCAGGAGGGCAAGGGCGGCGGTCTGACGAGCGCCCTGGGCACCGCCGGCCAGCAGACCTTCGGCGTCGCGGCCTCCGGCATCCACAAGTTCACCGGCTGGGCGGGTGCGATCTTCCTGGCGAGCGCGCTGGGCATCCACACGCTCAACCGCATCAGCGGCGAGTCGTCGGTCGTCGGCGACTTCGGCCAGCCCGAGGTCACGGCGCCGCCCGCGGACGCGCCGCCGGCCGCGCCGCCGGGCGACGGAGGCACCCCGCCCTCGGGCGGCTGAGCACGGGGAGCGCGATGACCGCCGTGCTCGAGCAGGACCGCATCTTCGAACTGTTCCGGGAGACCGGGGCGATGCTCGAGGGCCATTTCGTGCTGTCGTCGGGCAAGCACAGCGACCGCTACTTCCAGTGCGCGCTGGTGCTGGAGCGCCCGGCCAAGGCCGAGGTCCTGGCGCGCGAGCTGGCGCGGCGCGTGCGCGAGGTCCACAAGCAGCCCTACGACATCGTGATCGGCCCGGCGCTGGGCGCCGTCACCTGGGCCTACGAGGTCGCGCGCGCGCTGAACACCCGCGCGCAGTTCACCGAGCGCAAGGGCGATGCGATGGAGCTGCGGCGCGGCTTCCAGGTGAAGCCGTCGGACCGCGTGCTGGTCGTCGAGGACGTGCTGACGACCGGCGGATCGGCGCGCGAGGTGATCGCGCTGCTGGAGACGCTGGGCGTCGCGCCGGCGGCCGTCGGCTGCATCGTCAATCGCTCGGGCGGCAACCCGTTCGCGGCGGACGGCCTGCAGCTCTTCTCGTTGGCCGAGGTGCAGGTGAAGGCCTGGGATCCCGCGGATTGCCCGCTGTGCAAGTCGGGATCGAAGGCCGTGAAGCCCGGCAGCCGTCCGGGGGCGTAGGCCGGAGCGCGATGCTGCGCTCGATGACCGGGTTCGGCGCGGCGGCGCGGTCGGCGCAGGACACCAACGCGCGCGTCGAGATCCGCTCGGTCAACCACCGTCACCTGCAGGTCAAGACGCGCCTCCCCCAGGCGTTCTCGCAGCTCGAGCCCCAGATCGAAGCGGCCGTGCGCGCGCGGTTGACCCGCGGATCGGTCGTCGTGAGCGTCGATCTGGACCGCGGCGCGCGGGGCGCCGCGCGGATCGACGCGGCCGCGCTGGCCTCGTGGCGCGACGCGGTCGCGCGCGCCGCGGACGACGCGGGCCTGAAGGCCGAGATCCCGCTCTCGACGCTGCTGGGCTTGCCGGGCGTCATCGCGAGCACGGAGCACGTCGAGGACGTCGAGGCGACGCAGGCGCTGATCCTCTCCGTCCTCGACGCGGCGATCGGCGAGATGGAGGCGATGCGCGCGCGCGAGGGCGCCGCGCTCGACGCCGACCTGCGCCGGAACGCGCAGGCGATCGCGGCGATCACCGCGAAGATCGCCGAGCGCATGCCGGCGGCGGTGATCGAGCATCACGCCGCGCTGAGGAAGCGCCTCGCCGACCTGCTCGAAGGCAACACGCGCGGGCCGCGGCTGCCGAACGAAGCGGACCTCGCGCGCGAGATCGCGCTCCTGGCCGATCGCATGGACGTCAGCGAGGAGCTGACGCGCCTGGCGAGCCACCTCCAGCAACTGGAGACGCTGCTCGGCGGCGACGGTCCGGTGGGCCGGCCGCTCGACTTCCTCGTGCAGGAGCTGTTCCGCGAGGCCAACACGATCGGGTCCAAGTGCAGCGACGCGGCGGCGGCGCACCTGGTCGTCGAGATGAAGACGCTGCTGGAGCGCCTGCGCGAGCAGGTGCAGAACGTGGAGTGACGCGATGAAACCTGCCGCGGGCCGGATGCTGGTGATCTCGGGGCCGTCGGGCGCGGGCAAGAGCACGATCTGCCGGCGGCTCCTGGCCGATCCGCGCGTCGTGTTCAGCGTCTCGGCCACGACCCGCAAGCCGCGTCCGGGCGAGGTCGACGGGCGCGAGTACCATTTCTTGGGCGTCGAGGACTTCCGCAAGAAGGTCGTGGCCGGCGAGTTCATCGAGCACGCCGAGGTGCACGGCAACCTGTACGGGACGCTGCGCCAGCCGATGGAGGAGGCGCTGGCGCGCGGCCAGGTGTTCCTGCTCGAGATCGACGTGCAGGGCGCGAACCAGTTGCGCGCGCTGAAGGAGCCGGGCCTGTACGTGTTCATCGCGCCGCCCGATTTCGAGGAGCTGCGCCGGCGCCTCGTGGCGCGCAACACGGAGTCGCCCGAGGTGCTCGAGCGCCGGCTGCACAAGGCCGAGGACGAGTGGCGCGAGCGGGTGAAGTACGACCACATCGTGGTCAACGACGACCTGGACCGCGCGGTGGCCGAGGTCCGGCGCCTCGTCGGGCTGGACGCCGGGGCGCCCGCGCGGCGAGGATGAGGGCGTGGCCAAGATCCTGCTCGGTGCCAGCGCGTCCGTCGCGATCTACAAGGCCTGCGACCTCGCCAGCAAGCTGACGCAGGACGGGCACCAGGTGCGCGCCGTGCTGACGCGCCACGCGGCCGAGCTCGTGTCGCCGCAACTCTTCGAAGCGGTGACGGGGCAAGGCGCGTTCACCAGCGAGTTCGGCTCGTCGCGGCACGGAGCGATGGACCACATCGACCTCGCGAAATGGGGCGACGTGCTCGTCATCGCGCCGGCCAGCGCCGACCTGCTCGGGAAGCTGGCGCACGGGCTGGCCGACGACCTCCTGACGACCGTCGCGCTCGCGCTGCCCGCCGCGCGGCCGCGGTTCGTGTGCCCGGCGATGAACCCCGAGATGCTCGCGGCCGCGCCGGTGCAGCGCAACCTCGGGCGGTTGCGCGAGGACGGCTGGCAGTTGATCGAGCCCGAGGCCGGGCACATGGCCTGCGGCGACGACGGCAGCGGACGGCTCGCCGATCCGGCGCGCATCGCCGAAGTCCTGCGCAAGCTCGCCGCGCGATGAAGCGCAAGGCCACCCGGCTGCACGTCCTGGTCAGCGCCGGTCCGACGCGCGAGCACGTTGATCCCGTGCGGTTCCTGTCGAACGAATCGAGCGGGCGGATGGGCTTCGCGATCGCCGCCGCGGCCGCGCGCGCGGGTCACCGCGTGACGCTGGTCGCGGGGCCGGTCGACTTGGATACGCCCGCGGGAGTGCGCCGCATCGACGTCACGAGCGCGCGCGAGATGCTCGCGGCGCTCAAGCGCGCGTGGCGCGGCGCCGACGCGCTCTACATGGCCGCCGCGGTGGCCGACTGGCGTCCCGCGCGCAAGCTCGCCGGCAAGTGGCGCGCGAAGGACGGCGGCGCGAGCAAGGCGCGCATCGATCTCGTGCGCAATCCCGACGTGATCGCGACGCTGACCGGCGGGCACCGCGACCCGAAGAAGACCGTCGTCGCGTTTGCGCTGGAGACGGGCGAAGGCGAGCGCCGCGCGCTGAAGAAGCTCGCCGCGAAGGGTGCCGATTGGATCGTGCTGAACGGGCCGCGCGCGCTGAACGCCGAGCGCAACGCCGTCACCGTGCTGGGGCGCGACGGAGTTCGGATCGCGATCCCTGAGCGGACGAAGGCCGCGCTGGCCCGCGACCTGGTCGCGCTGCTCGACGCCTGACCTCCCGCTCGGCGGCGCCGCGCCGGATGGAATCCGCGAATCCCCGTTAGGAGCGCCCGTCCGGATTGCTTCGGGAGGTGAGCGCAGCCGAGGTCGCCGATGAACCCACCCGTTCCCGGCCGGCGGCGCGGCATCCAGCCCCGAGGATCCGCCATGTTCCAGAACTTCCACAACGAGTACGTCGTTTCCGGCCGCCGCGGCTCTCGCGGCCTGGCGAGCGCCCCGCTCGCGACCCCGGCCGAACTCTCCGCGCGCATCGTGCGCCCGGCCGCGCGCGCCAACCGGGCGCGGGCCGGGTTCATGGGCCGCGTGATCGCCTTCGCGCAGGGCCTCGCCCTGCGGGCGGTGAGCGGCGGCCGCACGGAGTCGGTCGGTACCCTGCCGCGCGAACAGAGCAGCGGACCGCGTGCCGCATGACGTCCGCCCGCCGACGGCAACCCCCGCGCGACGCTCGCCGCGCGGGCTTCCCGGCACCGCCGGATCGCGAGGTCCGGCGGTGCTCTGCCCTCCCGACGGCGCCGCGCCGGCGCGCCGCTATGCTGGACACGACCGCACTTCCCGATGTCCCGCGCGCGATCGATCCGCGCGCCCTGGCGCCCCAGACGTTCCGCCATGAACGATGACCGCTCGCGCACGAAGGCCTTCGAGGACAGCTTCTCCGGCCGCGCGCACGACTCGGCCGAGGACTCGTTCCCGCTGTTCGAACGCTTCCAGAAGGGCGACCGGCAGGCGGGCGAGCGGCTGTACCAGCTCTACGAGGACCGGCTGTTGCGTTACGTGCGCATCCAGCTCGGCGCGCAGGCGCGGCGGCAGGCCGACACGATGGACATCGTCCAGGGCGTGTACGCCGACTTCCTGCCGCGCGTCGAGGAAGTCCAGTACCGCGGTCGGGGCAGCGTGCTCGCGTACCTGAAGAAGACCGCGCACAACATGATCCGCAACCTGGCGAACCGTTGGCGGCCGCCGGAAGAGGAGGCCGCGCCCGAGCAGAGCGGGTTCTGGCTGGGCGTCGAGCAGAACGCCGAGCCTTCGCCCACGGACGAGCTGAACCGCCGCGAACTGGCGGCGATCCTGGACGAAGCCGCAAGCCGCCTGCCGGACCACCAGCGCGAGGTCCTTTTGCAGCGCTTCCTGTTCCAGGCCTCGTGGGACGACATCACGCGCGAGATGGGCTTCCCGTCCGTCGATGCCGCGTACATGGCGTACCAGCGCGCGAAGCTGCGCTGGCTGGAGCTGGCGGAGCCGCGGCTGCGGCCGTGGATGCGGAAGTAGCCGCCGGCACCGCCAGCCGGCCGCGCGCGCCCCGCGGGCCGGCGGTCGCGTGCTGCGCTCTTGTGCTACTGCCGGTAGCGGCCGACCGGGATCACGATAGGCTCGATCCCGGCCCCCGAGAACCAGCCAGGATCGCAGGAGGATTTCCTTGCGTTGCCTCGTCGTACTCGTGTTGTTCACTGCCCCCGCACTCGCGCAGGCGCCGTACCACGAGACCGCGCGGCTCACGCCCGCGGATCTGGGACAGCCAGCGCGCTTCGGCTGGAGCGTGGCGCTCGACGGCGACACGCTCGCGGTCGGTGCGCACACCGAGCCGGGTGGCGGTGCCGTCTACGTCTTTCGCCGGACGGGACCGCTGTGGCTGCTCGAGAGCCGCTTGCAGCGCGCGGGCAGCGCGGGCCTCGGCATCGCGGTGGCCCTCGCCGGCGACCGCCTCGTGGCCGGCGACATCGGCGCCGGAAACGGGACGACGCACACGTACGGCGGCGGCGCGTTCGTGTTCGACCGCAGCGGCACCATCTGGACCGAGACCGCGCAGCTCTTCGCGTCCGACGGTTTGGACGGTCATGAGTTCGGTCGCGCGCTCTCCATCGACGGCGCGCGCCTCCTGATCGGCGCGCCGCGCGGCGGCCAGAGCGCGCACGGCGCGGCCTATGTCTTCCATTGGGACGGGACGACCTGGTCGCAGGAGGCGCGGCTCGCCGCGTCCGACCTCGGCGCCACGGACCAGTTCGGAACGTCCGTCGGCCTGGACGGCGACACCGCGATCGTCGGCGTGCCGCTCAAGTCGAGCCAGCTCGGCGCCGCCTACGTCTTCGTGAAGAGCGCGGGCACGTGGAGCCAGCAGGCCAGGCTGAACGCCGCCGGCGGCGTCGCACCGCTCCAGTTCGGCGCCGCGGTCGCGGTCGCGGGCGATCGAGCGTTCGTCGGCGCGCCGCGGGACAGCCTGGCGGCGCTGGAGACAGGCAGCGTGCGCGTGTTCGGCCGCGCGGGGAGCGTGTGGACGGAATCCGCCGCGCTCGTGCCGCTCGACGCGGGGCCCACGATCTTCACCGCGCAGTTCGGCGCCGCGCTGGCGCTCGACGGAGCGCGCCTCGCCATCGGCGCGCCAGTCGATTACACGCTGGGCGGCCCGGCCGCGGGCTCGGTCTACGTGTTCTCGGACGCGGGCGGGAGTTGGGCGCAGGAGGCCAAGCTGCTGACGCGCGACCGCTGGATCTTCGACTGGTTCGGCAGCTCGGTGGCGCTGCAGGGCGACACGGTCGTCGGCGGCGCCTACAGCGACGACGGCCAGCCGGGCGCGACCGGATCGTCCGACAACGGGTCGGCGCGCGTGTTCGAGCTCTTCCCGGCGACGGGGACGACCTACTGCGTGGGAACCACGGCGGCGTGTCCGTGCGCACAGGACGCCGGGGTCGGCGTGCTCGGCAACGGCTGCCGCAACTCCCAGCAGTACTACGGCGCGGGGCTGTGGGCGTTCGGCGTCGCGAGCGTGACGGCGGACGATGTCGTGTTGCGCGCCGAGGGGCTGCCGTACTCGACGCCCTTGACGATCGCGCAGGGCACGGAGTGGGAGTCCGGCGGCGTCGGCACCGTGTTCGGCGACGGCCTGCGCTGCGTCGCGGGGACGCAGATCCGCCTCGTCACGCGGTTGGCCTACGCCGGCACCGCGCTGTACCCCGAGGCCGGGCAGATGCCGGTGTCGGTCCGCGGTGCCATCCCGTCCGCGGGCGGAACGCGCTACTACCAGGCGATCTACCGCAACGTCGGCGAGTTCTGCACCAGCGCGACCTTCAACGCGACGAACGGGGTCGAGATCGCCTGGTCACCCTGACGGCTTGCCCGCTCGCACGGCAAGCGGGAGGATGCTCGGGCCAGTCGGCCCGCGCCCGGGCTCTCCGGACGCCCGCCGACGGCTCGTGCGGCTGCCAACGTGGTCGCGACGACGGCGGACACTCTTCTGCTCGCGAGGTGAGTTCGATGTCGATTGCAAGAATGGGCTTCGTGTGTCCGATGGCTCTGGTGTCGTGGTCGGTCGGGGCATGCCATGCACCGGTTGAGCGTGCTTTCGACGCTCAGGGCAGGATTGTCCTGAACATCCTGTCCTTGAACTCATGCGACGTCGACATCCGGCCCATCGATGGGAACATCAAGGGCACGGACAAGCTGAAGATCCGCTACTTCGTGGAGGAGGCGAAGACGAGCCTGGAGCTCACGCCCAACAAGGACGGCTCCAGGCTCTACGCGCTCCAGGGCGGAAAGCTCGTCGATCTCGGTCCGCTCGCGAAGGACGAGGCTGCGAACGTCACGATCACCTGGACGGGGGCGAAGTCCGACCAGGTCATTGTCGAGCACGGCGCCTACGTGGTCCTGAACGCGCAGGTCGACGGCGTCTACGACGCCGGTGAACGGCGGTCCTCGCCGCGCATCGAGCTCGAGGACAAGGACGACTGGGTCCGCTTCCGCTGCTCCTACCGGGGTCATTCCACGCCGCTCGTCGTCCGCTGATCCGACCCGCGGGGTACGGAGCCTGGCTCCGTACCCCACGTCGTTCACTGCCGCAGCCTTCAGAGTTTCCCGCAGCCCGTCCGGCTTTCTCGCCGCCGACCAACCGCCCTCGCCGGCGCTCGAAGGCCCGCTGGCGCCTTGGAATCGCCCCCTCGAAGTGGTATCCCCGCTGCGAAGCCGCGTCCGAGGGGGACGCCCCGCCCGGGCTCTCGTGCCCGCGGGGTGCCATCCGGGCCATTGCCGGGCCGAACGAGCCCGCTGCCCGCCGCCTCCAGGGACGCCGCGACGTGAGGGGGCATGGGACGCAAGCGCAAGACCGGCCGTGACGCCGAGGAGCCGGAGGATCAGGAGCGGAGCGCGATCGGTACGCGCTGGCGCGAGCTCCTGCGCGGCTTCCTGTTCGGCCGCGAGGTCGACGAGGCCACGCACTCCCGCCTCCGCGAGATCGGCGGCCTCGTCATGGCCGGCACGGCGCTGTTCCTCTTGCTCGCGCTCGCGACCTACGCGACGCCCTACGCCGACCCGGGGAACGCCGGGTGGAACTGGGCCGGCGAGATCGGCTTCTACATCGCCAACGGCATCAAGGTCACGATCGGCAACGCCGGGTTCTTCCTGGTGTTCCTGCTCGGCGCCTGGGGCTGCGTCCTGGTCGGCGGGCGCACGGCCACGATCGTCAGCCTGCGCGTCTTCGGCTCGATCCTGTTCCTGTTCTCGTTCGCGTTCCTCTTGCAGCACGTCGCCGGACCGCGGCCGGAGGACGTCGGGCTCTCCTACGACAGCCGCATCGCGCCCTACGGACCGGGCGGCTGGCTGGCGCTCTCCTGGAACCCCTTCCTGGCGGAGAAGTTCGGGAACCTGGGCCTGTTCCTCCTGCTGTCCCTGACGGCGCTGGTCTCGTTCCTGCTGGCGACCGAGATCGCGTTCGTGACCGTGATGCGCGGCTTCCGCGACTGGGTGCGCGCGCGGCGCGAGCAGCGCGGCGAGAGCCTGCCGTCCGCCGTCCTGGGCTACCTCGGCGCGACGCTGGGCGGCATCTGGGGCTTCGTGCGCGGCGACGACCTGCGCTCGGTGGCGACCGACGGCGCGGGCACGCTCGTGCTCGACGCGCCCGCGCCCGCCGCGAAGCCGGCGCGCAAGCCGCGCGCGAAGAAGGAGCCCGACCCCGACAACCCCGACGGCCTGCCGCTGGCCGACGAGGACGACATCGAGGAGGAGTTCGAGGAGGAACTCGAAGAGGACGACGAGTACGGCGAGGAACTCGACGACGAGACGCGCGCCGAACTCGAGGCCGAGGCCCGCGCGGAGCGCGGCGAGGACCTCGAGGACGAGGAGTCGGACGACGAATCGGACGCGGACGAGGACGGCGAGGAGGAGGACGAAGAGGACGCTGACGAGGACGACGAGCTGGTGCCGGCCGCCACCCCGGCGCTCAAGAAGCCCACGCCCGTGCGCGCCAAGGTCGCGCAGATGGTGTTCGATCCGCCGACGCCGCCGCCGGGGCCGTGGCAGTTCCCGCCCATCGACCTCCTGCTGCCGCCCGAGGGCAGCCGCGCCGTCGACGACCGCCAGCTCGAGGACAGCGCCGCCAAGCTGGAGAACGCGCTGCGCAGCTTCCGCGTCGAGGCCGAGGTCGTCGCCGCGCAGGTCGGCCCGGCGGTCACGCTGTTCGAGCTGACCGTCGCGCAGGGCACGCGCATGAACAAGGTCTCGCAGCTCAGCCAGGAGATCGCGGCGGCGCTGCGCGCCCAGAGCGTGCGCGTGATCGCGCCGATCCCCGGCCGCGCGACGATCGGCGTCGAGGTGCCCAACCAGAAGCGCCGCGTCGTGCGCATCAGCGAGCTGGTCCACCAGAAGGCCTACGACCCCAAGCACATGGCGCTGCCCTTGTTCGTCGGCATGGACGCCGAGGGCGGGGCGATCATCGAGGACCTGGCGCGCATGCCGCACCTCCTGATCGCCGGCACGACCGGCTCGGGCAAGTCGGTGTGCATCAACACGATCCTGGCGAGCCTCCTGCTCACGCGCTCGCCGCACGACGTCAAGCTGATCCTGATCGACCCCAAGATGGTCGAGCTGCAGGCCTTCGCGGCCGTGCCGCACCTGATGTGCCCGGTCGTGACGGACGCGCGGCAGGCGACGGGCGTGCTCCTGTGGGCGGTCGAGAAGATGGAAGGGCGCTACGAGCTCTTCAAGGCGGCCGGCGTCAAGAACGTCAAGGGCTACAACGCCCTGGGAGAGGACGCGCTGAAGGAGCGGCTGGGCGAGGACTTCGACCCCGAGCGCACGCCGCGCCACATCCCGTACATCGTCGTCGTGATCGACGAGTTCGGCGACCTGATGGCGGTCTCGAAGAAGGAGGCCGAGCTCGCCATCACGCGCCTCGCGCAGAAGGCGCGCGCCGCCGGCATCCACGTCATCGTCGCCACGCAGCGCCCCTCGACCGACGTCATCACCGGCGTCATCAAGGGCAACCTGCCCACGCGCATCGGCTTCCAGGTGGCCAGCAAGGTCGACAGCCGCGTCATCCTCGACGAGATCGGCGCCGACAAGCTGCTGGGCCACGGCGACATGCTGTTCATGCCGCCCGGCGGCGGGAAGCTGCGCCGCGTGCAGGGCGCATTGATCGAGGACGCCGAGGTCAACAAGCTGGTCGAGTTCGTCAGCCGCACGTCCGCGCCGAACTTCAGCCAGGAGCTGATCCAGGTCGCGACCGGCGAGGTGAACCCGACCGGCGGCGGGCTGGTCGACGGCGGCGCCGAGGAGGATCCGCTGTTCGACGAAGCCGTGCGCGTGATCCTGAAGAGCAAGCGCGGCTCCGCGTCGCTCCTGCAGCGCGCGCTGGGCGTCGGCTACACGCGCGCCTCGCGCCTGATCGACCTCATGACCGAACGCGGCGTCCTCGGCCCCCACAAGGGCAGCAAGGTGCGCGACATCCTGGTGACGCTCGAACAGTGGGAGGAACTCCACGGAGCCTCCGCGACGACGGGCGGCACGACACCCGGTTCCGGAGCGAGAAACGACGATGACTGAGCGCAAGGCTCTCACGGGCGGTGACTGGCTGGCCATCGGCACGTTCCTCCTGGGAACGCTGGCGACCGTCCTCATGGCGATGGCCCTGTGGCGCGGCGTGGCCGATGCGCAGGGCACCGGAGCGCTGGCGTGGGCGATCGCCCGCGCGATCGGTCCCTGGCCGGCGCTGATCGGCGGCGTCGGCCTCGCTTGGCTCGGCGGGCGGCACTTCCTCGGCCGCGGCGGCGTGCCGATCGTGCGCGGAGCGCTGGGGATCCTGGGCGTCGCCGTCGGCTTCTCGATCCTGGCGGGTTCGTTCTCGCCGGACGCGGGCGGCACGTTCGGCGCGCGCACCGGCGGCGCCGTGTCGTCCCTCTCGCACGGCGTGGTCGGCGCGCTGCTGGGCATGGCGGTCGCGCTCGCGGCGATCTGGCACGGCTGGATGCGCACGGCCGAGGATGCGCCCGCCAAGGTCGCGACCAGCCGCAAGACGACCAGCGCTCCTCCGCGCGTGGACGAGGGCGTGACCGCCGCCGAGTCGGCGATGCTGTTCCCGGCCGAGTCGGTCTCGGCGCCCAAGCCGATCCCGGCAGCGCCCGCCGCGAGGCTGCGCCCGCTGTACCCCGAGGACGTGCGCCTGAAGGGCGAACTGCCGAGCGGCACGAAACCGCTCGACCCCGCCAGCGTGCCCCAGGCGCGGTCGGCCGCAGCCGCGGCGCCGGCGCACGAAGCCGAGGCGGAGGCCGAGGCCGAGGACACGCAGCCCGCCGTCTACCGTTGGACCGCCCCGCGCGGCGAGCCGGTCGCCGACGAAGAGCCCGCGACCGTCGAGGAGGCGGAACTCGTCGCCGAGGTCGAGGTCGAACCGGTCGCCGACGCGATGCAGGACGAGGACGTGAAGCCGATGCCGCCGCGTCCGAGCTGGGAGACCACGGGCCTCACCGAAGAGGACGAGCCGGTCGACGCCTACGGCACCCCGATCTCGGTGATCGAGAAGGTGCTCGGCGAGCGTGAAGTGACCGAGGCCGACGCGACGGAGCAGGACTCCGCTGGCGCTATGGTGGTCGAGGAACGCGCGAGCGCGGCCGTTCCGCGCGAGATCGATGCTGCCGCGGACGAGGAGGAGCTCGCCGTCGAGGAGCTCGCGGCCGACGTTCCGGTCACCGCGCTGCAGGAGACGGACGCCGGCGCCGAGATGGACGAGGACCTCGTCGCAGAGGACGAGGAGGAGTACGAGGAGTACGAGGAGGAGACGGAGGACGAGGAAGCGGACGAGGAGGTCTACGCCGAGTCCGAGGAGGAACTCGACGAGGAATCCGACGAGGACCGGGCAGAGGAACTCGAGGAGGAGCCCGCCGAGGTCGTCGCGACCGTCGACACCGAAGCCGGCGAGGACGAGGACGAGGCCGACGCGAGCGAGGACGTCGAGCCCGAGCCGATCGCGGAGGACGAACTCGTCCCCCAGGCGCGCACGCAGCCGGCGGCGCCGCCCGAACCCGCTCCCGAACCCGTCGCCGAGGCCGTGCCCGCAACCAAGGCGCGCGCGTCCAAGTCGTCCGCCCCGGCGTCCTCCCGCAGCTCGGGGCCCGGCCTCTTCGACGCCGACGAGGGCGCGCCGGCCGAGCGGGAGGTCGTGCTCCAGCCGCAGGAGGCAGCGCCCGCTGCGCGCGCCGAGAAATCGCTGCCGCGCGGCCTCGACCCCAACCACAAGCTCCTGGCCGAGGTCGGCTGCATGTTCGTCGAGCGCGGCCGCGTGGCCGTCTCGATGCTCCAGAAGCAGTACGAGATGGACTTCGACCAGGCCTGCCAGGTGCTGGACGACCTGCAGGAGATGGGGCTGATCGGCCCGTACTTGGGCGGGCAGCGGCGTGATATCCTGCTGTCCCGCGAAGAGTGGCTGGAGAAGGTCGCGAGCGCCTGAGCGGGGGGCGCGCCCGGACCCCCGGCCCGATCCAGGCAGACTCGGCCGGCGCCGAGACGCCCGAACCGAACCCAGAAGCCCAGAAGATCCTGGTGGTGCCGCGCGAGGGCGCGCGGCACGCGTGTCCACCCCTCCCTACGTCTCCCTCGTCCACCTGGGCTGCGCCCGGAACCTGATCGACTCCGAGGTCCTGCTGGGCCGGATGGCCGAGGAAGGCCTCGTCGTCACGGACGATCCGGCGAGCGCACACACGGTGGTGCTCAACACCTGCTCGTTCATCGGGCCGGCGCGCGAGGAGTCCGAGGGCGCCATCCGCGACCTGCTCGGCAGGAAGCGCCGCGGCGAGATCGAGCGCGTCGTCGTGGCCGGCTGTCTCGTGCAGCGCTTCCGCCAGGACCTCGCGCAGCGCTTCCCCGAGGTGGATCTCTTCTCGGAGATCTCCGACTACAAGGCGCTGGCGCGCAACGTGCGCGCGCTGACCGAGGGCGAGGCCGGCGTGCCGCGCTACCTGGAAGGTCCGATCGAGCGCGCGCCCGACCGCGACGGCGCGCGCCTCCTGTCCACGCCGGGCTCGTACGCGTACCTGCGCATCAGCCACGGCTGCGACCACCAGTGCTCGTTCTGCGCGATCCCGTCGATCCGCGGCAAGCACCGTTCGAAGTCGATCCCCGACCTCGTCGCCGAGGCGAACGACCTCGCGCAGAGCGGCATCCGCGAGCTGGTGCTGGTGGCCGAGGACTCGACCGCCTGGGGCCGCGAGCACGGCCAGGAGCTGCCCGACCTCGTCCGCGCGCTGGGCGGCGTCGAGGGCGTGCAGCGCGTGCGCGTCATGTACGCCTACCCCAACCGCTTTCCCTGGGGCCTGACGGAGTTGATGCGCACGATGCCCAGCGTCGTGCCGTACCTCGACATCCCGATCCAGCACATCGCGACGCCGGTCCTGCGCGCGATGCGGCGGCACGGCTCGGGCGACCAGGTCCGCAAGATCCTGGACCGCCTGCGCGAGGAGGTGCCGGGCCTCACGATCCGGACCACGGTGCTGCTGGGTTTTCCGGGCGAGACGGACGCGGACGCCGAGGAGCTCGTGCGGTTCGTCGAGGAGTACGGCCTGGGGCGCCTGGGGACCTTCACCTATTCACCCGAGCAGGGCACCAGCGCCTGGGGCCTGCCCGGCGAGGTGCCTCCCAACGTCGCCCTCGAGCGCGAGAAGGCCGTGCAGGCCGCGCGCGACCGCGTGCTGCGCAAGTCGCAGAAGGCGCTGGTGGGCCGCGAGGTCGACGTCCTGATCGACGAGGTCCACGCGCGCGAGAAGGCGCTGGTCGGTCGACCGGCCTCCGACGCGCCCGAGGTCGACCTCGTGGCGGTCGTGCGCGGCACCAAGGCCGAGGTCGGCGACGTCGTCCGCGCGCGCGTCGAGGCATTGGACGGACAGTCGAACCTGGTCTGCCGGGCGCTCGTCCGCGCCCGCTGAGAGCGGTCCGGGCGGACCGCGGAACGCGGCGGCCTCGCCCGTCGCCGCGCCTGCGACGGGTGCCGGGCCGCGCGGGGTGGTAGGGAGCGGCGGCGGCGGGCATCCTGTGCGCCGATGGGCGTCTTCGACCATTGGCCGAACCGCATCACGGCGCTGCGCTTCCTGGGCGCGCTGGGCGTGTTCGCCATCCTGGCCGGCGAGGGCAACCGCGACGCGGTGCAGGTCGCCTCGGACCGGGCCTGGATCTGCGCCGCGTTCTTCGCGTTCGTGATCGTCGCCCTGTCCGACGTCCTCGACGGCTGGCTGGCGCGCCGCGGGAACCACGTCACGGCCTTCGGCCGGATCGCCGATCCGTTCGTCGACAAGGTGCTGGTGATGGGCACCATGGTCTTCCTGGCCGTCATGCCCTGGTCACGGCCGTGGTTCCCGGCCTGGATCGTGGTCGTCGTGCTGGCGCGCGAGTTCCTGGTGACCGCGATCCGCGGCTACGTCGAGAGCATGGGCGCCGAGCTTCCGGCGGACTGGTTCGGCAAGGTCAAGATGTTCGCGCAGTGCTTCGCCATCGGGATCGTGATGGGGATCCACGCCTTCGAGTTCGGGCCGGAGGCCCAGCGCTTCTGGGGCCTGGTCGGCACGGGTTTCGTCTGGCTCACGCTCCTGACCTCGATCGGGTCGGCGCTGGCGTACCTGGCGCGCACGCGGCGCTTCCTCCTGGAGAGCGCGCGTTGAACCGGCTCAAGCTGGCGCTCGTCTCTTTCGGATTCCTGGGCTGCTCGCCGTTCGCGCCGGGCACCGTGGGTACGCTGGGCGGGGTCCTGGTCGCGTGGCTGCTCAGCCCGCTGCCCTACTTCCCGGTGTGGGTGCTGCTCGCCTGCGCCGTGTTGTACGCGGCCAGCCAGCCTCTGGGGGGCTGGGCCGAGCGCCACGCCGGCCGCAAGGACCCCGGCATCTTCGTCGTGGACGAGGTGATCGGTTACCTGATCACCGTGGCCTGGATGCAGGGTCCCAGCTTGCTGGCGCTCGTCGTGGCGTTCTTCGTGTTCCGCTTCTTCGACATCGTCAAGCCGCCGCCCGCACGGGCGCTCGAGCGCGTTCCGGGCGGACACGGCATCCTGTTGGACGACGTGGCGGCGGGCGTGTGGGGCCTCGTGGCCGTCATGCTGCCCGCGCGCCTTCTCCTGAACGACCTTCCCTGGACGGTCTGAGGTCACCATGGCACGAGTCAAGAGCTCGACCGACATGCGCCTGTCCGGCCCGCGCCTGGCGTCGCGCTTCGCGCTGACGATGAGCCTCGTCCTGGGCGTGGTGATGCTCGCGGCCGGGATGTTCCTGTACACGCGCGTCACCGCCGCGGCCGGCCAGATCCAGGAGCGCGCCTTCGTCGAGGCCGCGCGCAACCAGGGGCCGCTGCTGGAGCAGCTCGCCGACGACCACCGGCGCGCGATGATGGGCCTGGGCCCGGACACCAGCAAGCCGCGCCTGGAGTCGGCGATGCCCGTGAAGGACGCGCCGCCGGTGGTCTACGAGGGCAAGGAGGTGCGGCGCTTCTCCGTGAAGTACGGCGACGGCTTCGCGCAGGACGGCTACCTGTACCAGTACCGCGACGTGATCCCGCCGCTGGTGGTGCCGGCCAGCACCAAGGAGCAGGCCGCCGAGGGGCTGTTCGAGCTGATCCTGGGCGTGACGCTGGCCGTCATCCTGGTGGGGGCGCTCGTCGCGTACATGGTCGGCAACGCCGTCGCGCGGCCGCTGGAGCTGATCGTCGACGACATCGCGCAGATCAGCCGCGGCGACCTGCGCCATCGCACGCGCGTGCGCTCGGGCGGCGAGATCATGCTGCTGGCCAAGTCGATCGACCGCATGGCCGGCAACCTGGAGGAGGCGCAGAGCGCGCAGCTCGAGCTCAGCAAGCGCGAAAACGAGATCGCGCTGGCGGGCGAGGTGCGCGAGGCGCTGCTGCCCGAGACCATGCCGGCCGTGGCCGGCTGCGACCTGGGCGCGATCCACGTGGACTCGCCGACCCCGGGCGGGGATTTCCACGAGTTCATCGAGCACCCCGACGGCCGCATCGGCCTCCTGGTGTGCGAGGTCTCGGGCCGCGGGATCCCCGGCGCGCTGATCGGCGCGATCGCGCGCTCGTACCTGCGCGTCGAGCTGTCGCAGGGCGGAGACGTGGCCGAGGCGCTGGGCCGCGTGAACCAGCACCTCGCGCGCGACGTGCGCCGCGGGATGTTCGTGACCGCGCTGTACGCCTGCATCGATCCGTCGGCGGGTCGCGCCACGGTGGCCTGTGCCGGGCACAAGCTGCCGCTGGTGCGGTACTCGGGTTCCGACCGCAAGATCCGCCTGGTCCAGCCCGAGGGCATCGCGCTGGGCTTCGACAAGGGACCCGTGTTCAGCCGCACCCTGCAGGTGGCGCAGATTCCGCTGGAGCCCGGCGACCGCCTGGTGCTGGCGAACACCGGTCCGGTGCGCGTCACGGACGGCGCCGGCGCCGAGCTGGGCGAGAAGGCGTTCTACAAGGCCGTCCTGCAGAACGCCGAGAAGCCCACCGACGCGTTCCTGGCCGCGATCGAGACCGAACTGCGCGGCCACGCCGGCGAGAGCCCGTTCCCCAACGACATCTCGATCGTCTCGATCTCCAGGAGGAGCTGATGGTGCGGTTGGCGGAGTTCCAGCGGACGATCGACGCGATCTACGGCGAGCGCGACCGCGCACGCGGCCTGGCCGGCACGCACATGTGGTTCTGCGAGGAGGTCGGCGAGCTGACGCGCGCCCTGCGGCGCGGGAGGCAGGCGGAGCTGGAGGGCGAGTTCGCCGACGTGCTGGCCTGGCTCACGACGCTGGCCTCGATGTCGGGCATCGACCTCGAGACGGCGGCGCAACGCAAGTACGGGCAGGGCTGTCCGCGTTGCCGCGCGACGCCCTGCGGGTGCGCCTGAGGCAATCGGTGGCGAGGGGGAGCGAACGCACGGCCCGTCTGCCGTTCGGCGACGCGCTGGACGGGCAGGAACAGGCGCCCGAGGCGCCGGCCGCGCGTTCGTTCGCCGACGTCGCGTTGAACCGGCCGGTGCGCACCGAGTTCACCTACGCGGTGCCCGACGATCTCGCCGCGGCGGTCGCTCCCGGGGTGCGGGTGGCGGTGCCGTTCGGCTCGCGCCGCGAGGTGGGCGTCGTCGTCGGATGGAAGGATCGGCCGCCCGAACGCGGTCGCGTCCGCGCAGTCGCCGCGGTGCTCGACGAGGAGCCGCTCATCGACGCGTCGCTGATCGGGCTCGCGCGCTGGATGGCGTCGTACTACGCCTGCTCGTGGGGCGAGGCGCTGTCGGCCATCCTCCCGTCGGCGCTGAAGCGCGAAGGCGGCGCGCGCCGCGTTGCCTGGATCGCGGCCGCGGACGGCGTGGGCGCCGACGCGCTGGCCTCGATCGAGACCTCGCACCCGCGCCACCACCGTCTGCTGCGCACCCTGATCGAGGCCGCCACGCCGGTCGAACTGCACGCGACCTGCCGGCGGCTCAATCTGTCGCCGGCCTTCGCCAGGACGCTGGTGAGAAAGGACCTCGCGCGGATCGAGATGCGCGAGGTGGAGGCCGATCCGCTGGCGGCGCCGGCGCCCGGGCGCGTGCGGCCGGAGCAGCTCTCGCCGGACCAGGCGCGCGCCGTGGCGGAGATCGCGACGCAGCTCGAAGCGCGATCCTTCGCCACGTTCCTGCTGCAGGGCGTCACCGGCAGCGGCAAGACCGAGGTCTACCTGCGCACGATCGAGCGCGCGCTGGCGCTGGACCGCGGCGCGATCGTGATCGTGCCCGAGATCTCCCTGACGCCGCAGACCGTCGGCTGGTTCCGATCGCGCTTCGGACGCGTGGCGGTGCTGCACAGCCGGATGGGGGAGGCGCGGCGGCGCGACGAGTGGCTGGCCGTGCGCCGCCGCGAGGTGCGCGTGGTGGTCGGCGCGCGTTCGGCGATCTTCGCACCCGTGCCGGACCTGGGCGTGATCGTCGTCGACGAGGAGCACGAACCCTCGTTCAAGCAGGAGTCGGCGCCGCGCTACCACGCGCGCGACGTGGCGGTGATGCGCGCGCGCGAGGTCGGCGCGGTGTGCATCCTGGGCTCCGCGACGCCCGCGCTGGAGACCTGGCACAACGCGCGCAGCGGCCGCTACCGGCACGTCGTGCTGTCCACGCGCATCGGCACGCGGCCGATGCCCGCCGTCGAGGTCGTCGACCTGCGCACGGAGCCGCGCGAGGGCGGCCAGGCGCCGCTGTTCTCGCGGCGGCTGGCGCAGCTCTTGCGCGAGGGGCTGGCGCGCGGCGAGCAGGCGATCGTGTTCCAGAACCGGCGCGGGTTCGCGCCCGTCCTGTGGTGCTCGGCCTGCGGCGAGACGGTGCGCTGCGCGGACTGCGACGTGTCCCTGACGTTCCACCGCCGCATCGGCCGGGCCGTGTGCCACTCCTGCTGCGAGGAGGTGGCGCCGCCCCAGCAGTGCCCGCAATGCACGGCGCCCAAGCTGCGCTTCCTCGGCGCGGGCAGCGAGCGCATCGAGGGCGCGCTGGGGATGCTGCTGCCGGAGGCGCGCGTGGCGCGCATGGACTCGGACACGATGCTGCGGCGCGAGGACTACGAAGCCGTGCTCGAACGCTTCGGCCGGCACGAGATCGACGTCCTGGTGGGCACGCAGATGATCGCCAAGGGCCTCGACTTCCCCAAGGTGACGCTGGTGGGCATCGTCTCGGCGGACGGCTCGCTGTACCAGCCCGACTTGCGCGCGGCCGAGCGCACGTTCCAGCTCCTCGCGCAGGTCGCCGGCCGAGCGGGGCGCAGCGATCTTGCGGGGCGCATCGTCGTGCAGACCGCGACGCCCGCGCACCCCGCGATCACCTTCGCGGCACGGCACGACTACGAGGGCTTCGCGGCCGCCGAGTTGCGGCAGCGCCAGGAACTCGGCTACCCGCCCTACGGGCGACTCCTGCGCGCGGTGTTCGAGGACCAGGACGCCGACCGCGCGGCGGCCGGCGCGCGCGCCTGCGCGGAGGCGCTGCGCACGGCGGGCCTGGATCCGGGCGCGGTCCTGCTCGGACCGGCCGAGGCGCCGATCGCGCGCCTGCGCGGCCGGCATCGCCAGCACCTCCTGGTCAAGGCGCCGGCCGGCGCGCCGGTCCTCGGCCGCCTGCGCGACCGTCTGCTGGCCTGGGCCGAAGCGAACCCGCGGCCGCGGACCATCGTGGACGTGGACCCCGCTTCGCTGCTGTGACGCGCGTCAGCGCGCGGCGACGCGCGTGACGCGCTCGCCCTCGACCAGCTCGCGGAAGCGCAGGAACAGGTGCGCGCTGTCCAGCGGTCCGGGCGCGGCTTCGGGGTGGTACTGCACGCTGAACACCGGCGCCTTCTTCGAGCGCATCCCTTCGACGGTGCCGTCGTTCAGGTTGATGTGCGTCAGCTCCAGCCCCGCGGGCAGCGACGCGGGGTCGACCGCGTAGGAGTGGTTCTGCGACGTGATCTCGACGCGCTTGGTGACGAGGTCGCGCACCGGGTGGTTCGCTCCGTGGTGACCGAAGGGCATCTTGTGCGTCTTCGCGCCGAGGACGATCGACAGGATCTGGTGGCCCAGGCAGATGCCGAAGATGGGCTTCTTGCCGATCAGCTTGTCCACAGCCGCGATCGCCGGCTTCACGGCGGCGGGATCGCCCGGCCCGTTCGACAGGAAGATCGCGTCGGGGTCCATGCCCAGCACGTCGTCGGCGCTGGTCGCGGCCGGGACGACGGTCGTGTCGAAGCCGCAGTGCACGAGGCTGCGCAGGATGTTGCGCTTGGCACCGAAGTCGTAGGCGACCACGCGCAGCCGCGGGTTCTCTACGCCCTGGACCAGTCGCGGGTAGGAGTCCTCGTAGGCCTGGACCCAGCGGTAGGGCTCTTTGCAGGTGACGCCCACGGTGAGGTCGCGTCCGTCGGTCGCGGGCGCGTTGCGCGCCTTCTTCACCAGCGAACCGTGGTCGCCGTCCGTCGTCGAGACGACGCAGCGCAGCGAGCCGCGTTCGCGCACCACGCGGGTCAAGAGGCGCGTGTCGACGCCGTCGATGGCCACCACTCCGTGCCGCGCCAGCCACTCCGGCAGCGACCCGGTCGCGCGCCGGCTGCTGGGGATCGCGGACATCTCGCGCAGCACGAAGGCCTCGGCCCAGGCGCGCTGGCTCTCGGCGTCCTCCTCGGCGACGCCGTAGTTGCCCATCAGCGGGTACGTCATGAGGACGACCTGCCCGGAGTAGCTGGGGTCGGTCAGGATCTCGTGGTAGCCCGTCATGGCCGTGTTGAACACGAGGTCGCCGCCCTTCTCGCCCGCAGCGCCGACCGACCGGCCCTCGAGGACGAGCCCCGACTCCAGCGCAATCCAGGCCTTGCCTTCACTCATCACTGCCTCACCTTGGAACGGGCGGCGATCCGCGCCGCCGCGTAGCCTGCTCCGAAACCGTTGTCGATGTTGACGACCGTCACGCCCGCCGCGCAGGTGTTGAGCATCGTCAACAGCGCGGCCAGCCCGCCGAACGACGCACCGTAGCCGACCGAGGTCGGCACGGCGATCACGGGCACGTCGACCAGCCCGCCGACGACGCTGGGCAGCGCGCCTTCCATGCCGGCCACGACCACCAGCGCGTCGGCGCCGCGCAGCGCCTCCTCGTGCGCCAGCAGCCGATGGATGCCGGCCACGCCGACGTCGCACAGTTCGCGCGCGTCCGCGCCCAGGAAACGCGCCGTGACCAGCGCCTCCTCGGCGACCGGGCCGTCGGCGGTGCCCGCGCTCACGACCAGCACCTGTCCGCGCGGTTCGCGCGCCTGCGGGGGGCCGACGACCACGCAGCGGGCGCGCTCGTGGTGCACGGCCGCGGGGATCTCGGCGCGCAGCGCGGCGACCGTCGGGGCCGTGCAACGCGTGGCCAGCACGCGGCCATGGTGCTCGAGGGCGGCCTGGGCGATCTCGACGACCTGCCGGGGCGTCTTCCCCTCGGCGAAGATCACCTCGGGCGCGCCGCAGCGCTGTTCGCGGTGCACGTCGAGCTTGGTGTGGCCCAGGTCGCGGACGGGCAGCGCGCGGATGCGCTCGAAGGCCGCTTCCACGGGCACGGCGCCGTTGCGCACGGCTTCCAGGATCTCACGCACATCCAGCGACAAAGCGGCACCAGGATAGCGACCGGCTCAGTTCGGCGATGCGTCCTGATCGAGGGGCGCCGCCCGACCGGCCCTCAGGAGCTCCCAGCCCAGTCCCGCGATCATGACGGCGTTGTCGGTGCAGTAGGCCGGCGAGGGGAACAGGGCGCGGATGCCGGCGTCCGCCGCGCGCGCCTGCATCTGGGTCCGCAGGCGCCGGTTGCAGGCCACGCCGCCCGACACCAGCACGGTCCCGAGGCCCTCGCGCTCCGCAGTGCGCAACGTCTCGTCCACGAGGACGTCGACGACGGCCTGCTCGAACGACGCGGCCACGTCGGCGCGGTCGGGGATCTCCGCAGGCGGCGGCGTCGGCCGGCGCGCGTCCTGGCCGCGGACGTGGTAGAGCACCGCGGTCTTGAGGCCGCTGAACGAGAACCCCACCGTGCCGTCGCGCGGCCGGAAACGCGGGAAGGCGATCGCGTCCGCGCGGCCCTCCGCGGCCAGCTTGCTGACCGCCGGCCCGCCCGGATAACCCAGGCCGAGAACGTGCGCGACCTTGTCGAAGGCCTCGCCCGCCGCGTCGTCGCGCGTCGTGCCGAGGAGTTCGAGCTCGAGCGCCGAGCGCGCGCGGTACAGCGCGGAGTGTCCGCCCGAGACGACGAGCGCGAGGCACGGCCAGGGCGCCTGCGCGTGCTCCATCGTCGCGGCATAGATGTGGGCCTCGATGTGGTGGACGGGCACCAGCGGCAGCCCGCGGACCCAGGCCAGCGCCTTGGCCGCGGAGAGGCCCACGAGCAGCGAGCCGATGAGTCCGGGCTTGACGGTGACGGCGATCGCGTCGACGTCCTCCAGGCGGGCGCCGGCCTGCGCCAGGGCGCCGTCGACGACGGGCAGGATCTTGTGCAGGTGCGAGCGTCCCGCGATCTCCGGCACGACGCCGCCGAAGCGCGCGTGCTCGGCGGCCTGGCTGTGCACGACGGAACTGAGGATCTGGCGGCCGCCGCGCACGAGCGCCGCCGCCGTCTCGTCGCAGGAGGACTCGATGCCCAGGACGAGCTCGCTCACGCGTCCCCCCTCAGTTCGCTCGCACCCGGCCGTGCGCCCGCGAACAACCGGAGCGCTGCGTCGAGCTGAGGGTCGGGCGGGTGGCTGGGCAGGAGGTCGAGTCCTTCCGCGCGCTCCCAGTCGCGGATCGCGGCCGTCCAGCGCTCGGGCGGGCTCGACCGCGACAGGTACGCGTGGATCGCCTGCCGCGCGTCCGCGTCGATGTGGACCCACAGGTCCGGCACCAGTCCGTGCGCGCCCTCCGCGCCGCGATCCAGCCGCTGGCCGGCCGGCGTCTCGTAGCGCGAGGTCGTGACCTTGATCGCGCCGGTGCGTTCGGGGAGGCGATGGATCGTCTGCACGGCGCCCTTGCCGAAGGTCGCCTCGCCGACCAGCACGGCCGCGCGATGGTCCTGCAGAGCGCCGGCAAGGACTTCGCTCGCGCTGGCGGAACCGGGATCGACGAGGACCGCCAGCGGCAGGTTCGCCCAGCGCGCGGATCCCTTCGGCGCCTCGTGAACGTAGCGCTCGGTCCGACCCTGCGTGCGGACGAGGACGCCGTCGCCGATGAACCGCGAGGCCACCTGGACCGCCGCGACCAGCACGCCGCCCGAGTTGCCGCGCAAGTCGATCACCAGGCCCTGCAGCCCTTGATCCCCCAACCGCTTCAAGGCCGCGTCGAACTCCACGGCGGTCTGCTGGCTGAACGCGTGGATGGCGACGTAGCCGATGCCGCGCTCCACGTCCACGATCCGTTCGTGACGGACGGTCGGCTCGAGCACGCTCGACGTGCGCACCTGCACGCGCCGCGACTTGCCGTCGAGGCCGACGACCTCGAGATCGACGTCCGCGGGCTCGGGCGTCGAGATCAGCGCGCGGAACGCGTCGTGGCCCAACTGCGCGTACTCCTTGCCCTGCACGCGCTCGATGCGGTCGCCGGGGCGGATGCCCGCGGCCTCCGCCGGAGAGCCTTCGAGCGGAAACAGGATCCGACCCTCCGACAGAGGATGGCGGATCGAGATGCCCAGACCCTGGTAGCGGCCCACGTTCTGGCGGTCGAGCAGCGAGAGCGCCTCGCGGTCGTACCACTCCGAGTAGTCGTCCAGGCCGCTCGCCAGGCCGCGGAGCGCGTGGTCCAGCAACTCGTCCTCCGTCACCCCGCGCACGAATGCGCCGCGCGTCCAATCGCGCACTTCGCGGTACCGCGCGACATCGGGCTCCGCTGCCGGCCACACGAGCAGCCCGGCCGTGGCGGCGACGGAGACCCCGGCGGCGAAGCCGAGAGCCGCCGCGGCGCGTGGAGTCCGGCAAGGGGCCATGAGGGCTGGGATTCTAGGCCCTGGAGTGGCATCCTCCGACGCCCGGGGTTGTCCTCCAGCGGGGACGACCGCGGGATCGATGGTGACCGCGGGGCGATCGCAAGCCCCGCCGTCCCCGGACCTTAGCGCATCGTATCCGGGGCGCGGCGGCTGGCACGCCGTTCGACTGCCGCCCACCCGGCGCACGGCGCCAGGAGACCGCTCATGAACACGCATCTGCTTCGGACCTTCGCGATCCTCTGCCTGCCGGCGCTGGCGTCGGCCCTCCCTCAGGCCGGCAAGAGCACCCTCGAGCAGGCGCGGGAGACCTTCGACGCGGCCGACCAGAACAAGGACGGGCGCCTGGACCGCGCGGAACTCGGCGCCCAGCGGTTGGCCATCGGCGACCGCGAATTCGCGACGCAGGACGCGGACCGCGACGGTACGTGGTCGCGGGACGAATTCGTCGTGTACTACCGCGCGCTGCTCTTGCGCGCGGGCCAGTCGGTCGGCCCCGAGCTGGAATCCGAGGCCGCGCGCGTGCTCGGGTTGCGGCGCGCGCGTGAGATCGAGCAGGCGCAGCGCGGGGCCGGGCGCGGCAACGGTCCAGCGGCCGGCCGCGCGGAGCAGCAGCCCGGGCCCGTGGATCCGGACGCACGCCTCGAGCGCGCGATCGCCGACCTCGAGACCAAGGCGCTGGCGCGCGGTGCGACGCGCGAGGACTTCACGCGGGTACGCTCCCTCTGGGAGGCGCGCGTGGAGGCCCTGCGGGGGGACGCCCCCGTCGATCCGGGGGAGGTCGATGTGGCCGCGCGTTTCACGCGCGCTCTCGACGCACTGGAGAAGAAGGCCGCGGCGGAGGGGCTGAGCCGCGAGGATTTCGGCGCGCTGCGCGCCGCATGGTCGGCGCGCGCCCGCCGCGCGAGCGGCGGTCCGGCCGCCGATCCGGTCGCGAACCCGCTGGACTCGCGCTTCGAGCAGGCCCTCGCCGACCTGGAGCGCAAGGCCGCGGCGCGCGGCGCGAGCCGCGAGGACTTCCATCGCGTCCGCAACCTGTGGGAGGAGCGTTGGAAGGCATCGGGTGCCGCCGACGCCGCGCCGACGCCGGACGAGGTCGACCTCGCCGCGCGCTTCCGCCGCGCGATCGACGCGCTCGAACAGCGCGCCGCGACGCAGGGGCTCGGCCGCGAGGAGTTCACGGCGCTGCGCGACGCCTGGGTGGCTCGCGCACGCCTCGCCGCGGCGGCACGGACTCCCGCGCCCGACGCCGATCCGCTGGAGGCGCGCTTCGAGCGCGCGTTGGCGGATCTGGAGCGCAAGGCCCTGGCGCGCGGCGCGAGCCGCGAGGACTTCGTGCGCGTGCGCAGCCTGTGGGAGGAGCGTGCGCGCGCCGCGCAGGGCGGCGGTGCGGCGGAGCCGGGAAGCGTCGATCTCGACGCGCGCTTCCAACGCGCGCTCGCCGCGCTGGAGCAGCGCGCGCTCGCCGGCCAGGTCACGCGCGCCGATTTCGAGGCGCTGCGCGCCATGTGGATCGCGCGCGCGCGCCGCGCTGCGGGTACCGACGTCCCGGCGGCCGCCGAGGCCTCGATCGAGACCCGGTTCGAGCGCGCGCTGGCGGATCTGGAGGCCAAGGCCGTCGCGCGGCAGGCCACGCGCGAGGACTGGCAGCGCGTGAAGGATCTGCTCGCCGCGCGCGCCCGCCACGCCGTGTTCTCGAATGCCTCGCCTGCCGGTGGCGGCGACGGAGCGGCGACCGCGCTGGCCGATCAGCTCGCGAGCGCGCTCGCGCGCCTCGAGCAGCGCGCCGCCGGCGGTGAACTGACGCGCGGCGAATTCCAGTCGCTGCGCGACATGCTGATCACCCGCGCGCGTCAGGCGGTTCCGGAGACGCCGGGCGGCGAGCCGGGCGTCCGGGCCCGCGGCGGGGCGGAGGCGACGACGTCGCCGCCCGCCGACGGCGCCCGCCCCGCGCCGGAGACGCCTGCGCCGGCGCCGGGGGTCCGTGCGCGCCGCGCGCCGCCCAAGGAGAAGGCCGACGAGAAGCCTGCTCCCGAGCACAACCCGCCGCAGCCCGCGCCGGAGCCCAAACCCGTGGATCCACCCAAGGAGCGCGAGGGACGGCCGGGTCGGCCGCCGCAGTAGCGCGGCCGGACGCGCGCGGATCCCGAGCAGAAGCAGCGACCCCGACCGGGCGTTTCACCTCGGTCGGGGTCGTGTCGTTCGCCGGCCTTTCTTGGCTGCGTCGTGCTCGTGCTCAGGCTGCACCGGCCATCAAGGACTCCAGGCGCTCGTCGAGCGGGCTCCAGGCGTAGCCGTGCTTCAGGTCGCCGTCGGTCCCGGGGATCAGCACGCGCATCGGGTGATCGCCGTCGAGCGTGCAGCCCAGGCGCTCGAGTTCCCGCTGGGCCAGGCGCAGCTCCCGCCGATGGACGGAGAGCTGGGCTTCGCTGCGGCGCCGATGCTCGGCCAGATCCGTCTTGCGGCCGACCCGCAGCAGGCTGCGCTCGATCGCGTCGATGGCCTCCGACCGTTCACGGATCTCCAGGGTGATCGAGCGCAGGAGCGGCAACAGCGCGCTGGCTCGTTCCGGATCGTAGCTGTGTCGGTTCATGGCAACCCTCCTATGCAACCGATCGAGCGTCGTTCCAAGGCCGACCGCACGCGGATTCCTCGGCCCCACTTTCTTGGAGAAACCCCTGGAAACCCCGCCCCGCGTGGTTCGCGCGCCGCGCGGTCGCGGGCCGGAGGTCTCCAGGCTAGTTTGGTGGGCCTCGGAACCGACCGGGTCCCTCCCGGAAGGTCCCCGCGAACATGAGCGAGACGTACGTCGAGATCACACGCCGCGAGGAGTTCAGCGCCGCCCACCGGCTGCACGATCCCCGTCTGTCCGACGAGGAGAACCGCCGGCTCTACGGCCCCTGCAACACGGACCACGGGCACAACTATGTCTTCGAGGTCACCGTCCGCGGCCCGGTGCCGCGCTCGGGGATGGTCATGGACCTGAACCGGCTGATGCTGATCCTGCGCGAGGAGATCGTCAGCGTCGTCGACCACCGGCACCTGAACCGCGACGTGCCGTTCCTCGCGGGCGTCATCCCCACGGCCGAGAACGTCGCCGTGGCCTTCTGGCGCCGGATCGAGCCGAGCCTCTCCGCCTTCGAGGGCGTCCGCCTCCACCGCGTCCGCGTCTGCGAGAGCCGCGGCAACTTCGTTGACTACCATGGACCACAGGCCTGAAACCTTGCCGGAGAGCACCAAGGCCCGGCCGTTGAGCACCGAGGAACTGGTGAACCGGCTGCTCGTCAACCTGGGCGAGGATCCCGAGCGCGAGGGCTTGCAGCGCACGCCGGGACGCGTGGCGCGGGCGCTGGCGGAGCTGACGCAGGGCAGCACGCAGTCGGTCGAGGACGCCGTCGGCGAAGGCGTGTTCCACGAGGACTGCTCCGAGATGGTCGTGGTGAAGGACATCGAGTTCTACTCGCTCTGCGAGCACCACATCCTGCCGTTCTTCGGTCGCGTGCACGTGGCCTACATTCCCGACGGGCGCATCGTCGGCCTCTCGAAGCTGCCGCGCATCGTCGACGTGTTCGCACGGCGACTGCAGGTTCAGGAGCGGATGACGGTTCAGATCGCCGAGGCGATCCAGTCGGTCCTGAAACCCAAGGGCGTCGGCGTCGTGTGCGACGCCAGCCACCTGTGCATGATGATGCGCGGCGTCCAGAAGCAGAACAGCTCGACCATGACGAGCTGCCTCCTGGGCTCGTTCCGCAGCGACTTCCGCACGCGCAGCGAGTTCCTGGGGCTCGTGCGCAGCATCGGCTCCTGAGGCTTCAGGAGCGCGGCGGGACCTCGAGGTCGTCGATCTTCGCTCCGGCCGGCGCGTTGTAGGCCTTCCAGATCACCTCGGCCACGTCCTCGGGCCGGTTCATCTTCGAGCGATCCCACTCGCCGGGAACCTTCTCGAAGATCGTGGTGTCCGTGGCACCCGGGTACACGGTGGAGACGCGCACGCCCTTCTCCGCGAGATCCAGGCGCAGCGCGTCCCCGAAGCCGCGCAGGCCGTACTTGCTGGCGCAGTAGGCCGTGTTGCCCGGGAAGGCCTGGCGCGCGGCGACGGACGCGATGTTGAACACGTGCGGCCGTTCGCCTTCCAGCAACGCGTCCAGCGCCTCGAGCGTCACGAAGAAGGGCCCGTTCAGGTTGACCTCGATGTGCCGCCGCCATGTGGCGACGTCCATCTGTCCGAAAGGCTTGACGTCGAACACGCCGGCGTTGTTCACCAGCACGTCGAGGCCGCCGCCGGTGAACTCGACGGCGCGCCAGACGGCCGCCTCCACGGACCCGTGGTCGGAGACGTTCACCTGCTGCGCGCGGCCCTTGCCGCCCGCCGCCTCGATCTCCCGCACGACCTCGTCCAACTGGTCGGACGAGCGGGCGGCGACGGCGACGTGCGCGCCCTCGCGCGCGAAGCGGAGCGCGATGGCGCGGCCGATGCCGCGGCCGCCGCCGGTGATCAGGACTCTGAGGGGCATGGATTCTCCAGGTCGGGCTGGGGTCAGCGTGGTTGGGGAGGGTGGCGCGCGGGCTCAGCCCGCTTCCAGGGCGGCGCGCAACTCGGCCGGGTCGTCGATCGGCGCCTGGCACGACCAGTTGCGGCACAGGTAGGCGCGGCCGCCGCGCGCGCCCGGCTCCTTGCCCGCGAGCAACGGCACGAGTTCGACGTCGGCGCCGGGACCGGCCAGTGCGACGACGCGCTGCGGGGCGAACGTCGTGCGCACCGACCGCAGCAGGCCGCGGAGGCGCTCGTCGTCCGGATCGCCGGCCAGCACCACCTCGCGCGGTCCCACGGCGAGCCAATCGACCGCGAACAGGAGCGAGCTGAAGGCCTGCGGGAAGCGGTTCACCATGGCGCCCATCGAGCGGATCGTGCCCTCCGCGCGTTCCGCCAGGTCGCGGCGTCCGGTCAACTCGGCAAGGCGCAAGAGGTTGAGCGCGTGCACGCCGTTGCCCGAGGGCAGCGCGCCGTCGTGCGGCGCCTTGAGGCGCGCGATCAGCTTCTCGTGGTCGCTCGACGTCGTGAAGAACCCGCCGTCGTCCTCGTCCTCGAAACGCTCCGCCACGACCCTCTCCAGCGCCAGCGCCTCCCGCAGCCAGTACGGGTCGAAGTCGCTCTCGTACAGGTCGATCAGGCCCGCGATCGTGAACGCATAGTCGTCGAGGTAGGCGTTGAGGTGCGCGCGGCCGTGGCGCGAGGTCGCGTGCAGCCGACCGTCCGTTTGCCGCATGCCGGTCAGGATCCAGCGCGCGGCGCGCTGCGCCGCCGCGAGGTGCTCAGGGTCGCCGAGCGTCTGCCAGGCCTGCGCCAGCGCGGAGATCATCAGTCCGTTCCAGGACGCCAGGACCTTGTCGTCGGTGCCGGGCCGTTCGCGCTTCTCGCGGGCCGCGAACAGACGGGCGGAGGCCCCCGCCATCGCCGTCTCGAGGTCGGCCTGCGCCACGCCCAGTGATTTCGCGACCGCCGCCGCCGGCTCGTGCCGCCACAGCACGCTGTTGCCGTGCTCGAAATTGCCCTCGGCCGTGACGCCGAACCACGCGGCCGCCCAGGCGCCGAGTCTGGGCCCCAGGACTTCGTCGAGCTGACGCGGGGTCCAGACGAAGAAGCGGCCCTCCTCGCCTTCGCTGTCGGCGTCCTGCGAGCTGGCGAAGCCGCCCTCGGTCGTGCGCATCTCGCGCAGGGCCCATGCGCACGCGCGCCGCGCGACGTCGGCGTAGCGCTCCTCGCCGGTCACCAGCCAGGCCTCCAGGTAGGCCGGGATGAGCAGCGCGTTGTCGTAGAGCATCTTCTCGAAGTGGGGGACCAGCCAGCGCTCGTCGACGCTGTACCGCGCGAACCCGCCGCCGAGCTGATCGTGGATGCCCCCCTCCGCCATGCGGTCGAGCGTGAACAGCGCGACGTGGCGCGCACCGGGGTTGTCGGCGCGCCGCGCGTGCCGCAGGCACAGGCGCAGGTCCATCGCGTGCGGGAACTTCGGCGCGTCTCCCAGGCCGCCCCACAAGGGGTCGAATTGCCCGGCCAGCGTCGACATCGACGCATCCAGCGCGGCCGGATCGATCTCCGCCTGGGTACGGGTCCGCCCCTCCTGGGCGATGTGCTCGGCCAGCACGCGGCCGCGTTCGGCCAGGTTGGCGCGGTCGTCCTTCCACGCGCGCGCCAGGGCCTGCAGCACCTGGGGGAATCCCGGCCGGCCGTGGAGCCCGCGCGGCGGGAAGTAGGTGCCGCCGTAGAACGGCTCCAGGCCGGGCGTCAGGAACACGCTCATGGGCCAGCCGCCGGAGCCGGTCATGGCCTGGACGGCCTTCATGTAGATCTCGTCGAGGTCCGGGCGCTCCTCGCGGTCGACCTTGACGCACACGTACAGCTCGTTCATGAGCTTCGCGATCGCCTCGTCCTCGAAGCTCTCGCGCTCCATGACGTGGCACCAGTGGCAGGCCGAGTAGCCGATGGAGAGGAAGATCGGCCGGTCCTCGCGCCGCGCGCGCTCCAGCGCCTCCTCGCCCCAGGGATACCAGTCCACCGGATTGTGGGCGTGCTGGAGCAGGTAGGGGCTGGTCTCGCGGGCGAGCCGGTTGGCGGGGCGCTGTGTGGGCTGCGTCATCGGGGGCTCGCCGCGGCTGCGGGCCGCGCACGATACCAGCTTGCGGGGCCCGCGGCGCGGCGGCGCGCCCTCCGGTCCGCGCGAATCATGCCCGGAAACGAACGAAGCCCCGCGACGCGCGCGGGGCTTCGATGTGCTCCCCGCCCCGGAACGCGTCCGGGGCGGCGGGTCGGGTCAGAAGCCGACGGTCAGACCGAGCGAGAAGACGTCCGCGGTCGAGTCCGTGGCGTCGACGTCGACGTGCAGCCACTGGAGGGTCCACTTGATGTCGTGGCCCTGGACGTAGCGGTTGACGGCGGCGCCGATGGCGGTCGTCTCGTCCGAGTCGTCCCAGTCTTCGTAGCGGACGGCCAGCTCGTACATGTCGGTGAACATGAAGGAGGCGGTGAAGTCCCACGGGGTGGCGTCGCCGACTTGGTCGTCGAAATCAGCGATCTCGCCGTGCACCGAGAACGGACCGCTGGTCAGAGCGGCTTCCAGGGCCCAGACCACGCCGTTGTCGAGCGCCGAGTCGTCACCGACCGCGCCGCCGACCTGCAGGCCCATCGCGTCGCCGGCGCCGTAGGCGCCTTCGACCATGCCCACGCCGTCACCCATCACGTCGACCGTGACGCGGACGTTGTAGAACATGTCCTTCAGGATGTCGTCGCTGCCGTTCTGGGCGTTGACGGCGAAGTTGACCATCTCGAACTGGCCCGACACCGAGACGCCGAGCTGGCGTCCGACGAGCGACGAGATCGCGTCGCCGATGTGGGTGCGCTCCAGGAAGAGCAGCTTCTGCCTGGAAACCAGGTAGGAGCGGACGAAGGGGACCTTGTAGCGGCCGATGCGGCCCTTCATGCCGTCGGTGATCTTCCAGTCGACGTAGGCGTCCTTCAGGCTGGCGACGTTGCCCACGCTGTCGCCGTCGTCGTCCTCGACGTCGTCGCCGAGGTCGAACGACACCTTGTAGGAGTAGTCGTTGCCGGCGTCGCCGCGAACCTCGACGCGGACGGCGCGGAACGAGAACCCGAGGACGTCCTCGGGCGTGCCGGCGTCGTCTTGATCCACGTAGTCCAACGAGGTGATGATGAAGCCGCCGACCTTAGGTCCGGCCGGGGCGTTCTGGGCGGCCAGGCTGGCGGAGAGACTGTTGATCTCCTGATCCAGACCCGACCAACCTGTGTCGGTCGCTCCAGCAGCCGAGCCGAGAGCGGCCAGCAGCAGAGCCCCGTGCGCAAACTTGTTCATGAGGAATGCACTCCTGAGAGAGATGAGACTGGGATACAGAGGGATTCCGATCGATCTACCGGGATGGGGTGTATAGAGGCGCGCAGAAGATGCCGCGCGACCCGACCCCGGGAAAGGGGCAAGGTGGTTTTTTCGCGCACCTGCGACCACGTGATTCCATCGGCGGGTTCCCGCCGGGGCCGTCCCGGAAACCACCTGGTTACGAACGTGGATACCTGAACTCATTGATCAGGCGTCGCTTACGCCCGGGTATCGGATGTGATTCGCGTGCGGATCGCGTCCCCGGCTTTCCCTCGACGCCCCGCGCCCTGCACCGCCGCCCCTAAAATGCGGACTTCTAATAAGTCGCTGACATAGTGGATGTTGTCGTGGGGAATCGACGGGGGCCGCGAAAGGTCGGACTCCGTGTGACGCCCCGGGGGCGCTCAGGCGCGGTCTGCGTCCTCGGCCGACGGCCGGCGCGCCTCCAGGAAAGGCTGCAGGATCCCGTCGGCCCGCGCGATGGCCTCCAGCACGTCGTCGGCGACGTCGATCCCCAGTTGCTCGGCCGCGACCAGCCGCGCCTCCAGCCGGTGGCGGGCCTCGACCACGTAGGGGAAGTCGTACTTCTCGTGCGCCAGCCAGCGGGGGTCGGCCGAGTGGACGTGCTCCGCCGTCGCCGCGGCGACCTCGTCGGCGATCGCCCGGCCCCAGCCCGCGGGGTCGGCCTCGATCCACGCGCGCAGCTTCGCGAGCGCGGGCGCCGCGTCCTGCGCCCGCTCCTCCAGGTGCGCCAGCCCGATCGCGACCAGCAGCGGCCGCGCCTCGAACCGGGTCGGGGGCTGCTTCTTGCGCAGGCGCTGCTCGACGGCCCGCAGGCTCGCCTCGATCGGGGCATCCATGGCTAGTCCTCGCCGCGACGGCGCCGCTTGGTCTCGGAGCGGCGCTTCTTGGCCTCCAGACGCCGGCGCTCGGATCCTCGCGTCGGGGCGGTCGGACGTCGCTTCTTCCGCGGCCGCAGCGCGTCGCGGATCAGGAGCGCCAACCGCATGCGTGCGTCCTCCACGTTGCGGAGGCGGTCGCGGTACCGGGCCGCGACGACGACGATCTCGCCCGCGGCCGTCAGGCGCGGCCCCAATCGCGCGATCAGCGCCTCGCGCACCTCGGGTGCGAGCGACCGCGACGCATCCGGGCGGAAGCGCAGGTCCACCCGGCTCTCCACCTTGTTGACGTGCTGCCCGCCTGGCCCGCTGGCACGCGAGTAGCGCACGTCCAACTCGTCGGCGGGGATCACGAGGCCCGGGCGGACGACCAGCGGATCCACGGCCGCCTCACGCCGGACTGCGGCCGTGCCGGCGCAGGAAGGGGAACGTGAAGATGCCGGTGTGGTGGCCGTCCGAGAAGGTCATGCTGACCGCGTAGTTGCCGACCAGGTGCAGGTTGGACTGCGAAAGGTCGTCGGGGACGGTCGAGGCATCGTGCATGCGCACGCCCGTGACCTCGTTCACGCACTGCGCGCACGGGCAGAGCGCGCGCAACTCCGCGGCCGTGAGCACGCTCGTGTGCCCGTCGTCCCAATCGATCTCGATCCGCCGCGGATCGCTCTTGCGGATGACGCTCGGCGTCGGGGTCGTCATCGATGGGGACCGGCGCGCAGGTCGCGCGCGAAGGGCCGAAGGCCTCGAGCGGGGGTGGTGGGCAGAGCCGGGGTTGAACCGGCGACCCCTTGATTTTCAGTCAAGTGCTCTACCAACTGAGCTACCTGCCCGTGTTTCCAGCCTCACGTCACGGCCAGGGGCCGCGCATGGGGCGGGGGATTCTGACCCTGACCCCCCGGAGCGTCAAGCGCGGCGCACGTTCGCCGCCGAGAGGAGGGGCCCACGCGTCCGTCCGGCCTCCATCGGCGCATCAGGCGTTCGCGCTCAAGGCCGCGCGCGCCGCCCCGACGTCGGCCGCGATCTGGCGCTTCAGCGCGTCGAGGCCGTCGAAGCGGCGCTCCTCGCGCAGGCGCGCGACGAACTCCAGCTCCAGGTGCACGCCGTACAGGTCTCCGGAGTAGTCCAGGAGGTGGACCTCGATCCGCGGCGCGTCGGGCCGCGCGCCCCCCAGCGTCGGGCGGAACCCGATGTTGGCCACCGCGGGCCGCGGCGGGCCGGCGACCGGCTCCGGCGTGTAGCGCACGGTGCGCGTGCGGCAGGCGTAGACCCCGTTGGGGGGGTGCAACTCGTGGTGCAGGTCGAGGTTCGCGGTGGGAAAACCCAGCTCGCGCCCGAGGCCGTCGCCCTGGACGACCTCGCCGTACACCGCGACGGGCCGGCCCAGCATCGCGGCGGCCGAGGCGAGGTCCCCGAGTTCGACGGCCTCGCGGATCGCGGTGCTCGAGACGGGTCGCCCGGCGACGACGACCTGCGGGACGACGACCACGTCCAGCCCGAGCTCGGCCACGCGCTCGGGCGTGCCCTCGCGGTCGCGGCCGAACTTGCTGTCGAAGCCCAGCACGAGCCGCCGCGCGCCCAGGTGTCCCGCGAGGTAGCCGCACGCGAACTCGTCGGCGGGGATCGACCGCAGCCCGTCGTCGAAGGTCAGCACGACCGCGTGCTCGATGCCCGCCCGCCGGAACAGCTCCAGGCGGTGCGCGAGGCTGGTCAGGGTGCGCGGCGCGCGGCCCAGGAGGAGCTGCTTGGGGTGGTCGCGGAACGTGACGACGGTCGGGCGCGCGCCGAGCCCGCGCGCGGCCTCCAGGTTGCGGCGCAGGATCTCCAGGTGCCCCAGGTGCACGCCGTCGAAGACGCCGACGCTGACCACCGCTCCGGCGCGGGCCGGCGGGAACGCACCGTCGCGCTCGAAGCTGACGATCAAGACGTGCGGACGGCTTTCGCCGGGCGCGCCTTCCAGCGGTCCACCAGCTCCTGGAGCGCGGCGCGGTGGCGCTGCTTGTCGGCCGGCGACATCCGATCGACGAGCAGAACCCCCTCCAGGTGGTCGAACTCGTGCTGGATGATGCGGCTGACGAACCCGTCGTACTCCTTCTCGAACGCGCGGCCCTCCAGGTCCTGCGCGCGCACCGTGCAGCGATCGGGGCGCTTGATCTCGGCGTAGATGCCCGGGAACGAGAGGCAGCCCTCGTCGTACCAGGTCTCCGGCCCCGAGCGGGCGAGGATCGTCGGGTTCACGAGCGCGAGGTCGTCCTGCGGCTCGCCGCTGGGGTTCAGGACGAGGATGCGCTGCGAAATCCCCACCTGCGGCGCCGCGAGGCCCACGCCGCTGCTCTTCTGCATGCGCTGGAACATGGCCTGCACGGTCTCTGCCAGGGCGGGTCCGAACTCCTGGACCGGTTCGGCGACCCGGCGCAGCACCGGATCGGGGTAGTGGACGACGACGAAGTCCAGGTCGGGGGTAGCGCTCATGTCGGTGGGGTGGGGGCGGATCCGCACGAAGATAGCCCGCGTTGACGGTCCGAGCCCACTCCCCTATCCTTTTCGCCCCTCGCTCCCGCTCCAGGCAGCACCCTCACGCCCCGATCCGCCTCCGTGGACTTCTCCAAGCAGCTCCAGAAGGCCGAGGACGCCCTGCGGCGGCGCAACTACGACTTCGCGATCGAGCTGTACCAGCAGTTGCTGGAGCTCTCGCCGGACCTGGGCGAAGCGCGCTCCGCCCTGCGGCAGGCGCTGCGGCGCCGGCACGAGGCCAAGGGCGGCGGCAGCAAGTTCCTGCGCGCGCTGGGCGGCGCCGCGCCGCTGGCGCTGGCGAAGACCCTGAGCAAGGCCGGCCGCCACGAAGCCGCCGCGAAGCAGCTCGAGTCGTACCTGGCGACGAACCCGCTCGACGCCGACGCCAACCTGCTGCTGGGCCAGTCGCTGGAGGCCGCGGGCCACAACAAGTCGGCCTGCGCGGTGTACGAGTTCCTGGCGGAGATCGCGCCCAAGAGCCCCGAGGCGCTGCGGCGCGCGGGCGACCTGACGCGGCGCCTGGGCGATCCGGCGAAGGCGCTGGAGTTCTACGAGCGCGCCCTCGCCGCGGATCCGCGCGACCAGGAGGCGCTGCGGGCGCGCAAGGACCTGTCGGCCGAGGTCGCGCTGTCGACGCCGATGGCCGCCGCCGGTCACAGCCGCGAGCAGATCCGCGACAAGGAGCAGGCGCGCGAGCTGGAGCGCTCGCAGCGGATGCACCACTCCGACGAGGAGCTGCGCGCCGAGCTGGAGCGCGTCGAGGCGCGCTACGCCGACGCGCCGGACGCGGAGCTGATGGTGCGGATGTCCGAGCTGCACGAGAAGCTGAAGGACGTCGACAGCGCGCTCGCCTGGGCCGAGCGCGCCGCGAGCCAGCGGCGCGACTCGTTCGACCTCGCCTGCCGCGTGGGCGACCTGCGCACGAAGCAGATGAAGAAGGCCGTCGCCGAGAGGGGCAAGGCGGGCGACCAGGCCGGCGCGGACAAGCTGGAGCGCGAGCTGTGGGCCTTCGAGGTCGAGGACTGGCGCCGCCGCGTCGACCTGCGGCCCACGGATCCGGCTCTGCGGCTGCAGCTCGGCCGCCGCTACCAGCGCGTCGAGGACTACGACTCGGCGCTGGCCGAGCTGCAGAAGGCGGTCGCCGACCCGCGCTGCCGGCGCGAGGCGCAGTTCCTCCTGGCGCAGTGCTTCGAGGCCAAGGGCTTCCTCGACCTGGCGCGCAAGGAGTACCAGCTCGCGCTGGAGAGCGCGCCCGGCGTCGACGAGCGCTCCAAGGAGATCCTGTACAATCTCGGCGGGATCGCCGAGCAGGAAGGCAAGCCGTCCGAGGCGCGCGCCTTCTACTCACGCATCTTCGAGGTCGACGTCCGCTATCGCGACGTCGGCGCGCGGATGGAACGACTGAAGTAACGACTGAAGAACGACCGATTCAGGACTGAACACAAGGACAGATGGCACACTCCAAGCAAGCCGCCAAGCGGCACCGTCAGAACGTGAAGGCCCGCGAGCGCAACAAGGTGCAGCGCAGCGCGATGAAGACCGCGATCAAGAGCGTGCGCCGCGCGGCCAGCACCGACGACGCCAAGGCGAACCTGCCGACCGCGATGAAGCGGATCGACAAGGCGGCGAAGAACCGCGTGATCCACCCCAACGCCGCGTCGCGCCTGAAGAGCCGGCTGGCGAAGAAGGCGGCGGCGGGCCGCTGACCGCCGCGTCCGGGCCGAACCGGACGCGCCGCATGGGATCCGGGTTCGAGACCAGCGCCGAGGAGCGCGAGGAGATCCTGCGCCCGCTGCGCGTCGCGATCCTGCGCGAGCAGGTGTTCGAGGCGGTGCGCGAGCAGGTGGAGGACTTGCCGAACTGGGAGGTGGTCGCGGCGGACGAAGCCACGCGCACGCTGCGCTGCCGCCGGCGCGGCGGGCGGCTGCGCGGGACCGCGCAGGTCACGATCCGCTGCGACGGGCCCGAGGGGCTGCCGTCGACGACGGTGCACGTGAAGTCGGAGACGGAGGGCGCGTTGTTGCCGCGCGACCGCGCCACGGTGCGCGAGTTCCTGACGCCGTTCCAGCGGCGGGTGTGCTGAACGACGGCCTGTGGGTCGGTGGGAGCGGACGCCTGCCCACCGCGTCGAGCGGCTGCGGTTGGTGCGCCGATCCGCTTGACCGCACGAATTGGGGGATGCTGGAGTCTCTTCATGGCTCCAGTGGCGGTCGAAGCTGGGAGGTTCACAGCATTGCAGCGCATGATCCGAGCGGCTGTCGTCGTGGTTCTGGCATCGGCGTGCGGCGGAGCATGGACGGAGGCGGACCTCGAGCAAGTCAGACGTGCCGGAGATGACATCGCTGTGGCGCTCTCGGCGTACAAGGCTGAGCACGGGAGTTTCCCGGAAACCTTGTCCGATCTCGTGCCGCAGTTCCTCGAGCGCGTTCCTGCAGCACCGATTGGTGACCACCAGTGGCGTTACCGACGGACGACCATGTGGGCTCCTGGTGGAGTCGACGACAACTACCAGCTGGTTGCGGCCGCCGCGGGTGGGTACCCGAGTCTGAGCCGAACGCGTGGTGCGTCCTCGTGGATGCTTGATGACTGATGCGTGCGGGTTCCGGAGTGCGTTCGGCCACTCTCCGAGACACGGCCGGCAAGCGGCTTTCAGACCCGTCGAACTGCAGGAGACACGCGTGCTGAAAGGAGGAAGTCATGGCGCGCGCTGGAGGGCGTCGCTCGAACTTCAATTCCCCGACCGGCGTGTGAATCAAGCGCCGCGGCTGACGGTGGGAGCGGTGGCCCCGCACTACTCCGCGCGATTGACCTCGGGCGGCCAAACGAACGAGGCGCGCATCAACTCCGCGTAGGCCGCCTCGAGGCGCGCGGCTTGCATGCGCTCCACCGCGCGCTTCCTCAGCGTCTCCTGCACGCTGCGTTCCGCGAGGTCCGGCGTGCGCGCCGGCGTGCGCTCCAGGAGGCGCACCACGCGGATCAGCGGCTTGCCGCGCCCCCCGGTCTCGGACAGGACCGCGACCTCGCCCGCGCGCGCGCGCGACGCGAACGCGTGGATCTCGGGGAACAGGTCGCGCAGCCGGTCCTGCTCGACCTCGCTGATCCCGTCGCCGTCGCGGTTCAGTCCGTGCGTTCGCACCAGCGCGGTCATGTCCTCGCCGGCCTCGATCCGCTTGCCCAGCGCCGTCGCCAGGTCGCGCGCGACCTCCGCTCCGCCGGCCTGCGCGGGGTCGATGACGATCTGCTGGAACTTCAGGCGCGCCACGCTGCCGCCGATCGCCTCCAGCTCCTGCGGGCGCTCCAGCGCCTGCTGGTACAGCGTCCGGAGCTGGCCGGGGCGCACCCAGTTGTCGCGCGTGCGCCGGCCGAGCGGACCCAGGCCTTCGCCTGTCTCGCCGTCGCGCCAGATCTGCGCGTAGAGGTCGTCGCGCAGACGCTGTCGCACCTCCTGGCCGCTCACGTCGCGCGATTCCAGGAACCGCGCCAGGCCCAGGACGCCGTTCTCGCGCTCGCGCATGCGCTCCAGGCTCTCCTCGACGCGCACGTCCATGATCCGCTCGTCCAGGCCCAGGTTGGAACCGGCCTGCACCGCGAGCCGCTCGCGCACGCGCTCGCCCAGGATCTGGCGCTCGGCCGCGCGCAGCTCGGTCTCGGTCGTCAGCTTGCGGTTGCGCGCGGCGGTGCGCAGGTCGCGCTGGAGCTCGAGCAGCGTGAACACGTCCTGGTTCACGACCATCACGACGCGGTCGACCTCGCGCCAGCCGTCGTCCGGCGCGGGCGGGGCCGCGTTCGCGGCGGGGTCCTGCGCGGAGAGCAGGCCGAGGAGGGCGGCGAGGAGCATCATCGGGGCTTGGCTCCCGACATGGTGTTGGCCGCGGGGGTGCCCTGCAAGCGTCCCTCGATCCACTCCAGCGCCTGGCGCGGCGTGGAGAGGCGCGCGGGGATCGGAACGTGCGCGAGGCCCGTGCGCACGGGCCGCACCTCGACGCCGCGCAGGTCCAGGCCGCGTTCGAGGGCCACCCGGTCGGAGTACTCGAGAACGTACACGTCGCCGCGCCACGACAGGCGCCGCACGCCGATCTCCTCCAGGCGCGCCTTGAGGCTGAACATGCGCACCAGGTCGCGCGCCTCGTCGGGCACGCGGCCGAAGCGGTCGCGCAGCGCGTCGAGCGCGCGCGCGGCCTCGTCGGCGTCGTGGATCGCGCTGAGCTGGCGCAGGACCTCCAGGCGCGTCTTGGCGTCGGGCACGAACGCCTCGGGCAGGTAGGCGCGCAGGCCCAGCTCCAGCTCGGCGCCCTGCGCCTCCTGCGTCGTGACGACCGCGTCGACGTCGACCTCGCCGTCGGCGCGCAGGCGTTCGACGGTCTGGTGCAGCAGGCGGCAGTACATGTCGTAGCCGACCGCGGCGATGTGGCCGGACTGCTGCGGGCCCAGCAGGTTGCCGGCACCGCGGATCTCCAGGTCTTTCATGCTGATCGCGAAGCCCGCTCCCAGGCGCGTCAGCTCCTCGAGAGCCTTGAGCCGCTCCTTGGCCTCCTCGCGCAGCGGCTTGTGCTTCTCGATCAGGAGGTAGCAGTGCGACTTCACCGTGCCGCGTCCGACGCGCCCGCGCAACTGGTGCAGCTCGGACAGGCCGAACTCGTTGGCGTGATCGATGATCATCGTGCCGGCGGAGGGGATGTCGATGCCGCTCTCGACGATCGTGGTCGAGACGAGCACGTCGACGCCGCCGCTCGTGAAGGCCTCCATCACGCGCTGGATCTCGCGCGCGGTCATCTGGCCGTGGCCGATGGCGTACGAGCACTCCGGGACGAGTTGCTGCAGCCACAGCGCCGTCTGCTCGATCGAATGCACGCGGTTGTGGAGGAAGAAGACCTGCCCGCCGCGGTTCTTCTCGTGGAGCAGCGCCTCGCGCAGCAGGGCCTCGTCCTCGCGCCAGCCGAGCGTGGTCTCGATCTCCTGGCGACCCTCGGGCGCGACGGTCAGCGCCGAAATGTCGCGCAGGCCCGACAGCGACATGTGCAGCGTGCGCGGGATCGGCGTGGCGGACAGCGTCAGGAGGTCCATCTCGGCGCGCAGCTTCTTGAAGTGCTCCTTGTGCGTCACGCCGAAGCGCTGCTCCTCGTCGACGACGACCAGACCCAGGCGGCGGAAGCGCACGTCCTTGGACAGGATGCGGTGCGTTCCGATCAGGATGTCGATCTCGCCGCGCTCGACGCGCTCGACGATCGCGCGCTCCTCCTTGCCGGTGACGTGGCGCGACAGGACCGCCACCTCGACGGGCGTGTCGGCGAGGCGCAGGCGGAACGTCTCGTGGTGCTGCTGCGCCAGCACGGTCGTGGGCACCAGCACGGCGACCTGGCCGCCGGCGCTCGCCACGCGGAACGCGGCGCGGATCGCCAGCTCGGTCTTGCCGAAGCCCACGTCGCCGCACAGCAACCGGTCCATCGGCCGGTCGGCGGCGAGGTCGGCCGCGATCTCGCGGTCGGCGGTCACCTGGTCGGCCGTGTCGGTCCAGGGGAACGACTCGATCAGGTCCTTCACCATGGCCTCGTCGCCGGCCCACGCCGGGCGTCGGCGCAGCGCGCGCCGCGCCTGCACGTCGAGCATCTCGGTGGCGAGGTCGCGGATCGCGCGCTCGACCTTCTCCTTGCGGCGGCGGAACGAGCTCGAGCCGATCTTGTCGAGCTGCGGGGTGGCCGAGCCCGTGCCGATGTAGCGCTGGACGAGGTCGATGCGGCAGGCCGGCACGAACAGGCTGACCTCGTCGGCGAACAAGAGGTGCAGGTGCTCCTCCTCGCCGCCGCCGCGCTCCATGCGCCGCAGGCCGGCGAAGCGCGCGAGGCCGTGCACGGCGTGCACGACGAGGTCGCCGGTCTTGAGCTCGAAGAACGACTGCAGCGCGCGCACGCGGTGCGGCTCGCGCTGCTGCGCCAGCGGCCGGCGCCCGACGATGCCCAGGAGCTCGCGGTGGTTGACGATCAAGAGGCGCGCAGCGGGCAGGCGGAAGCCGCGCGCCAGGGAGCCCACCTGGGTCGCGACGCCCTCGACGCCGCCCGCGTCGGAGAGGATCGTCGAGAAACGGCGCTGCTCGGCCTCGGTCTGGCACAGGACGAGCGCGCGCGTGCCATCCGCGGTCGCCTCGCGCAGCGCCCGCGGCGCCTCGCGAACGCCGACCGCGAGCGCCTGGACCGAGCGCGTGTCGAGCGCGATCCCGCCCGGCAGGCTCTGCAGGTCGAGGATCCGCCGGTCCTCCAGCAGGGCCTGCATCTGCAGCAGCGCGCGGGCGTGCGACGCCGACTGCACGCGCAGGCCGCCGATGCGGTCCTCGATGCGCAAGGGCTCGATCCGCACGATCGTCGCGGTGGGGGAGATGACGTGGATCGGCAGCGCGCCCTGGCCGTCCTCGACGCCGCCGGCGTCGGAGGCGAGGCTCACCTGCACCTGCTTGTGCGTCTCGACGCTGCGCTGGTCGGAGGGGTCGAAGGTGCGCAGCGACTCGATCTCCTCGCCGAACAGCTCGATGCGCAGCGGCAGTTCGCTGGCGAACGGATACAGGTCGAGGATCTCGCCGCGCAGGCTGACCTCGCCGGGCCGTTCGGCCAGCGGCGTTCGCTGGTAGCCGGATCCGACGAGGCGCTCCAGCAGCGCCTCGGGATCGAGGCGTTGGCCGATCTGCAGGCCGAGCCACTCGCGCTCGATGTCGGCGCGGCTCGGGATCGGCTGCAGCAGCGAGAGCAACGACGCGACCACGAGGCGCGGGCGCGTCTCGGGCGGACCCGCGAGGCGCTGCGCGATCTGCAGGCGCGCGCGCAGCCCGCCGGGATCGGCGTCGCCGGTGCGCACCGCCGTGCCGACGCCCTCGCGCGCCGGAAGCCAGACGGGATCCGCGCCGAACGCCGCGAGATCGTCGGCGAAACCCAGCGCCTCCGCCTCGCCCGCGACGACGACGATCCACGGGCCCTGCGCGCGCGTGACCAGCCAGGCCAGCGCCAACGCCTGCGAGGAACCCCACAAGCTGCCGGCCAGCACCTCGCGCCGCGTCTCGAGCGCGTCGGCGATACGCTCGAAACCGGCCGCCTCCGCGATCGTCGCGGCGTCGAACACGACGGCGGCCGCGCCGCGCGGCGCCGACGTGGCAGGCGCGTCGAGGTCCGTCACGCGCGCCGGCCCGCGTCCAGTTCGAGCAGCGCCTCGTGCGCCGCCCACGTCTCGGCCTCCTTGCGCGTGCGGCCCCAGGCGCCGCCGAAGCGCCGGCCCTGCAGGTCCACCGCGACCAGGAACGCGCGCGCGTGCGCCGCGCCGCGCTCGTCGACCAGGATGTAACTGGGGAGCGCAGCGAACTCGCGCTGGCAGCGCTGCTGCAACTCCTGCTTGGGATTGCGGCCCTGGTTGCGCGTGCGCGCCGCGTTCAGCGGCTCGGCCAGCGTCGCCTCGACGAACGCGCGCGCGGGTTCCAGGCCGGCGTCGAGGTAGACGGCGCCGAGCACGGCCTCGTACAGGTTGGCGTGCACCGAACGCGGCAGGGCGCGCTCCTGGAGGCCGGCGCCGAGGCGCACGCGCTCGGCGAGGCCCAGGCGCTGCGCCGCCTCCGACAGCGTCTTGCGCGCGACGACGCTGGCCTTCAGCTCGGTCATCTCGCCCTCGACCAGGTCGACGTCCGAGCGGAACAGGGTCTCGGCCACGATCAGATCGAGCACCGCGTCGCCCAGGAACTCCAGGCGTTCGTTGTCGCGATCCGCGCCCGACGAACTGTGCGTCAGGGCCAGCCGCAGGAGCGCCGGGTCGCGGAAGTCGTGCGGCAAGGGTTGCATGGAGTCGGGCGGAGAATTCGCGGAGGATCCGCGGGGTGAACCGCACAGTATAGGGTCACCCCATGGACACCCGAACCCATGCGCCGGTCGTCGAGGCCGAGGGCCTCGTGCGCACGTTCGGCGCCCAGCGCGCCCTCGACGGCCTGTCCCTCGTGGTCGCACGCGGGGAGTGCCTGGGGTTCCTGGGGCCCAACGGCGCGGGCAAGACGACGACGATCCGGATCCTGTGCACCCTGGCCGCGCCCACGTCCGGCACGGTGCGCGTGCTCGGGCTCGACCCCGCGCGGGACCGCGCGGCGTTGCGCGCGCGCATCGGCGTCGTGCCGCAGGAGATCGCGCTCTACGACGACCTCTCGGCCCGGGAGAACCTCGTGTTTTTCGGCCGCATGCACGGCCTCGAGGGTTCCCGGCTCGCGGAGCGCGTGGACTGGGCGCTGGGACAGGCGGGACTCTCCGACCGCGCCGGCGACCGCGTCCAGACCTTCTCGGGCGGCATGAAGCGGCGCCTGAACCTCGTCGCGGCGCTGCTGCACGACCCCGAGCTCGTGTTCCTCGACGAGCCGACCGTCGGCATCGATCCGCAGTCGCGCAGCCACCTGTACGCGCTGGTCGAACGTCTGCGCGCCGCGGGGACGACGCTGGTCTACACGACGCACCAGCTCGGCGAGGTCGAGCGGCTGTGCGACCGCATCGTGATCCTCGACCGCGGCCGCAAGATCGCGGAGGGGACCCTTGCGGAGCTGCGCCGCGCCGCGCGCGGGGCACGCCGCGAGGCGCGCATCAAGGTTGGCGGGCGCGTCGACGAGGCCGTGGCGCTCCTCGCGCGCGCCGGCATCGCGGTCGAGGTCGAGGAGCAGCACCCCGACCTCGAGCAGGTGTTCCTGGAGCTGACCGGACACGCCCTGCGGGACGGGAGGGAATGATGTGGCGCGCGGCCCGCCTCGTCGCCGGCAAGGACCTGCGCCTCTTCCTGCGCGACAAGGTGGCGCTCCTGATGTCGTTCGCGCTGCCGATCGTGCTCGGGACGATCTTCGCCGGCGCGATGGGCGGGATGGGCGGCTCGGACGAGGCCACGCGCGTCGAGCTGCTCGTCGAGGACCAGGACGGAAGCGACGCCTCGCGTGCGCTGATCGCGGAGCTGGAACGGTCGAAGATGCTGGAGGTCGTGCCCGCGGAGGGCGCGCGCGAACGTGTGGCGCGCGGCAAGTCCCCGGCCGCGCTCCTCGTGCCGGCAGGTTACGGCGCCGGGCTCGCCGCGGGCCGGACGCCGCGGACCGTGCTGTACCGCGATCCCGCCAAGGCGATCGAGCAGCAGATCCTCGCGGGCAGCCTCATGCCCGCGCTGATGCGCGCGGCGGGACCCGCACTCGGCCGGGCCGGCATGGAGCGCGGCATGGACGCGATGGATGTGCCGCCTGCGATCCGGGACGAAGTGCGACGCACGTTCGAGCAGATCCACGGGGATGCCGGCGCCGCGACCGGATCGCTCGAGGAATCGATGGCCGCGGTCGGCCTCGAGACCGAGGACGTGACCGGCGGCCGCGCGAAGGAGGACGGTGCGCGCAAGTCGGCGATGCAGTCGCACGCGATCTCGGGCATCGCCGTGATGATGCTCTTGTTCGGCCTCGTGGCCTGCGGCGGCACGATCCTGGAGGAGGAGCAGGGCGGCACGCTGCAGCGCGTGCGCCTGACGCCCCAGGCCGGCGCGGCGACGCTGCTCGGCAAGACGCTGTTCACCGTGGCCGTGGGGCTCTTCCAACTGGTCGTGCTGTTCGCCTACGGCGGCCTCGTGTTCGACCTGCCGGTCCTGCAGTCGCCGGTCGCGCTCCTGGTCCATTCGCTGGCGGTCGCGCTGGCCGCCGCGGGCTTCGGGATGCTGATGGCCGTGACCTGCCGCACGCGCAAGCAGCTCGAGGGCCTTTCGACGCTGCTGATCCTGACGATGAGCGCCACGGGAGGGAGCTGGTTCCCGCTGATGATCACGCCGGAGTGGTTCCGCACGATCGGGCACTTCACGCTGAACGCCTGGGCGATGGACGGCTACCAGGCGATCCTGTGGTACGGGAAGGGCCTGGGAGAGATCCTCGTGCCGATCGCCGTCCTGGTGGGGATCGCGGCGGTCACGGGCGGACTCGCGTGGCGGGGCTGGCGGAACAGGTACGAGCAACCGGCGTGACGCCGGTGCGGTCGTGCGTCACAATGCGCCGTGCATGGAGCGCCCCGAGGACAAGCTGGTCGAACCCCTCTACGCCGGCCTCGACGCAGGCCGGCCCGCCGCGCGTTCGATGCCGCTCGCGCTGCGCGTCTCCCTGACGGTCGTGTTCCTGGGCTTGCTCGCCTGGCTGGTCTGGGCCCAGGCGCACTGAGAGCCTGTGAAGGAATCGGGTACGCCCGCCATTCTCACCCGGAGAAGCCCCGGCTGCGTTGCAACCCCTCCGAGGATTGCAGGCGAATCCGCGTCGCCGTCGCGCCTTGCCTGGACGTCTCTGGGCGACCCTGCCAGGCGTCCCCGATTCCTTCACAGGCTCCGAGCAGCGATCAGCGCGCGTACTCTTCCTCGGCGAAGCGGTCGGTCATCCCCGCGAGGTAGTCGCACACCGCGCGCTCCAGGCCGACTTCGCCCGCCCACGCCTGGAACCAGCGTGACATCCGCTGCGGACGTTCGCAGTACGCCTCGAACAGTGCCGAGAGCACCGTCCGCGCGTACTCCGACAGCTCCATCAGGTGCGGATGCTGGTAGAAGTTCTGGTGCAGGAACCGCTGCAGTTCGGCCACCAGCGGTGCCAGCGCCGGCCCGTGCCCGACGAGCATCCGGGGATGCGCGCGCACCGCCGCGGCATCGGCCGGCGCCGCCTCGGCGAGGCGCGCGCGCGTCGCCTCGATCAGGTCGCGGATGCAGGCGCCCAGGAGCTGGTTGGCGACGCGCTTCACGCGCAGCTTGCGATCGTCGCTCGACCGCAGGAACCCGGGGTGGCGCTGTTCGACCTCGGCCGCGGCACGGCGCCACAACTCGCTGCCCGCCAGCACCGCCTCCTCCGTGAACATCCCGGCCAGGATCCCGTCCTCCAGGTCGTGCATGTCGTAGGCCGTCGAGTCCGCGAGGTCGACGACCTGCGCCTCCAGGCACGGGTGGCGCGGCCGCGGCGCGAACTCCGCGGGCCAGTCCTCGCGGCTCTCGTGCTTGAGCAGCGACTCGCGCACCTCGCGCGTCAGGTTCAGGCCCGGATACTCGGGACTGCGCCGCTCGAGCACGTCCACGACGCGCAGCACCTGCGCGTTGTGCCGGAATCCGCCGTGGGCGCGCATCAGCTCGTCGAGCGCGACCTCGCCGCGGTGGCCGAACGGGGGATGTCCCAGGTCGTGCGCCAGCGCCAGCGCCTCGATCAGGTCCTCGTTGAGCGCGAGCGCATCGCCCAGGCTGCGCGCGACCTGCGCCACCTCCAGGCTGTGCGAGAGCCGCGTGCGGTTGTGGTCGCCCTCGCGGTTGAGGAAGACCTGCGTCTTGTACATCAGCCGCCGGAACGCCGTGCTGTGCACGATTCGGTCGCGGTCGCGCTCGTAGCACGTGCGGAAATCGTCGTCGCGTTCCGGCCAGCGGCGTCCCGCCGACTGCGCGCTGCGCGTGGCGTACGGCGACAGATCGCGCGCCTCGCGCGCTTCCTTGGCGCGGCGGTCGACGAGGCCGA
>CAZKIO010000027.1:0-61037 GCA_964552795.1 uncultured Planctomycetaceae bacterium
GGCGCGCGCCCGCGCGGCCGCGCGCCGGGCCGCCGGCGCCGCCGCGACCACGACGACCGCAAGCGTCCCTGAAGACGAGGACACGGAACCCAGCATGAAGCAAGCGAGCGAAGCGGTCGGGGTGATCGGCGGATCGGGCCTGTACGACATCGAGGGCCTGACGGATGTGCGCGAAGTCGAGCTGGCGACGCCCTTCGGCTCTCCCAGCGATGCCTACGTCAGCGGCACGCTGGGCGGCGCGCGCGTCGTGTTCCTGCCGCGCCACGGCCGCGGACACCGCATCAGCCCCAGCGAGATCAACTTCCGCGCGAACATCTGGGGCCTCAAGAAGCTCGGCGTCACGCGCATCGTCTCGATCTCGGCGGTGGGCTCGATGCGCGAGGACATCCACCCCGGCGAGTTCGTCGTGATCGACCAGTTCATCGACCGCACGCGTCACCGCCCGGACACGTTCTTCACCGACGGCGTCGTGGCGCACGTCATGTTCGCCGACCCGGTGTGCGCCGGCGTGCGCCGCCAGCTCCTGGACGCGGGCGGCAGGCTCGGCCTGAAGCTCCACGACGGCGGCACCTACCTCAACATGGAGGGCCCGCAATTCAGCACGCGCGCCGAGTCGCTGCTCTACCGCCAGTGGGGCGTCGACGTGATCGGCATGACCAACCTGCAGGAGGCCAAGCTCGCGCGCGAGGCCGAGATCTGCTACGCCACCGTGGCGATGGCGACGGACTACGATTGCTGGCACGAGAGCCACGACGCCGTCACGGTGGACGCCGTCCTCAAGGTCATGGCCAGGAACATCGGAAACGCCAAGCGCCTGATCGCCGCGACCGTGCCCCATCTGGCGGCGCAGGGCAGTTGCCCGTGCGGCAGCGCGCTCGCGAGCGCGATCATGACCGCGCCCGAGCGCATTCCGGCCGAGGCACGCCTGCGCCTGGGCCTCCTCATCGACCGGCACATCGGCCGCGCGTGATGCAGCCCGCTGCGATGCACGGCCCGCTCCTCGTGTGCGCGCTGCTGCTCGCCGGGTGCCGGAGCGAACCCAGCACCCAGGAGCTGATCGAGCTCAGCCTGCGCGCCGAGGCCGCGCCCAAGATCCAGCCGACCACGCACCAGGGCCCGGCGGTCGCGCCCGGCGAGACCGGCACGGCGCGCTTCGCCGCCGCGCTCTGGGAGAGCTACTCGGCCGACGCCGCGCTGGCCGTGACGGCCTTCGCGGACCGCTGGTACCGCGCGCCGGGCAACGAGGGGTTCGACGCGACCATCGACGAGGTCCGGCGGCGGCTCGCCGAGGCCGGGTTCGGCGCGCGCGCGCACCTCGAGCTCCAGGTGATCGAGACGCCGCTGCGTTCGCCGGCGTGGACGCCGCGCCGCGCGCGCCTTGCGCTGGTGCGCGGCGGCGAGGAGCGCGTGCTGCACGCCTTCGACAGCAGCGAGGGGCGCGATCGCACGATGCTGCCCGTCGGCGCGCCGTCCGCGAAGCTCGAAGCGCGCCCCGTCACGCGCGCCGAGGACGCCGGACCGGGAACGGCCCTGATCCTGGAAGGCGGCCTGCGTGGCGCCGCGCTGCGCAAGGCCGCGGAGAAGGGCGCGACGCTGGCGATCGCCAGCGACCTCGCCGAGTACAACGTCGATCCCACCGGCCGCGAACGGCACCTCGATGCGATCGGGTTCCGATCGGTCGGCAAGCCGCCGCTGGCCGTCGTGCAGGTCTCGCCGCGCGTCGCGGCCGAGCTGCGCGCCGCCGCGCAGGACCCGGCGGCGCGCGTGCGTTTCGAGGCCGTGGTGGAGACGGCCGAACGGCCGCTGCGCACGCTGGTCGCGACCGTCGTGGGCGCGCGCGAGCCGTCGGTCGCCGTGCCGATCGTGGCGCACGTGCAGGAGCCGGGCGCGTGCGACAACGCCAGCGGGGTCGGCACCGTCACCGAGTGCGCCGTGCTGCTGGCCCGCCTGATCGAGGACGGGAAGCTGGGACGGCCCGCGCGCTCGATCGCGTTCGTGTTCGGCGACGAGATGGAGCAGAGCCGCGTGTGGCTCGAGCGCTCTGGCCGCACGGCGTACGCCGCGCTGGCGGCGGACATGACCGGCGAGAGCGCCGCCGAGACCGGCGCCCGCGCGCTGCTCGAACGCGCCGCGGACCCCGGCGCGCTGAAGCCGCTCCTGCCCGACGAGCACACCGCCTGGGGCGCGGCACGCGTCGGGCCCGAGGATCTGCGGCCCGACGGGCTGGCCGTGGTGCTGCGTTGCGCGCTGGCCGACGTGGCGGCGGCGAGCGGGGGCTGGCGCACGGCCGAGCACCCCTTCGAGGGCGGCAGCGACCACGTCGTGTTCCTCGGCCGCGGCGTCCCCAGCGCGCTCCTGTGGCACTTCCCCGACTGGGCCTACCACACGAGCGCCGACCGGATGGAGCACGTCGATCCCGCAGAAATGAAGCGCACGGGGTGCGCGCTGCTCTCCGCCGCGCTGGCGCTGGCGGACCCGCGGCCCGCGGACCTGGAGCGCTACCTGCGCAGCCTCAAACTCGAGATCGACCTGCGCGCCGGCCGCGCGCTCGAGGAGAACGACGACGAACTCGCCGCGCGCTGGACCGAGTGGGGCGCCGGCGCGCGGCAGTGGATCCGCGAACTGTGCCTGGGGCGCGCGGCCGCGCTGCCCGCGGGCACGCAACGACCTACGGGAGACCAGCGATGAATCAGGATGGAAACATGAACGGTGCATCGACCCCGGCGCTGCCGCGGCGCGAGTTCCTGGGCGGCGTGATCGGCGCCGGTGCCGCACTCGCCGCGTGTCGCAGCGACGCGCTGGGCGTCGCGGCCCCCGCCGGCGAGGCGCGCGCTCCCGCGATCCGCGCCGGCAAGCCGCGGCCCGTGCTCGTCGGCAGCAACAACGGCCTGCCCGGCATGCGGCAGCACTACGCGCGCCTGCTCGACGGCGCGGATCCGCTCGACGTCGCGATCGACGTGGTGAAGGTCGCCGAAGCGGACCCCGACGACGACAGCGTCGGCCTCGGCGGACTGCCGAACGAGGACGGCGTCGTGCAGCTCGACGCCGCCTGCATGTACGGGCCGCGCCACAAGTCGGGCGCGGTGGCCTGCCTCGAGAACATCCTGCACCCCAGCGAGGTCGCGCGCCTCGTCCTGGAGCGCACGGACCACTGCCTGATCGTCGGCCGGGGTGCGTACGAGTTCGCGCGCATGCACGGGCACGAGCACGTGAACCTCCTGACCGAGGCGACGCGCAAGAAGTGGCTCGACTGGAAGGAGAACCTGTCCAAGGACGACGACCGGCTGCCGCCGCCGCCCAGGATCCCGTGGCAGGGTGCGCTGCCGGCGCGCGAGCGCGGCCCCGAGGTCGCCGCGCGCAGCGCGTGGATGCGCGCGCGCCAGTGGGGGACGATCCACGTCTCCGCGATGGGCCACGACGGTGCGCTGGCGTGCACGACCACGACCTCGGGCCTCTCGTGGAAGATCCCCGGGCGCGTGGGGGACTCGCCCATCGTGGGTGCGGGCCTGTACTGCGACCAGGATGCCGGCAGCGCCGGATCGACCGGCCGCGGCGAGTCGAACATCCTGGCGAACGGCGGCTTCACCTGCGTCGAGCTCATGCGGCAGGGCGCCAAGCCGCTCGACGCCGCGATGGAGGTGCTGCGGCGCGTCACGCGCCAGACCGTGCGCCAATCGCGCTACCAGCCCGAGCTCGTCGACGAGGCGGGCCTGCCCGCGTTCAACGTCACGTTCTACGTGCTGGGCCTCGACGGCAGCGTGGCGGGCGCGTCGCTGCGCGCGCCGCGCAAGGAGGCCGGCGACCGGCCCAAGTACGCCGTCGCCACCCCCGAGGACGGGCCGCACCTGCGCGAGCTCGCGTTCCTGCACGAGTAGCGCCGCAAGCGGACGGCGCGCGGGTCCGGACGGTCAGCGCGGCTCGGGCACGAGCGGCGAGCCGGTGCGCATCGAGGCGCGCAGTTCCTCGGGGCTGATGACGCCATCGCCGTCGGCGTCGAGCGTCGCGAGCACGACCGGCGGCCGGACCTCGCTCACCAGCGGCCGCGCCAGCTCGCGCAGGTCCTGCAGGCTGATCCCCGCGCTGCGATCGACGTCCAGGCGCCGGAACACGGGCACGGGGCCGACGATGCGCGGCGGCGAGATCGTCGCGCCCACGCGCCGGGGCGCGGATTCGACCTGGTCGAACAGCTCCTCGAGCGACTTCGCGCGCGCCGCCGCGGGCTTGCGCGCCTCGGGGTAGAGCACGTGCACGAGCGCGTCGAGCTCGGGACCGTCGAGGCCGCCGCTGCGGTCGCTGTCGAGGCTCGCGACCAGGACGGAGGCCTCGGGATCGCCGAGCCGCGCCTCCTGCTGCGCGCGCGCGACCTCGGATTCCGAGAGCGCGCCGTCGAGGTCGATGTCGTGCGCCGCGAGCAGTTCGGCGCTGGTCCGCTTGCGCGGCTTCTCCGCGTCGGGCCGGGCGCGCGGCGCGGGGAACACGCCGCCGCGCGACACGATGCCGCGGTAGCGCGCCGTGAACTCCTCGCGCGTGATCCGTCCGTCGCGGTCCTGGTCGTACACCGCGAACCCGGAGCGGTCGAGGTCCATGCTCTTCTCGGCCTCGGTGAAGCGCAGCCAGCCGTCGCCGTCCCAGTCCGCCGTGGTGAAGTACAAAGCGATCAGCTCGGCGTGCGCGTCCGCGTCGCCGGCCGGCGCGGCCGGACGGCCGCCGCGCTCCTGAGGGACGAGGAGAACGGCCGGGAGCAGGCACGAGAGGAACGCGTGTCGGATCAGCATGCGTGCAGGCTCCATCGGCCGGATCGCCGCATCGTGTGGAGTCCGTCCGGCTCAGGCGCCGCGCGCCGCGTCGAGGAGGCCCTCCGCCACGCGGTCCACGTCGGCGTCGGACAGGAACGGATGCACCGGCAGGCACACGACCTCGCGCGCGAGACGCTCGGCGTTGGGGAAATCGCCGGCCTTGTAGCCCCAGGGCCGCGCGGCCTCCTGCAGGTGCACGGGGGAGGGGTAGTGGACGGCGAGCGCGATCTTGCGCGGCTTGAGCGCCTCCAGAACGGCGTCGCGGCCGACGGGGCCGCACAGGCGCGCGGTGTACTGGTGGTAGACGTGCGTGGAGCCGGGACGGCGCACCAGCGGCACGACGACGTCGCTGCCCTGGAACGCGGCGTCGTAGCGCGCGGCGATCGCCTGGCGCCGCCGGTTCCAGGCGGCCAGGTGCGGGAGCTTCACGTTGAGCGCCGCGGCCTGCAGGCCTTGCAGGCGCGAGTTGGTGCCGATCTCCGCGTGACTGTAGCGCACGGCCGAACCGTGCTCGCGCACGCGCCGCGCGCGCGCGGCGACCCCGTCGTCGCGCGTCAGGATCAAGCCGCCCTCGCCGCAGGCGCCGAGGTTCTTCGTCGGGTAGAACGAGAACGCGCAGGCGTCGCCGAGCTGGCCGCAGGTCACGCCGTCCCGCGCCGCGCCGTGGCTCTGCGCGCCGTCCTCCAGGATCGCGAGCTTCTTCCGGTCGGCGAGCGCGCGGAACGCCTTCATGTCGACGAGCTGGCCGTACAGGTGAACGGGCAGCAGCGCCGTCGTCCGGCCGTCGATCGCGGCCTCCGCGCGCTTCACGTCGAGCAGGGCGGTGTCGAGCTCGACGTCGGCCAGGAGAGGCCGCGCGCCCATCCAGGCGATCGCGCCGGCGCTGGCGAAGAACGTGAACGGCGAGGTGACGACGTGGTCGCCGGGTTGCACGCCGATCGCGCGCAGTCCGACGATCAGGGCGTCGGTGCCGTTGGCCACGCCGATCCCGTGGCGCACGCCGTGCAGTGCCGCGAAGTCCTTCTCGAAGCGCTCGACCTCCGGCCCGAGGATGTACTGGCCGCTGCGCAAGACGCGCAGGACGGCCTCTTCGAGGGCCGGCCCGAGCGCGGCGCGCTCCGCGGCGAGGTCGACGGGGACGATCGGCTTCGACTCGGCCGTCGGGGCGGCGCTCTGGCTGGGCGTGGGCATGGCGCCGGGCAGGATAGCGCGCGACGCCCCGCGGCGCGGCCCGCGACTCCCTGCTTCCCGCGGTCCAGCGCCGCGGGCGCCGCCCCGGCGGCATCAGCCGCCGTTGTTGTCCGGCGGCAGGCGCAGGACCTTGGCGTAGCACCAGACCACGAGCCCGACCACGAAGCTCAGGGAGAGCACCATGAACGTCCATCCCAAGGCGGTCATCGCGCTTTCCCTCCCTGCGTGGTGCGCGCGGCCGGCGCCTCGTCATCCGGCGGCCGTCGTCCGTCGAGGTCCAGTCCCGCCGCGCGCCAGCGGCGCTCGCCGATCCAGGTCAGCACGACCAGCCCTGCGATCACGAGGCCGATGAGGATCAGCGTGTTGCGCACGACCGGATTCTCGCCGGCGCTGGCGATCCAGCCGGGGAGCGCGTTCGTGCAGAAGCTGCCGATCGCGATGAGCAGGTAGGCCGGCGCGATGTACTTGATCACGAAGCGGAACACGCCGTGGATGCGGATGTGCGCGCCCTCGTGCGCCTCCTTCATCCCGCGATCGATGCCGAAGACCCAGCCGAAACAGATCACCTGCACGGCGGCCAGCACGACGATCAGGAACGTGCCCACCCAGTCGTCGATCGTGCCCATGGCCACGCCGTCCTTGCTGTACCAGATCACCCACAAGGATCCGATCATGCCGGTCACCGTGATGACCGCGGTCGAAACCTTGCGTCCCACGCCCAGCGTCTCCTCGACGAACGCCATCGCCGGCTGCAGCATCGAGAGCGAGCTGGTGATGGCCGCGAGGAACAGCATGAGGAAGAACAGCGCGCCGACCAGGTCGCCCATCGGCATCTGCGCGAACACCACCGGCAGCGTCTTGAACCCCAGCCCGAAGGTCCCGCCGCCGACGGCCTCGGCGGTGCCGACGGCGCCCAGGAAGATGAACGCCGAGGTCAGCGTGATCAGGCCGCCGAAACCGACCTCGAAGAACTCGTTGGTCGCCGAGGCGGTCAGGCCCGACAGCACCACGTCGTCCTTGCGCTTCATGTACGACGCGTAGTTGATGATCACGCCGAACCCGACCGAGAGGCTGAAGAAGATCTGGCCGGCCGCGGCCATCCACGTCTTGGCGTCGTCGAGCTTGCTGAAGTCGGGATTCCACATGAAACCCAGCCCGGTCACGACGTTCTGATCGGGCGCCGCGGGGTTGGGCGGCAGCGTCAGCACGCGCCCCAGCACGAGCAGCGCGCAGATCGCCATCGCCGGCATGGCCCAGCGGCAGAACGCCTCGATGCCGCGCGACAGTCCGCGGTACACGAACAGCACGTTGACACCGAAGGTGATCGCCCAGAACACGACGCTCGTGTGGATAGCGCCGTCGAGCATTACGCCGTCGAAATCCTTGCCCGTGAACGAATTGTGGAACGCGGTCGAGGCGGCCGTCTGCTCCGCGATGGAGGTGCTGGCGTCGATCCCGATGCCGGTGCCGCCCATCATCGCCTTCACGTACTCGTAGCAGTACGACAGGCACCAGGACTCGACGAGGACGTAGTAGAAGTAGACGGCGAGCGGAATCAGGACGCCGATGATCCCCAGGTACCGCGCGACTCGCCCGCCGCCGATCACGCCCAGGATCGCGGGCGCCGAGTGGAAGCCCTTGCGGCCGCCGTAGCGCCCCATGGTCCACTCGGCCCAGCCGATCGGGATCCCCAGCAGGAGGAGCGCGCAGAAGTAGGGGATCAGGAACGCGCCGCCGCCGTTCGCGGCCGCCTGTCCCGGGAACCGCAGGAAGTTGCCGAGCCCCACTGCGGATCCGGCCACGGCCAGGATCACGCCGATGCGGGTGCCCCACTGTTGCTTCTCCGTCATGCGCTCCTCGACTTGAACCAGGGAGTTCGGGCGCCCGGAGTCGGCTGCGGGGGGGCGCTGGGGCGTTAGGTCTACCCACTGCCACGCGATCGGCGCAATCCGCGCGGTCCGAAAACCGCCGCGGCGCGACGTCTCAGCCCTCGGCCAGCCTGCGTCGGGCCTCCGCGTCGTCGATGCGCGTCATGGAGATCCCCGTGAAGCCGTAGACGATCGAGATCAGCGGACAGGCCCAGTTCAGGATCGCGTAGGGCGCGTACGCCGCGGTCGCGACGCCGAGCACGGCGGTCATCTGCGCGCCGCAGGTGTTCCACGGGATGAGGGCCGACGTGACCGTGCCCGAGTCCTCCAGCGCGCGCGAGAGGTTCTTGGGGTGCAGGCGGCGGTCGAGGAAGGCCGTGCGGAACATCCGCCCGGGCACGACGATCGCCATGTACTGGTCGGAGGCCAGCACGTTGACGCCGAAGCACGTGGCGATCGTCGCCGCGACCAGCGATCCGGTCCCGCGCACGAGCTTCAGGATGTTCTCGGCGATCACGCCGAGCATCCCGGAGCGCTCCATGACGCCGCCGAAAGCCAGCGCGCAGAACACGATGGCCACGGTGCCCATCATGTTCTTCATCCCGCCGCGGTCGTCGAGCAGCGCCTCGACGGTCTGCGCGGCGGCGAGTTGCGCCGTGGCGTCCGCGGGGATCGCGTCCGAGAGCGAGATGGAGAATCCGCCGTACAGCGTGCCGAACGAACGTCCCAGCGCGCCGAGCCAGCCGCCGTCGCTCGAAGGCTGGATCACGAGCCCCAGCGCGACCGCGGCGAACGTGCCCAGCAGCAGCGCCGGGACCGCCGGGACACGCCGCGCGACCAGCACGAGCACCAGCACGGGCGGCACGGCCAGCCACGGCGACAGCACGAAGCTCGACCCCAGCGCAGCGATCACGGCGTCGACGCGTTCCAGCGCCCCCGGCCCGGCTTCGTGCGCGCCGCCCATGACCGCGTATGCAGCGAGCGCGATGCCTAGCGCCGGCGTCACCGTCCAGATCATGTGCCGGATGTGCTCGACCAGCGTCGCACCCGCCATCGCCGGCGCGAGGTTGGTCGTGTCCGACAAGGGCGACATCTTGTCGCCGAAGTACGCGCCCGAGACGACGGCGCCCCCGACCATGCCGACGTCGAGGCCCAGCGTGTGCCCGACGCCCATCAGCGCGACGCCGACCGTGCCGGCGGTCGTCCACGAGCTGCCGGTCGCCAGCGAAACGACGGCGCACACGGCGCAGGCGGTCAGCAGGAACACGGCGGGCGAGATCAGCTTCAAGCCCCAGACGATCAGGAGCGGCACGACGCCGGCCTCGATCCAGGCGCTGATCAGCATGCCCACCGCCATCAGGATCAACATCGCCTGCATCGCGACTGTGATCGAATGCACGATGCCCTTCTCGATCTCCAGCCACGGGATGCGCTGCACGAAGACGGCGATCAGGCCGGCGACGCCCGTGGCCAGGACCAGCGAGACCTGGTTGTCGCCCGATCCGAAGACGCGCACGTTCAGCGTGAGCAGCGCCACCAGGGTGATGACGGGGATCAGCGCCAGTCCCAGGGACGGTCGCGGTACACTCTGCGCGCGTGTGCCGGTCATGGTGCCTCGTTCATTGGGGCGGTTGGGGGGGAGGGAATCCAGCGGTGCGCGCACCCGTTTCGCGCGCCGCTCACCGCGGCTTGGGAGCGGCGGCTGCCGGCGGACGGAACATCGTGGGGTCGAGCGGCGGCGCGTTGCCCTCGACTCGTGCGAAACCCTCGGGTGTCGGCGTGGCGCGCAATGCGGCCGCGACCTCGCTCGGGCGCAGGCCGGTCGCGTTGCGCAGCGCGGCCCCGATCCAGTGCGCGGTCGCGATGCCGACCTCGGTGGGCGAGGCGCCGCCCGTGGCGGGGCGCAGCGCGAACGAGGCCTCGCGCGGCGCGCCGGCCTCGTCGCAGCCCGCGCACAGGGTCAGCGTCCGCGCCGCGGCGTCCGCCAACGCGGCGCCGCGCGGAGCCAGCGGCCCGGTCACGGCGAGCAGCACGCCGTGCTCCTTCTCGAACCGCTGTGCGGAGACCCGCAGCCCCGCGGGATCGCTGCGGTCGTCGTAGACGATCAGCGTGAAGGCATGTCCGCGCGCGTGCGGCTCCGCTGCGAGCGTCACGCGCAGCGCGTGCGCCAGATCGCGGCCGGCGTCGGCGCGCGGACCGCTGGCGTCGATCGAGAGCCCGATCAGGATCGGCGCGGGATCGAGCGGCGCGTCGAGCCCGGCGTAGGAGACCTCGGGTTCCTCGCATCCCCAGAGGAGCGCGACGAGGAGCGCCGAACCGATCCAGGCCTGGGACGCGCGGGTCAATGCGTGGACTCTCGCCGAGGATCCTACGCGCCGGCGGGCTCCAGTCCATGACGCGCGCGGATCCCGGGGAGTCAGCGACCCGGACCACAGGTCCGCGCGCGCCCCGGGTGCCGCGGCCGCCGGGCGCACCCTGCCGGCGGCGCGGGCGACGCGCGGCGTCGAAGCCCACACCGGCGCGTCCGCGCCTGCTACCCTGATCGCCGTCCACCTTGTCCCTCCTCGTCGCGCCGCAACCCTCCATGAATGCCCGATCGCTCCTGTCTGCCCTGGTCCTGCCCGCCGTGCTCGTGACCCAGTCCACGTCCGTATCGGCGCAGACCACGTTCAGCGACGTGCATCCGATCTTCCGCGCCTACTGCATGCCGTGCCATGTCAACGTCGGCTCCGGCGGCATGAACATCGCCTCGGCCAGCATCACCACCGCCTACGCGGATTCGCAGTTGCTCTCCTACTACACGCCCGGACAGACCAAGGGCTTCGCGTCGCTCGTCCGCATCCAGAATGGCGACATGCCGCTGGGGACCGGTTGCACGGGAGACCCGCTGCTCGACGCCGGCAACCCCACGTGCCTCAAGGCCGCCGACCAGGCGCGCATCCAGGACTGGATCAACGACGGCCAGTTGCCCCCGGTCAACACCACCGGCACGCCCTTCTGCTACGGCGACGGGTTCGCCACGGCTTGTCCGTGCGGGAACAGCGGCGTTCCCGGCAACGGCTGCGCAAACTCGGTCGTGCCCATCGGCGGGCGCTTGCGCGCGAACGGCACGCCCAGCGTTTCCGCCGACACGCTGGTGCTCGTCGGCAGCCAGATGCCGAACAACTTCGCGCTCTACTTCCAGGGAACGCTGCAGTCGGGCGGCGGGTCCGGGACGGTGTTCGGCGACGGGCTGCGCTGCGCCGCGGGCGCGGTGTTGCGGCTGGGCACCAAGCTCAACGCCGCGAACGCCTCGCAGTTCCCGCAACCCGGCGACCCGTCCATCTCCGTCCTGGGCGCGGTCCCCGCGGGCGGCGGCACGCGCCACTACCAGGTCTGGTACCGCAACGGAGCCGCGTTCTGCACGAGCGACACGTTCAACCTGACGAACGGGCTCACGGTCAACTGGATCTCTTGATCCTGGTGGCCGGTCTTCCCGCGTCGGCGGGCGCCGGTCCTGGCGATCGCGATCCGGCGTCGACGCGCCGGACGAGGGTGGACATCCCGCGCAGCGTCGCCCAGGATCCGCGGGCGCGCGGGCGGCAACCACGCCGCGCACCCCACGACCCATGATCGCAACCACCAGGATCGCCACCGCGTTCGCGCTGGTCATGGCGCCGCTGTGCCAGGAGGAGGCCGCGCCGCGCTGGACCCAGACCCAGCTCGAGGCCGAGTCCCGTTCCATCCAGGCCCAGGTCGAGGCGCTGCGCGGCGCCCGCTTCCAGCGGCCCGTCAAGGTCGAGATGGCCGACGTGAAGGGTTTCCTGGAGTACGCCAGGAAGCGCGAGGAGCAGGAACGTTCGCCCGAGCGTGCCCACCGCGACGAGGCGATCGCGAAGCTCCTGGGACTGGTCGCGCCGGATCTCGACCTGCGCGCGCTCGAGCTGGAGCTGCTGCAGGGCCAGGTGGGCGGCTTCTACGACCCGGGCACCAGCACGTTCTACCTGATGGACTCGATGCGCGGCGGCCTGGCGCGCGTGATCCTGGCGCACGAGCTGACGCACGCGCTCGACGACCAGCTCTACGACATCGACGCGACGCTGGACGCCGCCGGCGGGAACACCGACGCCGAGCTGGCGTTCCGCGCGGTCGTCGAAGGCAGCGGGTCGAACGCGATGAACCGCTGGATGATGGCGCACGGGCGCGAGCTCACGTCGGAGGAGGTGCAGCAGATCCAGTCGATGGGCGCGGAGGCGCTCAAGAAGTCGCCGCCCATGCTGTGGAAACCCTGGCTCGCGACGTACCTGGCGGGCGAAGCGTTCCTGGTGCGCACCGCGGGGCTGAACCTGACGATGGCGGCCGCGCAATCGGCGGACATCGAGCGTGCGTTCCGCGCGGTGCCGCGCTCGACCGAACAGATCCTGCATCCCGAGAAGTACTGGGATCCCAAGGCGGCAGACGAGCCCGTCGAGGTCACGATCGACGCCGCGGACCTGCCGGAGGGCTGGGAGATCCTGGGCGAGGACACGCTCGGCGAACTCGCGCTCGCGCTGCTGACCACGCCGCCCGCCGAGCGGCGGGGCTTCGATCCGAGCGACCTGCGCATGCTGACGCAGATCCGGTTCACCAACCGCGCCGCCGAGGGCTGGGGCGGGGACCGCGCGCTGCTCCTTGGACGCGGGGCGGACCGCGGTCTCGTGCTGCGCACGGTGTGGGACACGCCCAAGGACGCCGACGAATTCGCCGAGGCGCTGGAACGATCGGCGCCGCGCCCGTGGGGCGATCGCCCGCGCGAAGCGTCCGCGGGCTGGCGCGCCGGCCTGACGCCGACGGAGTGGAACGTGACGCGCGGCGAGGCGGACGGACGCGCGTGGGTCGAGGTCCGCGTCTGGTCGCGCTGATCCGCGCGCTCAACCCCAGACGCGCGCGCCGCTGCGCGGACCGGGCAATCCGCCCGCGATGCGTCCGCTGAACAGGAACACGCCCTCGATGCGCTGACCCGGATGCGGCTCCGGCAGGCCGTCGCGCTCGAGCTGCCAGCGGCTGACGAACAACGTGTGCGGCCGCTCGGGCGCGTCGACGGTCAGGAGATCGAAGAACGCGCCCGTGATCGGATTGCGCAGGTGGCGCACGGACTGGATGCGCACCGAGACCTCGGCGCAGCCGCCTGGATCCTCGCGGCCGCCCAGCGGTTCGATGCTCGCGCCGCTCTCGCGCTCGCGCACCGACGGATCGCTGCCGCCGGCGTTCGTGCCCAGGAAGCTGACGTCGAGCGCGAAGCCGGCGAGCGTGACGGCCAGGACGTGGCCGGGCAGCAGCGTGGTCGGCAGCCGGCGCGCGTCGTGCAGGTACGCGCTGATCGGATAGGCCCCAGGCTCGTGCAGCGTCAGGAGCCCCGCGCGCTCGTCCGCCAGGGCGCGCGCATCGACCTCGTCCCAGCGCACCGGCGGCGCCGCCCAGCCCACGAGCAGCGCGTCGAAGCGCGAGTCGGGCACGCGCCGGATCTCGTCTACCGCCACGCGCAGCCGCACGTCCTGGCGGTACTGCGGCACGACGGTCCACGCGTCGCGGTCCTCGTCGCGCTCCACGGCCAGATCGACGCCGCCGACCAGCGGGAGGCGCCGGTGCGTCCGCGGGTCGCCGCGCCAGGCGGCCGGCTCGCCCTCGCGCAATGCGCGACCGACCAAGTCCTCGAGCGGATGCTCGGGCGGGAAACCGACGCACTCGAGCAGGAAGTCCACGCGCGGGCAGTGTCCCGTCCGGGAACGGCACCGGCAACCGTCCGTTCCAGCGGCTATCCTGCGCGACGATGCGCAACCTCGCGACGCGGACCGCCCTGGCCACCCTGCTGCTGCTCCTCGCGAGCGCCTGCCGCGCGACGGCGCCCCGACCGGACGCCGGCGGCGCGCAGTTCGACGTCGAGCACTACGCGCTCGACCTCACGATCGAGCCGGCGGAACGGTCCCTGCACGGCACCTGCCGCGTGCGCCTGTGGCCGACGGGCGCGCCGCTCGAGCGCGTGCGCCTGGACCTGCAGGGGCTCGACGTGTTCGACGTGCGCGACCGCTCCGGCGCGGCGCTCGCGTTCGAGCACGCGCGCGGTTCCCTGACGATCCACTGCGCGCGGCCCGTCGCGGCCGGCGACTTCGCGGAGTTCACGATCCGCTACGGCGGGCGGCCCGCGAAGGGGCTGTGGTTCACGGGCGAGGAGGCCGGCGTCCCCACGCAGGTGTTCACGCAGGGCGAGTGCCAGGACGCGCGCTGGTGGTTCCCGTGCCTCGACGAGCCGCACGACCGCGCGACCAGCGAGATCGCCGTGCGCATGCCGCGCGGCTGGAAGGCCTTGTGCGCCGGCGAGCGCATCGAGCGGCGCGAGGAGGGCGCGCACGCGGTCGAGCTGTGGCGTGCGACGTTCCCGCACCCGACGTACCTCGTCACGCTGGTCGCCGGGGACCTCGTGTTCGTCGAGTCCGAGTGGGACGGTATCCCGCTGACGTTCGCCGCCGCGCCGCGGCTCGAGGAAGAGCTGCGTCCGACGTTCGCGGAGACCGGCGCGATCCTCGCGTTCCTGTCCGACGTGACCGGCCTGCGCTACCCGTACCCCAAGTACTCGCAGGCGGCCGTGGACGGGTTCCCCTTCGGCGGCATGGAGAACCTCTCCGCCACGACGCTGATCGACACGGCCGTCACCGACGCGCCGGGGCGCGCGGACCATCCCGCGACCGGGCTGATCGCGCACGAGGCCGCGCACCAGTGGTTCGGCGACCTCGTCACCTGCCGCGACTGGTCGCACATCTGGCTGAACGAGGGCTTCGCGACCTACTTCGCGGCGCTGTACGCGGGCCACGCCGAGGGCGAGGACGCGCTGCGACTCGCGATGGACGACGTACGCGCCGGCTGGCTGCGCCGCGACGTGGGGCCGGCGCGCCGGCCGATCGTGCTTGGGACCGCGCGCGACCCGATCGAGCTGTTCTTCAGCGGGCACGTCTACGAAGGCGGCGCGATCCGGCTGCACCACCTGCGCGCGCTCCTGGGCGACGCGGCGTTCCTTCGAGGCATCCGCCTGTACCTGGGGCTGAACCAGGGGCGCTCGGTCGTGACCGACGACCTGCGCGCGGCGCTCGAGGAGGCGTCGGGTCGCGACCTGCGGGCGCACTTCCGCGCGTGGTTCGAGACCAGCGGGCACCCGGTCCTGGAGTCGAGTTGGGAGCACGACGCCGCGCGCGGCGAATTGCGCCTCGAACTGCGCCAGATGCAGTCGGAGCGGGCGTTCCCGTGCATGGTCGAGGTCGAGATCGCCGATGCCGCGGGAGTGCGCGTGGAGCGCTTCGAGACCGAGCGGCGCAAGGAGGTCGCGGTGTTCCGCCAGGCGGACGCGCCGCGCTGGGTGCGCCTCGACCCGCGCTGCGCGCTGCCGGCCGAGATCGTCGAGCACCGCACCTTCGGCGAGTGGTTCGAGCGCCTGGCCGCGGCACCCGACGCTGCGGGGCGGCGCGGCGCCGCGCGTTTCCTGGGCGGGATCCTGGGGAGCACGCCGGACGCGGCGCACAAGCGCACCTTGACCGGCGTGCTCGCCGCGCGCCTCCCGCTGGAGCCCGAGTCGCGGGTCCGCGTCGAGATCGCGCTGCACCTCGCGGCCCTGGCGGCCCCGGAACTCGTTCCCGCGTTCACCGAGCGCGCCCGCGAGGATGCCGATCCGCGCGTGCGCGCCATCGCGTGGCGCGCGCTGGAATCGGCGGCGCCGGACGCGGCGCTGGCGGAGCTGGCGCGCGCCGAGCTGGAGCGTGTCGCGAGCTACGAGGCCGCCGCCGCCGCCTGGGGCCTGCTCGCGCGCCTGCGGCCGGAGGACGCGCAGGAGCGGGCCGAGCGTGCGCTGGAGCGGCCGTCGCCGCACGGCGAATGGGCCGCGCGCGTCCTGGTGGAGGTCGGGCGGCTGGACGCGCCCTGGTGCCTGGACGTCCTGCGCCGCTTTGCGCGCGACGAAGCCGCGCCCGACGCGGCGCGCCGCGCGGCGATTGTTCTCCTGGGGCCCCACGCGAAGAGCAACCCCGAGGTCCGGCGCGACCTCCTGGCGGTCCTCGACTCGCCGCGCGTGCGCCTGCGCCGCGACGCCATCGCCGCGCTGTCGAAGGCGCTGACGCCCGAGGTGCGCGCGCGGTTGAAGGAGCACGCGCGGACGGCGACCCACGAACTCGAGCGCCACGCGATCGAGGACGCGCTGGCCGCGGCCGCGTGAACGCCGCCGCCGATCCCGCGCTGGTCGCCGAACTGCGGCGCTCCCTGCGCGACGAGATCGGGGCGCGCGAGCTCTATGCGCGGATCGCCGCGCGCGAGTCGGATCCCGCGCTCGAGCACATCCTCGCGGCGCTGGGCGGCGAGAGCCCGCGGCTGATCGAGGTCCTGCGCGGCGTGCTCGGCGGCCTGGGCGTCGACGCCGACGAGCGCGACTGGCGCCGGAGCGCGTCGGCGGCCCTGGTGAGCTGGCTCGCCCTCCTGGGCGCCCGGCGCCTCGTCCTGCGCCTGTGCCTGGAATCCGAGGAGGCGCTGGCGCGGCGCTACGCGGCGTGCGCGCACGGCCTCGCGGCGAGCGATCGGGCGGCGGCCCGTGCGTGCGAAGCCCTGGCCGGCCGCAAGTCGGCCCGCGCGCGCTCGCTGCAAGCCTGGGTGCCTCGCTAGGTCGCCGCGGCTACAATCGAGACCGTCGTCCCCAGAACAGGAGAGAACCCATGACCGAGACCGCTCCGACCGGCATCCCTCGCATCGGTGACACCGCCCCCGACTTCCGCGCCAACACCACGGTGGGGGAGATCACCTTCAGCGAGTGGCAGAAGGGGAACTGGGTGATCCTCTTCAGCCACCCGGCCGACTTCACGCCGGTGTGCTCGACGGAGCTGACCGAGTTCGCGCGGCGCAGCGACGAGTTCACGAAGCTGAAGGCCAAGCTGATCGGCATCTCGATCGACTCGATCCACAGCCACCTGGCGTGGCGCGAGAACCTGAAGCAGATCATGGACGTCGAGATCGACTACCCGCTGATCGCCGACAGCGACATGAAGGTCGCGAAGCTGTACGGCATGCTGCACGAGAACACGTCGGCCACGGCCACGGTGCGCGCGGTGTTCCTGATCGACCCCAAGCGCGTCGTGCGCGCGCTGGTCTACTACCCGCTCAACGTGGGCCGCAACGTGGACGAGATCGTGCGCCTCCTGACGGCCCTGCAGACGACCGACGCGCACGCCTGCGCGACGCCGGTGAACTGGACCCCCGGGGACAAGGTGGTCGTGCCGCCGCCCAAGACCATGGCGGACGTCAAGGAGCGCGAGACGCACAAGGAATACGAGCGCTACGACTTCTACCTGAACAAGCGGCCGCTCTAGTCCGTGCGCCAGTTCCGCGCGCCCCTGCGCGCGGACCACCAGGATCGCGCGGGTCCTCGGCCCGCCTGCGCCTGCAGGTGCCTGTCTGGTTCGCTCCGCGGCCGCGAGTTTCCCCGCGGCCGCCGCATCTTGAAAGGGCGGAGTTCTCGCCGGAACCTCGCCGGAATCGCGCTCACACCCGTCCGAGCCACCCGTCGTACGCGTCCGCGAGGTCGAGCAGCGCCTGCCTGCAGTCCCCCTCGAACGACGAGCCGTGCATCAGCGCGAGGCGCTTGGGCTTCAGTTCCGCCAGCCGCCGGATCGTCGCAGCCGTCGCCGGCGTGTAGCAGCTCGACCGGAACAGCTCCTCGGCCTCCCGCGCCGGCCCCACGATGTCGCCGCGGGTCAGGGCGGGCCCGTCGCCCAGGTGCGTGAACAGGTCGCCGCACAGGAGCGTCCCGGTCGTCGCCTCGAACAGCACGCGCGCCTCCCAGCCGTGCGGCACGTGCGGCGTGTCGATGTGCGTCACGCGCCGGCCGCCCAGATCGACCACCTCGCCGTCCTTCCACGCGCGCGGCGGCCGGTCGGCCAGATCGTTCAGCGACACCATCACGCCCGTCGCGCCGTGCGCGACCTCGGCGCGCGGCGCCGCCGCCAGCCACTGGTTCATCGAGCCGCACTCGTCGGCCTCGACGTGCCCGAACGTGATCCAGCGCAGCGTATCGAGCGGCAGGATGCGCGCCACGGCCTGCGAGACGGCGGGGAACATGGCCCGCGGTCCCGTGTGGAAGAGGAGCGGCTGCTCCGCGCGCACCAGGAACTGGTTGAAGGTGAAACCCGCGGGCGTGAGGTCGGGCACGAAGGTCGAGATGCGGTAGATGCCCTCGGCGATCTCGGCGGTGCGCGTCTGCATGGAGTTCCTCGCTTGGTTCAGGGTGGAAGGTGGGTGCGGCCTGGCGTCGGTCATTCGGGTTCCGTCAGCGTCACGAACCGGTCGACCGCGTCGATCGCGTGCGTGCTCTCGCGTCCCGACGGCCAGCGCACCGAGCAGGTCGCGGCGCCGCCGGCCGTGCCCAGCCCGAAGTGCAGCTCGGGCGCGTTGCCCGACAGGTACCCCGTGCCCGCGCGCAGCGAGCGCACCTGCTTCCTGCCGCCGTGCTCCAGCGTGACGAAGGCCCCGATCGCGTGCGTGTTCGCGCCGCGCGCACGCAGGCGCAATCCCAGCCAATGGCGGCCGCCTTGGTCGAGCGTGTTGCGCAAGAGGCGCACGCGGCCGTTGTTGGCGGTCACGACGAGGTCGAGGTCGCCGTCCCGGTCGAAGTCGCAGGCGACCGCCGCGCGCGCCGCGAACGGGATCGCCGCATCGGGCCCGGCGCGCTCGAAGGCGGGCGTGAACCGGCCGCCGCCGTCGTTCTCGAAGTAGTGGCAGGGCTGGCCGACGCAGATGCCCGTGCTCTCGTAATCGGGCGACGTGTAGCCGTTGGCGTAGAAGAGGTCCAGGTCGCCGTCGAGGTCGAAATCGAGGAGCTCGCACCCCCAGCTCGTCACGCCGACGCTGAGCTGCCCCAGGCCGGCCTCGACCGACTTGTCCCGGAACGTCGCGACGCGGCTGCGTGCGCTGGTGTGGCGCAGATTGTTGACGTACAGCGCGTTCGACTCGAGCTGCCAGTTCGAGACGAACAGGTCCTCGTCGCCGTCGCCGTCCACGTCCCCGACCGCCAGGCCCATCGAGCCGCGCGGATCGTCGAGTCCGGTGGAGAACACGACGTCCTTGAACTTGCCGCCGCCCTCGTTGCGCCAGAACCGGTTCGGCGACACGTCGTTCGCGAGGTACAGGTCCTGGTCGCCGTCCTGGTCGAAGTCCCACCACACCGCCTGCATGCCGCGGCCGTTGGGATCGTCGACACCCAGTTCCTTGGCGACGTCCACGTAGCGGATCGTCGCCGGCGCACCGTCCTTCCCAGCCGTCAGGTCGCAGCGCAGGAGCAGCTTGCGCTCGCCCGGGAACGCGAACGGCAGCATCTCGACCGGGTCCTCGCGCTGGTACCTGCCGAGCTCCTCGTCGCTCGGCAGCTGCGAGGTGTCGTACTTCAGGTAGGCCGTGACGTAGAGGTCGAGGTCGCCGTCGCCGTCGAAGTCCGCGGCCGACACGGCGGCGTGCCACAGATCCGAGTCCAGGCCTACGGCGTCGCTCGCGTCGGCGAACTTGCCCTGGCCGTCGTTGAGGAGGAACCTGTTCCTGCCGTAGTTCGCGACGAAGAGGTCGAGATCGCCGTCGCCGTCCGCGTCGTAGAAGAGCGCGCCCATGCCCGCGCCGGTGAGCGCGAGGCCGCGTTTCTCGCTCTCGTCGACGAACTCCTGGCCCTTGTGGTTGCGGAAGAACCGGCTCGTCGGCGGCTCGCTGCCCTCGCGCCCGCCACCTTGCGGCAGGAACAGGTCCACCCAGCCGTCGCCGTCGACGTCGCCCCACGCAGCGCCCGGTCCCATCGTGGGGCGGATGTCGAGCTGCAGATCCGGGCCTTCGAAATGAACCGCGTCCAGGCCGAAGTCGCGCGCCGCATCGACGAAGAGCCCCGCGCGTCGCCGGGCGTCCTCGCGCGGCGCGTCGGGCGGCGGAGGCCACGTGTCTGAGCCGACGACCGAGACGAGCAGCGTCCAGGTGCGATCCGCGGGCGCGGGCGGAGGCGCTTCGAACCAGGCCTCGACCAGCGCGCGCGCGGGAGCCGCGAGGCGCTTGTCGTCGACGGCGGCAAGCACGTCGGTGGAGTCGACCGCCGCTGCGCCCTCACGCTCGACGAGGGGCCAGAGAAGCCCACGACCGCGCCAAGGGGACCACTCGCGCAGCCGGGCGGCTCCCAGCGTCGCCCGGCGCAGCCGCAGCGGGTGGCACGCCACTCCCTCGACGGCGCGCGCTTGGGCCAGGAAGACCTGATCGATCGGATCGCGTTGCGTGGGACCGTGGAGCACGATGCGCGTCGCGCGCGTCCGGCCCGTCCAGCGCAGGAACGGCACGGGCCCGCTGTCGTCCAGCCTGGGTGGGGCCTCGCCGTACACGGCAAAGGCACTCTCGCCGTTCGCATCCGGCTTGGGCAGCGGAGTGATCAGCGGCAGGACGGCCCCGGTCAGCGCCTCGCCGTCGTGGCGCGCGAGCCAGGGCAATGCGTCCGGGCGACTGGGCGTGCGCGCGCGCTCGGGGAGGCGCTCGCGTCCGATGATCCATGGCTGGCCATCCACGCTCAGCACGCGCTCGTCCATCCCGTGCTGCACGGCCCAGACCTGCAGGGCGTCGCAGGCCCGGATCGGGGCATTCCCGGCCCACAGGCGGACCTGGATTCCCTGCGCGGTCGTCGCCGCGCAGGGCACGCGTTCCGAGCGCGAGTTGAGCGGCACGATCTCGCGGTCGACGGGGCCCGCGCGCAGCGGCGCCCAGCCCTCCGCCGTTTGCACGTACAGGATCGGTGTTTCCGGGCCGGCCTCGTTCCCCCGCAAGGGCAGCGCAGGCAGGGCGGACGACGACAGCAGCAGCGCGAGGAACATGGCGCGCGGATCATCCCACGTTCGGCCGCGCTCAAAAAGCCGCGCGCCCCGCGGAAAAATCCCGCGGGGCGCGCGCGAGCGGTCGGCGTGAGCCTCAGAACTTCAGGTCGCGGATGTCGTCGATGGCGAAATCGACGCTCACTTCCTGGTCGATGTTGATCACGCGGCCCGTCCCCTTGAACGGGTTGAAGATCAGCGCGCCGTGCACGATCCGGCCGTCCTTGAAGTGCAGCGTGACCTTGTCGGCGGTGTGCGACGAGAGGAGCATGTCGTAGATCCGCTCGGGGACCAGCTCGCGATTCTTCTTGCTTGCGGTGCTCATGTACTTGTCTTCTTCTCCGCGCAGCACGGCGCGGAGCGCGGTCTCACGACCGCATGGCCAGAGGTTTGCGGAGCAGCTCGTCCAGTCGGGGAACGAGCAGCTTGGACCAGGTCTCGAAATCGGCCCCTCGATCCAAAAGGGCCTTCAATTCAGCGAGGGTCGCCAGGCGTCCCTCGAGTTGTTCATGTTCGCGGATCTCCACGGAACCGGTGATGTGGACGCACTGGACGACTCCTACGTGTACCGCTCCCACCGGGTTGGAGTCGTCGTTCAGAAGCCCGATTGGAACCACTTCGTACACGCCCTGAACCGCCAGCTCCTCCTCGAGCTCGCGGCGCGTGCCGGCGATCAGCGGATTGCGCCCCGTCACGCCGGCGAGGTCGCGCGGCTCGAGGTGTCCGCCGATCCCGATCGAGTGCTTGTCGTGCAGGCGCGCATCGCCGCCGCGCTTCGTGCGCTTGACGTGCAACACGCGTCCTTCGTGCTCGACGAGGCAGTAGGGGATGATCTGCTTGAGGTGCGGCGACCGCTCCGCGTACGCGCGCTCGACGAAGAAGCCCGCGTCCTCGACCGCCCGCTCGAACCCCGCCCGGTCGGCGGACCCCGCGCCTGTCCCGAACGGCTGGAAACCGTGCGGATAGCAATCGCGGAACAGGGCGTCCCGGGGGACGACGAAGACGAATTCCATGGCGGTGGCGGGCTCGGAGGCGCCCGGAGGAAGGCCGGGCGGGGCGGTCGGCAGGAGTCCGACCGGCCGCGGCGAAGGCCAAACGCTAAGGGCAACCCCGGAAATCGTCAAGATGCGGAGGTTGGTTCTCGAGAACCCTACCAGGGGTTGGGGGTCCCCCCCCCCGAAGGGCAGTAGTCCCGCCGGTTCGCCCCGCGGGGAGGAAGACGTGAGAGGCCCTGTAAGCCGGATCCTGTGCACCCCCTCGCGGGGGCCGGCGACCATTTCTCTGGGACCGACCTCGCGGCCGGCCTCGAACGACCTACCCGGAAGGCGCGCGGCGTGGGTCGCACCGCAGGTCCGTCGCCGGACCTGGACCTTCCCTATTTGGTCTTTCTCCAGGTGGGGTTTGCCCTGCCGGCGTTGTCACCAACGCCGCGGTGCGCTCTTACCGCACCATTTCACCCTTGCCGGTGCCCGGCGGGCGCCGGCGGTTTGTTTTCTGTGGCACTTTCCCTGGCCTCGCGGCCGGTTGCCGTTGGCAACCACCTCGACCCATGGAGTCCGGACTTTCCTCCCCGGCCGGACGTCGCCGCCCGGACCGGAGCGGCCGCCCGGGCCTCTCACGTCGCGGGCATTCTAGCCGCCCGCGGCCCCGGCCGGCACCCGTGCCTCTGGCGAAGCGCGATCGGCTGCTAGGCTTTCCGCCGCATGCCGCCCAGCGAGCCGACGGTCACGTACCTGGAACTGCGCGAATCGAACGCCGACGGCAGCGCCGCGGCGGGCCTGTCGCACACCTCCGAGGGGCTGGTCCTGCTGCACGTGCAGGAACTCGCGGCCGACGGCGTGCCGCGCGGCGCCGCGACGGTCGTGCACGACGCCGGCGGCCACGGCGGCTTGTACTTCGACCTGGGCCGCCGCCTCGCCTCCGCCGGCTGGGCCGTCGCGTTGCCCGATCTGCGCGGTCACGGCCGCTCGGAGGGCGCCCGCGGCCACTCGAACGGCGTGGCCGAGGTGCTGCGCGACCTGGGCGACGTGCAGGACCACCTCGCGTACCGCCAGCCGGACGCGCCGAAGGTGCTGATCGGCCAGGGCCTGGGCGCGCTGTGGTGCCTGGCGTTCGCGTGCGAGCGACCCGATCAGGTCGCCGCGCTGGTGCTCGCGTCTCCGCTGCTCCAGCCCGCGTTCGAGTTGCCGCGTCCCGCGGGCGGGCTGATGAAGATGTTCAAGAAGGTCGGGCCGGACTCGACGGGCCGGCTGGGCTGGGCCGACTCCGTGCGCAGCGGGCAGGCACAGGGGCTCGCCGCTCTGAAGGCCGAGCCCGCGCACGACCTCGTCAGCGTGCGCGCCGGCGAGGAGGCCGCGCGCGCCGCGCGCGAGTACGTGCCGCGGATCGCCGGGTTGCCGATGCCTGTGCTCGTCCTCGTCGGCGCGCTGGACACGGTGGCGCCCGCGGCCAAGGCGCGCGCGCTCGGCGGCGAGAACGTGGTCGTGCGCGAGTTCGCCGGGTCGCGGCACGATCTCTTCCACGACGAGCGCGCCGGCGACGTGGCCGAGGCGGTCGTGCGCTGGCTCGACGAAGCGTCGCCGCGCTAACGCGGTTCCCCCGACTCGATCCAGTCGCGCAGGAGCACGAGCGCCGCGAGGCTGTCGCGCCGCGCCTTGCGGTCGCGCGGGGGGATGCGCGCGTCGCGCAGCAGCTCCTCGGCCTCCTTGGTGGTCAGGCGCTCGTCGTGCATCACGATCGCGAGGCCCGGATGCCGCGCGGCGAGCGTGGTCGCGAACGCGCGCACCTCGGCTGCGCGCGGCCCCTCGCTGCCGTCCATGTTGCGCGGCAGGCCGACCAGGATCACGCCCACGTCGCGCTCGTCGAGCACGCGCCGCACGTGCGCGAGCAGCTCCTCTCCGCCGCCGGGCGCCGCGCACGGGTCCAGCGGCACGGGGGCGAGGCGCAGCGGATCGACGTACGCGAAGCCCGAGCGCTTCGTGCCGTGGTCGATCGCCAGGACGCCTGTCCGGTTCATCGCGGCGCCGGCCCCGCGGGTTCGCGGCCCGGTCTCACGTCCACTCCGGGTTCTCGCGCGCCAGGCGGTCGACGATCTGCTTCACGTCCTGGGCCCGCTCGCGCGGGCAGACGAGCAGCGCCTTGCCGGCGCGGACCACGACGAGGTCCTTCACGCCGACCAGCGCGACGAGCGAACCCTTGGGCGCGTGCACGACGTTGCCGCACGCGTCGTGCGCCACGACGAGCGCTCCGCCGTCCGCCACGTTGCCGGCGGCGTCGGCGGGTAGCAGCTCGCCCAGCGCGGGCCAGGCGCCCACGTCGCTCCAGGCGAGGTCGAAGGGCAGCACGCGCACGCCGCGCGCCTTCTCCATCACGGCCACGTCGATCGCGACGGCAGGCAGCGCGGGGTAGGCGTCGGCGACGGTCCCGGCGGCGTGCGCGCGCTCGAGCGGCGCCAGTACCTCGGGCGCGTGCGCGCGCAGCGCCGCCAGGATCGCCGGTGTGCTCCACACGAACATCCCGGAGTTCCAGAGGAATCGGCCGCTCGCGAGGAACTGTTCCGCGCGCGCGCGGTCGGGCTTCTCGACGAAGCGCTCGACCGCCAGCACGTCCGTCTTCCCGCGCGTGCCGAGGCGCGCGCCGGTCTCGATGTAGCCGTAGCCGGTCGCGGGGTGGGTCGGCCGGACGCCGAAGGTGAGCAGCGCGCCCGATTCCGCCGCCTCGTCGGCCGCGTGCGCGAGCAGCCTGCGAAAGCCCGCCGCGGGCTGGATCACGTGATCGCTGGGCAGCACGGCCTGGATCGCGCGCGCGTCGCGGCGCGCGATCTCCAGCGCCGCCCACGCGATGCACGCGGTCGTGTTGCGTCCCAGCGGCTCGAGCAGCACGTTTTCGGAGGGGAGCCGGCGCAGCTGCTTGCGCACGAGGTCCGCGTGTTCGCGGCCGGTGACCACGATGCGCCGCTCGGGCGGGACCAGCGTTCCCAGGCGCGCGGCGGTCTCCTGCAGCAGCGTGCGCCGGCCCGCGACGCGCAGGAACTGCTTGGGCAGCGCGCGCCGGCTCGCGGGCCAGAAGCGCGTGCCCGCGCCGCCCGCCATCAACACCGCCCACAGATCGCCGCGCGTCGCCATCAGAACCGCTCCGGCAGGGGAGCGTAGCCGGGCACGGGCAGCGCGCGGAAGCTCTCGCCGCCGGAGAACATGCGCCGCAGCGGGTTCTGCAGCACGACCTCGGGCCGGCCCATGTCGCCGCGGATGCGCACGGTCAGGAGCTCGTTCTGGATCCAGTACAGGAGGCGCGTCAGCGGGCCGAGCCGGTCGAGCAGCGCGTAGCGCACCTCCAGGTCGTGCCGCATGCGGCCGTTGAAGTCGAGAGAGCCCTCGCCGACGAGCTGCAGGAGCGGGCTGCGCAGCACGATGTCGTCCATCTTCACGATCCCGTCGCGCACGCGCAGGTTGGTGTACATGGAATCGAAGGTGGCCGTGTCGTCGAGGCCGAGCTGCGCGAACAGCGCCCGGAACACGGGCACCGACCACAGGCGCGACTGCCGCATGCGCAGCCAGCCGGAACCTTCGATCCCCAGGAGGTGTTCCAGGTCGCCGGCGAGCTGCAGCTCGCCGTCCAGTTCGCCCTGCGTGGCGAGGCCCGACGGGAACAGTCCGCGCAGCATGCCGGCGACCTCGACGGCGCGCAGGTCGAGTCCCAGCTCGAACGGGAACGGATCGGCCAGCGCGATGGAGAACGCCGTGCCCACGCGTTGCGCACCGGCACCCAGGGCCAGGATGCGCCCGCCTTCGAGCGTGCCCTGCAACCCCTCGATCGAGAGCGACGGTTCGACGTAGGTCACGAGCATGCGCCCGTTTTCCAGCCGGCGCCCCGCGAGCCGGCCGGTGAAGTTCTCGACCGCCAGCAGCGCGCGCACCTTGCCGCTCTCGTAGACCAGGCGTTCCAGGCGCGCGGTCGCGTGCTCGACCTCCAGCGGCAGCCCCAGGCGGATCGACATCTCGCGCGGCGCGAGCGAGCCGGCCAGCTCCAGGCGCGGCTCGCCGCGGGGCGAGATCACGATCCCCAGGCGGCCGGCCTGGAAGTCGAAGCGGCCCTGCCACGCCAGTTCGCCCAGGAGCGCGTCCAGCGTGCGCTCGTCCGCGAAGCCCAAGAGGTGCTCGCGGTCGATCGGCACGTCGCGCGCTTCGAAGTTCGCGTCCAGGCGCCAGCCGCCGGCCTCGGGGGCGAAGCGCACGTCGGCGAGGTCGACGCGCGTCGAGGCGAGCCGCGCGGTCAGGCCGCGGCCGGAGAGGACGCCGTCCGCGAACTCGACGTCCCCGCGCACGTCCGACAGCCGGAACCCGGTCGCGGTCGCCAACTGAGAGCGCCGCAGGAACGTGCGCCACCTGCCCGCGCCCGCCGCGCCGTCCAAGGGGATGTTGCCGACGATGTCGATGCGGCCGGCCAGCGAGAGCGCCGTGCCGCTCAACGCGGCGCCCCCCGCGGCCGCGCCCTGCACGAGGTCGCCCAACGCGCCGAGGAAGCTGCGGTTGGCGGGGTCGACGCCGGCGGCCGCCACCTCGATCGCGCCGTCCGGCATGCGCGCCGTCAAGGCGACGTCGACGCCCTCGCCCAGCGTGCCGACCAGCGGCGCGACGCGCACGTCGGTGCTCGTGCCGCCCGCATCCTCGGTGCCGCGCAGCAGCACGCGTCCGCGCAGATCGCCGACGGTCATCGGGAACCGCCGCGGCACGAGCTGCGCGGGCGCCATGGGCGTCACCTCGGCGCTGCTCTCGAACGGCGCGCCGGCGCCGTGCCGCGTGCGTTCGTAGCGCACGTCGGCGAATCCCTTGGGCGAGAGCTCCTCCAGCGCCTTGCCTATCTCGGGGAAGCGATCGATGAGGATCCGCCGGTCGTCGCCGGTGAGCGACAGGCGATCCACCGTGGCGCGGATGTACGACACCGCGCCCAGCTCGTAGGGCGGCTCGGGCGCGAGCGGCGGGCTGCCCTGCGTGGCGAGGCGCAGCGCGAGGCCGGCGCGCTGCGCCGTGCGCAGGCTGCCTGTGACGTCCACCGAGAGCCCGCCGCGCGATCGCCCGTCCGACCGGAAGCGCAGCCGACCGCCGGCGCCGTTCACCGGCAGCGGCAGGTCGTCCCACGCCAGCGCGAGCCCGCGCATCTCGAGATCGAGATCGGTCGCGAGCCAGGCCAATTCGGGCCTGCGGTACAGGCGCAGCCGCACGCCGAGCTCACCGCCGTCGGGCCGGAACGGGCGCCACGTGCCGTCCGGCGGCAGCGCGCCGCCGAGGCCCTGCAATGCCGCGCGCAGCCGGTCATCGACCGGCAGCCTGTCGCCGACGAGGTCGAGATCGATCTCGGCCATGCCCACGCCCGGCAAGTGCGCGGGAACCTCGCGCGGATGCGCTGCCACGACGCCCAGCGCGCGGACGGTCGTCGGCCCCGACGAGCCCACGAGGTCGACCAGGGCGACGCGCCACGGCCGCGAGCGCGCGGTGGCGACGGCACACGCGATCTCGCCCGTGACGTTGCCGAGCGGCAGCGGGAAACCCTCGTCGAGCTCGCCCGCCGCGTTGCGCACCATGCCGCGGTACGTGATCTCCGCGGCGCCGGCCGGATGCAGCAGCGCGAAGAACTCCATGCGCGACGCGAGATCCGCGTCGTCCTTGGCGCGCGCGACGCGGCCGCCGGCCCAGATCTCCGTCGATCCTCGCGGGTCGAGCCCCTCCCACACGCGCTCCGCGATCGGCCCGGCGTCGACCGCCGCGATCAGCGAGCGCTCCAGCGGGAGCGCGGCGCAGTGGGCCCACACCTCCAGCAGGCCGTCCGTTCCGGCCTCCTCGCCGAGCAGGCCCGTGGCCTCGAAGGCCGCGCCGTTCCAGGTCCCCGACGCGCGCCCCAGCGCGTGCCAGGTGCGCGGATCCCGCCAGCCCTCCAGGCGTTCGGGCGCCCAGTGGCCCTCGACGTCCAGGCGCAGCCCTTCGATCCGGTGGCGTCCGCCGCCGAGGCTCAACGCGCCGCGCTGAACGGCCAATCGGACGTGCACGCGCGGCGCGCCGCCCTCCAGCGGCAGCTCGCCGAAGGCCTCGAGCTCGAGCATCCCGCGCGGTTGCAGCGCGTGCAGACCGGCCAGGTCCTCGTCCGCCGGCAGGCCGTCGGTGCCCAGCGGCATGCGCGTCGCGTTCGCGCGCAGCGACAGCGCGCCGTCCTCGTCGATCGTCCCCGAGAGGAACACCTCGCCCGGCTCGCCGGTGCGCTGCGTCAGGCTGGGCACGGCGCGTCCGAAGATCTCGGGCCGTCCGCGCGCGTTCGAGCGCGCCAGCAGATCGAGCCGCGCGATGGGGACGAGGCCCCAGCGCCGCGTCATCCACTCGACGCCCAGGTCCTCGATCTGGATCGTCGGCAGCTCGGTACGGTCCGCGAGCGCGCGGCGGTCGCCGCTCTCTTCCGAGTAGCGCTGCAGGCTGTTGGCCAGCGCGGCGGACAGGCGCAGGTGCCCGCCGCGGACCTCGACGCGCCGCGGGCTCAGGCCCCCGTGCGCGAGCCCGAACTCGACGCGCACGTCGCGCAGGAGCGCCATCTCGCCGTCGGCGCCGAGCTCGACGCGGTCGACCTCCAGCGCGCGGTCGAACCACAGGATGCGCACGCCGGTGAGGGACAGATCGTCGCCGAGCGTCCCCATCCTGGCCGCGACCGCGTCGCGCACGACGCGGCCCAGGATCCCTGTCTCCTCGCCGGTCCACAGCAGGAGCGCCAGCAGCAGGAGGAACCAGCCCGCCACGGCGAGCAGGCCGAGCAGCGTGCGGCCGAGCGCGCGCACCGCTCAGGTCACCGGCCGCGGGACCGGCTGGCCCAGGTGCTGGACGACTCCCGGCGCCGGCCCTGCGGCGGCCGGCTGGGCGGGCAGGAACACGTCCGTCCCGCCGATCGGCCGACGCACCACGCGCTTCCCGACGGCGCACGTGATCTCGTAGGCGATCGTGTCGGCGCGGCGCGCGACCTCCTCGGCGGTGATCGTCTCGGCTCCGTCGCTGCCGATCAGCGTGACCGTGTCGCCGACCGCGACGCCGGGGATGTGGCCGACGTCCACCGTCGTGTAGTCCATCGACACGCGCCCGGCGATGCGCGCGCGCGCGCCGCGCACGAGCACCTCGCCGCGGTTTCCCAGGCGCCACATGACGCCGTCGTTGTAGCCCACGGGGAGCGTCGCGATGCGCGTGGCGCGCTCGGCGTGCCAGGTCGACCCGTAGCCGACGGCGAAGCCCGGCGGGATGTCCTTCAGGAAGACGACCTGCGTGCGCAGCGAGAGCACGGGTCGCAACTCGTCCGCGCCGGGCAGGTCGTTGGGCAGCACGCCGTAGGCGCTGATCCCGGGCCGCACGGTGTCGTAGCGCGGCCGGAGCGCCGTGAACAGCGCGGCCGAGTTGGCCATGTGCGTCCATCCACGCAGCAGACCCTCTGCCCGGGCATCGCGCAGAACCGACTCGAATCGTCGCTGCTGCTCGTGCGTGCTGGCCGCCTGCGCGCCGTCGGGGGCGCTGATGTGGGTCATGACCCCCGCGAGCTGCAGGTTCGGCGACGAACGGACCTCGCGCAGGAGGTCGATGGCGCGGCTGGGCAGCACGCCCAGGCGTCCCATGCCCGTGTCGATGTTCAGGTGGACGTTGGCCCGCAGGCCCAGCCGTCGCGCGAGCCGCTGGAGCATCTCGCGCCGGTCGCTGCTGTGCAGCGCGACGTGCACGTCGTTGCGCAGGCAGGCGTCCGCCTCGTCGTCGATGATCGTGCCGAGAACCAGGATCGGCAGCCGGATGCCCGAGCTGCGCAGCTCCAGGGCTTCCGCCGACGATCCCACGCCGAAGGCCGACACGCCGCAGCGCACGGCGTGGTGCGCGATCGGCACCGCCCCGTGGCCGTAGGCGTCGGCCTTGACCACCAGCATGATGCGCGTGCCGGCCCCCGCACGCCGCCGGATCACGGCGAGGTTGTGCGACAACGCATCGAGATCGATCTCGGCCCAGGCGCGATCGGAACTCACGCACGCGAGCCTGCCATCGCGCGCGGCGCGATTCCAGGCGCGGCCTCGCGGCGTGCGCAATCTCCGTGGCGAGCGCGCCGTCCGTTCCGCCGTCAGCGCGCGGGCGGCGTCGCCGCGAACGGCCGCAGGTACAGCGGCTGGATCGCGTCCAAGGGCTGACCGCCCCGTGCCGCCGCTCGCCGCGCGCCCAGGTCCAGCAGCGCGTCCGCCCGCGGCACGGCATCCAGCCGCGCGCGCCGCGCGATCGGCTCGGGCAGCCGGGCGGCTTCCAGCGACGCGGCGTCGGTCAGGACCGGGATCTGCGCCGCGAGTCGCGCCGCGAGTTCGTCCGGCCCGACGACGCACGGCGCCTCCAGCACCTCGACGTCGAGTTCGAGGCGGCGGTAGCGCGCCAGATAGAACGCGTTCGAGCGGCCGTCGATCAGGTGGTAGGCCTCCTGGCCCGGATCGAGGGCGCCGAACGCCAGCGTTTCGCCCGACGGGACGCCCACCGCGGGCGCGCCCGACGCGCGCGCCAGGCCGATCGCGGTGGCGATCCCCACGCGCAGGCCGGTGTAGCTGCCCGGCCCGGTCCCGACGCATACCAGCGCGAGGTCCGTCGGGCGCCGCTCCAGCTCGCGCACGAGGCGGTCGAGGGACGGGACGAGGTCGCTGGCGTGGGCGCGGCCGTCCTCCAGCCGGCACGCGGCGCGCCGTTCGCCCGCCGCGGCGGCCAGCGATCCCAGGCGCGTGGAGGTCTCGATCGCGACGGTCAGCCGGCCGCTCACGCGCCGATCTCGGCCGCGAGGAGGTTCGCGAGCTCCTGCGCCTGCGCGCGGACGCGCTCCAGGTCGGGTCCCTCGATCATGACCCGCGCCAGGGGCTCGGTGCCCGAGTAGCGCACCAGCACGCGGCCGTCCTCGCCCAGCTCGGCCTCGAAGCGCGTGCGCGCGTCGGCGACGCTCCGGATCTGGTCCAGCGCGGGCTTGCGGGCGACCGTCACGTTGAGCAGCACCTGGGGGAACGGCCGGTAGGGGGCCGCCAGCTCCGACAGCGGCTTCTTCGTGTCCTGCAGGACCCGCAGGATCCGCAGCGCGGTGTAGATCCCGTCGCCGATGAAGTGATGGTCGGGGCCGAACACGATGTGCCCGGACTGCTCGCCGCCCAGGCGCAGGTCCTCGCGCCGCAGCGCCTCGACGACCCGGCGGTCGCCCACGTCGGTCGTGACGACGCCCACGCCGATCGCGCGCAGCGCGCGGTGCAGGCCGCGGTTGCTCATGACCGTGGCGACGAGGCGCGGGTCCTTCCACTGGCGCCGCCGCATGGCCTCGCCCGCGAGCAGGATCAGGATCCCGTCGCCGTGGACGACTTCGCCGCGCTCGTCGACGAGCAAGCAGCGGTCGCCGTCGCCGTCGAGCGCGATGCCCAGCGTCGGCTTGTGCGAACGGACGGCGGCCTGCAGGAACTCCAGGTGCGTCGCGCCGACGCCGCGGTTGATGTTGCCGCCGTCGGGCTCGGCCGCGATCGAGATGACCTGAGCACCCAGCCGCCCCAGCACGCGGGGTGCGACGCGGCTCGCGCCGCCGTTGGCGCAGTCGAGCACGATGCACAGGCCGTCCAAGCGCAGGCCCGCGCCGACGCCCTGGACGAGGTGGTCGAGGTAGACCCCCTCGAGGCGCGGGTCGCTCGTCGCACCCGGGCCGGCGAGGTCGAGCGTCGGCCGCGCGCGCAGGCGCGCCTCGATGTCCAGTTCCAGCGCGTCCGACAGCTTGTCGCCCTGCGCGGAGAAGACCTTGATGCCGTTGTCCTCGGCCGGGTTGTGCGAGGCGCTGACCATCGCGCCCAGGTCGAAGCCCTCCAGGCGCGTGAGCAGCGCCAGGCCCGGCGTCGTGATCAGACCCGCGCTGACCGGCTCGAACCCGCGGTGCGCCAGTCCGCGCGCGAGCGCGGCTTCCAGCTCGGGACCGGAGCGGCGGCCGTCGTGTCCCAGGAGCGCGCGCGGCGCGGAACCGTTGCGCCCGGCCGGCATCTGGCCCAGCGCCTCGGCCACCGCCGCCCCCAGGCTGGCGACCGCGCCGGGCGTCAGCCAGCCCTCGCCCGCTCGCCCGCGGATGCCGTCCGTTCCGAAGATCCGTTCGTTGCCCAAGGTCCTGTGTCCGCCGCCCGGTGGATTGTGCCGCGCGCGTGCGCGGTTGGGCAAGCGTCCTACCGCGGCGCGGCGATGGCGCGGGCGGCGAGCGCGCACTCGCGCATCACGCGCACGTCGTGCACGCGCAGGATCTCCGCGCCCCCCGCGACGCCGAGCGCGACCGCAGCGGCCGTGCCGCCCAGGCGCTCCTGTGCCGGGGACTCGCGGCCGGCGATCCGGGCGAGGAACGACTTGCGCGAGACGCCCAGGCAGATCGGGAGGCCCAAGGACCGCAGCTCGGAGAGGCGCCGCAGCAGCGCCAGGTTGTGCTCGAGCGTCTTGCCGAAGCCGATGCCCGGATCGATCCACAGCTTCCCGCGCTCGACGCCGGCCTCCAGGGCCTGGTAGCCGCGCGCGCGCAGGAACTCGAGGACGTCGGCCACGACGTCGCCGTAGGTCGGCGCGACCTGCATGTCGCGCGGCGTGCCCTGCATGTGCATCGCGACGAACCCGGCACGCCGTTCGGCGACGAGCGGCAGCATCGCGGCGTCGAAGCAGCCCGCGCTGACGTCGTTGACGATGGTGGCGCCCGCGTCCAGCGCGGCGCGCGCGACGGCGCTCTTCGTCGTGTCCACGCTGAGCGGCACGCCGGCGCGCCGTGCCAGGGCAGCGATCACCGGGACGACGCGCCGCGTCTCTTCGTCGACGGGCACCGGATCGGAGCCCGGCCGGGTCGATTCGCCGCCGACGTCGAGCAGGTCCGCTCCCTCGGCAGCCAGCTCCAGCCCGTGCTCGATCGCGCGGGACGGGTCGAGGAACGCGCCGCCGTCGGAGAAGCTGTCGGGCGTCACGTTGACGATGCCCATCATCCGCGGCCGGCCGGGCGGCTCCGCGTGCGCAGCGTAGGCCGCGAGCAGGCTGGCCAGCGCCGGGTGCTCGCCCGCGGTCTCGCGCAGCGAACGGACCAGCGCGTGCACGTTGCCCTCGTCGCGGCCGTGGTTCTCGACCTCGCGGTAGAACAGGCCGTCGCGTCCGACCATGGCCGCGGCCTCCTCGGCCGTGAGCCGGTCGCGCCGGAACGCCAGGTAGGCCCACGTCACGGCCTCGGCCAGCGCGCCCGTCGCGGGTTCCGACATCACGCGGAACAGCGCGCGCGGTTCGATGCGGCGCGCGACCTCGCCGAAGACGGGATCGCGCGCGAAGTCAGCGCCCATGCGCCGGGCTTCAGGCCGGGGAGAGTCCCGGCGTCCCCGGCAACTCGTCGCCGGCCTTGGACTTGCCCGGCGCCTGCTTGGCCGGGCTCTCGGTCGGCCGCGTCCCGCCCGGCTTGGGCGTGGGCGGCGCGCCGGGACGCAGGGCCTCGATCGACTTGCCGGCCAGGATCTCGCGGATCTCCTCGCCGGTGACCGTCTCGTAGCGCAGCAGCGCCTGGGTGATCGACTCCAGGCTCGCGGCGTTCTCGTTCACGATGTCGACGGCCGTCTGGTAGGCCTCGTCGAGGACGCGCTGGATCTCCTCGTCGATCTCGCGCGCGGTCTCCTCGGAGTGCCAGCGTGCGGCCATCAGCTCCGTGCCCAGGAACTCGCTGCCCTGGCGCTCGGCGTAGTTGATCGGCCCGATCTTGTCGCTCATGCCGAGCTCGGTGACCATGCGCCGCGCGATCTCGGTCGCCCGGCGGATGTCGTCCGAGGCTCCGGCGGAGATGTCGCCGCAGAACACCTGCTCGGCGATGCGGCCCCCGAAGGCGACCGAGAGCATCCCCATCAGCCGCTTGCGCTGCATGTGGTACTGCTCCTTCTCGGGCAGGAAGGTCGTGAGGCCCAGCGCGCGCCCGCGCGGCACGATCGTGACCTTGGACGGCGGATCGACCTCGGGGATCTTGGCGGCCACGATCGCGTGACCGGCCTCGTGGTAGGCGACGATGCGGCGGTCGGCCTCCTCCATCTCGCGCGAGCGCTTCTGGCGGCCGAACATGACCTTCTCGCGCGACTCCTCCAGGTGCTCCATCAGGATCTCGTCCTTGCGGGCGAGCGCGGCCATGATCGCGGCCTCGTTGATGATCGCGGCGAGGTCCGCGCCCGAGTAGCCGGGCGTGGCGCGCGCCAGCGCGGCGGGATCGACGTCGGGGCCGGACTTCACCTTGCGCAGGTGCACGCGCAGGATCTGCTCGCGGCCCTTGATGTCGGGCAGGTCGATGGTGACCTCCCGGTCGAACCGCCCCGGGCGCAGCAGCGCGGGGTCGAGCACGTCCGGACGGTTCGTGGCGGCGATGACGATGATGCCCTCGTCGGTGCCGAAGCCGTCCATCTCGACCAGGATCGCGTTGAGCGTCTGCTCGCGCTCGTCGTGGCCGCCGCCCATGCCCGAGCCGCGGCGCCGGCCGACGGCGTCGATCTCGTCCAGGAAGATGATGCACGGCGAGTTCTCGCGCGCCTGCTTGAACAGGTCGCGCACGCGGCTCGCGCCGACGCCCACGAACATCTCGACGAAGTCCGAGCCCGAGATCGAGAAGAACGGCACCTCGGCCTCGCCGGCGATGGCCTTGGCGAGCAGCGTCTTGCCGCAGCCCGGCGGGCCGACGAGCAGCACGCCGCGCGGGATGCGGCCGCCCAGGCGCGTGAAGCGGCCCGGGTTCTTCAGGAACTCGACGATCTCGCGCACCTCGTCCTTGGCCTCGTCGGCGCCGGCGACGTCGTCGAAGGTGACGGTGACGCGGTTCTCCTTGCTGTAGAGCTGCGCGCGCGAGCGGCCGAAGCTCATCACGCCGCCGGTCGAGCCCTGGTTGCGCATCTGCCGCATCAGGAACAGGAAGACGACGATGATCAGGATCCACGGGCCCCACAGGAGGAGCACGTTGGTCAGCATGGAGCTCGACTCGCTCCACTTCGTGCCCTTGTTCTTGGAGATGTCGAAGGTGCGGGTCTCGACCGGCACCGAACGCGCGCTGAGCAGCCCGATCAGGGCGCCGTAGTCGGTCGCGTCGCGGACGTCGAGCCACACGGTGCCCGAGGCGGCCGGCAGGAAGAAGGGCGGGTCACCGGCCTGGGTCTCCTTCCAGGCGGACAGGGGCCGCGCGGTGGCCTGCACGATGAGCCGGTCGGTCTGCGGGTAGGTCGAGACGGACTGGCGCACCACGCCCGCCTCGCCGCGGTTGCCGTCCGCGGGCTCGCTGACGACCTCGCCGAACGCGGTCAGGTGCCGGGCGGCGACCGGCTGGTACCAGCCGCCCTCGAGCGCGCGCTCGAGCTCGGCGGGCCGGATCGGCAGCAGGTTCTGCGCGGCCTTCACCTCGCGGTACTCGGCCTCGCGCGGTCCCAGGTTCGCGAAGCTGACGCTGAACGCGCGCGTGTCCTTGAGCGTCCCCTCGATCAGGTTCGTGCCGCGGATCTCCTGCGCGTCGACCTCGCCGCTGTACAGGTACCACTCGTACAGGTCCTGCGTCAGCTCGATCCGCGGGCGCAGGCGGTTGCCGCCCCACACCAGGAAGATCGCCACGAGGACGAACAGGAAGGCGGCGAAGGAGCCGAAGGAGCGCGTCTTGCGACCCTTGTCGTTCTGCGGTTTCTTGCTCTCGGCCATGGGGGCTCTATCGACGGGGACGGCGACCTGCTGCAGCCGCCCGGGGGTGAGGCATCGTCATAAAATAGGGATCGCCCGCCTTCGATGGGTCAGGGCGCCGGGAAATCGCGCCCGCGGGCCGCGCGGGTCCTCTCCCGGGGGGACGGCGGATTATTCGAGGGGGGAGAACAGGACGAGGACGATCTCCTCCGCGACATGCCGGATCGCCCGGTCGAGCGCCTGATCCTCCCCGTGGGGATCGCCGACCACGTAGCCGACCCAGACGCCGGCGCGGCGCGGCGGCCCCAGCGCGCGGTCGCTGGCTCGATCGATCAGCGCAGCCTCGATCTCCACGTACACGCCGGTCTCCAAGAGGCGATTCTCGGGGCTGCGGATGCCGCCGCGCCGCCGGAAGTCGGTGACGGTCCCGCGCACGAGGAACTCGGCGCGTGCGGGCGGCTGGATGGGCACGTCGGTCAGGGAACGCACCGCCCGCGAGATCTCGTCCTGGAAGCGGCGCTCGAGGTCGCGTTCCAGCGTCTGGTTGCCGAACACCGTGATGCCGACCGTGCGGATGCGGTCGGCGGCGCGCAGGCCCGTGCTGTAGCCGCAGCCCTGCAGCACGAAGCCCGCGATCGCGAGCGCCGCCAGCACGACCGTGCGCAGCGCTCCGCTCACGGCAGCACCTCGGTCTTCGTCACGGGGTTCTGCACCGGCGGCAGCGTGGCCAGCCAGGCCTCGGTCGCGCGCACGCGCTCGGGATCGTTCGCGTCGCGCGCCTCGGCCACCGCGCGTTCCGCGTGCCGCCGCGCGCCGAACGCGTTGTCCACGCGCGCGTAGAAGCGCGAGATGAACAGGTCGCTCTCGCACAGGCGCCGCAGGCAGTCCGCAAGGTCCAGGCGCACCTTGGGCTCGAACGCGTGGCCGGGGTGGGTCACCAGCCACTCCTGCAGTTCGACGCGCGCGCGCTCGAGCTGCGAGCGGTCGTACTCGGGGCTGCGCAGCATCCGGAGGCGCAGCCGCGGGATGCGGGCCTGCGCCTCGGGCGCCAGCGGGCTGGTGCGGTGGCTGAGCAGCAGGCCCTCGGCGCGCGTGATCGCGAGGTCCCACTCGCGGTCGTCCTCGTACAGCCGCGACAGCGCGAAGAAGCACTCGTCGCTGCGCCGGGCCCAGGGCGTCCTGAGGATCACGTACTCGAGGATCTCCTGCGCCTCGCCGCGCGTGTCGAACCACCCGAAGAGCGTCTTGTTGTCGTCCTTCAGGGAGAGGCCCACGTCGGCCAGGAGGTCGCCCGCCGCGTTGCGCTCGTGGTGCAGCGGGAAGCGCTCGTCCAGCCGCTTCAGGAGTCGGTAGGCGTCCATCGGGTCGCCCTGCGCGACGTAGGCGCGCGCCGCGAGCAGCCCGGCCTGGACCGCGATCTGCCGCGGCACTTCGAGCTCCACGAGCTCGGCCAGGTCGTCGGGGTCCGAACCCGGAGCGGAGAGCTGCTCGACGCGCCGGCGGGCCGACTGCTCCAGTGCCACCTGCACGCGGTCGCGCGTCTGCGGCGAGAGGCCGCGCGTGCGCGAGGCCGATCCCATGAGCTCCATCGCGCGCGCGGCGTCGTCGCGCGCCAGCGCCTGCTCCGCCTCGACGATGGCTCCGGGCACGCGCGCGGGGTCCATGCCCTGATCGCCGCCCCACAGCGTGGAGCAGCCGGCCCACAGGGGGCTGGCGAGGAGGATCAAGAGGCGCAGGGCCAGGTTCACGTCGTCGGTCGGGCCGGGGGCGACGCCCGCGGAGCGTTGCGGTTGGGGACGGAGAGGAACGCGCGGTGGGACCGCGGCTGGAGCTCCAGATGGTAGTCGACGAACCTCTCGATCAAGTCGCGCACGCGCACGATCCTCTCGGATCCCGCGCCCGGCGGCCAGGCGCCCGCCGCGAGCGCGCGCGCATCGGCGAGCACGGGCCCGGGGATCGTGCCGACGCGCAGGCCGCGCCCGCGCGCCGCGTCCGCGCAGCGCACGCACAGACGACCGCCGGCCGCGGCCGAGAAGGCCACGCGCTGGCCCGCGCCGGAGGCGGCCGGCGCCGGTCCGGCGCACTGCGCGCAGGACTCCAGGGCCGGCGACCAGCCCAAGTGCTCGAGGTAGGCGATCTCGAACGCCGTGAGGTCGACGTCGACCGCGCGGCCGCCCGCGTCCAGCGACTCCAGCGCGCCCTCGGCGAGCGCGAACAAGCCCGGGTCCGGCGGCCCCAGCCGGGCCGCGAGGCTGGCGAGCTCGAGGACCGACGTGGCCGCGCGGAAGCGGTCGAGGTCCTCGACGATGCGCCTGCGCCGCCGCGTCACCTCGCCCGCGCGCAGGTCGCACAGCTCGCGGCCCGGCGGCGCGGACCACTCCAGCGTCAGGGTGTCGAACAGGTCCAGCACGCAGAAATAGCGCGAGGTCGGGCGGTACGCGCCGCGCGCCAGAAGATGCACGCGGCCGTGCCGCGCGGTCAGCACGTGGACCACGAGCGACGACTCGCTCCACGAGTAGCGTTCCAGGATCAGGGCTCGGTCGCGGCGCGGGTTCACGCGCGGAGAGTCCATCAGGCGTGCGTGCGCTCCGCCAGGGAGCGCCGCACCGCCACGCGCAGGACGCGCCGGTCGCTGGCGTCGAGCACCTTGAACTCGGCGCCGTGCCCGCGGAAGGTCTCGCCGCGCTTGGGCACGTGGCCGAGCTCGGCCAGGACGAATCCGCCCAGGGTCTCGTAGTCCTCGTCCTCGGGGATCTCCGTCCCCAGCTCCTCGTTGACGTCCGAGACGTGCTGCGCGGCGTCCACGTCGGCCACGCCGTCGGCCAGGCGCCGGAAGGGCGGCGCCTCGCCCTCGGCTTGCTCGCCCAGCTCGCCGACGATCTCCTGGACGATGTCGCCCATGGTGACGATTCCCGCCGTGCCGCCGTACTCGTCCAGGACGACCGCCATCTTGGTCCGCTCGCGGCGCAACTCGGCCAGGAGCTCGCGCACGCCCTTCGTCTCGGGCACGAAGTAGGCCGGGCGCATCAGGTCGCGGATCTGCTTGTGCTCGAGTTGCTGCTCCGCCGCGGCCTGCACCACGTCCCGCGCGCTGATCGTTCCCAGGATCGCGTCCAGGCTGCCGTCGTAGACCGGGATCCGGCTGTGGCCGCACTCGGCCAGGACGTGCGCGGCGCCGACGAGCCCTTCGCGCACCTCGACGCCGAACACCTCCGTGCGCGGCGTCATGACGGCCGACACGCTGGCGTCACGCGTGTCGATCACGTTGCCGATGATCTCGCGCTCGGTGTCGTCGAGGTGGCCGGAGATCTCGGCCTCCTCGATCACCTCGCGCAGGCCCTCGACGATCTCGCGGGACTCGCCGGTGTCGCGCTCCAGGCCCACCATCCGCAGCAGGGCGCGCCGCGCCGCCTCCAGGCCGTGGACGAGCCAGCGCAGCGGCATCTGGAAGATGTGGAACGCGGGCAGGACCCGGCGCAGCAGCGCGTCCCCCTGGCGCAGCGCGACCGCCGTGGGCACCGCGTCGCACAGCAGCAGGAAGGACGGCACGATGATGGCGAGCGCGATCCCGACGCTCGCCCAGTCGGGCGGCGCGGTGCCGATCAGCGACCAGAAGACGAGGATCGAGAAGGCCGCGCGGCACAGGACCTCGAAGACGCCCGCGCTGGTCGCGAGCGTGTTCGCGCGCCGCAGCAGGGGCTCCAGGCGCGCCCGGGCCTGCGCGTCGGGCGCGGCACCCAGCACCCGCGACGGTGTCGAGCGCTGCAGGGCGACGCGGAGGGTCGCGAAGGCGCTGGCGCCCAGCACGCACGGCACGAGGAGCACCAGGGTGTGCAGCGCATCGCCCAGGGCCTGCACGAGGTCGATGGCCGAGGAAGGTGGGGCGCTGGAGGGGAGGGGCACGTGAGGAACTGGCAGAGCGCGCGGGCTGCCCACAATCCTATCGTCCCGGGGGGGGCGCTGTCCGCGTCTGTTACGTCCGCGAAACGCCGCGCGACACGGGGTACCGGCGCAGGTTTCCTGACATAAATGTCTTTCCGGTAAGAGCTTGTGTCGATTCTGTCACGGCGGGCCGGCCCAGGTCCGGGACACGGCCGCAACCCCGACGTGCCGCGTACCGGTCGGCGGCCCGGGGGGCGCGGCCCCGCCGATCGGTCGGAAATGCTTTCCTGCCAGCAGTTTGAGCCGGGCTCACCGGCCCACCGACCGGAACTGGCACACGGCATGCCTTGCCGCGGCCGTGCCCCAACGACCCCCCGAACTTGCCCGCGTGCGTCGACCGCACGATCCCCACCGCCTCGAACGCGTCCGCTCGGAGCGAGAAGCCGCGCACGGCGAGGCGGGCGATGCGCGCGACGCGCGGCTGGAGACCGCGCTGATGGCCCGGTTCCGCGACGGCGGCGGGTCGGAGGAGTTCGGCGCCCTCTACGAGCAGGCCCGGGGTCCGCTGCTCGTCTGGATCACCTCGCTGGGCGCGGGCCGGCGGCGGCGCATCGATCCGCTCGAGGTGCTGCAGGACACCTTCGTCAACATCTACCGCTACGCGCACGGCTTTCGGGACGAGGGTCCGCGCAGCTTCCGCGTCTGGTCGCGGACGATCGCCGGCAACCTGATCCGCCGCGAGCGCTGCGTGCCGCGACCGTCCCTCCAGGATCTGCCCGAGGGGCTGCAGGAGCCGGCCGACGCGCGCTCGGGGCCCGTCGAACAGCTCGCCCTCGACGAGGACACCCGTTCGGTCGCGGACGCCTGGCTGCTCCTGCTCGCGCGCTACGTCGCGGCGTACGAGCAACTGGGCCCGCGCGACCGCGCCGCGCTGGAGATGATCGAGGTGCGGGGGCTGTGCTACGCCGACGCGTGCCGCGAACTGCGGGTCGGGCTCTCCAACCTCAAGATGATCCTGTTCCGCGCCCGCCGCCGCATTCGGGCCGCCATCGCGCGGGACCTGGGCCAGCGCGCGTCGGCCGCCCCGCGCGCGCGTCGCGCCGGCTGAGCCGGAACTGTCCCGGCCCGCTGCGCTTCCACCGTGGCTGGTGTCCCGGTCGACGCCGGGCTACAGCCCGTGGTGGGCCTGGGGGGGAAGCACAATGGGCTGGGACAGTTCCGGCTGAGTGCCGGCATCCGGGGCCGGCCCTGGCGGGAGCGCGCGCGCGCTGCCATCCTGCCCCGCCCCGCCTCGACGCCGGCGGCGGCCCCGTGCAGACGCAGAGTCTCTCCCTGTCGGTGGTGATGCCGGCCTTCAACGAGCGCTACCTCGTGGCCGAGTCCGTGCGGCGCGTGCTGGCGCTGGAGAGCCCGCTGATCTCGCGCCTGGAGCTGATCGTCGTCGACGACGGCTCGACCGACGGCACGCGCGAGATCCTGCGCGATCTGGCGGCGCGGCACGGCGAGCGCATGCAGCTCGTGGAGCACGACCGGAACCGCGGCAAGGGGGCCGCGCTGGCGACCGGGTTCGACCGCGCGCGCGGCGACGTGACGATCGTCCAGGACGCCGATCTGGAGTACGACCCGCGCGACATCCCGAAGCTGATGGTGCCGTTCGTGTCGGGCGAGGCCGACGCGGTGTTCGGATCGCGCTTTCTCTCGGGCGAGTACCGGCGCGTGCTGTACTTCCGGCACTCGCTCGCGAACAAGGCGCTGACGGGCATCTGCAACGTGCTCACGGACCTGAACCTCTCCGACATGGAGACCTGCTACAAGGCCGTGCGCACGTCGCTCTTGAAGTCGATCCCGATCCGCAGCCGCGACTTCCGCGTCGAGCCCGAACTCACGTTCAAGCTGCAGAAGCGCGGAGCGCGCATCTTCGAGGTCCCGATCCGCTACACGGGACGCACCTACGAGGAGGGCAAGAAGATCCGCTTCCGCGACGGCGTCCTGGCGCTGGGCGCGATGCTGCGCTGGTGGCTGATCGACGACCTGTACCGGCCCGACGAGTACGGCTCGAACATCCTGGTCAGCATGTCGGACGTGCCGAAGTTCAACCGCTGGATGGCCGAGGCGATCCGGCCGCACGTGGGGGACCGGGTGCTCGAGATCGGCGCGGGGATCGGCAACATGACCAGCAGCCTGTGCCCGCGCGTCGCGTACACGGCGACCGACATCAACCCGCTGTACCTGGATTTCCTGCGCGGCGCGTTCGGCGGGCGGCCGTACCTCGACGTCAGGCAGTGCGACCTGGGCGAGTCGCGCGATTTCGAGCCGCTGGCCGGACGCTACGACACGGTCGTGTGCCTGAACGTGCTGGAGCACGTGCCGGACGAGGCCGGCGCGCTGGCCAACATCCGCGGCGCGCTGGCGCCGGGCGGGAAGCTGGTCGTGCTCGTGCCGCAGGGGCCGGGCTTGTACGGCACGCTGGACGAGGTGCTAGGTCACGTCCGGCGCTACACGCGCGAATCGCTGTCGACGGCGCTGAAATCGGCCGGTTTCGAGGTCGAGCAGGTGTTCGACTTCAACCGCGCGACGACGCCGGGCTGGTGGTGGAACGGGCGCGTGCTGCGCCGACGGCACTTCGGGCGCCTGCAGCTCAAGATCCTCAACTCCGCGGTCTGGTTCCTGAAGCGCATCGACCCGCTGCTCCCCTGGAAGGGGACCTCGGTGGTCGCGGTGGCGCGCCGCGTCTGAGCGCGGCGCTTCAGGCGCGCGGCGCTCGCGCGAGCTGCGCGGCGAACGCCACGGGGCCCACGAGGAACAGCGCGTAGAGCGGCGGCGCCACGGCGAGCGCGCTGTCCGACGCCAGGAGGTCGTGGTCCGCGAGGAGCCGGATGCCGCACTCCGCCGCGGCGATCGCGACGGCGACCAGGGCCTGCGCGCCGCGGCCGCGCACGATCGTGCGCGGGTCGGTGATCATGAAGAACAGGAACAGCGTGTACATCGGGCCCGTCACCGGCGCGAGCTCGGTCAGGAAGCGCCCGTCCGGCAGCACGGCCGCGCGCAGCGCCGCGAAGGCCGCGAAAGCCGCGAACCACGCCAGGCTCACGTGCCACACGCGCGCGCGCCACACCGTGAAACCGCCGACGACCCACAAGACGCCGACGACGGCGAGGTCGTTGGTCCACTGGTGGCTCAGGATCGACACGCGGCCGCCGGCCAGCGCGAGCAACGCGCAGATGCCCAGGTTCGTCGGGTTCCACAGGTGCCGGCCGCGCCACGCCAGCACGTACTTCGAGACGATCGACAGCGCCGAGCCCACCACGAAGGGCCACAGGAGGTCGCCCTGCGGCTTCACCAGGATCGCGACGCTGTTCCCGCTGATGTAGGCCGAGAGCAGGTTGGGCCACGCGCCGGCCAGCGTGCGCGCCAGCGCCAGCTCCACGAGCACCGCCGAGCCCAACGCGACGAGCCACGGCAGGTAGCTGTCGCCCAGGATCTGGAAGCGCCACTGGCCGATCACCAGGATCAGCGTCAGCAGGGTCGAGCTGTACCAGCGCGCGTCGATGCGCTGGAACCGCGACTTCCCGCCGCCCGCCCGCGCCGCGCCGGCGGCCGGCGCCGTCCGCAACTCGCTCACGGGGCGGGCTCCTCGATGCGCAGCACGCGGCCGGAAGCGACGGCCTCCAGCGTGCTGCTCTGGCCGGACGGCCAGCGGATCCGGATGCGATCGACGGAAGCGCTCGCCCCCAGTCCGAAGTGCAGCCGGTGGTCGTTCTGGCTGGAGAAGCCGCTGGCGGAGAGCACGGCCTGCGTCTGGACGCGCCCGCCGGCCTCCAGGTGCACGGTCGCGCCGAGCGCCGGCCGGTCGACGGTCCGCTCGCGCAGGTCGAGCTGGATCCAGTGGCGCGCGGGATCGACCTCGTTCCGGTACACGAGCAGCGGACCGTTCTGGTTGGCCACGATCACGTCGAGCACGCCGCGATTCGACAGGTCCGCCAGCGCCACCGCGCGTCCGTCCAGGCGGTCGGTGACGCCGACGACGCCGGCCGCGTCGACGAAACGCATCCGCCCCTGGTTCATCAGCACCGCGCTGCGTTCGAAACCGGACAGGCTGCGATCCTCCATGGGCGGCCACCACTGCGCGTCCTGCGCCAGGTCGCCGGCGCCCAGCGCGATCTTCGTCATGCCGAACCAGTAGTCGCGTTCGGTGCTGGCGGAGCGGAAACCGTTCACGACGAAAAGGTCGGGCAGCCCGTCGTTGTTGAGGTCGCCGAACTGCGCGCCCCAGGCCCAGCCGCAGTCGATCTCGGGGCCTTCGGCGACGTTGCGCAGCACGCCGCCCGTCGCGAGGCGGTTCACGCGCAGGTTGTTGCCCTGGAACAGGTAGCCGCGCTTGGAGATGTTGGTGACGTACACGCCCAGCGCGCCGTCGCCGGCGAAGTCGCCGAGCGCCACGCTCATGCCGCTCTTGCTGCTCTCCTCCAGGCCCACGCCGCGGGCCAGCTCGAACCTGCCGTCGCCGCGGTTGCGGAAGAACTCCTCGGGCCCGTAGTCGTTCGCCAGGTACAGGTCCTGCCAGCCGTCGCCGTCGAGGTCCGCGGCCGCGGCCGCCAGCGTCCAGCGCGTGCTGCCGACGCCCGCCGCCTCGGTCACGTCCTCGAACGTGCCGTCGCCCCGGTTGCGGAACAGGCGGTTCCGGCCGCCGTTGCGCGCGAACTCGAAGCTCTCCTGCATGATGCGCGTCGTCGAGAGGCGCCACAGATCGACGTCGTCGCGGAAGTAGCCCGTGACGTACAGGTCGAGCCGGCCGTCGCGGTCGTAATCGATCCAGGTCGCGCCGTTGGAGTTCATCCGCACGTCCAGGCCCGCCGCGCGCGCGACGTCGGTGAAGCGCAGTCCTCCGTCGTTGCGCAGCAGCAACTGGCGGCCCCAGCGGTACACGAACGCGTCGGGATCGCCGTCGCCGTCGTAGTCGGCCCACACCGAGCCCATGCACGCGCCGTCGCCGGCCGGGTTCAGGTCGGCGAGACCGGCCTCCGCCGCGCGATCACGGAAGGTGCCGTCGCGCTGGTTCACGTAGAGGGCGTTGCGCGCGCCGGCGGCGCCCGTCACGGCGTAGAGGTCCGGCCAGCCGTCCTGATCGACGTCCACGACCGAGACGGCCGCGCCGATGCCGGCGACGTGCGCCTCGATGTGCGCGATCCGCGGGTCGAGCGCCGGCGCGCGATGGACGAAGTCGATGCCGGACGCGCGGGCCGCCTCGCGGAGCCGGAAACCGAAGGCGTTGCTGGCGGCGCCGGTGTCGGCCCGTCCGGCCCACCAGGCGTAGCCGAGCAACGCGACGAAGACCGCGTCCACGCACCACTGGCCCGGTCCTCGCGTCCTCACTCCCGGCCAGGATAGCGATCGCGGAGCCTGGAGCCTGCAGGCCCAGTCGCTAGAGTCGCGCGCGTGGCGCACAAGTCCGGTTCCGATCCGCTCGAGGCCGTCGATCTCCTGGTCCACGGCGCCGCCGAGGTCGCCACGGCCGACGGCGCCGTGGCGCGCCTGGGGCCGGCGCTGGGGGAGATCCGCATCCTGCGCGGCGCGGCGATCGCCGTGCGGGGCGAGCGCATCCACGACGTGGGGGACGAGCGCGACCTGCGTGCGCGCTATCGCCCGGCGCGCGAACTCGACGCGCGCGGCGGGACCGTGGTCCCCGGATTCGTGGACGCGCACACGCACCCCGTGTTCGCGGGCACGCGCGAGGACGAGTTCGAGATGCGCACGCGCGGCGCGACCTACGTCGAGATCGCGGCGGCGGGCGGCGGCATCCTGTCGAGCGTGCGCGGCGTGCGCGCCGCCTCGGCCGAAGAGCTGCTGGCCGGCCTCCTGCTGCGCCTGGACCGGTTCCTCGAGCTGGGCACGACGACGGTCGAGGCCAAGAGCGGCTACGGGCTCTCGCTCGCGGACGAGATCAAGTCGCTCGAGGTGATCGCGGCGGCCGCGCGCGTCCACCCGGTCGAGATCGTCCCGACCTTCCTGGGAGCGCACGACGTCCCGGCCGAGCACCGCGCCGCACCCGAGCGCTACGTCGACCTGGTCCTGCGCGAGATGCTGCCGCGCGTCGCGGAGGCGCGCCTCGCCGAGTACTGCGACGTGTTCGTCGAGGGGCACACCTTCGGCGTCGCCAGCGCGCGCCGCGTGCTGGAGGCGGCGCGCGCGCTGGGTCTGGGGCTGCGCCTGCACGCCGAGCAGCTCTCGCGCCTGGGAAGCGCCGAACTCGCCGCCGAGCTGGGCGCCGCCAGCGCCGATCACCTGGAGCACGTCGACGACGCCGGCGCGGCCGCGCTGGCGCGTGCGGGCGTCACCGCGGTCCTGTGTCCGATCGTCCCGTTGTACCTGCGCACCGAGAAGGAGGCGCCGGCCCGGCGCCTGATCGACGCGCGCGTCCCGGTGGCGCTCTCGACCGACTTCAACCCCGGGTCGTGCTACCTGCAGTCCATGCCCGAGGTGCTGGCCTGGGCCGCGCTGCGTTACCGGATGAGCGCGGCCGAGGTGCTGTGCGCGGCGACGCTCAACGCGGCCTGCTCGCTGGGCCGCGGCGGCCGGCTGGGCGTGATCGCGCCCGGCCGCCAAGCGGATCTCGTCGTGCTCGACGTGCCCAACCACGTCCACCTCGTGTACGAGCTGGGGCGCAACCCCGTGCGCAGCGTCGTCAAGCGCGGCCGCGTCGTGCTGGAGCGCGGGGCGGACGGACGATCCTCGACGTAGGCGGAGCACGGCGGTCCAATGGGCGTTCCCCGCCGCGCGCGCGGCGGCCGACCGACGCGGTTTCCACCCACAGGAGCACGGTGACGAGCAGCATGATCGAGTGTGTCCCCAACTTCAGCGAAGGCCGCCGTCCGGAGGTCATCGAGGACATCCTGGGCGTGATCCGCGCCGTTCCCGGCGCGCGGGTGATCGACCACAGCCTGGATGCCAGCCACCACCGCGCCGTGGTGACGTTCGTGGCGCCGGCCTCGGCCGCCGTGGAAGCGGCCTTCCGGGCCATCGCGCGCGCCAAGGAGCAGATCGACCTCACGCGGCACCAGGGCGAGCATCCGCGCATCGGCGCCACCGACGTCGTGCCGTTCGTTCCGCTCGAGGGCAGCACGCTGGCGCAGTGCGTGAAGCTCGCGCACGAGCTCGGCGCGCGCGTGGGCCGCGAACTGGAGATCCCGGTCTACTACTACGAGGCCGCCGCGCTCAGCCCGGAGCGCCAGAGCCTGCCCAAGGTGCGCAACATCGGCTACGAGAAGCTGCGCGACGCGATCGGCAGCGATCCGACGCGCACGCCCGACGCGGGGCCCAAGGACCACCTGCACCCGACCGCGGGCGCGACCGTGATCGGCGCGCGCTCGTTCCTGATCGCCTACAACGTGAACCTGGAGACCGACGACGTGCAGGTCGCCAAGGACATCGCCAAGCTCGTGCGCGAGAAGGACGGCGGCCTGCCCGGCATCAAGGCCATGGGCTTCTGGCTCGACGACCACAAGTGCGCGCAGGTCAGCATGAACGTGTGCGACTTCGAGGCGACCGGGCTCCAGCGCGTCTACGACGAGATCGAGAAGCTGGCCAAGGCGCGCGGCGTGGCCGTGCGCGAGAGCGAGCTGGTGGGCCTCGCGCCGCGCAAGGCGCTGCCCGCCGGCCTCGCGCAACGCGTGAAGCTGCGCGGGTTCGATCCCAGGAAGCAGATCATCGAGGAGCTGCTCGCGGGATGAGCGTCTGGCGGCAGTTCCTGCTGGTGATCCTGGCGTGCTGCACCGCGGCGCCCGCCGGTGCCGGTCCGCAGGATCCGCCGGCCTGCAGGAAGTGCCAGACCACGGGTCGCCTGCCCTGCCCCGAGCACGACAAGGCCTTGTGCGCGCTCGAGGACGACGTCCTGTACTGCAGCGTCATCGCCGATTGCGAGGCGTGCTCCGGCGTCGGGTTCGTGCTGTGCCCGGAGTGCAAGTCGGAGTCGGCCCATGCCGGCATCCAGGCCAAGAAGGACCTGGTCGCCGTGCGCCGCGTGGCGCACGAGCACCTCGACAAGACCATGGGCCGGCCGCTGCGCAAGGCCGAGTCCGCGCACTTCGTCCTGGTCTGGGAGATGGAGCGCCTCAAGGTCGACAAGCGCTGGCTCGACGAGCACGAGCTGCTGCACCTGTACCTCAAGCGGCTCGAGCAGCTGCACGCCGACTACCTCGGCCGGATGCAGATCACCGACAAGGAATTCGTCGAGAAGCTGCACGTGTTCGTGTGGTTCCTGCTCAAGGACCACCTCGAGGGCTCGTTGCGGTTCTGCCGCCAGAGCGCGCAGGGCGGCGTGAAGCTGATGGGGCAGAACCCCAGCTACTCCGTCTGCGGCAACAAGCGCTTCTTCCAGGACGACGAGCGCCTGCACCGCAACATCGTGCACTCGGTCACGCACCTCCTGCTCTCCGCGCAGGCGCCCGTGGCCTGGATCGGCAACATCAAGGCCGGCTGGGCCGACGAGGGCCTGGCGCACTGGTTCGAGGACCGCTACTGGGGCATCTGCGACACGTACTGCTACCAGGAAGCCAACACGAACGTGGACTTCAAGGGCGGGAAGTTCCGCCTGGCGGTGCGCAAGCTGGTGGACGAAGGCAAGGCGCCGCCCGTGGCCGAGGTCTTCGAGCAGAACGTCGACACCCTGACGCTGCCGATGCACGCCGCGTGCTTCAGCTACGTCGACTTCCTGATCAACCGCGACGGCGCGAAGTTCAACGCGCTGATGAAGCTCCTGAAGGCCAAGAAGCCGACGCGCGACGCGCTCAAGGAGACGTTCGGGTTCGGTCCGCTGGAGTTCGACGGCCTGTGGAAGGCCTGGGTGCAGGCGACCTACCCCACGCGCTGAGCCCGGGCCCTTGGGAAGAATCGCCGCCCCGTTCACGCTCGCGCTGATCCTGCTCCTGGGGCTCGCGCTGCGCCTCGCGCCGTTCGCGGACCGGCACCTGGCCGCCGACGAACGCGACCTGGGCGCGAGTGCGTGGCTGATCGACGATCCGGGCACCGCAGCGCACCTGCGGCGCATCGAACTGACGCTGGCCGAGGGCCGCGCACCGCTCGCCGATCCGTTCCTGGCGCACCCGGGCGGCGCCGAGATCCCGCGGCTGCCGGTGTTCGACGCGCTCGTCGCCGGCGCCGCGCAGCGCTGGCTGGCGTACCCCGACGGCGATCCGGCGCTGGGGGGCGTCGACGAGCACGAACTGGAGGACTTCGTGGCGCGCCTCGCCCCGATCCTGGGCATGCTGGGCCTGGCGGTGACCGCGTGGGTGGCGTGGACCGTGGCGCGCGGGCGGATGTGGGCGGCGTTGCTGGCGACCGCGCTCGTGGCGGTCGCGCCGGCGACCGTCCGCGCCAGCGAGATCGGTCAGATCGACGCCGCGGCGTTCGCGCTGGTGCTCCTGGCGCTGCTCGCGCGCAGCACGCACTGCGCCGTGCGCGCGCCCGACGCGCTCAGCATCATCCTCGAGGCCCTGCTCGCGGGCGTGCTGGCCGGCCTTTTGTCGTCGCTCAGCGCCGCGGGGCCGCTCTTCGCGCTGCCGACCGCGCTGGCGTTGTTCGTGCGGGCGTTCCGCGGACCCCTGGACGTGCGCCCGGTCGCGCGCCGCGCGGGCCTCCTGTTCGCCGTCGTCGCGGCGTTCGTGGGGCGTCTGCCGCTGGCCGACGGCCCGTGGCAGAGCCTCGAGAACGGACTCGTGGCGCACTGGGCGATCGCGGGTTCGGACCTGCTGCTCGTGCTGGCGGCGCCGTTCGCGCTGCTGCTGCTTCTGGGCCAGCGCGGTCCGGACCGCGGCGCGCGCACCATCGCGCGCATCGTGGCCCTGGTCGCGGTGCTCGGGCTGCTCGTGTACGAGGCGCCACGCATGCACGCGGCACTCGGTCTGCCGCTCGGCGCGTGGTGGGACGCGCGCGACCTGCGCGCGGCCTTCGATGTTTCCGGGTCCCGTTCGGTGCTCACCGGGGGGGCGCTCGTCGTCACCCTCCCGGGGCTGCTGGTCGCTCCCGGCGCCGTCGCGCTGGCCTGGCGTACCCGCGACGAGGGCGACCTGCACCGGGCGTCCTTGTTGGTGATCGCGTTCGCAGCGGCGCTGGCCGAGCCGGCGTTCGCGCCGTTCGCCGCGCTGGCCGCGGCCCTGTCGTTGGCGGGCGTGCTGGAGGAGCTGCAGCGCCGCGCCGATCCGCGCGCAGCGCAGTGGATCGGCGCCGGCGCGCTGCTCCTCCTGCCATCCGCGGCGGGTCTGCTCCTGGAGCGGCCCGATCCGGCGCGCCGCGAGGAGCGCATCGACTTCGTCGCGGGCCTGCGCTGGATGCGCACGGGGACGGAGGCCAGCGGGCCGTTCAACAGCGCGATCGCGCGCTCGGCGCACGGCGTCCTCGTGCACCCGTCGGCCGCGGAGCTGGTCGCCTACCACGCGCGCCGTCCCGCGGCCGCGAGCCGAGCCGCGGCCTGGACGGAGCCCGACCTCGCACGCCGCACGTTCCAGCTGGTTCAACTGTCGACCTACGACGAGCTCGGCGCGGGCCTGCGTGCCCGCGGATTGCGCTGGGTGGTCGGGGCGCCGCGCTTCCTGCGCCCGGAGTCCGCGAACCACAGTGCGCTGAGCGTGCTCACGCTCGGGGTCGCGACGCTGCCGGGCCTCACGCGCATCTACGCCGCGGCGCGGCGCGTGGGTCCGGGCGGCCGCGCACTGGACGATCCCGCGCTCGCCGCTCCCGTGATCTCGATCTACGCGATCGACCTGCCCGACGAGCCGCGCGAGGCGCACCTGCGGGCACGGTAGCGCGCCGCGGACCGGGTTGCCGCCCGGCGTTCGCTCAGCGGTCCCGGAACGCCTGCTTCGCGCGGTACAGGTCGCGCCGGGCCTGCCACTCGGCGATGAGCGCGGCGTCCGTGCCGGGCCCCGCCGAGCGCAGCGCTTCCTCGGCGGTGGCGACCGCGGCGTCGAAGCGGCCGGCTTCCGCGTACGCCGCCGCGAGCGTGTCGAGGTCGTCGGGCGCCGATCGCCCGCGGACCGCCAGCGCGCGTTCGGCGATCTCGACCGCGCGGCGGCCGTCGCGCGCGGCGTCGTCGGGGTTGGTCGCCAGCTCCCACGCCAGGTACAGCGCGAACCCGGCTTCCTCGGGCCGCCGCGCGTGCGCGTCGGAGAGCACGGCGACGGCCTCGGCCGCGCGACCCGCCTCGCGCAGGAGCCGCGCGAGGCCCATGGCGTACTCCAGGTGCCGCGGCTTGAGCCCCACGACCTCGCGCAGGCACACGATCGCCTCCTCGCGACGGTCGAGGCGCACGAGCGACCAGGCCTTGCCCGCGCGCGGCAGGTGCGCCTCGGGTCGCAGCGCGAGCGCCCGATCGAACGCCGCGACCGCGTCGTCGAGGCGTCCCTCGGCCGAGTGCGCGAGGCCCACGAAGTAGTGCGCCTGCTCGAGCGTCGGGTCGAGCGCGAGCGCCTCGCCCAGCTCGACCAGCGCCTCCGCGTGCCGCCCGGCCAGGTGGTAGGTCATCCCCAAGTGCATGCGGATCTGCGATCCGCGCGGCCAGGCGTCGCGCGCGCGTTCGAGCAGCGCAATGCCCTTCTCCGGGTGGCCGTGCTGCGTGAATCCGACCCCGTCGGAGAAATCGTCGAGCACGCGGATCATCTCGCGCGGCGGGCGCAGGCCCGCGAGGTCGCCCAGCTCGGCCGGAGCCTGGGCCGACTGCACGTAGCCCAGATCCTGCATCCGCGCCGCCAGCGCGGGATCGATGCGCGCGGCCTCCGCGGCGCGCGTCTGGAACCGCGCACGGAGCTGTTCCAGACCCGCGGCGAGGCTGGCCGCGCGCTCCGGCTCGCGCGCGATGGCATCGTCGATCTCGCGCGGATCCCGCACGCGGTCGTACAGCTCGGGAACGCTGGAGTGGATGTAGCGCCAGCCGTCGTCGAGGTTGCCGTACAGCGGGCTCCAGCCGAACGCCAGCCAGCCGTAGAGGCTCTCGGTGTAGATCGGCCGCGGCTCGAGAGGCTTGCCGCGCAGCGCCGGACGCAGGCTGCGGCCGCTGCCGATCGCCGGGACGCCGCACAGCTCGAGGATGGTGGGGGCGAGGTCGGCCATCTCGACCGGCGTCGGGACCACGGTCCTGTCGCAGCCCGGACCGGCGACGATCAGGGGCACGCGCATCGTGGCGTCGTAGATGAAGACGCCGTGCGTGCGCTCCTGGTGCTCGCCCAGCGATTCGCCGTGATCCGCGACGACGACCACAAGGGTGCGCTGGAGGATGCCGCGCGCCTCGAGCGCGGCGAGGATGCGGCCGACCTGCTCGTCGACGTAGGCGATCTCGCCGTCGTAGGGATCCTTCATCCGCTGGCGCCAGGGCGGCGGCGGATCGTAGGTCGAGTGCGGATCGTAGTAGTGCACCCAGGAGAGGAACGGCTCGGCCGCGCCCGCCATCCACGCCAGCGCGGCGTCGGTGGTCGCCGCCGCCGAGCGCTGCGGCGGTTCCGTGTCGCCGTCGGCGTCGACCGCGCTGAGCCGGTCGTCGTAGAGGTCGAACCCGCGCTCGAGCCCGAAGGCCGAATCGAGCACGCTGGCCGACACGAACGCTGCCGTGGCCCAGCCGGCGGCGCGCAGGGTCTGGGCCGCGTGCGGGACCTCGGCCGGGAGGGCCACGCGGCCGTTGTCGTGGATGCCGTGCTCGGGAGGCTGCAGCCCCGTCCACAGCGTCGCGTGCGAGGGCAGCGTCAACGGCACGGGCGCGTAGGCCCACTCGAACCGCGCGCCGCGCGCCGCCAGCGCGTCGAGGTGGGGCGTGTGCGCGTCGGCGTGACCGTAGCAGCCCAGCCGGTCCGCGCGCGTCGTGTCCAGCGTCAGGACCAGCACGTTGGGGCGCGCACCCGCGCCGCCGGTCGGACCTGCATCGTCGGAGCAGCCCGCCAGCACCAGCGCGAGCACGAGGAATCGATGCGGGAGCAGGATCATCGGAACGAGGCCGGCCGCGCGGCGCGCGCCAGCCAACCCGCGTGCATGGCGTCGCTTCACGGACAGAACTGCACGGTCAACCCGTTCGACAGGTTGAAGCCGGCGCCGCCCGCGGCGGGGTTGCGGTACCAGAGCTGGAAGTTCCAGGTCTCGCCGGCCTGGATCTGTCCGCCCGGCGGCAGCGCCGTGAGATCGAGCGGCCGCGTGACGTCGGCGAAGATGCTGGCGGTCGTGGCCGGCAGGCGGAACACGGGGCTCCCGATGCAGCGCCAGCCGTTGCCGAACGGCACCTGCACCTGGTTGCGCCCGTAGAAGTACAGCGCGGACGCGCCCGGCGGGACGCTGGTCGTCGCCAGCACCAGGTCGTTGCGCGAGACGCGCGGCGTCCCCCAGTAGTCCATCTGGGCGCCGAACGGGTCGTAGCTGTTCGGCGAGAACGGGCAGTAGGTCACCGGGACGTGGCACAGGACGCCCAGGCACGATGCCTCCGATCGGCTGCGCATCAGCGCGGCGGTGGTCGGGTGGAACGCGGGCACGATGTTGGCCACGCCGCCGTTGCACAGGTGGCAGTAGCTCATGATCGTGCCGTTCGTGATGCAGACCTGCGTGTTCTGGCACTGGCCGTAGCTGCCGGCCGGGGAGCACTGGTCCAGCGGCGGGCAGAAATCGTGCGTGTGCGGCGTCCCGAAGTTGTGGCCGGTCTCGTGCGCGAACACGAAGAAGTCCCAGTTCAGCGGGCCTTGCACGACGGGGAACGGAGTGTTGCCCGCGAGGTCGCCGCTGACCGCGAAGCCCCAGAACGGATTGCACAGGACGTCGAGGTACGCGACGCCGCCGCCCAGCCCGGCGCCGCTGACGAAGTGCGCGAGCTGCGCGCCGCCGGGGATCGCGTTCTGCCAGGCGAGGCGGAACTCGTCGAGCATCGCGCCCGAGCCCGCGCCGGTGTCGGGCGACGTCCAGCCGTCGTTCGCGTTCGAGTGCATTCCCAGGTAGGCCGGCGTGAGCACGACCTGGACGTCGGCGTCGAAGCGCGCGCTGGCGGCGGCGAACAACTGCGTCACGTAGTTCTGCAGCGCCGGGATGCTGTTGAAGCGCTGGTAGAGCTGGTAGTCGGTCTCGAGGGCCACGCGGCATTCCAGGAGCGTCGTGGTGAGGCCCAGGAGACCGGCTCCGGCCGCGGTCGTCGCCGGCACGCCGAAAGGGGCGTGGCGCGCATCGACCCCGCAGGTCGAGCGCAACTCGTGGCCGCGCGCGTTCAGGGCCGGCTCCGCGACGAGCAACGACCGGCCGTTCGTCCACGTGCCGTCCGCGCCCGGGCCGGCGAGCAGGTGGTGCAGCGATTCGTCGCGCCGGATCCAGCCGCGCGAACCCAGCTCCGAGAAGCCCAGGAAGACGTCGCTGTCCGGCTCTCCCGCGACGCGGCCGCGCCACAGGCTGGCGTGCCGGCCGACGTCGTAGCGCGCCGGCTGCCCGTCGACGCGCAGCTCCAGGTGCGCGACGTCGAGCACGAAGCGTTCGAGTTCGAGGTCGACGGTCGATCCGTCGGGCAGGAGCAGGCCGGTGAGAACGACCGCGCGCTGCTCGTCGAGGAGCGCGCGGCCGGCGTCGTGGAAGCTCAACTCCAGGCCCTCGTGCACGCCGACCCCGGCGACGTCGAGCGGGGCCGCGGGGAAGGGCATCTCGCAGCCGCCCGCCGCGGGCGCGGGACGGGCGCTCGGGGCGGGGGCCAGCGCGGCGAGGACCGCCAGGGTGGTCGCTTGGATGAGGTGCATGGAGGTTCGGGGCCGTGCGCGGCCGGCGCTGCGGCGTCGAGCGATCGATTGTCGGCGCTGGAGCGCGGCCCGGCAAGCGCCGTCGGCCGCGGCGTCACGACGGACGCCGCGGGACCGCGTCCGCCGCGAGCGCCGGCCGCGGCCGATCCGTAGCATGGCGCGATGGCGCTGATCGAACCCCGCACGCTCAAGGGCTTCCGCGACTACCTGCCCGAGGCGCAGATCCCGCGCGAGTGGCTGATCGACACCGCGCGGCGCGTCTACCGCTCCTTCGGCTTCCTGCCGATCGACACGCCGGCCCTGGAATACGAGGAGATCCTCACCGGCAAGGGCGGCGAGGAGAGCGACAAGCAGATGTACCGGTTCGAGGACCACGGCGGCCGCCGCGTGGCCCTGCGCTTCGACCTGACCGTGCCGCTGGCGCGCTTCGCGGCGCAGCACGTGGGCGTGCTGGGGCTGCCCTTCAAGCGCTACCACATCGCCAGCGTCTGGCGCGGCGAGAACACGCAGCGCGGCCGCTACCGCGAGTTCCTGCAGTGCGACTTCGACACCATCGGGACCGAGAGCATCGCGGCCGACGTCGAGACGGCGCTCGTGATCCACGACCTGATGCAGGCGATCGGCGTCGGCGGATTCGAGGTGCGCTTCAACAACCGCAAGGTGCTGAACGGCCTGCTGGAGGAGCGCGACCTGCGCCACAAGTCGGCCGAGGTGCTGCGCGTGCTCGACAAGCTCGCCAAGGCGGGTCCCGCCAAGGTCGAGGAGGAGCTGTCGCAGAAGGTCGGCGTCGATCCGCGCGTCGCCGTCGAGATCATCGAGGTGGCGGCGCTGCAGGGCGGCAACGCGCGCGTGCTCGCCGCGCTGCGCGAGCGCGTGAAGGGCGAGACGGGGCGGCGCGGTCTGGCCGACATCGAGGCGATCCTGGACGCGGTGCGCGCGGCCGGCGTGGCGGAGGAGCGCCTGCGCGTCGACCCGTCGATCGCGCGCGGCCTGGACTACTACACCGGCACCATCTACGAGACGTTCCTGACCGACCTCGCGGCGATCGGCAGCGTGTGCTCGGGCGGGCGCTACGACGACCTCGCCACGCTGTACACGAAGGAGCGCCTGCCCGGCATCGGCGCGTCGCTGGGCCTCGATCGCCTGCTGGCGGCGCTGGAGGAGCTCGGGCGGATCGAGACCTCGCGCGCGTCGGCGCCGGTGTTCCTGCCGTGGTTCGACCCCGACCGGCTCAACGACTACGTCGCGTTCGCGGCGCGCCTGCGCGCGGCCGGCGTCGGCGTGGAGTTGTATCCCGAACCGCGCAAGCTCAAGGCGCAGCTCCAATACGCCGATCGGCGCGGCTTCCCCTTCGCGATCGTGATCGGCAGCGACGAGTGGGCCGCGGGGAACTGCCAGGTCAAGGCGCTCAAGGCCGGCACGAGCAGCGTGCACCCGCGCCTGGACGCGCAGGGCGCCGCGCACCCCGACCTCCTCGGCGCGCTGGGATCGCGCTGAACGGCGCGCGGCCCGCCCGGGGAACCGGTCAGGCCGCGCCCGTTCCGGCCAGCGCGCGGTTCAGGCCGTCGCGACCTCGATCCGGCGTTGCGCCGGCTTGCGCTTGGGGACCAGCACCTCGAGCAGGCCGTTCTTGTACTTGGCCTGGATGCCCTCGGCGTTGGCCGAACTCGAGACCTGGAACGAGCGGCGGTACTCGCCGCCCTCGAACTCGGCGTAGACGGCCTGGTGGTTCGCCGGCCCGGCCAGCGGCGCGTTGCCGCTGATGGTCAGCACGTCGCGCTCGAGCGTGACCTCGACGGACTTGCCGTCGACGCCCGGCATCTCGGCCACCACGCGGATGCCGTCCGCGCTCTCCCAGATGTCGCAGCGCGGCGTGTAGCGCCGCAGCGGCCGCGTGCTCTCGATGTCGTTCCTGTCCTTGTTGACCTCGATCTTGTTGTCCATGTCGGTACCTCGCTGTGTTCGTGGTGGTTCAGCCCGCCGTCACCGCGATCTTGCGCGGCTTGTCCGACGCTGCGCGCGGCAGGTCGACTTCCAGCACGCCGTCCTTGCAGCGCGCCTTGACGCCGTCGGGGTCGACGGCGAACGGCAACTGCAGCGTGCGGGCGAAGCGCCCGGTGCTGCGTTCCTCGCGGTGCCAGCTCTCGTTCTCCTCGAGCGCTTGCGCGGGCAGGCTGCCGCGCAGCGTCAGCGTGTCGCCGACGACGCTGACCTCGAGGTCCTCGCGCGCCGCCCCGGGGACGAGCGCGCGCAGCGTCCAGGTCTCGTCGTTGGCCCACAGGTCGATCGGCGGGAAGGTGCGGGCCTCCTCCGGCCCGGCTTCGCGCATCAGGCGTTGCATCTGGGCCTGGATCCGCTCCATCTCGCGCAGGGGGCTCCAGGTCTGGAAAGGCGATTGGAAAAACATGAGGTCCTCCTCGCGCCCGTGTCCGGCGGGCGCCGAACCCCGGAAAGCAACCGGGATGCCAGCCGCCGGGGCCGCCTCGGGAGCCCGTGCGCGCCGTGGCCGCATGTCAAAGTGGCGGACGCGCTGTCAACTTGGCCGAATGCGGCAGGCGCGGCGTCCCGCGCCGCAGTCTGCGGGGTCGGGAATGCGTTTTGACGTGCACCGCGCGTCCGCGCCCGCCGCGCGGCATGATCCCCACCCGTGAGCGTGAAGTACCAAGACTACTACGCCGTCCTCGGCGTCCCCCGCACGGCGACGCAGGCCGAGATCCAGCGTGCGTACCGCCAGCTGGCCCGCAAGCACCACCCCGACGTCGACAAGAGCACCGGGTCGACGCAGCGGTTCCAGCAGATCGGCGAGGCCTACGAGGTGCTGAAGCACCCGGACACGCGCGCGCGCTACGACCAGCTCGGCCACGCCTGGAAGGACGGCCAGGACTTCACGCCGCCGCCCGGCTGGGAGCCGCGCGGAGCCCAGCGCGCGAGCGGCGCCGACTTCGAGGGCTTCAGCGACTTTTTCGCCAGCCTGTTCGGCGGCCGGGGCGGCCGTTCGCCCTTCGCGGGCTTCGATTTCGAGGGCGTGGACGGCAGGCGCGGGGCCGCGCGCGTGCGCCGCGACACGAGCGTCGAGGCCGAGCTGCACGTGCCGTTCACCATCGCCGTCGCGGGCGGCAAGCTGGGCTTCGAGATGCGCGGTGAGGACGGCGCGCGCAAGTCGATCGACGTGCGCGTCCCGGAGGGTTCGGCGACCGGCGGCGCGTTGCGCCTGCGCGGCCAGGGCGGCACGGGGCACGGCGGCGTCGCGCGCGACCTCGTGCTGCGCCTCGTCGTCGATCCGCCGGCGGGCTTCTCGGTCGACGGAGACGATCTGCGCACGACGCTGCGCGTGAGCCCGTGGGAAGCGGCGCTGGGCGCGCGCGTGCCGTTGCGCGCGCCGGACGGCGCCGAGGCGGTCGTGACGCTGCCCGCGGGGACGTCGAGCGGCCGCACGCTGCGCCTGCGCGGGCAGGGGCTGCCGCGGCGCGCGGGCGGGCGCGGCGATCTGCTCGCGGAGGTCGCGATCGCCCTGCCGGCCCAGCCCTCGGACGTGGAGCGGCGGCTCTGGGAGGAACTCGCGCGCGCCTCGGGCTTCGATCCCCGGCGGACCTGAACCGCGCGCCGCGGGCCGGGCCGGGGCCCGCGCGGGCCCGATTCGGGACCCGGACGGCGGCCCGCGGCCCCCGGGTCGGCCCTCCGGCTCCGGTCCGCGGGCGACCCTGCCGATCCAAGGGACATGGATCCCCTGTCCGTGCCCCGTGAACGCATCGACGACCTCGACCGCGACCTCGTGCGCCTCCTCGCGCAGCGCCTGCGCGCCGTGCGCGAGATCGGCGACGCCAAGAGCAAGGACCCGAGCGTGCCGCTGCGCGACGAGGAGCGCGAGCGCCGGCTGCTGGGCTGCTGGGTGAAGGAGGCCGAGGCGCAGGGCATCTCGCCGTACTTCGCCGGCCGCGTGCTGCGCGAGATCCTGAACTGGTCGCGCCGCGACCAGGAGCGCCTGCTCGACGGCGGCGCGCAGGGCGGTCCGCGCGCCGTGCGCGTCGGCTACCAGGGCGTGCCGGCGTGCTACAGCGATCTCGCGATCGGCAAGCAGTTCGCCGCGCGCGACGTGGCGCGCCTGGAGCGCGTAGGGTTCCGCGGGTTCGCGGCGGTGATCGACGCGCTGGAGGACGGCGAGGTCGACTACGCGCTGCTGCCGATCCAGAACACGATCGCGGGCAGCATCGACGAGGTCTACGACCTGCTCGGTTCGCGCCGCGTGACGATCGTCGGCGAGGAGATCTGGCCGGTCGAGCACTGCCTCGTCGGTCTCCCCAGCGCGAAGACGGAGGAGTTGCGCACCGTGCGCAGCCACCCTGTGGCGCTGCAGCAGTGCTCGCGCTTCCTGGAGGGCCTGGTCGGCGTGCGCGCCGAGGCGTTCCACGACACGGCGGGCGCCGCCGAGGCCGTCGCGCGCGACGGGGACCGCCACGTGGCGGCGATCGCGTCGGAGGAAGCGGCGCTGCAGTACGGACTGGTCGTCCTGCGCCGCGACATCTCGAATCAGCCGGTGAACCTGACGCGCTTCCTGCTCCTGGCGCGCGAAGCCGAGCCCTTCGACGCGCGGCGGCCGGCCAAGACGTCGCTCGTGCTCTCGCTGAACCACCGCCGCGGCGCGCTGCTGCAGGTCCTGCGCGTGTTCGACACGCACGGCCTCAACCTGACCAAGCTCGAGAGCCGTCCGCGGCCCGAGGCGGCCTGGGAGTACCTGTTCTACGTGGACTTCGAGGGCCACGCGTCCGAGGCGCGTTGCGCGGCCGCGCTCGAGGAGTTGCGCGCGCACGTCAACCACCTGCAGATCCTCGGCAGCTACCCGCGCCTCACGGAGGAGACGCAGGACCTGATCGCCGCCGCGCCCCCCGAGGCGGCGGCGCCGGCCACCGTGCCCGCGGAGGCCGTCGCCTGTCCCGCTCCCAAGGCCAACCCGGCGCTGAAGCTCACGTCGCTGCGCGAGGACGCGCGGCGGACGGTCGTCGAAGTCGGCGGCGCGTCCTTCGGCGGCGACCGGTTCGTGCTCGTGCTGGGTCCCTGCGCCGTCGAGAACCGCGCGCAGATCCACGATGCCGCGGAGATGTGCAAGCGCGCCGGCGCGACGATGCTGCGCGGCGGCGCGTTCAAGCCGCGCACGTCGCCGTACGCGTTCCAGGGGCTGGGCTACCCGGGCCTGGACCTCCTGGCCGAGGCCGGGCACGCCTACGAACTGCCGATCGTGACCGAGGTGCTGCACCCCGAGGACGTCGAGCGCGTGGCGGCGAAGTCGGACGTGCTGCAGATCGGCGCGCGCAACATGCAGAACTTCGCGCTCCTGAAGGAGGTCGGGCGTTCGCGCCGGCCCGTGCTGCTGAAGCGGGGCATGAGCGCGACGATCGAGGAGCTGCAGCTCGCGGCCGAGTACGTCATGGCCGGCGGCAACCACCGCGTGATCCTGTGCGAGCGCGGCATCCGCACCTTCGAGACGGCGACGCGCAACACGCTCGACGTCTCGGCGGTGCCCGTGCTGAAGGCGCGCACGCACCTGCCGGTGATCGTCGATCCGTCGCACGCCGCGGGGCGGCGCGATCTCGTCGTGCCGCTCGCGCTGGCGGCGGCCGCCGTGGGGGCGGACGGCGTGATCATCGAGTGCCATCCGCGGCCGGCGGAGGCCCTGTGCGACAAGGACCAGGCGCTGACCGCGTCGGACCTCGCGCACCTCGTCGCCAAGCTGAAGCCGGTCGTCGAGAGCGTGGGCAAGCGCCTGTAGGCAACGGGAGCGGGCGGCATCGCTCGCGCGACGCCGCCCGCGTGGATCGTCCGGCCGCCGGGTTCAGGTCCGGCGGCCGGCTCGCTTCAGGACCTCAGAGCGTCCAGACGACCGAGACACCGCTCGACAGGTTCGAGCCGGTGCCGCACGGTCCCAGGTTGTTGCGGTACCAGACCTGGTAGTACCGCGCGCCCGGCAGGATCACGGCGCCCTTCACGCTGATCGGCTGGTCGCCGCCCTGCGGGTAGCTCGTGGTACCCGAGGAGTGCGCCTTGGTGCCGAGGCGGAAGAGGGTGCCCGTGGCGCACCGGCGTCCATCCTGGAAGGGGATGCTCGTCTGAGCGTCGCCCTGGAAGAACTGGGCGAAGCCCGGCGCGGTGCTGGGGATCGGCAGGCCGGTCACCGTCAGCACGAGGCCGTCCGAGCCGATGGAGGTCAGGCCTCCACCGATCAGCTTGGCACCCGAGCCGCTCGAGTTGACGCAGCCTTCGCCGGAGCCGGCGACCGCGTTGTTGCCGCACGGGCAGCCCGACTCGCCGAAGCAGAACGGCGTGCCGCCGTTCGTCTCGCACTCGTCGGGGATGCCGTTGGCGTTGAGGTCCATGCTGAAGGCGCTGGCGATGTCACAGCTGTCGGGCACTCCGTTCAGGTTGCAGTCCGGAGTTCCGCCAGCGATGTCGCAAGCGTCGCCGATCAGGTTGCCATCGCAGTCTTCCTGACCCGGGTTCGGGATCGTGGCGCAGTTGTCGCACGCATCCCCGATGCCGTCGTTGTCGCCGTCGGCCTGCGACGGGTTCGCGACCGTGTCGCAGTTGTCGACGCAGTCCGCGACCAGGTCGCCGTCGGTGTCGACGTCGACCACACCGCAACCGCACTGTCCCGGAGCCGTCTTCAGCGGATCCGTCGGGCAGCCGTCGTTGCAGTCCGCCGTGCCGTCGCCGTCCGTGTCGGTGTCGGCGATGCCGCAACCGCACTGGCCGGGGGACGTCTTGAGCGGATCCGTCGGGCAGCCGTCGTTGCAGTCCGCCGTGCCGTCGCCGTCGCTGTCGACGTCGGAGACGCCACAGCCGCACATGCCCGGAGCCGTCTTCAACGGATCGTTCGGGCAGCCGTCGTTGCAGTCCGCCGTGCCGTCACCGTCGGTGTCGACGTCGGAGACGCCGCAGCCGCAGATGCCCGGAGCCGTCTTCAGCGGATCCGTCGGGCAGCCGTCGTTGCAGTCCGGCGTGCCGTCGA
>CAZKIO010000028.1:0-60748 GCA_964552795.1 uncultured Planctomycetaceae bacterium
GCGCAACGGGAGCAGGTGGCGCGCAGAAAAAGTGCAGCGGGCTGGGACAGTACTGGCCGGGCGGGGCCGCTTGCCCGCGTGCGCGGCCGATGCGAACATGAACGACTCCCACGTGGCCACGAACCCCACCAAGAAGGCTCCGCGCAGGCTCCGGATCGCGCTCCTCATGCTGGCGGGGTGCCTCGCGGCGCTCGGGCTCGGCGAGATCGGCCTGCGCGTCCTGTGGCGCATCCAGGGCGGTCCGTTCGACTCGGAGTCGACGCGCCAGCGCTTCGAGGGCCTGTGGAACGCGGCGCGCGAGTTCGTGCCGCGCGCCGGCCGCGCGGACGTCGGCGTCAAGCCGGACAACGAGGCCCAGGTGCGGATCCTGCACCCGTTCTACGGCTGGGACGAGGCCGGATCGCTGGTCAGCTTCCCGCTGGAGTTGAACGACGCGCAGCAGCGCCTGGACCAGAACGACTACGAGGTGCTGCTGGTCGGCGGATCGGTGGCCGACATCTTCGGCCACTACGGCGTGCCGCGCCTCACGGAGCGTCTCGCCGCCGATCCGCGCTTCGCCGGTCGCCGGGTGCGCTTCTTCCGCTACGGCCACGGCGGCTTCAAGCAGCCGCAGCAACTGGGCCTCGTCAACTTCCAGATCGGCCTGGGCCTGCAGCCCGAGGCCGTGCTCCTGATCGACGGCTTCAACGAGGTCGCCGTATCGAACCAGAACGTCGCGTTCGGCACGAGCCCGGTGTACCCGTCGATCCCGCACTGGGGTTCGCTGGCGGCGTCCGGCATCACCGACCGCGCGGCGCTCGACAAGGTGCTTGAGGGGCGCAGCGCCCAGCGCGCGCTGGAGGCCCGCGCCCGCCGCGCCCTGGACTGGGGCGTGTACCGCAGCGCCCTGCTCAGCCGCCTGCTCTCCGCGCACCTCGAGGGGCTGCGCAAGCGCTCGCGCGCCGCCTACGACGAGTACGTCGAGCAACTGCAGTCCTCGCAGGCGGCGCGCGTCCTGCACGGCCCGCCCTTCACGCAGGACGTCCTGGGCAACATGCGCGCCTCCGTGCGCATGTGGCTGGAATCGTCGCGCTCCCTGCGCGGACTGTGCAAGGAGCGGGGCATCCACTACGTGCACGTCCTGCAGCCCACGCTGCTGGACCCCGGGAGCAAGACGCCGACCGAGAAGGAGCAGCAGGTCGGCATCGCGATCAAGGAATGGCGCGAGGGCGTCGAGGTCGGCTACCCGTACCTGCGCAAGGGCGGCGAGGTGCTGAAGGCCGAGGGCGAAGTGTTCCTCGATGCCTCGATGGTGTTCCGCGACGTGAAGGAGACGCTGTACTTCGACTCCTGCCACTTCGCCGAGCGCGGCAACGAGATCCTCGCCGACTTCATCGCCGACGGCTTCCTGGCGTCGCTGCCGCAGTAGTCGCCCTGCGCGCCCGGTTCAGCCGCCGGCGGTGGCCGGGCCGGCATGGTCCGCCGCGCGCCACTTGCCGCTCTCGCGCTCCCACCAGCGCAGCCAGTCGCGCGCCGTGCCGCCGGGACGGCACTGCACCAGGTTCTCCAGCGCCTGGCGGATCGCCACGACCTCGATGGCCACGCTCTCCTCGCGGGCGCCGATCACCGCCGCCTCCAGCGCGTTGCCTTCGAGCAGCACGTTCACCTGCGGATCGGCCACGGCCTGGAATTGCGCCACCTCGACGTCGAAGTCCTGGACGTAGGCCACCTGCCGGCCGCTGAAGATGTGGGCGTGCGGCGCGCGCGCATCGCTGCCGGCCTGCATGGCGGCGGCGAGGCGCGAGATCAGCGGCTCGACGGCCGCGGGGTAGCCCATGTGGCCGAGAGCCGTGGCGGCATTGGCGCGCACGTACACCGAGGGGCTGGCCAGCGCGCGGATCGCGGGCAGGACGAGCGCGGGTTCGTTCGCGGCCTTGAGCGCCAGCGCGGAGCCGACGCGCACGTCCTCGGAGGCGTCGAGCACCGCATGCACGAGCAGCGGCTTCACCTCCTCGCCGGCGAAGAGGCGGCGCAGCGCGAGGGCCGCGAAGCTGCGGCGCACCACGATCGGCGACCACAGGTCGCGGGCGAGGTCGGCGCGCAGCGCCTCGCGGTCGCGCGCGCGGGCCAGCTCGCGCACCGCGACCTCGCGCGCCGCGGGCGGCAGCCCCGAGCCGAAGCGCAGGAGCGCCTCGCGTGCCGTGCGCTCGGCGTCCGCCGGCACCTCCATCGACGGCACGCTGAGCAGCCAGCGCGACTCCAGCACGGCGAGCGCGCGCGGGTGATCGGGATCCGCGGCGAGGACCGCGTCGAGCTCGGCCAGCGCCTCCGTCGCCAGGCCTTCGTCCGCCGCCCAGCGCGCGAGCTCGACGCGCGCCTCGTGGTCCTTCAGGTCCGCCTTGGCGCGGCGCTCGCGCCACAGCCGCAGGATGTCGCGCTCGGTCTCGACGCCGGCCACGATGCGCGGGTCCAGGCGCTCCCAGCCGCTCTTGCCCTTGTACTCCCAGGCGCCGTCGCGCCAGCGCGACACGACGCGGATGGCCTGGCCGCTCGCCAGACGCAGGATGCGCCGCGCCTCCTTTTCGCGGTCGCTGAGCTCGGGGACGGTCGGGCCCGACACCTGCTCGACGCCGGGATCCGTCCGCAGCGGGGCGGCGCGGCCCGCGGCGGGCAGGCCGGTGAGAGAGAGGGCGACGAGGACGGTGCAGGGGGCGAACGTGCGCATGGTGTCGTGGGGCCGCCGGACGTGGGGCCTGGGATGGGGAGGGCCGCGCCGGTCGGCGAATCCAGGGTAGGGCACATGCCGTGCCAGGGCACGCGGGGCGTCGTGCTGCCCGACCCTGCGGCGAGCCCGCACGCCGGACCGTGCGGGCCCGCACGCCCGACCGCGGAGGATCGTGCCGGATGCCCCGGCACGGGATCCCGCGGCCGCGCGGTAGAGTGCGCGTTGCCGTGCTCCTCGCCGTCCTCGCGCTTGCCGGGCTGCCGTTCGCGACCCAGACGCTCCGTCTGGATCCGCGGACGAGCGACGCGGCAGCGGACACGCTGCGACCTTTTCCCGGCAAGCCGGCGATCGCCACGCTGCCGCCCGTGTCCGGCGACTTCCCGTTCCAGGACGCGCTGCTCTCGTGGAACGTCGACGCGCCCGAGGCGACGAGCTTCGTGGTCGAACTGCGCGTCCGCGCCGTCGACGAGGAGCCGTGGTCCGCGTGGCTGCACGTCGGCGACTGGGGGGCGCCGCCCGACGAGCCGCGCACCGTGCGCTGCGACGGCGGCGCGATCGACGTCGACTTCTTCCGCGGCGAACGCCGCTTCGAAGCCGTGCAGGTGCGCATCCGCGCGTTCGCCCGCGAGGCCGGCCGGGCGCTGGTGCTGCGGCGCCTGACGTTGTGCTTGTCCGACCGCGAGCGCAGTGTCGCCCCGCTCCCGGCGCTCGAGCCGCGCCCCTTCGGCCGCGTCCTGGACGTGCCGTCGCGCAGCCAGCGCGCCGAGGACCCGACCATCGCCGCGCGCATCTGCAGCCCGACCTCGCTGGCGATGCTGCTCGAGTATCGCGGCGCGCCGGCGTCCACCGCGGCGGTGGCCGCGCGCGCCTTCGACCCTGCGCACGACATCTACGGGAACTGGCCGCGCAACGTGCAGGCGGCCTGGACCTTCGGCGTGCCGGGTTACCTCACGCGCATGTCCGACTGGGCCGAGGTCGAGCGCTCGATCGCGGAGGGGCAGCCGCTCGTCGTCAGCATCGCCGCACGGCAGGGCGAACTTGCCGGCGCTCCCTACGAACGAACGGGCGGGCACCTCCTCGTGCTGGTCGGCTTCGACGAGCGGGGCGACTGCGTCGTCAACGACCCCGCGGCGGGCGAGGCGGCGACCGTGCGTCGTGTCTACCGCCGATCCGAACTCGAGTCCGCGTGGATGGGGCGCGGCGGCACCTGCTACGTCCTCCTGCCCAAGCAATGAAACTCCTGCTCACGCCCTGTCTCGCACTCCTCGCCGGTTGCGCCAGCGAACTGGGTTCGGCCTCGCTGCCGATCCTGTCGCAGCGGGCTCCGTTCGTCCCCGTCGAAGGCCTGGAGCACGTCGACATCGCCGATCGCGCGCGCGGCGCGATCCTGTCCGCCGACGGGGAGCGCCCGATCGCCGCGCGACCGCTGCCGCCGGGCGAGAGCCGGAAGCACGCCGTGCGCGGCGAGGTCGTCGCGCTGGCGGGCCCCGCCGGCGACGGCCGCTTCGTGTACGCGGTCGAGGAGGAAGGCCGCGGCCTGCGCCTGCGCCGCGCCGCGCTGGGCGGCCGGGATCTCCCCGTGGCGCGCCTCCTGCGGCCGGTCCATGCGCTGTCGATCTCCGCCGACGCGTCGCACGCGACGGTGCTCGCGCCGTTTGCCGATCGGGACCCGCGCTCGCGCGGCGGGGTGCTGCGCGAGCTGCTGCTCGTCGACCTCGAGACCGGCGTCGTGGACGAGACCGCCATCGCGCTCTGGCCCTGGCCGCCGGCCTGGCTCGACGCGCGGCGCATCGCGGTCGTCACGGCCGCGGACGCCGGCGTGCGCGAGGTGCGCGTGCTGGACTTGGGCACGCGCGCGCTGGGCCCCGTGCTCGCTGGCGGCGAGGCCGTTCTCGTCGATCCCGAGTCCGGCGAGCTGATCGTGGCCGCGCGCGACGACCGCGGCGAGGTGCGCCTCGCGCGCGTCCCTCCCGCGGGCGGACCGCCCACCGATCTCCTGCTGCGCGGCGTGCTCGCGCCGCTGGGCGTGCTGCCGGGCGGCATCCTGGCGGCCTTCGCCGCGCCCACGCTGGGCACGGAGCAGCGCTACGAGCTGAGCCTGCTCGCGCCCGCGCGCCCGCTGGGCACGATCAAGCTGTACGAGCTGGCGACCGGGCGGTTCACGACGATCGAGCGCGCGGCCTCGTCAGGCCGGCTGTGGAGCGCGGGCGGCGGTTGACCAGCGCGCGTCAGGGACAGACCGTGAAGCGCACCGCGTCCGTGAGGCCCGAGCCGAACCCGGCCGGATCCTGCACGTCGCGGTAGTAGTACTGCGCGCTGACCGTGCGCCCCGCGGAGAGCGCGGGGTTGGCTCCCGAGCGCAGAAGCGCGTTGAAGTCGTAGCTGAAGGTCCCGCTGCAGTCCGGCGGACCCGCGCTGCCGCCCGAGGACTGCTGCGCCGTGCGCGTGGGCCCGGTCAGGCACAGCACGCCGCCCTGGAACGGCGTGAACGCCGAGCCCAGGCCGTACACCAGGACGCCGAACTTCTGGTTGATCACCTGCGTCGCGGAGATCGTGAACGGCAGGCCCGAGGACAGGCTCGCATCGCCCGCGAAGGCGATGCGCGGCACGCAGCCCTGCGAGTTCGTCTTGGGCGTGCAGTAGATCTGCGGTGCCGCGCTGCGGCGGAAGTGGCGCGCGAAGACGTCCCAGTCCGCGCCGTTCCACACGTCGTAGCCCAGGATCAGGTCGCCGCTCGTGCGATCCAGCGCGAGACTCGGGCGCTCGCACCACTGGCCCGGCGGCGTCAGGACTTCTTCGCCGCCGAGCGCGACTCCGTCCGGGCCGAAGCGCCGGCCGACGATGCGCGGCTGCCCGGGCGACCAGTCCTGCCACGCGACCAGCGCGCGGCCGTCGCCGTCGACGGCCACGACCGGTTCGACCTGTCCGCCCGCCGTCGTCGTGTTCACCAGCACCTCGGCGCCCAGGGGCGTGCCGTCGGTGGCGAAGCGGCGCAGCGCGATGCCGTAGCTCGATCCGTCCGCCAGCTCGTCCTGCCACACCACGCTGAAGCGGCCTTGCGCGTCGACGGCGACGCGCGGCAGCCGCTGGTCGCCGTTCACGAAGGTCGATGCCAGCGGGAACTCGTCGCCCAGCGGTGCGCCCAGCGCGTCGAAGCGCCGGCCCCACAGGTTGAGGCCGGATCCGACCCCGCCGTGGCTGGAGAAGTCGACGAACGCGGCGAAGATCGTCCCGTCGGGCGCTACGGCCACCGCCGGGTCGACCTGCGCGTCGAACTCGTACTGGTTGATGCGGATGTCGCCCGTGAGCGGCACGCCCGTCGGACCCAGCACGCGCATCAGCGCGTCGCCGTCCCAGTCGCCCGACCAGGCCACGACGAAACCGCCCGCGGGGGTCGGGGCAATCAGCGGCCGCCACTGCGAGGCCTGCCAGACCTGGTTGATCTGGTACTCGGGCCCCAGCGGCACGCCCAGAGGCGAGTACGCGCGGCCGAAGATGCCCATCTGCTGGCCGTCGTACCCGTAGCGCTCCGACCAGGCGACCAGCACGTTGCCGGCGGTCGAGACGCCGATCGCCGGTTCGTCCTGCTGGTCGAGGTTCAGCGTCGTGTTGACCAGCGTGTCGCCGCCCTGCGGCGCGAGGTCGGGCGCGAAGCGGCGCAGCACGATGTCCTGCCCGGCGTTCCACACCAGCGTCCAGCCGTTGGCCGTGCGCGCCGGCGTCGACCAGACCTGGTCGTAGCTCTGCGCCTGGGACACGCGCAGGCCCGGCGCCATCGGTCCGAACACCTCGCACGACTGCGCGCGCGCCGCGGGGAGCAGGGCCAGCAGTGGCAGGGCGAGGAGGGGCGCGGCGCGGCGCCGGAGCGCCCCGGAGACGGCTCGCTGCAGCATGTTCTCGAAGCCTAGCACACGCCGTCGAACCCCGCCGGCCGCGCGGCGTTCCGCGGCGGGGAGGGGGGCGAAAGGCTTTCCGGCGCGGCGCGGCCCGCACGCGATCGCGCACGTGCCTTACGATGGTGGGCTCCTCACGGCCGAGCCCAGCAATCCGGATCCCATCGATGCGCCTCCTCCTCGTGATGCTCGTCCTCACCGCCGCGCGGCTCTCCGCGCAGAGCCTGAACGTCGACGTCGGCGCCAACGTGGCGCACCCCGCTCCGACGGCCGCGCACACCGCCGCGGGGTTCGCGGGGCACTGGAACGCGGTCGCCGCTCCGGCCGCCGCGGCGCCGCTCCTGGGCCTGGACGGCACGCCGTCGGCCGTGACGCTCACCTCCAGCGGCGGCTTCCTGAACTTCGCGTTCGACAATCCGGCGACGCTGGGCGAGGACGGCCGCCTGATGGACGACTGCCACGACCTGGGCGGCACGGGTTCGACGGCGAGCTGGAGCTTCGCCAACCTCGTCGACGGCGAGTACCTCGTGCGCACCTATGCCTGGGCGCCCGACAGCGCGACGTTCCGCACGCGCGTGGCGGTCGCGAGCTCGCCCGATTCCGCCCAGGACGTGGGCGGCGCGTGGCCGGGAGCGCAGCAAGCCGGCACGACCTACGCGCTGCACCGCGTCGTCGTCGCCGGCGGCACGCTCACGGTCGACCTCTCGGTCGCGGCGGGCTTCGGCTCGCTCAACGGCATCCAGCTCGTGCGTGCCGGTTCGTTCTCCGCGTCGTGCGCGGGCGACGGCAGCGCGACGGCCTGCCCCTGCGGAAACGCGGGCGGGGCGGGACGCGGCTGCGCGAACTCCCTGAACCCGGCCGGGGCGCTGCTGGCCGCGAGCGGCGCGGCGAGCGTGGCGGGCGACACGCTGACGCTCGCCGGTTCGGGCATGCCGGACAGCTCGGCGCTCTACTTCCAGGGCACCAGCGCCCTGGCCTCCGGCGCCGGCGCGGCCTTCGGCGACGGGCTGCGCTGCGCCGGCGGCAGCGTGATCCGCCTGGGAACGAAGTCCAACGCGGCCGGCGCGTCGCAGTATCCGGCGGCCGGCGACGCCGCCGTCTCCGTGCGCGGCGCCGTCGCGCCGGGCGACCAGCGCGTGTACCAGGTGTGGTATCGCAACGCCGCCGCGTTCTGCCAGCCCGAGACGTTCAACCTGACCAACGCGATGATGGTCGCCTGGGGCGCCTGAGCTTCAGCGCTGGAAGATCGGCAGCAGCCCCTCGGGCAGCGCCAGCACGAGGCAGTTCATCGCCGTGGCGTACGCGTCGCCGAACCGCGCGTCGGACCAGGACCCGTCGGGCCGCTGGCTGGCGAGGACGCGCGCCTGCTCCGTCTTCCACCAGCCCTCGTAGGTCCCGCGGTCGGCGTGCTGCCACAGCGCCTGCGCGAGGTACAGCCGCTCGTAGAACGGACACACCACGAGGTCGCCCTCGATGCGCCCGCCCTCCTGTTCGCGCAGCGCGAGGCGCCGCGCGAGGAAGTCGTAGGCCTCGACCAGCGGCTGGCCGCTGTACGTCCCCGTCGCGTTCAGCGTGGCGATCGCTGCCGCGGTCACGGCCACCGACGACGTCGGGTCGCCCAGCGCGTAGCGGAACGAGCCGTCGGGCTTCTGCGTGCGGCCCACGTAGTCGACCGCGCGCGCGATGACCGTGCGTTCGACGTCGACGCCGGCCTCCTTGGCGGCGCGCAAGGCCTGGACCGCCGTGATCGTGATCGAGTTCTCGTGCGCGAGCCCCTTGCGCGGCTCGTAGTCCCAGCCGCCCTCGACCCCCTGGCTGCGCTCGATGCAGCGCACCGCGGCGTGCAGCGCGCTGGAGACGTGCGCGCCGCGCGCGGTGTGCGGCGACATGGCGAAGGCCTGCGCCAGCGCCAGCGTGGCCAGGCCGTGGCCGTGCATCCGCGAGAGCGGATCGCCCTGACGCGCGACGTAGCCGTGGCGCTCGGAACGCTCGTCGAACTCGCAGCAGGCGGCGATCCAGTCGACGGCGGCGGCGCAGGCCCGGCCGTGGGGGCCGCGGCCGGGCGAGCTGCCGCCCGCCATCCAGGCCAGCGCGCCGAGCGACGTCACGGCGACGGGCGCGAAACCGCCGACCTCGGCCGCGGGGCCGGTGCCGCTGGTCGCGGCGCGCGCACCCGTCGCCGGGAACGAGCCGTCGCCCGCGCGCCGCTGCGCCTCCTCGAGCCACACGAGGCCGCGCTCCAGCGCAGCGCGCGCGGCTTCGCCGCCGACGCCCGTCCGCGCGGCGGCCCGTTCGAGCGGCGACGCCGGTTGCGCACCGCCGTCCTGCACGGCCGGCGCCCTGGGCGCCAACTCCGGCGCGCGCGCGCGGGCCGACGCGTGCGCCTGGACGAGCGCGACCACCACCGCCGCGGCCAGCCACGCGGCGCGCGGGCCGCGCGCGGTCAGGGCTTCTGGTTGAGCCGGCGGTAGTAGGCGTCGATCCACTCGCGGTACAGCGGCGGCATGTCGCGGCCGCCCTCGTTGCGGAAGACCTCGCGCGCGTGCATCGGCAGGTCGCCCCAGCGATCGCGCGCGTCGCCCGGACTCGCCGCGCCGCCCTGCTCGCCGCCGCGCGGATCGCCGCCGCGGCGCTCGTGCGGGGCCTGGTTCGTCGCTTGAGGACCGTCGGGCTTGCGGGCGTCCCCAGGCTTCTCGCCGGGCTCCTGTCCCGGCTGCTGCTGCTGCCCCTTGGGCTCCCCGGACGCGCCGGGCTCGGGCGTCGACGGCGTCGATTCGCGCCCGGTCGACTGCTGGCCCTGCCCGTCGAGCGGGCTCTGGCCCGACGACCCCGACTGCGGCTCCTGGCCGGAACCGCCGCCGGAACCCGAGGGGTTCATCTGCCGCGCGAGCTCCAGGATCCGGTCGATGCCCTGGCGCGCCTGATCACCGTTCTGGCGGGCCTCGCGCAGCTTGCGCGCGAGCTCGGTCTCGCCGCTGCCCGCGGCGCGCGGCGCGTTCGCGGCCTCGCGCAGGAGCCGGTCGATGTCCTGCAGCGTGCGCTCGACGGTGCCGAACAGCTCGACCATCTCGCGCTCGGCGTCCGAGGCGCGCACGGGGATCGCCGGCTCCTGGGAACGGCGCACGCCGGCCTCGTCCCGCTTCCCGGGCGCCGGCTGCTGCTCGGGGACGGGGCGATCCTGCGCGGCGGCGACGCCGGCGAAGGCGATCACGAGGCTCAGCGCGGTGCGGTGGATGTGCTTCATGGTTTCTCCCTGGCTGCGTGCGTAGGGCGCGTGCCTCACGGATCCCGCGTGCCCGGATCCGGCAGGCCCAGGCGCTTGCGGAACTCGCGGAACAGCTCGGTCACGCGCTCGTGGCGGTGGCCCAGGCGCGCGATGTCCTCGAGCAGGAGCCGGTCGATCTCGCCGCCGGCCTCGATCTCCGGGTGCAGGATGCGCACGCGATCGATCTCGTCGACCACGTCGACGCCCATGCGCCGCAGGAGCTTCAGTTCGGCGACGTCGGGCACGAGCCGGTTCTGGCCCTGCGGCCGCTGCTGGTTCTGCTGGCCCTGCTGCTGCTCCTGCTGGCGGCGCTCCTTCTCCTGCTGCAGCGCCTCGCCCAGCCAGCCCAGGTTCTCCTCGACGTCCTGCTGCAGGTTCTGCACGCGCTCGCCGCTCTGCCACTCGCCGCCCTCGGACATGTCGCGTCCGATGCGCACGAGGTCGCGGCCGGCCTGGTCCAGGATCTCGGCGAAGACGATGCTCTGCTCCTCGCGGATCGCCTTGCCGATGTCGGCGGCACGCGCCGCGAGCTGCTCCTCGGCCTGCGCGATCTTGCGCAGCCTCAGGCGCTGCGTGTGCGACGGGCGTTCGCCGGGCTTGCGCTGCGCGTCGACCTCCAGGGTCGCGCGCATCTGCGCCTGGTGCTCCTCGGTCAGCGTCTTCACCTGCTCGGCGATGCGGAACAGGAGCTCCTCCTGGCGCAGGCGCTGGTACTGCTCCTCCTCCTGGCCCAGCTCGCGCTCGGCCTCGCGCATCTGCCGCTCGGCCTCGGCCTCGGCCTGCTCGGCCTCCGCGAGATCGCCGTCGCCGAGTTCGTCCTCGGCACGCTGCGCGCTCTTGGCGGCGCGCTCCATCGCGGGGGAGGGCTTGGACCCCTCGCGCTGACGGTTGCGCTCGGCGAGCTTCAGCAGCTCCGCGCGGATCCGCGCCTGCTCCTCCTTCTGGCGCTGGGCTTCGGCGCGGTCCTCGGGCGTCGTCGGGCGCACGCCATCGCGGGCCGCGCGCGCCGCGTCGTGCAGCCGCGACAGCGCCTGCTCTTGCGCGCGCGCGGCTTCGCTGGAGCGCGACGCGCCGAGCTGCTGGCCCGCCTCGCGCATGGCCTGCTGCGCCGCCTGCAGCGCCTCCTCGGCCGCGCGCGCCGCCTCGGGCTCCAGGCCAGCTCCGCGCGCCTCCGCCTCCAGCGCCTTGGCGGTCTGCTCGAGGCGCTGCTGTTCGTCGCGCAGGGCCTGTGCGGCCTGCGCCTGCTCCTGGGATCCGGCCTGCGCCGCGCGCGCCGACTGCAGCGCGGCCTGCGCGCGCTGCAGCGCCTGCTGCGCCGCCGCGGCCTGCGCGGCTGCGGCCGCCGCCTGCTCGCCCTGTGCGGCCTCCGCCGCCGCCGCTTGCGCGCCGGCGGCGGCGTCCATCTCGTTCGCGGCCTCGGCGGCCTTCTGCTGCGCGGCGCCGGGCAGCGAGCGCATGGCCTCCGCCAGGCGCCGCGAGCGCTCGGCGCCGTCGCTCTGCGACTGCGCCAGCGCGGGCGGGATGCGCCGCAGATCGTCGAGCCCGCGTTGCAGCGCGCGCGTCGCCTCGGTGGTCTGGCGTTGCGCCTCGCCCTGCGCCGCGGACGGATCGGCGCCCGCCTCCGCGCGCTGCGCGGCGGCGCGCTGCGCAGCGGACTCCGCCGCGGCGAGCGCCTCGCGCGCGGACTGCGCGGCCTGGCCCGCGGCGGTGTCGGGCTTTTTCAGCGGATCCAGCGCGGCGCGTGCCGCGGCGCGCGCGGCGCTCGCCGCCTGGTCCTCGGCCGCGGCGGCGGCCTCCAGGGCGCGCGCGAGCTCCTCCAGCTTCGCGGCCGCGTCGGGCCGCGCCGCACGGCCGGCCGCGGCGTCCTGCAGCGCCTGCGCGCCCTGGCGCAGGGCCTCGCCGGCCTGCGCCGCGGCGGGATCGCTGGCCGCCCGGGCGTGGCGCTCCTCCCGTTCCGCCGCGCGTTCGAGAGCGCGCTGCGGCTCGGCGAGGTCGGCCTGCAGCTCGCGCGCGGCCTGCGCGGCCTGGCGCAGCTCGGCGGTCGCCTGCGCCAGCCGTTGCGCGCGCGCGGCCGGCGTCGCCGCGCGCTCGGTCTCGCGCGCCGCGGCCTGCAGCGCCTCGCGCTCCGCGGGCGACCACGCGCCCAGCACCTCGGTGTCCGTGCGCTGGTCGGCGAGCAGTCGTTCCAGCGACGCCTCGATCGCGGCGAGGTCCAGGTCGCGGCTCTCGCGCGCCTCGGCCTGCGTGCGCTGCAGGAGATCGCGCTGCTCGGCCACGGCGCGATCGAGCGCTTCGCGCAGCGCCTTCTGCTCGGGGGTCGCCGCCTTCTCGCGCAGCGCGGCGGTCTCCTCGCGCAATTTCATCTCGCGGTTCGCCAGCTCGCCGAGCTCCTTGCGCAGCGCCTGCAGGTTCTCCAGCGACTTCTGCAGGTCTTCCAGGCCGCGGCGGTCGGTCAGGATCGAGTAGAGCCGCTCGAGGCTCTTGATCGCCGCCTCCTGCGCCTCGATCGACTGCACGGTGCGGCCGCTCTCCAGGCTCTGCTGCGCGGCCAGCATCAGCTCCTCCAGCGTCTTGGAGCCCAGCTCCTGCGCGCGCGCGTCGAGGTGCTTGAGGCCGTCGCGCAGAAGCTGCGCGGCGTGCGTGCGCCCTTCGCTCTCGAAGCGCGCGGCGAGCACGTCCATGGTCTGGCGCAGCCGCAGCAACTGGCGCTTCAGCAGCGCCTGGTCCTCGGCCAGTTGCGCCTCGCTGCGCGTCTCCTGCGCGGCCCAGGCCGCGGGCGTACCCAGGGACACGGCGCTGCACAGGCACAGGTGGGTCAGCAGTCTGGCGGTCTTCATGGCATGACTCCCATGGCGCGGTGCGCGTTCATTTCCCCTGCGCGTTCTGACGCGTGCGCTCGCTGAGGCCCTTCTGTCCGTTCAGGATGTCGCGGGTGAGCCCCAGGACGGACTGGAAATTGTCCCATTCCGCCAGGCGCTCGAGCAGGCGTTCCAGCCGGTCGAGCACGGCGCCCTGCGCGCGCTCGGCGGCCGACACGTGCGCCTGGACCTTGGGCAGGTCGGACGCGTCCTGCGCGCGGCCCAGTTCGGCCACCGCGACGCTGGCGTGGTCCTCGGAGATCTCCAGCGACAGCGCGGCGATCTCGACCAGCTTGCCGGCCAGGCCCGAGCCGGAAAGGCCGTCCGCGCGCGACGCGGCGGCCAGCTCGCGCCAGGGCTCGGGGTCGAAGCCGCGCGTCAGCGAGGCGGACTGCGCGCGATCCAGGAGCTCCAGCGCCGCCAGCGCGCGCTCGTCGACGCGCGCGTACAGCACGGCCTCGGCCGCCGCGGTCAGCTCGCGCGCCAGGGAGCGCGCGTCGCCCTGCACGCGGCGCTCGCCGACCAGGGCGGAGGCGATGTCCTGCTGCGTGCCGTCCAGCCCGGGCGCGTCGCTGGCAAGCACGGCCAGGATCTCCTGCGTGCGGCGGCGCTTCTCGCGCTGCAGTTCGGCCAGGGCGGACGTCGTCGATTGCGCGCGCGCGAGGCGGTCCTGGATGCGGCGCAGGAACTCGTCGGGTGCCACGATGCGCACGCGCAGCGCGCCCGAGCGGCCCTCGCGCGGCAGCGGCTCGGCGTTGTCGAGCGCGCGCACGACCAGCTGGAGTTGCTGCCCCTCCAGCGCGATGGCCGGGTCGGCCAGCGCGGCGATCTCGAGGCGCGCCCGCGCGAACGCGCTGGCGCGAGCGCTGCTCGCGCGCTCGGGTTCGACGGACGCGCGTTCCTCGGCCGTCAGCAGCCGCCACTCCATGTCGCGCAGTTCGCCGCCGCCGGGCGGCGTGCCCGGCGCCGTGATCTCGTACCCGATGCGCGCCAGCGCGAAATCGTCCTGGGCGCGCGCGCGCAGCGGCAGCAGCCCGCCGGCGACGGTGTCGAAATCGCCGCGCGCGGGCGAGACGAGCTCGACCTCGGGCGCGCGGTCCTCGACGACCGTGATGCCGTACAGGCCCGGGTCGGGGTTCGACAGGCCCTCGGCGTCCACCAGCTCGATGCGGTAGCGCAGGCTGCGCTCGGCCACGAGTTCGAAGCGCAGCCCCGCCTGGACCGGCTCGCCCTCCGCGGCGGGGAACGGCGCCTCGACCAGGTCGATCACGCGGTCCTCGGGCAGCAGGCGCGCGCGGCCGCGCACGTCGGCGGGGGCGCTGCGCACGTGGATCGCGAGCGTCGACCCGGCCAGGACCTCGACGTCGCGGTCGTGGACGGTGCTCGCCGCCAGCCCGCTGTAGGCCGGAGGCCGCACCACGACGGCGATGCCCGTGACGTCGGGCGGCTGCAGCACCAGGAGGCGCACGCGCGGCGTCTCGTCGCCGTCGTCGCCGCCGGTCGCGTGGAACGCCAGGTCCTCCTGCACCGCGCGCAGGACCGTGCGGAACGCGCGGCCGCCCGCGGCGCCCAGCACGGAGCGGTGTCCGCCGGCGAAGTGCAGAACGACCTCCTCGGGGACCTCGCCCGCGGCGCGCACGACGACCGGGACGTCACTGCCGCGCGCCACACGCACGACGAGCTCGCCCTCGGACACGGGGCCGGGCGCGACCGAGCCGGCCAGCGCGATCGGGATCTCCAGCGACAGGTGCGTGCGCTGCGGCCAGGGCGTGGAGCCGCCCGCCATGCGCGCGACGAAGACGCGCGCGGCTTCCGCGTTCCAGGAGAGCAGCGCCAGGACGAGTGCGGCACAGAGCGCGCCGTACAGCGCGCGGCGGCGCGGCGCGCGCGCGTCGAGGACCGGCGCGAGGTCGAGGTCGCGCGCGGCGGCGTCCGCGTCGCGCAGCACGCTCGCGACCAGCTCCGGCTCGCCGTCGGGCGCCGTCGCGGCGCGCAACTGGACCGCGCTGACGAACAGTTCGCTGCGCGGGTGCGCGCGCTCGACCAGCACGGCCAGCCCCGCGCGGTCGGGTCGCGCGCGCAGCGGGCGCACGAGGTGCCGCGCCAGCAGCCAGGCCGGCAGGGCGAACAGCACGATCAGATGGAACACGCGCACCGGCGCGGGCAGGTGCAGCATCCAGTCCGCCAGGAAGGCGAAGGCCAGCCAGCCCGCTCCCGCCAGCGCCGCCGTCCCCAGGCCGTGCAGCCACACCAGGCCCGTCAGGCGCCCGGCGACGCGCGTCAGGAGCGCGTCGAGCGCCGGCGTGGCGGGCAACGGCGCGCGCTCGCGCGGCTCTGATCCGGAGGGTGTCATGCGTGTCGTGGAGGGCCGCGTCGGCGCGGCTCAGCGCTGGAAGATCGGCAGGTAGCGGTAGGGGATCTCCAGGATCAGCACCGCCGAGGCCGTGCCGAAGGCGCGTCCGGGCCCGGGCTCGTTGGGCCAGGAGCCGTCCAGCTTGTTCTGCGTGGCGAGCAGCGTCGAGCGCAGCTCCTCGAAGTACGTCTCCCAGTACGGGCTGCCCGCGGTGTACATGGCCTGCACGCCGTAGTAGTGGCCGTACCAGAAGTAGTAGTGCCCGGCCGTCGCGTAGGAACGGTTGAAGCCCGTCAGGTTGCGGCTGAGGTAGTCCAGGCCCTTCTTGATCAGGTCGTCGGAGTAGACGCCCAACCCGTGCAGCGCCGTGACGCCCGCGGCGGTCAGCGGGAACGACGAGCGCGAGTGGACCTCGCGCTGGTAGTGGAAGGTCCCGATCTCGCCGCCCATGCCGTAGCTCGCGCCCGGGAAGCCGTTGTCGCGCGTGACGGCCGAATCGACCACGTAGCGCGCGGCGCGGTCGACCGTCGAACGCGGCACGCGGATCCCGATGTTGCGCGCCGCGCGCAGGGCGATCACCTGGCACACGACGATCGACATGTCCGACTCGGTCGCGTAGGGCTCGTAGCGCCAGCCGCCGTCCTGGTTCTGCGAGCGAACGATGAAGTCGACCGCCTTCTGCAGGCGCTTGCGCACCTCGGCCTGGTGCGTCATGCCGCAGATCTCGGCCAGGAACAGCGTGGCGAACGCGTGGTCGTACATCCGCGAGCCCGCGTAGGTGATGTAGCCGTCCTCCTGGACGCAGCCCAGCACGAACGCCAGCGCGCGTTCGACCGCCGGGCCGTAGGCGCCGCGGCCGGGGACGTGGCCGCCGGCCAGGAAGGCCATGCCGGCCAGCGAGGTGACGCCCAGATGTCCCTTGTCCTCGGCCGTGAAGTTGTAGCCGTTGTTGAGCTTGTAGCCGATCTTCGCGACCCAACTCCCGTCGGCGGACTGGTTGGCTGCCAGCCAGGCCAGACCGCGGTTCACGGCCTCCTCCTGCGCGGGCGTCACCACGATGCTGGCGGACTCGTCGCCGCGCGGCGCCTGCGACTGGATCGGCGCCGGCGTCGCCAGCGACAGCAGGCAGGGCAGCAGGATCGCGTTTATCATCGCAGGATCTCCAGGCGTTGGCTGCGGCGGACGAGCAGCGCCTCGCCGAAGGCGTGGAGCTGCGGCATGTCCCCCTTGTCGGTCCGTTCGACTTCGCGCGTGCCCCGGTACAGTCCCGTGTCGCGCGCGTAGGTGAGCAGCAGGCTGCGCAGGCGCGCGGGCCGCTGCTTGCCATCGTACAGCGGGATCGCCACGACGACGGCGCGATCGCTCCAGGCCGCCTGCACCAGGCCGCCGTTGCGCACGTCGTCGAACGACAGGCCCAGGGCCTGCACCCACAGCTCGCCGCGCTCCGGGTCGATCGCCCGCAGGCGCGCCTCGCGCGGCGAACCGTCGCGCGTGCCGCGCGGCGACAGCACGAGCAGCGGTCCCTCCGGCAGGCGCACGCGCGTGTCGCGCGCGAGGCCCAGGATCACGTCCTCGCTCGCGAGCCGCGCCGCGTCGAGCGGCGCGACCGCGCCCAGGCCGGGCGACAGCTCGGCCAGGAACGGCGGCGGCAGCGGGTCCTCGTCGCGCGGCGGCGCGCCGATGCGCAGCCAGGTGCGCTCGCCCTGTTGCACCGCACCGGTCAGCATGCGGCGGCTGCCCAGCGTCTCGAAGGGCACGCGCCAGACCTGCGCCCCGCTGGCGAGGTCGAAAGCCACGACGTGGTTGCGCTCGGAGAGCCGCATCTCGTTGAACCAGGGCACGATCAGGAGGCCGCGCTCGGTCCAGGCCTCCAGGTCGACCGCGCCCACCGCGGGCGTGGGCAGCTGCAGCGACGCGAGGACGCGTCCCGTGAAGAGGTCGCGGACGAGGCCGCGGACCTGGCCCGAGGCCGGCAGGTGGACGACGTGGCGGTCGGCGACGTGCGGCGCGCGCTGCAGACCCGCTTCCTGCAGCGTGGCCTGCCACAACAGCGCACCGCCGCGCGCGTCGAAGGCCAGCGTCACGGGACGCTCCGCCCCGGCGGGGATCAGGCCGACGACGGCGACGCCCGAGGCGCATGCGACGGTCATCGATTCGACGTCGGATTCCGGACGCAAGCGCCAGGCGATCTCGCCGGTCGCCGCATCGAGCGCGATCAGCTCGTCGCGCAGCGCCAGCAGGACGCGCCCCGGCGCGAACGCCGCGCGGCGCAGCCACGGCGACGGGCCGACCGTGCGCGGCAGCGTGCCGGCCGGGAGCTCGCGGCTCCAGCGCGGCTGCCCCGGATCGTCGGAGCCGAGCATCCGCACGACCGCGCTGCGCGCCTGCAGTTCGCGCACCGTCTGCAGCACCACGATGCCGCGCGGCGCGCCCGCTGGGGTCTCGCCGAGCGCGGTGTCGGGCAGCGCGAGGCCGAGCACCTCGAATTCGCCGCGGAACTCGTAGCGTTCCGTGAAGTCGGTGCCGAAACGGCCGACCTCGCTCGTCCCGGGCCAGACCTCGAAGGCGGGCAGCGCCGCCGCGGTCTGGGCCAGCGGGGCCGCCGGCAGGCCCGGGACGCCGGGCGTGTGGTCGGGCTGCGCCGCGGCCAGCGCACGCAGGAGGTGCGCGGACAGCTCGCGGTTGCCGCTGCGTCCCGCCGCGGCCGCCAGATGCAGGAGCAGGTGCGTCTCGCGCGGGCCCGCTCGCGACGCGTCCGCGTTCTCCGGCAGCTCGGCGTCGAGGATGCGCGCCAGCCCGGCGAGGTCGCCGCGCTCCAGCGCCAGCGCCAGCAGCGCGTCGTTGGCCTCGCGCGACGCGGCCGAGCCGGGGAACTGGCGCGCGAGCCGCGCGAGCGCGGCGCCGTCGCGGCCGGCGCGCGCCGCGTCGAGCGCGGCGCGGGCACGCGCTTCGAACGCCTCGTAGCCGTCGCGCCGGCCGGCGGCGAGCAGCGCCAGGATGCGTTCGGAGGCCGCGTCGCCGGCCGTCTCCAGCGGCAGGGCGACGTCGGCGTGCAGGGCCAGGATCGCGTGGAGGTCGGCGAACTCGGCGGCCACGTCGCCGATCTCGGCGTTCACCGTCGCGCGTTCCAGCAGCACCCACAGCGGCACCGGGATCTCCACCGCGCCGTCCGCGGCCTCGGGGCCGACGGGCACGAGGCGCGGGCGCAGGCCCGTGGCGGCCGAGTCGCGCAGGTCGGACAGCGCGACGCGCAGCGTCTCGCCCTCGCAGGCGCGCGCCAGCTCGTCGAGCGCGGCGAACAGCTCGCCGCGCTCGGGCGCGCGCCGCTCGCGCAGGATGCCGATCTCCTCGCGCAGCGTGTCGCACAGCTCGGTGGTGCTCTGCGCCAGCGGCTTCGCCCGGCGCAAGAGCGTCAGAGCGCCGGCGGCGTCGGCGAGCTGGGCGCGCACGCGCGCCTCGCCGCGCAGGGCCAGCGCCAGCTCGGCCTCGAGGACCGTGCGCGACTCGCTGGCGCCCTGGGCCAGGCCGCGCTCCAGAACGGTCCGCGCCTCCGCCCAGCGCGCGCGCGCTGCGTCGCCCAGTCCGCGGCCCCAGTCGGCGCCCGCTCGGCCCTGCAGCAGGCGCGCCAGCGCCAGCGTGCGCGTCGCGTCGCGCGGCGCCTCGGCCAGCTGCGCGCGCGCGCGCGCCAGGAGCGCCTCCCACTCGAACACGCCGCGCACCTGGCTGGTGCTGACGGTGTACAGTTCGCCCGGCGCCACCAGCAGGTTGCCGCCGCCGTCGCCGCCCGGCCAGGCGATCGTGGCGATCGCGCGGCCGTCCTCGAGCGACAGTTCGACGCGCTCGGTGTCGTAGGGGACCAGCACGCGGTCCGCGCACAGGACCGGACGCCCGATGCGGTAGCGCGCCACGTCGTCGTTCGGCCAGCTCCAGCGCACGCGCAGGCGCTGCTGGCTGCGCAACCCGCCGGGCGCCTCCAGCGCCACGACGCGGTCGCCGCCCAGGTAGATCGTGCGCCCCTCCGCGCCCAGCAGCACGTCCACGCTGTCCGAGGGCGCGTTGATCTGGCGGTGGATCCAGGCCGCGTCGCGGTACCAGGCCTGCGCGCCGGTCTCCAGGTCCAGCACGACGAGGTGCTTGCTGTCGTAGGGGACCGCGATCACCACGCCGTCGCTCACGACGGGCGGGCAGTTGCGCCAGTAGCGCTTGCGTTCGGTCGCGCGGAACTCGCGCGTGCGCGGCAGCGGGATCTGCTCGTACAGCGTCTCCCACAGGATCTCGCCGCTGAACAGGTCGAGCGCGGCGATCGCGCCGAGCTGCGTGGCCACGATCAGGCGGTCGCCCTCGACGCGCACCGGCGGCGCGCAGAACTCGCGCTCGGCGCGGCCGAACATGTTGAGCTCGCGCTGGCCGCTGATCAGAGCCGTCGACCAGGCCAGGGCGCCCGTGTCCAGGTCGAAGCAGGCCACGTGCAGGTCGATGCGCCCCTGCATGCGCACCATGGGCACCACCACGCGGCGCCCGCTGATCACCGGCGCGCCGGCGCAGCTCATGCGCCGTGCGAGGTCGCCGCTCTCGCCGTCCCAGCCCGGCGGCGGCGCGTGGTCCCACAGCTTGCGCCCGGTGCGCGCGTCGAACGCGAACAGCCGCCGGTCGGGGATGGGCGTCGTGATGCGGATGCGCTGGAAGTCCTCGATGCGCACGCCCATGAACGGCACCTGCAGCGCGGCGACCACCACGTCGTCGGTGGCCGCGGGCGCCAGCAGCGCGGCCTGCGGATCGACGCCCTCGAAGCGGTCGCTGCGGTCGATGTCCGAGAGGCCGGCCCAACCCGGCGGTTCGCCGCTGTCCCACACGAGCTCGCCGCCGAAGGCCGACAGCGAGAGGACGCGCAGGCCGGTCGAGACGTAGAGCCGGTCGCCGTTGCGCGCGCCGAACAGGCCGTCGCCGCGCGGCGTCGTGAGCAGCGGGTGCCAGGGCAGGCGGTAGGGCGCGGGCCAGGCGTCGTTGTCCGGACCGGGCGGCGGGCCGCTGGCCTCCGCGCCGCCCGGCAGGCGCAGTCCGGCGCTGGTCGTGACCGGTCGCGCGTCGGCGCGCGCGGTCGCGAGCGCACGGTCCACGCGCGACGCGAGGCCCGCGTCGAGCACGCCGCGCTCCGCGAGGGCCGCGCGCGCCGCGCTCCACCCGGCCGCGTCGCGCGGCGCGACGCGCGGATCCGCGAGGCGCGCCGCGGCGGCGCGCGACCAGGCCCAGGTCGCCTGCTCGGGCCGGCCGGCCTCGTGCTCGAGGTCGCCCAGGCACCACCAGGCGCGCTCCGCGGCCGGCGTCAGCGGCCAGCGCCGCGCGATCGCCGCGAGCGCGGCGCTGTCGCCGCGCGCGCGCGCCGCGCCCAGGGCCGCCTCTGCTTCCGCGCCGTGGCGTTCGACGTACAGCGCGCGCGCCTCGGCGGGCAGCTCGAACAGCCGCTCGCGCACGCGGTGCGCGGCGCCGGGGTGCACCGGCTGGTCGGAGACGTGGCCCAGCGAGTTGCGCGGCCGCTCCCCGGCCAGGAGGTCGCCGGCGTGGTCCTCGAGGATGCGCTGCAGATCGGCCAGCGCCTCGCTCCAGCGCCGCGCCGCGATGTGCCCCTCGGCACTGTGGTGCAGCGCCTGCACGAGGCGCGTGTCGGGCAGCGAGAACGTGCGCGTCTCGACCGCCGCCTCCGCGTCCGGCGGCGACGGATCCTGCGGCGCGCTCGGCGCGAGCGGCCAGAGGGCCAGGATCAGGGCGGCGGTGCTCATGGTGCTCGAACGGTTCCTAGATCAACTCCCAGCGCTTGCGCAGCACCCATTCCACGGAGAGGAGCGCCAGCGCCAGGAGCAGCGTCCCCCAATGATCCCACGCGTCGATCAGTTCGGACGAGATCGGCTCGCGCAACTCCTCGTTGCCCGGGAACTCGGCCGCCAGATCCCGCGTGCGCGCCAGCTCCAGCGCGCGGCCGCGGGTCAGGGAGGCCAGCGCCGCCAGCGTCTCGGGGTCGGGCGTCGGGTCGGCGTTCTCGCGCGAGGGCAGCACGACCTCGAACTCGGCCGAGGCGGCGCGGCGGCCCTCGCTCTCGATCCAGGCGCTGTAGAGGCCCGGCCGTTCGACGTCGAACGAGGCGCGGTAGAGGCCCGCGCGGCCCTCGACGCGCACGAGCTGCAGCGGCTTCACGCTGCCGTCGGGATTCTGCAGGCGCGCCTCGACCGCCGGCCGCTCGCTGGGCCGGAAGTCCTCGTCGAGCACGCGGCCCTCGAGCGTCACGCGCTCGGCGAGGTCCCAGGTCGACTGCAGGGAGTCGAGCTGCACGCGCCGGTCGCCGCTCTTGAGCCGGCCCAGCGCGACCCAGCGGATCGCGTTGCGCCAGAAGCGCTCGTGGTAGCGGTCGCCGAAGCGGTAGCGCCAGGCCCACGTGGCGTCGACGCCCAGGAACAGCGTGCGGCCCGCCGGGAAGTAGCCGGCGACCAGGAGCGGGATGCGACCGTGCGGGTTCTGCGCGTCGGGGTGGCGCAGCAGCACCTGCGCGCCGGGCTTGGCGCGCTGCACCGGGTGGAACCAGTAGAAGCCGCGCAGGCCGCCGGGCTCCTCCCACAGCTCGCGGTTCAGAGCGGGGTCGCTGGCGAGGCGCACGATCTCGTGCGGCGCCGCCGGGTCCTCCAGGCGCGGCCGGAACTCGCGCGTCGTGTCGGAGAGCACGGTCGACCCGCCGGTGTCGATCACCACCGGCGAGAGCTCCGCCAGCGCCGTGCCCGCGAAGGAGCGCGGGTTGTCGTTCTCGCCGGCCTGGAGGACCAGGCCGCCGCCGCGCTCGACGAACTCGCGCAGCGAAGCCAGGAACTCCTCGCAGCGCGCCGGGTCCGGCGAGATCTCGTAGGGGTTGACGTCGCCCAGGATGATCACGTCGAAGCGCTCCAGCAGCTCCTTGCGCCCGGTCGGGACCTCGGAGAGCGGCGGCAACCCGGCCGTGCTCTCCTGCAGGAAGTCCGGCGTGGCGGTCAGCAGGTAGCACTGCACCTCCAGGTTCGCGTCGGCGCGCAGGAGCAGGTTCTTGAGGTAGCGGTACTCCCAGCGCGGGTAGCCCTCGACGTACAGCACGCGGATCTTCTCGGGCGCGACGTGCACGCTGACCTCGATCGCGTTGTCGTCGCGCATGGTCTCGTCGGGCCGCGGCGCGACGGAGACGCGCAGGCGCCGCTCGGTGGCGCCGAACTCCAGGGTCTCGGGCGGGGCGACGAGCACGACGCGCGTGCCGCCCGTCCCGGCCTCGGCGTCCTCCTCGGACAACGGGCGCGTCGCGCCGCCGCCGCGCGGGAGCTCCTCCAGCACCACGCGCACGCGCGTGCGCGGCTCGAAACCGCGCGCCACGACGCGCACCGCCACGGCGATCTCGTCGCCTTCCAGGACGCTGGCCGGCGCCTCGGCCAGCTCGACGATCAGGTTGCGCTCGGGCCGCGCGTCGCCGACGACCAGCGTGTGCACGGGCACGCCCGCGGCGGCGGCCGCGCGCGCCGCCTCCAGCGGCGAGACGCCGCCGTTGCTGCGGCCGTCCGACAGCACGACCACGTCGGTCACGTGGCGCCCGCGGTGCATGGCGAGCGCGGTCTGCAGCGCGTCGCCCAGGTGCGTGGCGCGGCCGCGCGCGTCCAGGCCCGCGAGATCGGAGACCGGCTCGACGGCCTCGGAGTAGCGCAGGATGCGCGGGACGTAGCCGCCGCGCGCGAGCAGCGGCGCGAGCTGCTTCTCCCACGCGGCGCGCGCCAGCTCGGCGCGCGTCGCGTCGGACGGCGTGCGGCCGGCCAGGTCGCGCAGCGCGTCGCGCGTGGGTCCGTCCGAACCGTAGGCGTCCTTGCGGCTCATGCTCGCGGAGTTGTCCACGAGCACCAGCACCTCGGGCGCGCGCACCTCCTCGCGGCGCTGCACGAACACCGGGCGGCACAGCACGGCCACCAAGAGGAGCAGCGCCAGGAAGCGCAAGCCGGTGAGCAGCGCGCGCGGGCCGGCGGCCAGCTCCTCGCGCCGATAGCACAACCACGCGACCAGCGCGCAGGCCGGCAGCACGATCAGCACGACGATCCACGGCGCTGGCAGGTCGAGCAGCCGGAAGCTCTCGCGCACGCCGGTTCCGGGCGCTTCCTGCGCGGCGCGGATCCAGGCCAGGAGCGGCGTCACGGTCCGACCCTCCGGCGGCGCCCGATCCAGGCCGCCCACAGCGACTCCAGCACGAGGAACGCGAGGCAGGCCAGGGCGACGAAGCGCCACAGTTCGCCGCGCCGCGCCGCGTCCGGATCCGTGCTCGCCGCTTCCTCGTCCGGTCCGCGCAAGGCCACCAGCGACGGGTGCACCTTGCCCAGCTCCGCGGTCGAGAGGCGGCCCAGGTCGCCTTCGAGCGGATCGATGCCCACGGCGAACGCCAGCGTCCCCGCGGTCTCCGTTTCGATGCGGTACAGGCCGCTGCGCTCGGTCTCGCGGCCCGGCACGGACGGCAGGCGCCAGCGCCCGCCGGGCAGCTCCTCGGGCTGGCCGTCGATCGCGCGGCGCGTGCCGTCGGGGCGCACGAGCGTCATGCTGCGCGGGAACGCGGCGAGCTCGGCCGCGAGCGGGGCGCCGATGCCGACGTTGCGCGGCGCGCCGTCGCGCACGTGCGCGTGGCGCAGGAGCTCGTGGACCAGCGGCACGAGCGTGCCCGGCGATTCCGGCAGCCGCGTCCACAACGGATCGATGGTCGTGGTCCACAGGATCACGCGGCCGCGGTCGTACGCGCGCTCCAGGAGCAGTGCGCTCCCGGCGCCGTCGTCGAGCGACGCCAGCACGCGCGCCGCCGCGACGGGCCGCGTGCCGAAGAACTCGTACACCGGCACCTCGGAGAGCAGCGGCTGGAAGCGCGGGTCGGTGAAGAACGCGAGGGCCGGATGGTCGGCGTCGAAGGCCTTGACGCGGTGCCACGCCTCGGCGCGCGAGCGCACGGCGACGCGCGGGAGGATCTCGGCCGGCAGGAGCCCGCTGCCGTCGGCGCGCCACGTGCGCGCGTTCCACGAGACGGGGTCGACGCGGTCGCCCAGGCTGACGATCAGCGCGTGGCCCTCGGCCACCCAGGCCTCGAGGCGGTCGACGGTGGAGGCCGGCAGGCTCTCGACGTTGGCGATCCACACGACGTCCCATTCCTCCAGGCGCGCGTCGCCCGAGGAGAGGTCCTCGGGCCGCACGGCGCGCGGCACGAAGGGCGCCGCGCCGGAGAGCGGGCCGCCGTCGTCGCCGGGCGGCTCGAGCACGGCGCGCAGGTAGCCGACCTCGTCCTCCTCCAGGACGGCGCCCGGCGCGCCGTTGACGAGCAGGACGCGCAGCGGCGGCGGCACCTCCAGCACGTGGGCGCGCGCGTCGTCGAGCGCCAGGCGGTCGCCGTCCTCGACGCGGCCGACCAGCGTGTGCTCGCCGGGGCTGGCGAAGACCAGGCTGAACACGGCCTCGGCCTCTCCGCGCGCGGGCACGTCGATCGTCTGCGCCGGGCGCCGCTCGCCGTCGACCTCCAGCACGACGCGCACGCCCGCGCGCGCGCTGGCGCCGAAGTTGCGCACCTCGACGCGCACGTCGGCCGGCATGCGCGGCCCCAGCAGCCGCGCCGACGGCCGCACGGACGTGACGGCCAGGTTGGGCGGATCGGTCTCGGCGGCGGAGGCGTCCTCGACCAGCACGCGCACGCCCAGGTCGCGCAGCCGGTCGAGCGCCTGGACGAGGGGCTCCGCGCCGGCGTCCGCGGCCGAGGGCAGGAACGAGCGGCGTTGCAGGTCGGAGTACAGGCGCACCTCGAGCGCGCCGCGCGCTCCCAGCTCGTCCTCGCGCTCGGCCGCGGTGACGGCCTCGGCCAGCGCCGCGGCGAGGTCGAGCGGCTCCTCGGTCGGCCGGAACGCGTCGAAGAGCGACAGCGCCTGGTCGGGCGTGGTCCACGAGGCGCCGCGCGGGTACTGGCCGGCCAGCACCGGCAGCACGCGGTCGCCGCGCGCGCCGGAGAGATCGCGCAGGCTCTCTCTCGCGCGCGCGATCGCGCGCTCGAAAACGGTCTCGACGCCCTCGCGCGCGCCCATCGACGCCGAGCCGTCGACGATGAGCACGAGATCGCGCCGGCTCTCGGTCATGCCGGAGAGCGGGCTGTGCTCGCCGGTGAACGGGCGCGCGATGGCGAAGGCCAGCAGCGCGACCGCGCCCATGCGCAGCAGCAGCAAGAGGAAGTTCTCCATCTGCACGCGCCGGCGCGTGCGCTTGTGCGCCGCGACCACGAAGCGCATGGCCGCCCACGCCAGCGGCCGGTGGCGGCGCCGGTTGAGCAGGTGGATGATCAGCGGCACGACCGCCAGCGCGGCGAGGCCCGCCAGGCCGGCGTGCACGAAGCCCCCGATCCAGCCGCCCATCGCCTAGCGCCTCCCCCCGCGCGCGCGCGCGGAACGGTGCGCCAGGTACGTCGACAGCGCGCCGTCCAGCGTCTGCGCCGTCGAGATCGGCACGACGTCGACGGACAGGAGGCTGGCCTGCCGCGCGAGCTCCTTGTTGTGCCGGCCGATCTCCTCCAGGTAGGCCTCGCGGATCGCGCGCGGATCGACCTTCTGGACGCCGCTCGCCTCCAGCCCGTCGAGGCGCAGGAACCCGGTGAAGTCGAAGGACAGTTCGGCGGGATCGAGGATCTGGAACACGATCGGCTCGTGGCCGGCGTGCACCAGGCGCCGCAATCCCTGCGCGACGGCCTCCAGGTCGTCGAAGAAGTCCGAGAAGATGCACACGATGCCGCGCTGCTTGAGCTTGGGCGTGATCCAGTCGATCACGCCGCCGATGCCGGTCGGACCGCGCGGCTCGGCCTTCTCGAGCGTCTCCAGGATCTCCTTGCGCTGCAGCGCGCCGTTGCCCGGCCGCACCTTGGCGCGGAAGGCCTCGTCGAAGATCACGAGGCCCGCCGTGTCGCGCTGCGCGATCACGAGGTGCGCCAGCGCGGCCGCGCACCAGCGCGCGTAGTCGAACTTGCTCCACGGCCGGCTGGCGAAGGCCATCGACTCGCTGGCGTCGAGCAGGAGGTGGCAGACGAGGTTCGTCTCCTCCACGAACTGCTTGATGACCAGGCGGTCGGAGCGGCCGTAGACCTTCCAGTCGACGCGGCGCAGCTCGTCGCCGGGCACGTACTCGCGGTGCTGCGCGAACTCGACGGAATGGCCCAGCCGCGCGGAGCGGTGCTGTCCGGACATGAACCCGCCCACCACCGTGCGCGCCACGAGGGAGAGGTTCGACAGCCGGTCCAGGACCGCCGGGTCGAGCGCGGAGAGCCCCTGCGCCATGCCCGGTGCCTACCCGCGTCCGGGGACGCCGGGGACGCCCGCGCCGACCTTCTCGGCCGGGGTGACCTCGGCGATCAGGCGGTCGACGATGTGGTCGGAGGTGATGCCCTCGGCCTGCGCCGAGAACGTCGTCACGATGCGGTGGCGCAGCACGGGATGCGCCACCACGCGCACGTCCTCGATCGCCACGTGATTGCGGCCGGCGAGGGCCGCGTGCGCCTTGGCGCCCAGCACCAGGAACTGGCTGGCGCGCGGGCCCGCGCCCCAGGTGACCCAATCGCGCAGGAACGAGAGCTGGCCCTCGGTGCGCGAGCGCGTGCCGCGCGTCAGCGCCAGCACGTAGTCGTACACGTGGTCGGCGATCGCGATGCCGCGGATCGCCTTCTGGAACGCCAGCAACTCGGCCGCGCCGACGACCTTCTGCGGCTCCTCGCCCGCGCCGCCCGTGGTGCGGCGCAAGATCTCGCGCTCCTCGGCCTGCGTGGGGTAGCCCACGTGCACGTGGAACATGAAGCGGTCGAGCTGCGCCTCGGGCAGGGGATAGGTGCCCTCCTGCTCGATCGGGTTCTGCGTCGCGAGCACGAAGAACGGATCCGGCAGCTCGTGGCGCCGGCCCGCGCTCGTCACCTGCCGCTCGACCATCGCCTCGAGCAGCGCGGACTGCGTCTTGGGCGGCGTGCGGTTGATCTCGTCGGCCAGCACCACGTTGGCGAACAACGGCCCGGGCGCGAAGCGGAACGAGCGCGCGTTCGACACCGGGTCGATCTGCAGGAGCTCGGTCCCGGTGATGTCGCCCGGCATCAGGTCGGGCGTGAACTGGATGCGCGAGAACGTGAGGTCGAGCGTGCGCGAGAGGCTCGAGACGAGCAGCGTCTTGGCGAGGCCCGGAACCCCGACCAGCAGGCAGTGGCCGCGCGTCAGGATCGCCAGGAGCAGCTCGTCGATGACCTTGTCCTGGCCGACGATCGCCTTGTGCAGCTCGGTCTTCATCGCGGCGTGGACGGCGCGCAGTCGCTCGAGGGATTCGGTCATGGCGGGATCCGGTGGGTTGCAAGGCCCCGCGGCCGTCCGAAGCGGACGCCGGCGAGGCGGAAGGAGACGGATACGGCCGCAGGCGGCCGGACGCGAGCGCGCCGCGGACGAACGGCGCCCCCTGGGCTTCCTATCGTCCGGTCGCGGCCCGGTTCGCCACCAGCGGTGCCGTCCGGCCATGGAACCACATCCCGCGCGCATCGCGCGAGCGCGCTTGCGCAAGGTTTTCCACCCGTGGGGGATAGGGCCGTTCGCGAGCCCGAATCCGTCCAGGCGCGACGGTCGGATCCACGCGGCGCGGTCGGCGAACGCCGCGCCGCGGTCGCCGTCCGGGCCCCCGCCCCCTCGCCCCGGCTTCGCCGCCGTGGTATCCCGGAGTCGCCTCGCGCCGGCCTCCTTCCCCGACGGCCGGCGATCGCACGAGGCCTGCCATGCTCCGCGTCGTTCTCGCTCTCGCCGCCGGTGCGGCCCTCGGGGCCCCGGCTCCGCGCGCCCCCGTTCCGGGGGAAGCGGGCTTCGAGCCCGCCGCGGCGACGCCGTTCGACCGCGCGCTGGAGGTCGATCTCGCCGGCGGGGCCGCGGGCGCGCCGGAAGGACCGCGGACGGCCGGGGTCGACTACGCGGTCGGCTTCGAGGGCACGCTCCACGTGCGGGCCGAGGCGCGCACGCCGCTCGCGCTGCGCGTCGAGTCGGGTGCCGCGGAGCTCCTGGGCGAGGCCGCGCCGGCGCGGCATCCGCACGTGTCGGTGCCGGTCACGCCGGGCTCCGTCGTGCGCGTCACGCTGAGCGTCGAGGCGGCCGCCGATCCCCGAGCGGCGACGCTGCGCCTCGCCGCCGCGCCCGAATCGCCGGCGACGATCGCCACGGCGGACGAGGCAATGGCGGCTCTCGAGAGCATCCGGTCGGCGACCCGCGCGGGCCGGCGGGACGACGCGCGCGCCTCCGTGGCGGACCACATCGCGCGGATCGGCGACGTCGAAGGCTCGGCGCACAGCGGCCGCGCCGCCGGCGCGCTCTACGAGCTCGGGCGCCTGGGCTACGAGGCCGGCGACGCGGGCCTCGCGGTGCGCGCCTGGACGCCGGTGTTGCGACACCGCCTGCGAACGCTGCCGCCGCTGGACGAGGACCTCTTGCTCACGTGGCTCAACCTGGGCACCGCGATCTGGGTCACCGGCGACCCGCGCGGCGCCCTCGGGCTCCTCGAGCACGCGCACGAGGGCCTCGCCGCGTCGCGGCCCGCGGACGATCCCGCGCTGCTCGCGACGCGCATGAACATCGGCAGCATCGTGCGCGGAGCCGGCGACCTCCCGCGCGCGCGGCTCCTCTTGCAGAGCGCGCTCGAAGGCCTGGAACGAGGTGCGCGGGCCAGCGAGCGCCTGGTCGTCGACGCGCGCCACAACCTGGCCGCGGCGCTGTCCGACCTGGGCGACCTCGAGGGGGCGCGCGCGTTGCAGGAGCGCGCGCTCGAGGGCTACGAACGCCTGTTGCCGGCCGACGACTCGCGCCTCTCGAGCGCGCGCCTGAACCTGGGGTTCACGCTGCAGCAGCTCGGCCAGCGCGAGGCCGCGCTCGAGATGTACGAGGCGGTGCTCGCGACGCGCGTCCGCACGCTGCCAGCGGGGCATCCGCTCCAGCTCTCGGTGCGGCTGAACCTCGCGGGCCTCCTGTCGTCGCTGGGGCGCCGCGACGAGGCGCGCGCGCTGCTCGAGGAGGCCCTCGCGGCCGCCGCGGCGCTGCCCGAGGACACCCCGGACGTGCTGCGCGCGCAGTCCAACCTGTCCGACGAACTCGCGGCGGCGGGGGACCTCGACGGGGCGGCGGAACTCGCGGCCGCGGTGCTCGCGGGCCTCGAGCGCACGCTGCCCGACGACCACCGCGACGTCCTGCTGGCGCGCGGGAACCTGGCGATCACGCTGCTCGAGACTGGCGCAGGCGCGCGGGCCTGCGATCTGGTGGAACAGAACGTCGGACGCCTGCTGGCGCGCACGCTCTCGGCCGCGCTGCTCGCCACGCGCGAGGCGCGCACGGTGCTGGCGACGGACACCTCGCGCGTGGAGGAGGCGCTGTTCTTCGACTCGTTGGGCGGCGGACCGCCGTCGCGCGCGCTGTTCGAGCTGATCGAGACGCGCCGGCTCGTCGCGGGAGCCGGGATCGCCGGCGCAGCGCGGCACGAACGCGACGCGGAGTTGGCGCCGCTGCGCGCAGCCGTCGCCGACGCGCGCGCACAGCTGAACGACCTCGTGGCGCCGGGCGCTGCGGCCGGGATCTCCGCGGACGATCGCCGCCGCGAGATCGACCGCTGCAGCGCGCGGCGCGATGCGGCCGAACGCGAGCTGCGCGCAGCGCTCGCCGGGCGCGGCGCCGGCGTGACGGCCGTCGCGGCCGGCGAGATCGCGCGCGCGCTTCCCCCCGGCGCGGCGGCGGTCGGGTTCTTGCGCTACGCGGCCTGGAAGCACGAACCTGACTCCGGTCGCCCCCGCCCGTTGGGCGACCGCCTGCTGGCTCACGTCCTGGACGCACGGGGTGCGCTCGCGCGGGTCGAGCTGGGCTCGGCGGAAGAACTGGAAGCACTGGTCGGCGCGTGGCGCGGCGCGCTCGGCCGCCCGCTCGTCGCGCGCGGACTGGCGGCCGCGGACGCTCCTGCCGCCGACCCGGCGCGCGAGCGCGAGCACGGCGCGCGCTTGCGCGCGCGGCTCTTCGACCCGCTGCTCGCTGCGGCGGGCCCCGGCGTGCGCACGTGGATCGTGTGCCCCGACGATCTCGTCCACCTCGTGCCGCTCGACGCGCTGCCGCTGGACGAACCCGACGCGCGCGTGGGCGATCGGCACGCGTTCGTGACGCTCCACGCGCTGAGCGAGCTCCGCGCCGCGCAGCCTCCCGCGCCGGGCCCCGCGAGCCTGCTCGCGCTGGGCGATCCGGCGTACTCGGGAGCCGAGGCGCCGTCGACCGAGATCGCCGCGCTGCCGCCGCCGACGCGCGCGGGCGAACCGGGCCGTTTCGCGCCGCTCCCCGCGACGCGCGCCGAGATCGAAGGCGTGGGGGAACTGTTCCGGCGGACCTTCGGCCTCGACGCCGTGCTGCTCGAGGGCACGCGCGCCGGCAAGGACGAGCTCCTGGCGCGCGCGTCCGCCACGCGCTACCTCCACCTCGCGACGCACGGCTGGTTCGCGCCGGAATCGGTGCGTTCCGTGCTCGACGCGGACACCGACGCGCGCGGATCGTTCCCGCGCATGGGGCTCGAGGAACGCGTGCTGGGTTTCGCACCGATGTCGTTGTGCGGATTGGCGCTCGCGGGCGCGGACCTGGGCGCGGACGCGCTGGGCCGCGTCGCGGGGATCCTGACGGCGGAGGAGTTGTGCTCGCTGGACCTGTCGCGCTGCGAGCTGGCAGTGCTGAGCGCGTGCGAGACGAACGTGGGCGCGCGCCGCGCCGGCCAGGGGATCCAGTCGCTGCAGACCGCGCTGCACGTCGCGGGTGCGCGGATGGCGGTGACGAGCCTGTGGAAGGTCGACGACGCCGCGACGCGCGACCTGATGGTGCGCTTCTACGCGCTCCTGTGGAGCGAGGGTCGGCCCGCGGCGGAAGCGTTGTGGCACGCCAAGCGCGAGCTGCGCGCGGCCGGCCGCCCGCCGCGCGACTGGGCCGGCTGGGTGCTGTCGGGATACGCTCGCGGGCCGCAGGACACGCGCGGGCGATAGCCTCTTGCGGCTCGTCCGTCACTCCGTCCGCGCCAGCACCACCCGGCCCGGGGAGGCCACCCAGACGCGACCGTCGCCGACGCGCAGGTCGAGGGGAGCGTGCCCGCGCAGGGGTTCGACCTCGAGCATCGAGCGCACGCGCAGGTCGGCAGCACCGTCGAGCAGCACCACACGGCCGTCCGCGGCGGCGAGCACGCTCCCGCGCGGCGTGCCCTGCGCGGCCATGCACCACGCCGGTGCGCGCGGGCCGGCGAGCGGGACCGAGCGCGCGGTCGGGCCGGTGCCCAGGCTCTCGCGCGACACGACGAGGCGGCCGGCCTCGCGCGAGAGGAACAGGAGTTCGTCGCCGCGCGCGGAGATGGGCGTCAGCACGCGTCCGAACGGCACGGGCGCCGCGGTCCACAGACCGGCGCCGTCGAGATCGGGGCCGAGGCGCGCGCGGTAGAGCACGCCGCCCGCGTCGCGCGGCGCGAACCACGCGACCCTTGCGGCGTCCTCGCCGAGCACGATCCCGCCCAGGCCGCCGGCCGCGGGAGCGCGTGCCGTCCGCACGCACCATGCGAGGCGTCCGTCGAGCGCGTCCGCGCATGCCGTGACGCCCAGTTCGGTGCCGACGACGACGTGGCGTCCGTCGCTCACGAGCGAGAGGCCGGGCAGAGCGCTCGTCTCGGCCTGACCCATGCGTCCGCGCAGGCGTCCGCGCGCCGTCGATCCGGTCGCGAGGTGCCGCGTCCACACGACGCCGCCGTCGCGCACGTCGAGCGCCACGCTCCATGCGGCGCAGCGCGCTTCGTCGACCGCCGCGCGGCCGTCCTCGCCCGGCTCCCACACGCGCATCTGCAGGACGAGCCGCTCGCCGACGAGCACGGGGCCGTGCTGGAACTCGACGACGCTGCCGGCGGCGAACCACGCCGCCGCGTCGGCGCGCGCAGCGGGCCCCGCGAGCCCGCGCTCGCCCCAGGCCCAGGCGACGCGCGGCTCGCCGCGCGCGTCCAGGCACACGAGCGCGTTCGACCGCCGGTCGCGCGCGCGTCCGACGACCAGCACGAGGCGCGAACCGCCCGCGCCGGCGACAAGGGAGTCCGTCCACGCCGCGCCCTCCTCGGCGAACGAGGCCGTCCACGGCGCGCCGTCCGCAGGTGCCAGCGCGCGCACGTCGATCGCGTGCTCGATCACCGCTTGTGCGGACAGCGCGAACAGGCGCCCGGCGCTGTGGATCCACACGGCGTCGCCGACCGCGCCGATCCCCGGAGTCGGCGCCTCGAAATCGCGCGGCACGTCGCGCCCGGGCAGCTCGACGGTCGCGGCGAGGGTCAGCGCGCGGGCGCCTTCGAGCGGCACGCGCTCGGCCGGCGGCTCGCGCACCGCGTCGCGCTCGCGCCGCGCGAGCGCCGTCGCGACGTCGTCCGCGAGCGGATCGCCGTGCGCGCGCGCACGCGAGCGCCAGGCTCCCGCCGCCCACGCGTCGCCCTCCTCGTGAGCGAGGTCGGCGAGGCGCAGCGCGGCGAGCGACGCCGCGCGCGTGAGCGGGAACGCGCGCTCCACGTCGGCGAGGCGCGCGCGGTCCGCGCCGGCCGCGGTGAGCGCGCCCGCGGCCAGCGGCTCGAAGCGCACCGTCCACGCCGCGCGGTCCGCGGCGTCGAGCGCGCGCAGGCGGCGCATCACCGTCCAGGCCGCGTCCTCGCTGCGGCGTGCCAGCGTGCCGTCGGCGTCGGGCGCGGGGCCCGGCGGCGGCGCGGCGACCGCGCCGTCGGCGCCGCTCGCCGCGATCGCCGCGCGCCACGCGTCGAACGCGCGCTCGCGCGCGCCCTCCTTCCAGGCCGCGTCGCCTTCCAGGAGCGGTGCGAGCGCCGCCTCGCGCGCTTCCAGGCGCGTGTCGTTCTCCAGCGCGCCCTCGAACAGCCGCGGCGGCTCCTCGGGGCCGGACTGCGCGCGCGCCACGTGAGCAATTGCGGCGACGGCGAGCAGCCACGCCGCGCGCCGCGACGGACGGGGGCTTGCCGTCGCTCGCGCGCGCGCCACGGGAGGGTTCAGACGCCGGGCTGCGGCGGACGCACGGTCCGCTGGAGCCGGCGCTGCCGCTCGCGGAAGATCGGGTCCTGGCGCGCCAGGATCTGCAGGTCGTAGGCGCGGAACAGCGCCTGGTCGTGGGCGTAGCGCGCCTGCAGCATCTCGTCGGCGGCGGCGAGGCGCGCGGCCTCGCACAGGGCGGGCCGCAGGCCCAGGAACGCGATCTGCGCGAACAGGGCCAGCGCCGCGAACACCGGCACCCAGTACAGGATGCGCCGCGCGAGCGTCGCCAGCGGCCCGCTCCCGTGCTCCACGGCCGGCGTGGTCGCCGGAGCCGCCGCGTCGGTCACTCGATCGGTGTTCATCGCCATGGCCCGTTCAGCGTCCCTGCATGAGGAGGCGGCCGCCGTACAGCGCGTGCGCGCCGAGTTCCTCCTCGATCCGCAGGAGCCGGTTGTACTTCGCGACGCGGTCCGTCCTGCACGGCGCGCCGGTCTTGATCTGCCCGCAGTTCACGGCCACCGCGAGGTCCGCGATGGTGGTGTCCTCGGTCTCGCCCGAGCGGTGCGACACGATCGCGCGCCAGCCCGCGCGGTGCGCCATCGCGATCGTGTCGAGCGTCTCGGACAAGGTGCCGATTTGGTTGACCTTGATCAGCACCGCGTTGCCCGCGCGCTGCAGCAGTCCGTTGCGCACGCGCTCGACGTTGGTGACGAACAGATCGTCGCCGACGAGCTGCACGCGCGCGCCCAGGCGCTGCGTCAGCTCGACCCAGCCGTCCCAGTCGTCCTCCGACAGGCCGTCCTCGATGCTGAAGATCGGGTAGCGCTCGCACAGCCCGGCCCAGAACTCGACCATCTGCGAGGACGACAGCTTCTTGCCCTCGAGGGTGTACTTGCCGCCCTCGTGGAACTCGGTCGCGGCCGCGTCCATCGCCAGGTACACGTCGCGCCCCGGCCGCAGACCGGCCTTCTCGATCGCGCCCAGGATCAGCCCGATCGCCTCCTCGGTCGACGGCAGGTCGGGCGCGATGCCGCCCTCGTCGCCGAACGACGTCGACAGCTTCTTGCCCTTGCAGATCGAGCGCAGCGCGTGGAACACCTCGGTGCCCATGCGCAGGCCCTCGGAGAAGCTCGACGCGCCGAACGGCATCACCATGAACTCCTGCACGTCGACGCTGGTGTCCGCGTGCTGGCCGCCGTTCAGGATGTTCAGCATCGGCACCGGCAGCACGTGCGCCGCCGCGCCGCCCAGGTAGCGGTACAGCGGCAGGCCGGCTTCGTCGGCCGCCGCGCGCGCCACCGCGAGCGACACGCCCAGGATCGCGTTCGCGCCCAGGCGCTGCTTGTTCGGCGTGCCGTCCAGGCTGCACAACTCGCGGTCGATGCCGGCCTGGTCGAACGCGTCCAGGCCGATCAGCTCGCGCGCGATCTCGCCGTCGACGTTGGCGACGGCCTTCTGCACGCCCTTGCCGCCGTAGCGCGATCCGCCGTCGCGCAGCTCGTGCGCCTCGTGCGCGCCCGTGCTGGCGCCCGAGGGCACGCAGGCCGTGCCGGTCGCGCCGCTCTCCAGGCCGACGTCGACCTCGATGGTCGGGTTGCCGCGTGAATCGAGGATCTCCCGCGCGTGGACGTGGACGACGGCGCTCATGAGCGGCCGGATCCTACGGTTCCGGGGGGGGAGAGGGAACAAGGACCCGGCGGCCGCTATCCTGTCCCGCCCGTTCCCCGGGGACCCTCCCGCTTGCGGAAGATCCACCTCCTGCCGAACCTCCTGACGCTCGCCAACGCCCTGTGCGGGCTCTTGGCGATCTGCAAGGGCGTCGACGCGCTGGCCTACTCGGACGACGCGCCGCTGCGCTTCTACCAGAACCTCTCGACGGCGGCCTGGCTGATCTACCTGGGGATGGTCTTCGACGCGCTCGACGGCAAGGTCGCCCGCATGGTCGGAGGCGCCAGCGCCTTCGGAGCCCAGCTCGACAGCTTCTCGGACCTGCTGACCTTCGGCGTCGCGCCGGCGATCCTGGCCAAGGTCCTGATCGAGCACGAAGGGCCGGCCCTGGGCATCGAGATCCACCCGCGGCTGACCTTCGCGGTCGCCGCGCTGTTCGCGGTGATGGCGGTCCTGCGCCTCGCGCGCTTCAACCTGGAGAACGACCCCGACCCCGAGGCGCACAAGAGCTTCCGCGGACTGCCGTCGCCGGCCGCGGCGGGCACGGTCGCCTCGGCGATCCTGCTCTACATCGCCCTGCGCAAGCCCTCGCTCGAGCATTCCGACGGGATCCGAACGCCGGTCGGCCTCTTGATCGACCGCCTGCCCCAGAACCTCGACCTGGCGCCGGCACTGCCGGCCCTGTGGGCGCTGGTCGGCGTGCTGGGCCTCTTGATGGTCAGCCGCATCCGCTACACGCACATGTTCTCGGCGCTGACCGGCCGCGGTCAGTTCTTCACGCTCGTGTGGGCGGTCGTCGCCGGGATCCTGCTGCTCGCCGTGCCCATCCCGGCGTTGTTCGTCGTGTTCCACGTCTACGTCGTGCTGGGCGCCGCGCGCGCACTCCTGCGCCGGACGCCGCGGGAGGCGGGAGCGGCATGAGCGCCGAGGCCCGGCCCGCGGACGCCGTGCAGGCCGCCGTCGCCCTGGGCAGCAACGTCGGCGACCGCGAGCGGCACCTGGCGACGGCGTTGGCGGGCCTGGCGGCGCTCCCCGGCAGCCGGCTGCTCGCGCGGTCGAGCTGGCACGCGACCCGGCCCGTGGGCGGACCGCCGGGACAGGGGGACTACCTGAACGGCGCGGCGCTGCTTTCCACGACGCTGCCGCCGCAGGCGCTGCTCGACGGCCTGCTGGCGCTCGAGCACGCCGCGGGCCGCCGACGCGTCGCCGGGGAGCGCGACGCGCCGCGCACCCTCGATCTGGACCTGCTCACGTACGGGGCGCGCGTGATCGACCTGCCGGGCCTGTGCGTGCCGCACCCGCGCCTGGAGGAGCGCGCGTTCGTGCTGGAGCCGCTGGCCGAGATCGCCCCGGCCCTGCGGCTCGCGCGCTCGGGGCGCACGGTTGCCGAGGCCCTGCGCGCGCTGCGCCAGACCAGCGGACGGAGCGCGTGACCGAGCGCCTCGACCACCCGCGCGACGCGCGGGCCTGGTGCGCGACCGCGCGCGCCGCGGGCCGGACGATCGGCTTCGTGCCGACCATGGGCGCGCTGCACGAGGGCCACCTCGAGCTCGTGCGCCGCGCCGCGAGCGAGAACGACGCGGCGGTCGTCAGCGTGTTCGTGAACCCGCTGCAGTTCAACGACCCGGCCGATTTCGCGCGCTATCCGCGCGACTTCGCCGGCGACGTGCGGCTCCTGGCGAGCGCCGGCTGCGCGATGGCGTTCACCGGAACGCTGGAGGGGTTCTTCCCCGGCGAACTGGATGCCGCCGGCGGCCTGCCGGCCGGGCGCCTGCTCGACCCGGGCGCGTTCGCCGAGGGCCTCGAAGGCGCGTTCCGGCCCGGGCACTTCGCGGGCGTCGCCACGATCGTCGACCGATTGTTCGACATCGTCGCGCCGACGCGCGCGTACTTCGGAGAGAAGGACTACCAGCAGTCCCTCGTCGTGCGCGACCTGGCGCGCCGCCGCGGGGGACCGCCGGTCGTCGTGTGCACGACCGAGCGCGAGCCCGGCGGGCTGGCGCGTTCGTCGCGCAACCAGTTGCTGCGGCCCGACGAGCGCGAACGCGCGCGGGCGCTGTCGCGGGCGCTGCTCGCCGCGCGCGCGCAGTGGGCGGCAGGCGTGCGCGACGCGGACCGCCTGCGGGCCGTGATGCTCGACGTGCTCACGCGCGCCGAGATCGAGGTCGAATACGCCGCCTTGCGCGATCCCGAGCGCTGGACCGCGGCCGAGCCGCGCGGCGAGCTGGCGCGGGCCCAGGGCCTGATCGCGGCCCGCGTGGGGAAGGTGCGCCTGATCGACACACTGCGCCTGGACGGGGACGCGACGTGAAGGACGGCTGGGTCCACGCGCTCGCGCCGGCCAAGGTCAACTTGACGCTCGCGGTGCTGGGCAAGCGCGCCGACGGGTACCACGACATCCACACCTGGATGCTGGCGACCGACCTGTGCGATCGCGTGCGCGTGCGCCGGCGCGACGACGGCGCGATCCACCTCTCGGTCGACGGGCCCTTCGCGTCGTCCGACGTGCCGGCGGACGAGCGCAACCTCGCGTGGCGCGCGGCGCGCGGGCTGATCGACGCGGCCCGCGCGCGCGGGCTCGCCGGCAGCGGCGCGGGTCTGGACGTCTGCCTGACCAAGTTCATTCCCAGCCAGGCCGGCCTGGGCGGCGGCAGCTCCGACGCGGCCGCGGTTTTCCTGGCGGCGCGCGCCGCGCTCGCCCCCGCGTTGCCGGAGGCCGCGCTGCCGGCTGCGCTCGCGCCGCTGGGATCGGATTGCGTCTTCTTCGCGAAGGCGCATGCAGGGCTGGCTTCTTGCGAAGGACGCGGCGAACTGTGCACGCCGCACGCGGGACCCGTGCCGCGCTGGTGGCTCGCGCTCGCGATTCCCGAACTTGGGTGCGCGACGTCGCAGGTGTACGCACGGGTCTTGCCGGCGGGGTGGGGTGGACCTACGGTGCGGCCCAGCCTTGCGGAGGCAGCCAGCCATGCACGCGGTTCCCTGCGGAACGATCTCGAAAAGGCCGCGATCGCGGCCTTTCCCGCGCTCGCTGCCTGGAAGTCGCTTCTGCGGGACGCGGGTCTCGCGCACTGGTTGCTGGCAGGCAGCGGATCGGGCTGGTTCGGACTCCACGACGACGAGGCCGACGCGCGTGCCGCGCTCGAGCGCGTCGCGACGCTCGCGCGCGCGCGCGGGCTCGGCGTCCGCATGGCGTGCGTCGCACGTCCCGCGGGCCACGGCGCGCGGGTCCTGGACGAAACTTGAACCGCGCGACGCGCGGCTTGCGGATGCGGGGGCGTGCGCGGGCGGGAAACAGTGCGGGGTGGTCGGTCGATGAAGATCACCGAGGTCCGCATCAAGCTCCTGCTCTCGGCCCGCGACAAGCTGCGCGCGTTCGCCAGCATGACGATCGACGACTGCCTCGCCGTGCGGGACATCAAGATCATCGAGGGCGCCAAGGGCCTGTTCGTGGCGATGCCCAGCCGCAAACTGTGCGACCGCTGCCCCGCCTGCGCGGCGAAGAACCACATCCGCGCGCGCAACTGCAACGACTGCGGCGCGCGCCTGGCGGACGACCGCGGCGAGCTCGACGAACGCGGCCGGCCGCGCCTGTACGCCGACATCTGCCATCCGATCAGCCAGGACGCGCGCGACTACGTCCAGAGCGCGGTGCTGCGCGCCTACGCCGAGGAACTCGAGCGTTCCAAGCAGGAAGGCTACGTCGCCCAGAGTTTCGACGACCTGGACTACGACTACCTCGAGGAAGACTCGGCCAGCGACCTGCGCTGATGGACCGCCCGGGCGCGGCGCCCAGGCCCTTGACTCGGACCGCGGCCGCGGCGGGATACTGGGGTCGCCGCGCCGGGCCGCGCGGCGCGTGACCGCATGGAAGTCGTCGTCTCGATCCTGGCCGGGGACGTCGCGGGCCTCGCGGCGGCCGCGCGCTCCCAGGCGCCGCAGGCCGACGTGATCGAGCTGCGGCTCGATGCGTGCGCCGGCATCGGCCGTTCGCGCCTCGCCGAGCTGTTCGCGGGCGTCGGACGGCCCGTGCTCGCCGCCGTCAACGGTCCCGAGGCCTTCGGGACCTTCGCAGGGGACGACGCGGCGCGGATCCGCGCGCTGCACGACGCGGCGGACGCGGGTGCCGCGTGGATCGACGTGCCGTGGACGCTCGCGCGGCAACTCGGGCCCGTGCGCGCGCCCGCGCGGCGCTGCGTCTCGCGCCACGTGCTCGACGGCACCCCGCGCGATCTCGCCGCGCTCGTGGCCGAGACCGAATCGGTCCTGCTGCCGGGCGACCGGCTGAAGATCGTCACGCACGCGGCCTGCGCCGAGGACGGTGTGCGCGTGCTCCTCGCGGTGGCCGAGCGCGCGCGCGCGGGCGCGCCGATCGTCGGGTTCGCCAGCGGCGCCGCCGGCGCGTTCACGCGCGTACTCGCGCCGGTGTTCGGTTCGCTGGCCACCTACGCGGCGCCGGCGCGGGGGACCGGCGCGCCGACGGCGCCGGGTCAGGTGCCGGTCGACGAGCTGCGCGCGAGCTGGCCGGCGCGCGGACCCGACTCCGCGACGCGCGTGTTCGCCGTGCTCGGACGGCCCGTCGGCCATTCGCTGTCGCCGCGCGTCCACGGCGCGGGCCTGCGCGTGCTGGGGCTCGACGCGGTGTACGTGGCCATGGAGCCGGCCAGCATCGCGGGCGTCCTGGAGCTGTGCGCCGATCCGCGCTTCTGCGGCTTCTCGGTGACCATGCCGTTCAAGTCCGAGGCCGCGCGCCTCTCGATCGACGCCGACGAGGGCGTGCGCGCCTGCGGCGCCGCGAACACGCTGCTGCGGACGCCCTTCGGCTGGCGCGCGCTGAACACGGACGCGACCGCCGTGCGCGAGTGCGTGGCCGCGGCGCTGCAGCAGGCCGGACGCGGCATCGACGACGCGCGCGCGGTCGTGGTCGGCACGGGCGGCGCCGCACGCGCGGCGCTGCACGGTCTCGCGGGCGCACGCTGCTTCGTCGCCGGCCGCGACGCCGCGAAGCGCGAGGAGCTGGCGCGGGCCTTCGGCGCCACCGCCTGCGCGCTCGGCGACGTGGGCCGCATCGAGTACGACGTGCTGGTGCACACGACGCCGCTGGGATCGCGCGCGCACGCGGACATGCTGCCGGTCGCGGCCGGCGCGCTGCGGCGCGGCGCGGTGGTGCTCGACGCCGTCTATCTGCCGCGCGAGACGCCGCTCCTGCGCGCGGCGCGCGCGGCCGGCGCGCGCACGGTCGGCGGCGCCGACTGGTTCCTGCGCCAGGCCTGCGGGCAGTTCCGCGCGTTCACGGGACACGCCGCGCCGGTCGCCGTGATGGAGGCGGAACTCGAGCGGGCGCTCGACGTCGGCCGCTGAGGGCCGGCGCCGGCAGCGATCAGCCGCGCACCTCGCTCATGAGCGCCAGCAGGTTCGCGTCGGGATCGCGCAGGAACGCCATCCACAACTCGTGATCGGGCAGCTTCGCGATGCGGTGGGGCGGGGTCTCGAACTTCACGCCGCGCTCCACGAGCGTCGCGTACGCCTCCTCCAGGTCGTCGACCTTGTAGTAGAGGACGGAACTGCGCCGATCGGCCAGTGCTCCCGCCGGCGCATCGAGCATCAAGCGCACGCCCGCGCAATCGAAGAACGCCAGGCCCGGAGGCGCGCGGAACAGGAGCCGCATGCCGAGCGTGCCCTGGTAGAAGGCGACCGCGCGATCGATGTCGCCGACAGGGATCGCGATCTGTCCGATCCGCGACAGTCCGAACGACTCGCGTGACCCCTTGCTCATGTTGGCTGCTCCTCGCTTGGGTCGCGGCGCCAGTGCGGGCCCGGACCGTGCCGCCGCTCGCGCGGATCCGGGTGCCACGAGGCTAGCAGTCCATCGATGGACTCCCCACCGCGGCGGGGTGGTACTCGCGTGATCGTCGCCAGGTTCAACGTGTCGTGTTCGGCGGCCGGGCTAGCAGTCTCGGACGCGTCCCGTCGCTCCCGCTCCCGTCCCGGGATGAACCGCGGAACACGCCTTCCGGCTCCTGCGCCGCGCGCGTACTCTCGGTGGATGCCCAGCTTCAGTCTACGATGGGCCATCCTCGTGGCCGCGGCGGCCCTGCCGGCGCAACACGCCGCCGCGCAAGGCTCCTTGCACGCGCTGCGCTTCCATGGACAGGCCGCCGCGGGCCAGGACCGTCTGTCGATCGCGATCGACGACGACGCGGGCGGCCCGGACGCCAGCGCGCCCTGCGACGTCGGCGCCGGCAGCTTCACGTTCGAGTTCTGGGTTCGCGGCACGCGCGCGGACAACCCCACGCGCTCGAGCGGCGCGCAGGGCTCCTACCCCGACGCGCGCTGGCGCGGGGGCAACGTCGTGATCGACCGTTCGATCGACGGCACGAGCGGCCGCGCCTTCGGCGTCTCGATCGCCGGGGGCCGCGTGCGCTTCGGCACCGGGCGCGGCGACGGCGCGTCCCTGGACGCGTTGAACACGCTGGAGGGCGACGTGGACGTGCTCGACGGCACGTGGCACCACGTGGCCGTCGCGCGCGACGCGACGACCGGGCGCAAGGTGATCTACGTCGACGCGCTCGTGGACGTGATCGGTCCGCCGGGCGTCTCGATCCAGGACCTCTCCTATCCCGACGCGGGCGTGCCGTCGACCGGATCCACCACCAACCCGCTGCTCGTGGTCGGCGCCGGCAAGAGCGCTTTCGGCGGCACCCCCGCGGCCTTCCGCGGCCGCATCGACGAACTGCGCATCTGGACGCTGGCGCGGCGCGGTTCGGAGATCGACGCCGACAAGAACCGTGCGGTGCCGGCCGACGCGCTCGGGCTCGTCGCGCAGTACCGGTTCGAGGAGGGCGCCGGCACGGCGGTGCACGACTCCAGCGCGCGGCAGTCGCCGGTCGGCGCGCTGAGCGCCGGCCAGCCCGGCAACGGCGAGTGGGTGGCCTACGCGTCGGATCCGCTCAACACCGCGCCGCTCCTCGCCGCCGCGCTGCCGCCGGGGTTCACCAAGAGCCTCGTGGCCGACGGCCTCGTGGAGCCCAACGCGCTGGCGGTGGCCAGCGACGGGCGCGTGTTCGTGGCCGAACGCGGCGGCTCGGTGCGCGGGATCGTGAACGGCGTGCTGCTGCCCGCGCCCGTCGTGTCGATCCCGGTGAACAACGAGTTCGGCGAGCGCGGGCTCACGGGCCTCGCGCTCGACCCGGACTTCGCCGTCAACGGCCACCTCTACGCCTACTTCACGACGACCGAGCCGCGCAACCGCGTGTCGCGCTTCACGATCGTGGGCGCTGCGGCCGCGCCCGGCAGCGAACTCGTCGTGTGGCAGAACGCGGGTCCGGCGGGCCAGTTCCATCACGGCGGCGGCCTGGGCTTCGGTCCCGACGGCAAGCTCTACATCGCCACCGGTGACCAGTTCGACGGCGCCAACTCGGGCCTGCTCACCAACCACCACGGCAAGATCCTGCGCGTGCACCCCGCCGGCGGCGCACCGGCCGACAACCCGTTCGTGGGAGTGCCCGGCGCGCTGCCCGAGATCTGGGCGCGCGGCCTGCGCAACCCGTTCCGCATGGCGTTCGACCGCGTGACCGGCCGCCTGTGGATCGGCGACGTGGGCGGCAACGGCGCGAGCTCGTACGAGGAGGTGAACCGCGGCGTCGCGGGCGCGCACTACGGCTGGCCCGAGCAGGAGGGCGCCGCGTGCTACGGCGGCGACTGCAGCGCCTATCAGGCGCCCGCGTTCAGCTACCGCCACGACGACCCGGCGTACGTGCCGGGGATCTTGCAGGCCTGCGTCGTCGCCGGCGCCGTGTGCCGCTCGCCCGCGTTTCCGCCGGAGCACCAGGGCAATCTGTTCATCGGCGACTACGCCAACCGCTGGATCCGGCGCCTCGTCGTCGACGGCGCGGGGACGGTGACCGCGAGCCTGCCGTTCGCGCCGGCGCCGGACACCGGCACGATCGCCGACCTGGAGTTCGGGCCCGACGGCGCGCTGTACTTCGTGACCTGGGGCGTGCCCTGGACCGGACCGGTCGAGGGCGCGAAGGTCTGGCGCATCGCGTACAACGGCGGAGCGAACCTCCTGCCCGTCGCGCTGGCCGCCGCGAGCCCCGCGAACGGTCCCGCGCCGCTGCACGTGCAGTTCACGGGCTCGAACTCGTTCGATCCGGATCAAGGTCCGTCCGGCCTGACCCATGCGTGGAACTTCGGCGACGGTTCGAGCTCGACCGCGGCGGATCCCGCGCACGTCTACGCCGTCGCGGGCAACTACTCGGCGACGCTGACCGTCGGCGACGGTGCCGCGCTGGTGAGCGCCGCGCCGCTGCCCATCACCGTCGGCAACCCGCCCGTGGCTGCGATCACGGCGCCAGCGCAGGGCGCCCGGTACGTCGCCGGCGACACGATCGTGTACGGCGGCGGCGCGGTCGACGTGGAGGACGGTCCTCTGGCGGCGGGCACGCTGACGTGGCGCGTGGTGCTGGTGCACGCGGGCCACGAGCACCCGTTCCTCGGGCCGCTGACCGGCGCAGCCGGCGGCAGCTTCACCATCCCGACCAGCGGCCACGCGCCGGCCGACACGTTCTATCGGATCGTGCTCTCCGCGACGGACTCCGATGGGCTCGCCGGCGCAGCGTCGGTCGAGATCCTGCCGACCGTGACGCCGGTCACGATCGACACGCAGCCGTCCGGCATCGCGCTCACGGTCGACGGCGATCCGCTGGCGACGCCGGGCCTGTTCCAGAGCCTGGTCGGATTCCACCACGTCGCGCTGGCGCCCAAACGCACGGTGCAAGGCGGCGTCGCGCTCGAATTCGACCGCTGGTCCGACGGTGTCGAGGGCGTGCACACCGTCTTCGTCGCACCCGCCGGCGGCGGCACGCTGACCGCGCACTACCGGCCGGCGCCGCACTTCGAGGCGATCGCGATCGCGGCCGTGCACCACAACGCGCAGCACGATCCGCAGGCGGGCCAGACTTTCGCGGACGCGGGCGACTCGGGCGCGCTCTGTTTCGGGCGCGACGCCCCCGGGTCGATGCAGCTCGGGCTGGAGTTCGTGCTCGCGGTCCCGCGTCACGCGCGGATCCACTCCGCCGATCTGGAGTTCACCGCCGCCGCGAGCCAGACGGGCGCGGTCAGCGCGTACGTGCGCGCCTACGACGTCGGCACCGCCCCGCCGTTCGTGCTGGGATCGCCGACGGCGCTTTCCCTCTGGGCGCCGACGACGCCCCACGCGGTGGCCTGGACGCCGTTGCTGTTCGGAGCGGGCGAGATCGTGCGTTCCCCCGATCTCGCCGGCCTCGTGCACGCCGTCGTCAAGCGCGCCGACTGGGCTCCCGGCAACACGATCGGTTTCGTGATCGACGGCGGCCCGAGCGCCGGTTCGGCGTGGCGCTGCGTGCGCAACTTCGCCTCCGGCCAGGCGCCGCGCCTGCGCGTGCGCTGGTCGCCGGGCCCGGCGGGCCCCGTGGGCTCCTCGTTCTGACGGCGGGCGCCGGGCGCCGGAACATACGGCATACACGGCCCTGACGAACCTCGGCGCGCGGACGCTCCTCCGTCCCAGATCTGGGCCGGTCGCGGGTGTCGCGGTCCTGGGTCGGGCGTGTTTCGGTCGATTCCGTTCACGGGCCTTCCATCCGGCGCCGGTGCCCCGTCAGATCGTTTCCGGGCCGTCGACGTGCGGACGGCCGTTTCCCGCTCGTCCCGCCGCCCGCGATCCCGTCTCGCTTCCCCGAAACTCGCGGCCGGCACCACGGAGTTCGCGCAGTGTCCGCATCCGCGTTTCTCGCTCGCCAGCCCATCCTGGACCGCTCGGGCGCGGTGGTCGCCTACGAACTCCTGTTCCGCGCGACGGCGACGGACACCGCCAGCCGGGCCCTGGACCCGACGCTCACGACCGCCGAGGTGCTGGCGGGCGCCTTCAACGAGATGGGCGCGCGGCAGGTGCTGCGCGACCGGATCGCGTTCGTGAACCTGGGCAGCGAGCTCTTGTGCACGGACCTCATCGAGCTCCTGCCCAAGGAGCGCGTGGTGATCGAGATCCTGGAGGACGTCGAGCCCACGCCCGACCTCGTGGCGCGCGTGCGCGAACTGCGCACGCTCGGCTATCGCTTCGCACTGGACGACTACGTGCATCGGCCGGCGTACGGTCCGCTGCTCGATCTCGCCGAGTTCGTGAAGATCGACGTCCTCGCCGTGCCGCCCGCGGACGTCGAGGCCTGGGTGCGCGAACTGCGGCCGCGCGGTCTGCGGCTCCTGGCGGAGAAGGTCGAGCGCCGGCCGCAGCACGCCTGGGCGGAGGGCGCGGGCTTCGACCTGTTCCAGGGCCACTACTTCGCGCGACCCGAGACCCTGTCGCGCCGCGTCGTCAACTCCAGCCATGTGCGCATCGCGCGGATCATGGCCGACATCCGCCGCGACTGGGACGCGCAGGCGGTCGAACACGAGATCAAGCACGATCCTGGGTTGACCCTGAAGCTCTTGACGTACGCCAACTCCGTGCGCTTCGGCCCGGCGGTCCAGTTGCGCTCGATCCGCCAGGCGCTGGCGCTGCTCGGGCAGCGACAGCTCTACCGCTGGCTCGCGCTGCTGCTGCTCACGGTCGAGGGCCGTCCGCAGCCGGCGCTGGTGGCGACCGCCGTGGCCCGCGGGCGGCTGTGCGAGCTGATCGCCACGAACCGCCTGGACGAGGAGGCTTGCGACGACCTGTTCCTGACCGGGATCCTGTCGCTGGTTCCAGCGCTCCTGGAGTGCGAGCTGGAACTCCTGCTGCAGGAATTCCAGCTCTCGGGCAACGTCGAGCACGCTCTGCGCGAGCGGGGCGGGAAGCTCGGGCCCTTTCTCGCGCTGGCCGAGTCCGTGGAGTGCGGCGATCCCGCGCGGGTCGCACTGCTCGCCGGCCATCTGGGCATCACGCCCGACGAGGTCAACCACGCCCACCTCTCGGCGCTGGCCTGGAGCATGGACGCCGAGACCTGAGCGTTCCGGCCGGCGCGGCACGCGCACGGACCTCTTGCGGTGCCTGCAGCGCGCCGCGTTCCCCGTTCCGCCCGCGTCGAGTACAAGGGGCGCGTGCCCAGGACAGCGACCCGTCGCGCGCCGCGCGCGCCCGCACCCTGCCGATGAACGACCCGCGCCCGATCGCGCTGGTCGGACTGCGGGCCAGCGGCAAGACGACGCTCGGGCGCCTGCTCGCGGAGCGGCTGCGGCGCGCGTTCGTCGACCTCGACGACGAGATCGCGCTGCTGCACGCGGCGCACGAGGGCCGCGTGCCCGCGCTCCGCGCGGGCGAAGTGCTCGGCGCCGTCGGCGAGGAGCGCTTCCGCGACCTGGAGGAGCGCGCGCTGGAGAAGGCCCTGTCGCGCGCGCAACCCCTGGTCCTGGCGACCGGCGGCGGCGTGGTGGAGCGCGCGCGCAACCGGTTGCTGCTGCGCACGCGCGCGGCGTGCGTCTGGCTGCACGTGCCCGTGGGGGAGTTGCGCCGACGCCTCGCGGCCGATCCGACGCCGCGCCCGGCGCTCCTGGGAGAGGACGCGATCGAGGAGGTGGGCGCGTTGATGGCGCGCCGCACGCCGCTCTACCTGGAGCTGGAGCCCGAGGTGCTGCACTGGCGGGAGGCCTCGGCCGAGGACCTGGTCGATCGCCTCGTCGCGCTCGCGGCCAAGAGCGCCGACCGAGCGCGGCCCGGCTCGTGAGCGGCGCCGGCCAAGCCGACGGCTCAGGTCGCTGCCCGCGGGCTGACGGGGCGGGCGCCGCCCGCGTACAGTGACGGTCGCCCGCGCGGCGCGCGCGGCAGCGGAGGACCCCGTGAAGCACATGCCGATCGTCGCCTGGCTGGCGCTCGCCGTCAGCGCGCTCGCGCTGGCGGCCGTGCTCGCGGGCGGCCGCAGATCCGGCGCCGGCGCAGCGTCCGTCGCGCCGACACCGCCCGCGCCGGCGGATCGCGCGCTGACCGCGCGCCTGGACGCGCTGTCCGGAGAGGTGCGCGAGCTGCACGAGCGCCTGGCGCTCCTCGAGCTGCGACCCGCGTCCGTTCCGCGCGCGCCTGCGACGGTCGAGTTCGCCTCGGTCGAGGAGCTCGAGAGCCTGCGCCGAGAACTGCGCGACGCGATCGCGGGCAGCGGCGCGGGGCAGCCGGCCGCGCCCTCCGATCCGGCCGCGCTCAAGGAGCAGGTCGCGACCACGCTGTCGGAGATCCGCAAGTCCGAGGCCGTGACGGCGGCGCGCGCCAGCCTCGAGAAGCGCGTCGCGGGCCTCGACGACACGATGCGCGAGATCGAGCCGTGGCTGGCGCTCACGCCCGGCCAGTCGTCGGGCGTGCGCGCCGCGCTGCAGGCGCAGTACGAGCGCGAGGCGGAGCTGGTGCGCCTGTGGCAGGAGGGCGGCGATCCGGCGCTGATCGCCGAGCGCAAGCGCGGCGACCACGAGCTCCTGCGCAACGACCTGTCCCTCTACCTGGACGCGCAGCAACTCGAGACGTTCTGGGCCAAGGTCCGCTGACGGCAGGGTCAGCGCCCGTCCCGCAGCCGTTCGCGGTACGTCCGCAGCCGTTCCTCGATCGCGGCGGCGTGCTGCGACTGACCGGCCTCGCGCGCGAGCGCGGCGGCGCGCTGCGCGGCGTCGGCGGCCTCGGCCAGGCGGCCGTTCGCCGCCAGCGCCAGCGAAAGCACGTCGGCCACGTCGTGGCGGCGGCCCTGCGTGCGCGCGTCGAGCCCGGACGCGATGCGCAGGGCCTCCTCCGGCTCGCGCAGCCGCGCGTCGGGGCAATCGGACAGGAACCACGCGAGCGGCACTCCGAGATCGACGTCGTCGGGGTTGGCCTCGACCCCGGCGCGGGTCACCGCCAGCGCCGCCTCCCAGCGGCCCGCAGCGATGTGCAGCACGCGCAGCGCGGTCCAGGCCTCGGGATCGCGCGCGAAGAGCTGCGTCGAGCGCACCAGGAGCGGCTCGGCGGCCTCGAGATCGCCGCGCTCCAGGAGCGCCGTTCCCAGGCGCTGCAGGAAGCGCGGATCGTCGGGCCGCAGATCGACGGCGCGGCGCAGGTGCGCGACGGCCTCTTCGAGCCGGCCCTGGCGCTGCAGCAGGAGCCCGACGTTCGACCAGGTCTCGGGCACGCGCGGGTTGAGCTCCAGGGCACGGCGGTACTCGGCCGCGGCCTCGTCGAGTCGTCCCGCCGTCATCAGCGCGGCCGCAGCGTTGTGGTGCGCGGCTGCCAGCGCCGTCGGCCGGTGCGCGAGCGGCCAGTTGGCGGCGACGGCGACCGGCGCGAGCGCGAGGCCCGCGGGCACCAGCGCACGCCACGCGCGGGCGCGGATCCGCACCAGCCCGTCGACGAGCGCGCTCGCGGCGAACAGCAGCACGAACGGCACGATCGGGTAGCGGTAGCGCGCCATGACGTAGAACAGGACGACGCCCGCGAACAGCGTCGCGCCCAGCACCAGGACGATCGCGAGTTCGCGACGGCGCGGTCCCAGCAGCACGATTCCCGCGGCGGCGAGCGGCAGCACCGTGCCCAGGTGCAGCACGCGCGACAGCGCGTCGAGCAACGGCGCGTACTCGCGGTAGTAGTCGATGTCCTCGGCGTCGGCGACCTCGTAGGCGTTCATGGCGAGCAACGCCTTGAGTCCCAGGAGGCGCAGCCAGGCCCCGGGTTCCGCACGGATCCAGCGGAACGACTCGCCGAACCAGTGCGCCGAGACCTCCGAGGGCGTCAGCTCCCGGCCCGCCGCCATCTCCGCCAGCTCGACCGCGTCCTGGCGTTCGTAGGCCGTGTTGCTCCGGCCGGGCCGCAGCGGCGCGTAGATGCCGCGCGCCTCTGCGTTGTTGCCGATGTAGAAGTTCGTGCCGGCCTGCGAGGTGGTGAGGACGAAGCCGCCGCCCACGGCGTGGTTGCGCAGCGCGACGGGCGCCAGCACGAGCGCGAGGCCCCCGACGAACGCGGCGGGCCGCAGCACGCGGACGCGCACGGACGCGCCGCGCGCGGTCCACGAGATCCAGGCCACGAGGACCGGCACGAGCAGCAGCGTCTCCTCGCGCGTCAGCATCAAGAGGCCCTGCGCGGCGCCGAGCGCGGCCAGACGGAGCGGGCGCGGCGCACGGCGCGCGCGGGCGACGAGCCAGATCACGAGCACCGTGAGCAGGCCGCCGACCGAAGCCTTCTGGACCAGGCTGTCGAAGAAGATCGCGGGCGGGTAGAGCGCCAGCAGCGCTCCCGCGACCGCGCCGACCCGGTGCGAGACGAGCTCGCGCCCCGCCAGGTACAGGAAACCGCAGGCCGCCGCGCCGAGCACGCACTGCACGGCGCGCACGGGGCCCGGGCCCGGGCCGGCCGCGCACTCGATCAGCGCCATGAAGTAGGGGTACAGCGGCGCCTGGTAGAAGACCTCGTCGCCCATCCAGTCGCCTTGCGCGATGCGGTGCGCCCACAGCGAGTACTGGCGCGCGTCGACGATCAGGTGCTCGAAGAGCGGCGCGGAGGCCGCCTGCAGCAGGTAGACCCCGCGCAGCACGAGCGCCAGGAGCGCGATCCCCGCGAACCAGGGCCACGCACGCGGACCGGTCGGCGCCTCGGGCGCCCGGTCGGTCTCGACGGTCCGCACGCTCATCGGCAGCGGGGGAGGGTACGCGCCGGGCGCGCCATCGGCCAGTTCCGTGGGCCGGTGCGCTCGTGCGCCGCGACCGATGCGACGGGAGCCGGGCAGACCCGGCTCCCGCGCGACGGGCCGCTCGCGCGGCCCCTCTCAAGCAGCTCCCGATCAGTCGTGGAAGGGACCCTGCAGCAGCAGTTCGCCGTTGGTCTGCGTACCGGTCACGAACGGCAGCTCGGCGCCGTCGCCGACGCCGATGTTCTCGGCGAGCATCGACAGAATCATCGGATCCTGCACGCTGTCGGCGCTGGAGAACGCCACGCGGCCGTTCATGCGGAACCAGCCGTACTCGTCGTTGTTGACCTGCTCCAGCGGGTTGTCGTTGGAGTTCTCGAGGAACGTCTCGGAGAAGGCGCCCGAGATGTCCAGCAGGTCGACCTCGTCCCAGCATCGGAACTGATACTGCGCCGAGAAGACTTCCTCGTTGTCGTTGTAGATCAGGAAGTCGACGATCGCCGTGAACTGGACGGCCCCCGTCAGGTTGATCAGGACGAGTTCGCTGTCGTCACCGGAGTCCTGCCCCACGAAGCGAGGGACCAGGATGCGGTCGGGACCGGCCTCGTACTCCAGGCCGTTGAGGTTGCGCAGACCGTCGGCCGGATTGACGTCGGTGGGCGAGCCCTGGCTGAGCGGCGACTTGAAGACGTACGGGTTGACGTCGAAGTCCTCGTCGATGCCGCCCTCGAACACGCGCGCGATGCCGATCAGGTGGTTCCAGGAGATCGCCTGGCCCGACGTCGGGCTCTTGGCGAACACGTAGACGTAGCCCTCGCGCTCGTTCGGGTTGTCCACCTGCGACGACACGGTGATCGTGTCGTTCGGCGTCAGGCGCCGTGTGCGGTTGAACTCGAGGCAGGTGTTGCCGTCGATGTAGACGAACTCGACGTCGACCGTCCCGGCCATGAGCGACAGGCCGACGGGCGTCATGTCGGAGTTGGTGTTGGTGACCGTGATGAACGTGTCTTCACCGCGCTCGTTCTCGAACACGGGGAAGAGGAGCAGGCTGCCGGGCTCGGGCGCGCCCGCGCCGGCGTGGGCCTGGAGCGAGAGCCCCGCGAACGCACAGACGGCCAGGGCCATCGAGGGGAGGAATCTCATGGTGTCGAATCCGGGTGGGGGGAAGGGAACCTGTGGGGATGTCTCCCGGGGTCGATTCATGGAAGTCCCTGGAGACGGCGCTTCGAACAAAGTCGCAATTATGGATTGTCTGCGCTCCGGGCCTCGCCGCAAGGGGTCGGGGCAAGGAAAACTGCCAGATCACGGCTCCCGCGGGCACGCCCCTTGGCGGTCGGGCGCTGGGTCTGCCGCGCCCGCCCGCAGGGGTAGGATCGGTAGGCGTTGGACCGCAGCCCTTCCGAGCCGAGGCAGCCGCCGGCGGACGCCAGCCCGGCGACGCGCGAGCTCTTGTTGTGGGTCGGCGGCGACGCCCAGGCGGCCGAGCGGCTCCTGCCGTACATCTACCAGGAACTGCGCGCGCTGGCGGGCCGCATCTTCCGCGGCCAGCGCGCGGACCAGACGCTGCAGCCCACCGCGCTCGTCCACGAGGCCTTCCTGCGCCTCGTGGACCACGACCGCGTCCAGGTGCGCGACCGGGCGCACTTCATGGCGCTCGCCGCGACGGTCATGCGTCAGATCCTGACCGACCACGCGCGCCGGCGGCGCGCCCAGAAGCGCGGCGGCGATCAGCGGCGCGGCACGCTCGTCGACGCGCCGACTCCGGGCGAGGGACCGGCTCTGGACCTGGTCGTCCTGGACGAGGTGCTGGTGCGCCTGGAGCGCGTCGATCCGCGCCAGCACCGCATCGTCGAGCTGCGCTTCTTCGCGGGCCTGGAGGTGGCCGAGGTCGCCGCGCTGCTGGGCGTGTCCGACACCACGATCGAGCGCGAGTGGCGCGCCGCGCGGGCCTGGCTCGGCGCGCGGATCCGGGAGCTGGGCGCGTCGTGAACCCCGAGCTGCACGCACGCGCCAAGGCGCTCTTCCTCGACGCCTGCGATCTCGATCCCGCTCGGCGCGCGCGCTTCCTGGATGCGGCCTGCGCGACGGACGCGGACCTGCGCGCCGCGGTCGACGAGCTGCTGGCGAGCGACGCGGAGCCGCACGCACTCCTGTCGGCCGCCGACGCGGGCGGCGCCGCGCGCTGGCTGGCGCTGGGACTGGCGCAGGTCGACGAGCTGTCCGGTCCCGTGCCCGAGCGCATCGGACCGTACCGCGTGGTGCGTCTCCTGGGGCGCGGCGGCATGGGCGCGGTCTTCGAGGCCGAGCAGCAGAACCCCGCGCGCCGCGTCGCCATCAAGGTGCTCGGCTCGTGGCTCGGTTCCACGCAGCAGTTGGCGCGCTTCCGCCAGGAGGCCCAACTGCTCGGCCGGCTCAACCACCCGGGCATCGCGCACGTGTACGAGGCCGGGACGGCCCAGATCCAGGGCAGCGTGCAGCCCTTCATCGCCATGGAGCTGGTGGAAGGGGCGACGCTCCTGGAGCACGCGCGCCGCGCGGGCCTGGATCTCGCGGGACGACTCGACCTGATCCTGCAGGTGTGCGACGCCGTGCAGCACGCCCATGCGCAGGGCATCCTGCACCGCGATCTCAAGCCCACGAACATCGCCGTGGATGCCGCGGGCCGCGCCAAGGTGCTCGACTTCGGCCTCGCGCGTGCCCTGCAGGACGACAGCGGCGCCGCGCGCGCGCGCACCGCCACGGGGCTGGTCGTCGGCACGCTGGGCACGATGAGCCCGGAGCAGGTGTCGGGCCGCTCCGACCGGCTCGACGAACGCTCCGACGTGTACTCGCTCGGCGTGATCGCGTACGAGCTGCTCACCGGCTTCCCGCCCCTCGACGTGTCGCAGGTCACGCTGCCGCAGGCCGCGCAGATGATCTGCGAAGCGACTCCGCCGCCGGCCGGGCGCCACGACCGCGCGCTGCGCGGCGACCTGGAGACCATCCTGGCCAAGGCGCTGGCGAAGGACCGCTCGGAGCGCTACGGCTCGGCGCGCGAACTCGCCGACGACCTGCGCCGCTACCTGCAGGCCCAGCCGATCCTGGCGCGCGCGCCCAGCACGATCTACCAGTTGCGGATGTTCGCGCGCCGCAACCGCGCGCTCGTCACCGGAATGGTCGTGGCGGCGGCCGCGCTGTTCGCCGGGGCCGTCGCGGCGGGGTGGTTCGCGTGGAACGAGAAGCAACTGCGCGAACTTGCCGATCGCGAGGCCTACCGCGCCAACGTCGTGGCGGCGGGCATGGCCCTGGAGAACGGCAATCCGAACCACGCGCGCGCGCTGCTCCAGGCGTCGGCCGGCCGCAGGAACGCGTTCGAATGGCGGCGTGTCGAACGCCAACTGGAGCAGTGGACCGCGGCGTACGAACTGGGCGTGCGCAGTTCCCAGGCGGGCTGGCTCGACGGCGAGCGGTCGGTGTTCGCGGTCGGCGCGGACGGTTCCGTGCGCATCTGGGACGCGGCTTCCGGAGCGCAGGAGACGGCCCTGGAAGCCGACGCGTCGCGGCGGGGCGCGTTGGCGGTCGGTCCGGACGGCGCGACCATCGTCTCGCTGCAGGACGCGAGTCTGGTGGTGTGGGAGACGCGGACCGGACGCGAACGCCAGCGCCTGGCCGCGCCCGCGGGCCTTGCGGACGATCCGCGCGGCGTCGCGGCGTTCTCGCCGGACGGGCGCTGGCTCGCGGCCGGCGGACGGCTGTTCGATCTCTCCGCGCCCGGGCGCGAGGCGCGCGTCGTCCTCGCCGGGTCGTCGTGCTTCGACGCAACGGGCCGGCGTCTCGCGATCGCGAAGGACCCGCACGTCGTCGTCGTCGACACGGAGACGGGCGCTGAGCTGCGACGCGTCGACGCGCCCGGGCCGCCGCGCGCGATCGCGCTGGATGCCACGGGGCGCTGGCTGGCCGCCAGCGATCGCGCGCAGGTGCACCTGTTCGATCTGGAGCACGGCACCGTGCGCGTGCTCGCCGCCGTGCAGTTCGACGTCGCGGTGCGGCTCGCGTTCCGCCCCGACGGCCTGCGACTCGCAGGCCTGCAGGACGACGGTTCGTTCTGGATCCACGACCTCGCGCGCGACCGCGTCGAACGCCGCGCCTGGGTCGGGCAGCACTCCTGGCATGCGACGCTGCAGTGGAGCGCCGACGGCGCGCGGATCCTGACCGCGGCCTGGACGAGCGGCACCGTGCGCACGTGGGACGCGCTCGAGACCGCCGAGGTCCTGCGCGGCCACGCGAGCTACGTCTACCCGGTGGCCTACACTCCGGACGGCACGCGCCTCGTGTCGGGCAGCTGGGACCGCACCGCCCGCGTCTGGAGCGTCGCGACCGGCCGAGCGCTGGCGACGCTGGCGGGCCACGCCGGCCGCGTCCACGCGCTGGCGCTCGCGCCCGACGGCACGCGTCTCGCGACCGGATCGGACGACGGCGCGCTGGTCCTGTGGGACGCGCGCACCGGTGCCCAGATCGTGCGCAAGCAGGCCGCGGGGACGTGGCACGCGCTGGCCTGGCGCCCCGACGGCGCGGAGATCGCGGCGGCGCTCGCCAACCCCGCGGGCTCGATCCATCTGCTCTCCGCCGCGGACCTGGCGACGCACGCGACGCTGGAGGAGGACCGCATCGTCGTGAACACGCTCGCCTACGCGCCCGACGGCCGCTCCCTCGCGATCGGCGACGCCGCGGGCAACCTGCGCGTGCGGGACACGGCCACCGGGCGCGAGCGCGCCGCCGCGCTGGGCTCGGGCGCCGCCCAGTGCGTCGCGTTCTCTCCCGACGGACGCGAACTCGCGGTCGCGACCGGTTCGGGGCGGATCTTCCTGCTCGTCAGCGCCGCGCTCGATCGGCGCCGCAACCTGATCGGACACGCGCGCGAAGCCTTCGCCGTCGCCTGGTCGCCCGATGGCGCGCGCATCGCCTCGGGCGGGCGCGACGGACGCTTGCGCATCTGGGACGCCGCGACCGGCGATCTCGTGGGCAGCTTCGAAGGCCACGGCGAGTACATCTGGTCGGTCGCGTTCCACCCCGACGGGACGCGGATCGCCACCGGCTCGGGGGATGGGACCGTCCGGCAGTGGGAGTCCGAGCCGGCCGCGGTCACGAGCGAGCGCCGTCGCGCGGCCGAGCGGCGCGAGATCGAGGCGGGCCCGCGGGTGGCGCGCGTGCTCGCGGAACTGGGCGATCCGGCGCGAGCGGCGGAGCGGATCCTGGCCGACTCGGCGCTCGATCCCGGCGAGCGCGTCGCCGGGCTCGACGAGCTGCTGCGGCGGGCGGCGGACCCGCGCTGACGGCGGCCCGGCGGGGCGGGGCGGCCGATCGGCCGGTTTCCGGCCGCTTCCTGGAGGTTGCCGCGCCGGTCCTGCGTGGAGGGGGTGCTGCCAGCGCGCGCCGCCCTCCTCCGGCGGCGGGCGCGCGGTCCGGCGGCCCGAACACCCTGATCCCCACTGGAGAACCCACCATGCGACCCGTCCCCCGGAACCGGCTCCACGCGACTCGCCTCCTCTTGTGCGCCGTGCTGTGCGCCCCCGCTCTCGCGAGCGACGAACCGTGCCCCGCCGCGCGCGCGCTGAAGCTCGAGCGCCGCCTCGCCGAAGGCTCGTGCTCGTTCCGGATCGAAGGCTTCGAGCCCTTCTCGCGCGGCGCACTCGTCGTCGGACGCTCGCTGCGTGCGGGCACCACGTCCGGGCTCGCCGTCGAACCGTTCCTGACGCGCGTGTTCCACGCCGACGCGGAGGGGCGCGCGCAGATCCTCCTGCCGCTGCCGTCGACGCCGCACACGCTCTACGCGCAGGCCCTGGGCAGCAGCCTGGGCGCCGTGCGCGTGTCCGGCGTGAGCGCGTTCCCCGGGCCCGAGTTCGTGGTGCAGTCCGGCGACGTGATCGTGAGCGAGATCCAGCGCTCGCCCGGGCAGGTTCCGGCCGCGCTCGGAGAGTGGTTCGAAGTGCGCAACACGACGCCGGTCGCGATCGACCTGGAAGGCTGGCGGCTCTCCGACGACGGCGGCGAACTGCACACGATCGCGAACGGCGGCCTGGGCGTGATCGTCCCGGCCAACGGCTACCGCGTGCTGGGCATCAACGGCAACACGGCGACGAACGGCGGCGTGTCCGTGGCCTACGTCTACAGCGGTTTCACGCTCGACGACCTGGCGGACGAGATCGTGCTCAGCTCGCCCTCGGGCACGATCGTCGACCGCGTCGCCTGGTGGAGCGGCGGGGGCTGGCCGGCCAGCGTCACGGGCGCCGCGCTTTCGCTGGACGGCGCGGCCGGGACGGCGATCGCCAACGACGTCGGGAGCAACTGGTGCACGGCGACCACGCCGATGAGCCTGCTGATCCCCGGCTCCGATCGCGGGACCCCGAACGCGGCCAACCCGATGTGCGGCTGCCAGGACCTCGCCGACGTTCCCGACGCCTCGTTCGTCGATCAGAACTGCGACGGCATCGACGGCACGGTGGCGCGCGCGGTGTTCGTGGCGGTCGGCGGTTCGCCCACGGCGACCGGCACGCCGGCGGATCCGCTGGGCAGCGTTCAGACGGCGATCGACCGCGTGTGGACCGATCCCAGCAAGGACCACGTCTACGTGTCCGAGGGCACGTACACCGGCGCGATCACGCTGCGCCAGGGCGTGTCGATCTGGGGCGGCTACTCGGCGACGAACAACTGGGCGCGCTCCGCCGCGTACGTGACGGTCCTCACCAACTCGGTGGTCGCCAGCGACGGCGTCGTGGGCGTGCGCGGCACGAACCTGACGCAGGCGATCGTGCTCGGCGATCTGCGCATCACGACCGGTGCGGCGACGGGCAACGGCACCCACAACCACGGCGTGAAGCTGCACCAGGTCACGAACCTGCGGCTGGAGCGCGTCGAGATCGTGGCCGGCGCGGGCGCGCCGGGCGCGAACGGCGCCGCCGGGGTGAACCTGGGATCCAGCGCCTTCGGCGGTTCGGGAGGTTCCGGGGGCAACGCGCTGGGCGGCGGCTGGGACGGTTCGTGGGGCGGCGCGGGCACGGGCTCCAGCGGCAGCACCGGCGGCGGAGCCGGTGGCGCGGGCGGCGGGGTGAACTCCAACGGCAGCTCCGGCGCTGCCGGAAACTCCGGATGGATCGGCTCGAGCGGCTTCGTGCCCACGAACGCGGCGTCGTTGACCGGAGGGAACTGGACCGTGCTCTCCAGCGGAGGAGTCGGCGGCTACGGCGTGGGCGGCGGTGGGGGCGGCGGCGGTGGCGGCGGCGGCGGCGGCCTCTTCTTCGGCTTCCCTGGCGGCAATGGCGGGACGGGCGGCTCCGGCGGACGCGGCGGCGAAGGCGGCGGCGGAGGCACGGGTGGAGGCTCGAGCCTCGGCCTCGTGGTCTCCGCGTCGACCGTGTTCGTCGACAACTGCATCGTTCGAGCCGGCAACGGCGGCACCGGCGGTTCCGGCGGCGCGGGCCGAGCGGGGGCCGCGGGATCCACCGGCTCGAACGGGGCCGTGGCGAGCGGTGCAGGTGACGGCGGGCGCGGCGGCAACGGGGGGACCGGTGGGAACGGCGGGACGGGCGGCAACGGCGGCGGCGGCCATACGCACGCGGTCGTGATCGGTCCCGGCGCGACGGCCACCTTGCAGTCGGTCACGCTGTCGGTCGGCACGCCGGGTTCGGGCGGCTCGGCTCCGGGCCAGCCCGGCCCGACGGGCCAGACCACGCTGATCCGCCAACTCTGAGCGTGCGCTCCGCGCGCGGGCTCCGTCCGGACGCGATCCGGGCGGGGCCCGCCGCGCATCGTGAGGGGATGCCGCGGCTCAGGCCTGAGCCCACGCCGCGCGCAGCACGACGATCGTCCACGCTCCGCGCAGCGACCACGCCGCCGTGCGCACCCAGTTCGTGGTGACGAGCGCACGCCGTGCCGCGAGGTCGCCGGCGGCGAGGCGGCGGTGCAGCGGCACGGCGATGCTCGCCGTGGCCAGCCAGGGCAGCGCGAGCAGGCAGGCTCCGGACCACCACAACGCGCTCGTCATGCCCGTCGGCGGCGCGGCGAGCAACGCGATCCCCGTCGCGGCCTCGCACAGCATGAGCGGCGCGACCAGGCTCCCGATGCGCGCGCAGTGGCGTTCGTGGAAGGCCGCGAACTCGCGCGGGCCCACGTCCGCGAAACCGGGGTACTGCACGACCTGGACGATCCAGATCAGGCCCACGAGGGCCCACGTGGCGCACACGTGCGCCAGCAGGAGGTCGCGGGGCGGGACGAGCATCCACTCCACGGGCGGGCGTTCGCGCGCGGCGGCGACGCGGATGCGCAGGCGCGCCGGCGAACTTCCGCGAACGGCCTGCATCCGCGCGCCGGATGGCCGCGAACACCCTCGCGTTCCGAGTCACCGCCTCTCAACTGGAGAAGAAACCCATGCAATCGTTGCTCATCCCCGCCCTGGCCCTCGCCGCGACCGCTCTGCCGATCGGCGAGACCAGTTCCTGCACGGCCACCGCCGCCGCCACCGGTCAGAAGACCATCGTCGAGACGGCCGTCGCGGCCGGCACGTTCCAGACCCTGGCCGCGGCCCTGGGCGCGGCCGAGCTGGCCGAGACCCTTTCCGGCAAGGGGCCGTTCACGGTCTTCGCGCCGACCGACGCGGCCTTCGCGAAGCTGCCCAAGGGCACGGTCGAGAACCTGCTCAAGCCCGAGAACAAGGAGACGCTGCGCACCATCCTGACCTACCACGTCGTGGCCGGTGACGTGCGCGCCGCGGACGTCGTCAAGCTGCGCCAGGCCAGCGCGATCAACGGCCAGCGCTTCGCCATCCGCGTCGAGGAGGGAGCGGTCAGCGTGGCGGGCGTCAACGTGGTGAAGACCGACATCGCCTGCTCGAACGGCGTGATCCACGTCGTCGACAGCGTGATGATGCCGGCGACGAAGAACCTGGTCGCGACGGCGATCGACGCGGGCTCGTTCGGCACCCTCGCCGCGGCACTCGAGGCCGCGAGCCTGGTCGAGGCGCTCTCCGGCAAGGGACCGTTCACGGTCTTCGCGCCGACGGACGAAGCCTTCGCGAAGCTGCCCAAGGGCACGGTCGAGACCCTGCTCAAGCCCGAGAACCGCGAGCAACTCGCGAAGATCCTGAAGTACCACGTCGTGTCGGGCCGGGTGTACGCGAACCAGCTCGCGAGCGGCGACGTCTCCACGCTGGCCGGCGTGCCGCTGGCCGTGAAGGTCGGCAAGGACGCCGTGCGCATCGGCTCGGCCGGCGTCGCGAAGGCCGACATCGAGACCACCAACGGCGTGATCCACGTGATCGACAGCGTGCTCCTGCCGCGCTGAGCGTTCCTCCGCGTTCGCGGAGGTAGGGAAGCGGGCCCCGCTCGTCGCGACGACGAGCGGGGCCCGCGCTCGTGCCGCGCGGCTACTTGTACGCCACCGCCGCGCTGGTCGGACCGGCCAGGTGGATCACCTCGAAGCGGCGGAACCCGATCTCGGCGCACCACGCGCGGAAGTCCGCGCCGGAGTAGTCGAACGCGTCGCCGAACTCGATCAGCATGTTGAGCGACATCAACAGGCCGAACAGGTTCTCGCGCCGCGCGTCGTCGATCAGCGCCTCGATCGCCACCAGCGCGCCGCCGGGCGGCAGCGCCGCGTAGGCCGACCGGATCAGGTGCAGCTTCTTCGGGAGGTTCCAGTCGTGCAGGATCATCCCCATGGTGACCAGGTCGGCCTTGGGCAGCGGGTCCTCGAAGAAGTCGCCCGATGCGGTGGCGATCCGCTCGGAGAGGCCGGCGGCGGCGATCGTCTTCCTGGCGATCGGCTCGACCGGCGGAAGATCGAACGACGTGCAGCGCACGTGCGGATGCCGCTTCGCGACCTCGATGGAGAGCAGGCCCGTGGCGCCGCCGACGTCGCACATGGTCTTCACCTTCGAGAAATCGAACTTCTCGGCGAAGGCCTCGAAGTTGATGCGCGAGAGGCCGGTCATGGCACCCATGAACTGCTCCAGTCGCGGCAACTCGGAGTACAGCTCCTCGAAGAGGCCCTTCTGGCCGTGCTTGACCTCGTTCTGCGGGCGGCCCGTGCGCAGCGCGTCGGGCAGGTCGTTCCAGAAGCGGAAGAGCCGCGCGTTCAGCATCGTCAGGATGCCGCCGACGTAGCGCGGGCCGTTCGCGTCGAGATACTCGAGCCCGCTCTCGGTGTTGGAGTACAGCGCCTGGGGTCCGTCGCCTGCGCGCTCGAGGAACTTCATGGCGACGAGCGCGTCGAGGAAGTCGGCGATGCCGCGCGGGTGCAGGCCCAGCTCCGCGCCCAATTGTGCCCCGGTCAGCTGGCGCCGGCCCAGCCGGGTGAACACGCCGAACTCGACGGCGGTCAGCAGCACCTTCGAGGACCAGAACGAGAACGCGGTCTGCAGGATCGGGAAGACGTCTTGGGTCGTGACCATGCGCCCATTATGGCCGCGCCTGCGCGTCGCGCGCAGCCGCCGGCGCGCGAACCGTGGACCGGTCCTCTCTTCCGCGTCGCGAGGCCGCAGGCTCGGCCCCGGAGGTCCCGTCCCGCGCTCGTTCCTCGTCCCGCTGCTCCTGCTCGCGCCCGCGACATTCGCCGTCGACTCCCAGGCTCCCGGCGACCCGATCGCGGGCCTCACGCGCTTGGGGATGCAGGCCGTGGACCGGGAGGGCGGCTTCGGCAGTCACCTGTCCCCCGATCGCGGCGACGGATGCGGGCTCGACCTCGCGAGGATCGGGGCCGGCGACCTGTTGACCCTGCCGCTTTCGGACACGGATGTGACCGCGCGCTTCGATCTCGCGCACCTGAGAGCCGTGAGCGACGCGACGGAGGGCGACGGCCGGCTGCGGAAGCTGCGTTCGAACACGACGCACGTCGACCTCATCCTGTCTACGTTGCGGTGGGACGACACGGTGCGCGAGCACGCGCGCGGGCGAGCGACCGCGGATCGCGACCTGAGGATCCGGTTTCCCGTCGAGGCGCGCCAGCGATCCGCACTACGCCCGGCGCCGTACACCGGCCGCGAGGTGAGGCGCCGCTGAGTCGAGATCGTGGACATTCTCCGGGATCTGGACGATCGGGCCCGCGCAGTGTCCGTCCACGGCGCCATGACGGCCCTCTCCGCGTTGGCACGCGCGTTGAGTTGTCCCTCCCATCGTCCGCGCCACGGAGCGCGGAGCTCTCTCACTTCGGACTCTCGAGACAGGGACAAGGAACGACAGATGGGAACGATCAAGAACCTGCTGGGCCTCGCGGGCGCGGCGCTCCTCGCTGCTCCGGCCGCGGCGCAGATCGGCTACCAGCCGGCTACCAGCCTGGGCCTCGTGGGCCTGCAGCCCGACGGCGTGGCGACCGGCGACTTCA
>CAZKIO010000029.1:0-59173 GCA_964552795.1 uncultured Planctomycetaceae bacterium
TCTCGCCGCGCTGCGCGTACGCGCGCACGTCGATCCCCATCTCGCAGTACGTCGAGCAGTTCCCGCACGAAATGCACTGCCCGCCGTTCGTCGTGATCCGGAAGCGGCTGTAGAACCGCTGGAACATCCCCAGGATCGCCGCCATGGGACAGCCGAAGCGGCACCACACGCGGCTGCCCATGATCGGGTAGAAGCCCACGCCCACGACGCCCGAGAAGATCGCGCCGATGTAGAAGCCGTAGAAGCGGTCGATCCCCGGCCCCCACGAGCCCAGCAGCGACCCGCCGCGCCACGAGTTGAGCCACACGAGCGCGGTCGTGACGACCACCAGCACGAGCACGGAATGGATCATCCAGCGCTCGATGCGCCAGGCCCGCAGCGACTTGTCGCTGTTCTGGCGGAACGGGTCGCCCAGCGTCTCGGCCAGGCCCCCGCAGCCGCAGACCCACGAGCAGTACCAGCGCTTGCCGTAGAAGAAGGTCAGCACCGGCGTGGCGACGAAGGCCATCACGGTGGACCAGAACAGCATGAAGAAGCCCAGCGCGCCGGCCGACGAGAGCTGCTCGAACGAGCCGGGGAAGAAGTACTCGCGCTTGAGCGGCCAGAAGTAGCTGAAGTAGTACTCGGGCTGGTTCAGGCTCTTCAGGAAGCCCGGCACCAGGAACGCCAGGCCGAGCTGCGCGCCCATCACCGACAGCGTGCGGATCTGCTGGTAGCGGTTGTGCCGGTACTTCAGCAGCATGCGCACGCCCATCACCAGGATCGCCAGCGTGTAGAGCGTGCCGTACAGGAACCACTTGTCGGCCGCCTGGCCGGCGATCGCCATCGACAGCGGATCGACGAGGCGCACCCCGCCGTCGAGCAGCGCCGGCATGCCGTACCCGCGCAGATCCTCGTAGAAGTACAGCACCACGTAGAAGCCGGTGAACAGGATCCCGAGCGCCCACGCCACCGCGCCGCGCGCCGTGCTCGAGCCGCGCACGATGCCGTTGTGCTTGATGCCGGGCGTCGTGGGCGCGAGCGTGGTCCAGAACCAGCCCACCGCGCCGGCGCTCACGAGGCCCAGGCTCGCGAGCAGCGCGATCCAGCCGCCGCCGGGCGAGAAGCCGGCGAAGGCCAGCGCGAGCGTCGCGAACCCGATCACCAGCGTCGCGATCGAGGCCTTCTGTCCGCCGGTCAGGCCGCCGGCGTGATCGCCGCCGGGCGCCAGCGACGGGTCCAGCGTCGTTGCGGACGTGGGCGTGTTCATGCCACCTGCTCCTTCCACGCGCGCGCCATGTCGCGTTCGTGGCGCCGCGCGAACTCGGGATCGAAGTTGGCCTGCCCGAGGTGTTCGAGGACGTGCTTCACCGAGCGCTTCTCGGCGATCCAGCGCTCCCACACCTTGTGGCGGTGGCGGATGCCCAGGCAGTTCATGCCGATCACGCCCGCATCCGTGTAGACGACGCGCAGCGCGCGCAGGCCGTCGTCGGACTCCCAGTACAGGCTGCGCTCGCCCTCGACGTCCATGTTCACGAACCCGTAGGTCTGGTACTCGAGGTCGAAGAACTTGGCCGAGTTGAACCAGATGCCGCGATCATGGCGCACGTTCTCGCCGCACAGGATGCGCGCCAGCGCCTCGCCCTGCATGCGGCCGGTGTACCAGAGCTGCTCGAGCTGCCCCTTGCCGCCGGGCCGCGCGACGATCTCGGCGCAATCGCCGGCCGCGTAGACATCGGGGATGCTCGTCTTCAGCGACGCGTCGACCAGCACGCCGCGGTCGACCGGGATGTCCGAGCCCGCGAGCGCCGACAGGTTGGGCGTGACGCCCGCCGTCAGGCCCACGAGCTGGCACTCGATGCGCTCGCCGTCCCTGTCCCCGCCCTTCGTGATCACGGCGCACGCGCGCCCGCGCGCATCGCCCTCGATCGACTTCAGCTCGGTGGAGAGGCGCAGGTCGATGCCCTCGGCGCGAATCACGCGGCCGACCATCGCGCTCTCCTCGTCGGGCAGGATGCGGTTCCAGTACAGCTTCTCGCGCACGAGGAACGTGACCGGGATGCCGCGCGTGTGCAGCATCTCGGCCAGCTCGACGCCGATCAGGCCGCCGCCGACGATCACGGCGCGCTTCACGCCGCGCACGTTCTCCTCCAGCAGCTCCAGGTCCTGCAGCGTCACCATCCCCTGCACGCCCGCCAGTTCCTGCCCGGGCCAGCCGAACAGGTTGTGCTTCGAGCCGGTCGCGATCACGAGCTTGTCCCACGCGATGGGTCCTCCGCGGTCGAGCTCCAGGCACTTGCGGCCCACGTCGATGCGCTTCACCCAGGCGCGCACGAGGTCGATGCGGTTCTGCGCCCAGAACCAGTCTTCGTAGGGCTTGGTGTGCTCGAAGCGCATGTGGCCCATGAACACGTACATGAGCGCCGGCCGCGAGAAGTGGTGGTCGCTCTCGCCCGAGACGACCGTGATGCGCCAGCCGGGCTCGCGCTTGCGCAACTCGCGCGCGGTGGTGATGCCGGCGACTCCGTTGCCGATGATGACGACGTGCAAGCGTGGGCTCCTGGTTCTGGGATGCCGAAGCGCACCCGGGGTTTCGGCCCTACGCGAGAGCTTCCCGCGCTGTGACGCGGATCTCCACCCCGGAGTCGGGTTGCGGAGGCGAACTCGGCTCGGATCGGGCCCGAGACGAGGCGGCCCGGCCGGTCGCGGTCAGCGTCCGGCCGGGCCTGCGTGCCGCGCGCGGGAACCCCAGGGCGCGCGGAGGGAGCCGGGATCAGTTGTCCCAGCCGATCGCGTCGAACATCGCGACGTCGGCCGGGGAGTAGTAGGCCGGGTAGAAGGTCTGTCCGGCCGCGAACGCGGGGTCCATGATCCCGATGTTCGCGGTCTGCTCGCGGAAGTGGCTGGCCTGGTAGGGCGACCCGTCGCTCATCGCGAACTCCGCCGAGATCAGGTCGCTGTGATGGGCGTCGTTGGGCTGGTTCCAGCGCGCCAGACGCGGCCGGGCCTGGAACTCGGCCAGCGTGTCGGGGTTGAGGTCGCCGCTGCCGTCGGTGGTCTGGAAGCGGAAGACGTCCAGCGCCTCGATGTCCTTGCTGCGGAAGTCGATGCCCGACGTGAACCCCATGGCGTGGCCGGTCTCGTGGATCAGCACGTCCACGAACGAGTACGTGCCGCCCGTGATCCCGTTCGACGGGTCGAAGTCCCACGTGAACACGCTGTTGAACTGCATCGACGCGTCGGAGCCGGTCGCGGTGCCGACCGTGGCCTTGTAGTTGGCCTTGGTCCAGAACACGCGGTCTTCGTTCGTCGTCGCGTTGGTGTAGCGCACCGGGATGGTCGAGCCGCTCGGCAGCCAGGCCTGGATGGTGTCATTGGCGTCCATGCCGGCGACGAGTCCCGCGCGCGAGGAGGACCAGCTCGTGTACCCGTAGCTCGAGCTGGTTCCGCCCAGGACGTTCGAGGCCAGCACCGCGAAGGAGAGATCGATCGTCACCGTGATCGGATCGCTGAACACGCTCTCCATGTACTGCTCCGCGGTCGCGATCGCCGTGAGCGCGCCGGCGGGGATCGAACCCGAGACGTTGAAGACCAGGTTGAACCCGCCCGCGAGGTGCGGCGTGTCGACCTGCACGGCGGGGTACTCCATCAGCGCCTCGTGCGCCGCGGCGATGCACGCCAGGTCGTCGGCGGTCATCGTCGTCGTGTCCGATCCGCACACCGGCTTCCACACCGCGTGCCACGAGCGCATCTCGACGCCGCCGGCGTACAGCGACGACACCTCCGCGCCCTGGCGCACGAAGAGATGGGGAACGGTGTGGGCCGGCGCGTGGCCGGCGAGGAGCGCGAGCGCCGCGCCGATGCAGCCGGGCTGCAACGCGCGGCTGGAACGCGGGGTCGGAGGAATGGCGGACGATCCGGACATGGAGACCACCTGTGATCGTGGGGACGTTCGAGCCTGCGCTGCGCGGCTTGCCGGGGCGACGCCCGGAACGCCCCCGCGGCCCGAGGGGACGCCATTCCCACCGCCACGATCACTCGATCCCTTCCGTAAGGACTGCGCAAGGGGGTGGTTGCCACCCCCCCCCTCGAGCCCGCGGGCGACGCGCCCGTTCCAGGCCGCGGGCTTGATCCGCCGGCCCGCCCTGCTCCAATCCGTCCGGGGATGGGGCACACGGCGGAAACCGAAGGCACCACCCCGGCGCTGGCCGGGGTGCGCGACCGCGTCCGGCACGTCTTCGGGTTCGAGGCCCTGCGGCCACTGCAGGAGGAGGCCATCGCGGCGACGCTGGCCGGCCGCGACGTGGTCGTCGTGATGCCGACCGGCGGCGGCAAGAGCCTGTGCTTCCAGGCGCCGGCGCTGGTCCGCGAGGGCCTGACCGTCGTCGTCAGCCCGCTGATCTCGCTGATGCAGGACCAGGTCACGGGCCTCGTCGAGAACGGCGTCGCGGCGGCGATGCTGACCAGCGTCCAGACGCCCGAGGAGCGGCGCGAGGTCGACCGGCGCCTGGCGCGCGGCGAGCTGTCGCTCCTGTACGTCGCGCCCGAGCGCCTCGCCGCCGACGGCTTCCTGTCCTGGCTCGAGCGCAGCGGGATGAGCGCGCTGGCGATCGACGAGGCGCACTGCATCAGCCACTGGGGTCACGACTTCCGGCCCGAGTACCGTCTGCTCGGCACGGTGCGCGAGCGGCTGCCCAAGGTGCCGATCCTGGCGCTGACCGCAACGGCGACGCGCGAGGTGCGCGGCGACATCGTGCAGGCGCTCGCGCTGCGCGACCCGCTCGTGCTGGTCGGCGGCTTCGACCGGCCGAACCTGACCTACCGGGTGCTGCCGCGGCAGGACCTCGTCGCGCAGGTCTACGGCGTGATCCGCCGCCACTCCGGCGAGGCGGGCATCGTCTACTGCCTGCGCCGCACCGACGTCGATTCGTTGAGCGCGAGCCTCGTGGCGCTGGGCGTGCGCTGCGCCGCCTACCACGCCGGCATGACCGGCCCCGACCGCACGCGCGTGCAAAGCCGCTTCCTGAACGAGGACCTCGACGTGGTGGTCGCCACGGTCGCGTTCGGCATGGGGATCGACCGCAGCGACGTGCGCTTCGTCGTGCACGCCAGCCTGCCCAAGGGCGTCGAGCAGTACAGCCAGGAGACGGGCCGCGCCGGCCGCGACGGCCTGCCGGCGGAGTGCGTGCTGTTCTACGGCGGCGCCGACTTCCACGGCTGGAAGACGATCATCGAGTCGAGCGCGCGCGAGGCCCGCGCGCAGGGCGTCGAGAGCGCGGGCGCCGACACCGAGCGGCAGATCCAGCGCCTGGGTCACATGTGGAGCCTCGCGACGGGCGCCGTGTGCCGGCACAAGGTGCTGTGCGAGTACTTCGGCCAGGCGCTCGGGATCCCCGCCGACGGCTGCGGCGCGTGCGACGTGTGCCTCAGCGAGATCGCGCGCGTCGAGGACGGCCCGGTGATCGCGCAGATGATCCTGTCGTGCGTCGTGAAGGTCGGCCAGCGCTACGGCGCGGCGCACGTCGCCGACGTGCTGCGCGGCGCGGCGACGGCGCGCATCCGCCAGACGGGGCACGACCAGCTCTCGACCTACGGCCTGTTGCGCGAGCGCACGCTGTCCGAGGTGCGCACGTGGATCGACCAGCTCGTCGGGCAGGGCCACCTGATCGTGGCGAGCGGCGAGTACCCCACGCTCTCGCTCTCGAAGAGCGGCGTGGAGGTGATGCACGCGCGCCAGCCGGTGACCCTGTTCGCGCCCGTCCTGCCCAAGGCCGGGGGCCGCAAGCGCGCGAAGGCCACGCGCGAGGCGCTGGCCGAGGAGGCCGGCGGCGACGTGGACGAGCGCCTGTTCGAGGCGCTGCGGGCGCTGCGCAAGCGCCTTGCGACCGAACGCGGCGTGCCGCCCTACCTGATCTTCAACGACCGCGCGCTGGCGCAGATGGCCGCGCAGCGCCCGCGGACGAGCGCCGAGTTCCTGGCGATCAAGGGCGTGGGCGACAAGAAGGCCGCCGACCTGGGCCCGGCGTTCCTCGAGGCGATCGCCGAGCACGCCTCGCGTTGACACGCGGGGTTCCGCCCGCGCTGGCTCACTCGCGCGGGAGCTGCACCACGAACGGATCGGGCAGCGTGCCGCCCCACGCGATCGCCACCTCGCGCGCGCCCGGGAGGCGCAGGCGCACGCTCCCCTCGGGCAGACCGAGCTTCACGCGGCCGGTCGCGTCGGTGCGCGCCGCCGTCTCGACCGCGTCCGGTTCCTTCCCCGCGAGATAGCGGATCTCCGCGTCCGCGAGCGGGGAGCCCGCCGCGTCGCGCACGTCGAGCGTCCGTTCGACCCACGGCACGTCGATGACCACGGACTGCTCCTGACCCGGCCGCACGACGATCTCGCGCGGATCCAGCCAGGACCAACTGCGATCGGGTCCGCGGACCTGGAGGCGCACGGACCCGGGCGCGACGCCGCCCAGCAGGGCCGTGCCGTCAGGCTCGAGCACGATGCCGTTCCCGTTCCGCTCGGAAGCGGACGAGCGCAGGGCCTCGACCCAGCCGCCGTACGCCGGGGCGTCTCCCGCGCGCACGATCAACCGCAGTCGAGCCGGCATGGCCTCGCGGAGGTCGATGACGGCGCGGCGGCGCTCTCCAGCCACGACCTCGAGTTCCTCGTGGCGTACTCCGGTCACCTGGACGCCCGTGCGCACACCCACGGTGGCCCGGCAGGGACCGGGCGGCAGCGGGCCGAACGTCCGGACGGCTCCGGGCACCATGGGCTGGAACGGGCTCCCGCTGAGCCACGCGCGCTCGCGCGCACTCGGTTCGAGCATCAGCGAGATCCCGTCGTGAACCGCGCCGTCCGGCAGCAGGATCTCGACGTCCAGTTCGCCGGACGCCGGCGCGGCGATCCGCAGGTCCGCCAAGTCGCGGCTCTCGACGTCGAGCCCACGATCGACGAACAGCCACTCGCTCCAGGCAACGCGCAACGTCCAGGCGCCCGGCCCCAGCCCCTCGAACCGGAAGGCTCCATCCGGTCCCGTGGCGACCTTGTGATCCGCAGCCGGCACCTGCCCGTTCTTGGTGCCGACCGTCGAGCCCGTCCCCAGCCCGTGCCCCGCGACGCTGCCGCGGGTCAGGAGGACGGTCGCTCCGGACGACGGTGGGCCGTCCACGGCGTCGAGGACCACGCCGCGCAACACGTGCACGCCCATGGGATCGACCGACACCGTGCGGCGCTCGCCGGGCCGCAGCGCGCCGACGGGGACGCGCGTCTCGCCGAGCCCGGGCGCGCGGACGCGCAGTTCGCAGCGCCCGTCCGGGACGATGCCGGTGAAGAAGCCTTCGGCGTCCTTCGAGACATCCTCCTGCAGCAGATCGAACTCGTTCGGCCGGCTGTTCGAATCGGGATAGATCAGCGTGAGGACCTGCGGTGCGAGCTCGACGCGCTCCGCGCCGTTGCGCAGGACCACGCGCAACGCGGCGCTGCCGCGGAGCCGCTCGCGCACGGTGGTCCCCGGTTCCAGCCCGGAGAGCACGAGCGGCTCGAAGCGCGTGTCGTCGACCTCCAGCTTGTACGTGCCCGGGTCGAGTCCGTCGTACCGTACGGTGCCGAGCGCGCGGTTGCGCGCTCCCGGAGCGCGGGTGCCGCCGCCGTCACGGACCAGGCGCACGCGGTCGAGATCCACCGGGAAGCTGTGGAACGGTCGCGTGGACAGCTCGACGACGATCGCTCGCCCGGGGTCCGGGCCGTCGTAGACGAACCGGACCTGCGCCGTGCCGCCGGGCTCGACACGGATCCGCTGCGACGGGATCGCGCCGGCGAGCTGCGACCGGACCTTCACGTCGACGAGCCCGCTCGGCACGCCCTCGAGGATGTACATCTCCCCTTTCGTGTCGCGCGTGGCCAGGACGTGGATCGGCTCGCTGCCGTCCATGGGTGGGGGCGCCAGCGGGTCGCCCACCGGACTCGCGCGGACCTGGAAGGGGTGCGCGAGGGGCAGGCCGTTTGGTCCGAGCACGCGGACGTGGACGGTGCATGCCGGTTCGAATGCGCGCTGGCCCACGTCGAGGGTCGAGCGCTCCTCGATCCCGGTCCAGCCCCAGGCGAGGCGCGCGTGTCCGGCGAGCGTCGCGGACATGTCGAACTGGAACGCACGCGGCGGATCGACCTCGATCGCGAAGCGTCCGTCGGCGTCGGTCCGCACGGCGGGCGGGCTCCGCCAGTCCGCAGGCGGCGGGAACTCCCGGACGCGCACGGCATCGGCGGGCCGGCCGGCCAGCACGACCTCGGCGTCCGCGGCGGGGCGGCCGTCGGGCCGCACGAGCCGTCCGATCACGCGCGCGCCGCCGGCGCGCCCGGCGGCGCGGGCGTGCGTCGCGGCGGGCGCGCGCGAGCCGGCGGACGCGCCCTCCGGAGCCGCGCCGGCCGCGGGATCGATCAGTGCGGGAGGCGTGGGCGCCGCGAGCCCCGGCGCATCCGCGCGGACAGCGAGTTCCACCCCGGCCTCCTCGCGCAGCCCGGCCATCCACGCCACGCCCCCGGCGAGCGCGAGAACGCCGCCGGCGAGCAGGACCAGAGGCCAGGCGACCGCCGCCGGCGCGGCGGCGATCGGACCCGCGGACACGGCCTCCGCGCCGCGCCGCATCACAACCTCGCGCACCTGCGCCAGGCCGTGCGCCGGCAAGGCCGCGACGCCGAGCGCCCCCAGCCCCGCCGGCAGCGCGTCGCGCAGGAGCTTCAGCCCGCGGTGCAATTGCACGCGCGCCGTGCCCGCGTCCAGCCCCAATCGACGCGCGATGTCGCGCGGCGCGAGCTGCTCCGCGAGGTGCAGGCGCAAGACCCCCGCGTAGCGTTCGGGGAGCGCGGCCACCGCGGACGCGACGGCCGACTGGATTTCCGCGGCCAGCGCCGCGCGGTACGGATCCTGCGCCTGTGGCGCATCGACGCGGGCGGGATCGGGAACGCGCGACGACTGCCGCAGGTGCTTGCGTGCGTGGAGCGCGAGGATGCCCGACAGCCACGCGAGCAGGTTGCGCCGCGCGTCGAACGTGGCCGCGCGCTCGATCGCCGTGACGAACGTGGCCTGCACGAGGTCCTCGGCTCCTCCCGCGCCGCGCGCGAGGTGGCGCGCGACGGACAACAAGCCCGGCGCGGTCGCCTCGAACACGCGCGCGAGCGCGTCGACGTCGCCCGCGCGACGGAAGCGGTCGAACTCCGCCTCCATGTCGATCCCGTCGGTGTCGTATCGATCCATGGCCCATCATCCCCGCGGCGGGCCGGATCGTTACAGGAAACCCGGTCCGCGCTACTGGCAGATCCGCCAGCGACCCTGGAACGTCCCCGGCGCGAGATCCGCGGGCGAGTCCTGGAACGCGCCGCTGATCCAGCCCGTCGGCGATGTGACGGCCGTGCCCACGATGCGCGCGTAGAACGTGCCCTGCCCCGTCGCGCCCTGGCCGCTGTACGTGCCGATCACGGCGAAGTCCGGTCCGGGTCCGATGCCGTCGTCGATGTACCCCTGGATGCGACCGCCGATGCAGGTCACGCACGCCACGGGACCGGGAAGCAGGGTCGCCGTGAAGCGATACGGCGACGTGGTCGAGGGTCCCTGCAGCACACCGTCGACGAGCCCGGTGATCGCGGTGCTCCCGGGCAGGCGCCACAGCCCGCCGGCCGGGCCCATGGCGCAATTGCCGGTGGTGCTCGAGGGGTTCTCGCCCGCACCGGGCAAGGCCAGCAGGGCGAGGACGAGTGCGGGAGCGCAAGAACGGATGAGGCTGGGGAGGTTCATGGCCTGGGGTGCTCGGAACCGCGTGCGGCGGCGCGCCGCGGGTGACGCGATGCTACCCGGGGGACCGCGGCCCGGGAACGAGCCGTGCCCCGGCCGGCGACGCCGGGCGCGCAGTGCGGCGGCAACCGTGGCTCCGCGCACGAGTCCACACCGTCGATCGCGGGCGCCTGGACGCACGATCGAGGTTGAGCGCGCCCCCGATGCGTCGGGCGGACGCCGGAGGCCCGATCGCAAGCGCGGCAGTCCGGCGCGCTCCGTGCGCCCTCAACGACGGTCGGCGAGCGCGCGCTGCAGCGCATCGACGCCGCCGACGACCGGCAACGTGAGCTGCGTGCCCTCGAGGTCGAGCGTCAGCTCCGTGCCCGGCTCTGGCCACAGCGTGAAATCGTGGTCGCTGGAGAAGACCATCAGGCCGATCTGCTGCCCGGCCGGGATGATCTGGTCGTCGGGCTCGAGATCGAAAGCCACGTCGTAGAAGGTCCCGGGCTCGAGCGGCTCGCTCGCGTCGAGCGCGCTGCGGTTCTGCGGATCGGCCCAGCCGCGCGTGATCAGGTTCGAGTTGATCTTGACCTTCTCGCCCTCCTGCCACGGCAGCGAGACGAGCCACACCGACACGTTCGCGGCCGGCTTGCTGCTCGCGAGGCGCAGCGACACGCGCGCGGTGCCGGAGAGGTGCACCGGCTGCTTCAGCTCGGGCGTCGCGTACAGGAGCCGGTGCTTCGACGCGGGTGCCTGCGCCAGTTCCGCGCCCGTCCGTGCGGCATCGTCGACGAGCGTCTCCTTCACGCGCGCCTTCTGGCCCGCGATCTGGAGCGCGCCGACCCGCGATCCACCGGCGCGCGGCGTGAGCTCGACCGGCTGCGCGTCGGGGTTGGGGTAGTCGAGGTAGGGCGTCGGCTCGCGGCGCTTGTGGTCCTCGCGCACGACCCATGCGCGCGGCTCCTTCTCGACGCCGTTCTCGACGCCGTACAGCCAGCGCGTGAACCAGCGGTTCATCATCGCGAAGGGCGGGTCGCCGCCGTGGCCGCCCTGGTGCAGGTAAAGCCGAACCGGCACGCCGCGCTCCTTCAGGGCCTGGTACACGTGCACGCTGTGCGCGGGCATCACGTTCCAGTCGTTGAGCCCGTGCGCCAGCAGCGTGGCCGCCTTCACGGAATCGAGCTGCGCCCAGTAGTCGCGGCCCTTCCAGAACGCGTTGTAGTCGCCGGTCCGCCGGTCCTGTCCCGGCACGATCTCGCCGTCGCGCACGTTCTGGTCGCACCACGCGCGCCGCTCGGGCGCTCCGCTGTGGATGTAGTCGTAGAGGACGTCCATGTCCTCGCCCATGTAGCCGCCCGGATGACGCACGAGGCCGTTCGAGCGGTAGTAGTGGTAGTACGACGTGTTCGGCGACACGGGGATGATCGCCGCCAGCCCCTCGACGCCGGTGGTCGCGGCCGCGAGCGGCAGCGTGCCGTTGTACGACGTGCCGGTCATGCCGACCTTGCCCGTGCACCAGGACGCGACGACTTCCTCGCTGCCGGCGAGCGTCGTGTAGCCCTTCGCGCGTCCGTTCAGCCAGTCGATCACCGCCTTGGGCGCGAGCGCCTCGTGCGCGCCGCCGACCGTCGGGCAGCCTTGCGACATTCCGGTGCCGGGCGCTTCGGAGTGCACCACGGCGAAACCGCGCGGGACCCACTGGTCGATCAGCGAACCCGAGATGCGCGAACGCGCACCGCGGTGCGGGATCGAAGGCGCCGGCCGGCGCGCGGGCGGAGCCTCTCCGAGCTCCTGGTCGGGGCTCCAGAACCAGTCGCGCGAGTCGGGCGCCGTGCCCGCGAAGTACGGGCTCGTCTCGTAGATCGCCGCGACCTTCAAGCCCTCGGTCTCCGTCTGTCGCGGGCGCGTCACGGCCACGTGCAGCCGGTCGGGCTTCTGGTCGCCGTCGGAATCGAAATCGGCCTCGACCCACAGTTCGTGGCGGATCCAGGCGCTCTTGTCCTCGAAGGCCGGCACGATCTGCGCCTCGCCGTCGACGAACGTCGGCCGGGCCGGCGCGGACTCTTGCGCGAGGAGCGGCAGCGCGCACGACGCGACGGTCAATGCGACGATCGAACGCCGGAGGCAGCGTGCGGTGGATGGAGACCCGATGGGATGTCGCATCATGATCGAGCGATGCTACCGGACAGTGGTTCCGCCGTGCGAGGCGGAGCGCCGGGCGGACCCGGACACGCCATCGGACTCGCCCGCCGACTCAGACGAGGATCGCCGTGGCGGATCAAGCCCCACTCACCTGCTTCTCGGCCGACCGGCGCCGGTCCTTCAGCGATGACCCGGAGCGCTCGAAGCTGAACTGCGCAGACTTCGCCGCCGACTCCGTGCCGAGCACGCGCGCAAGCGTGGCCTTCACCGTGGCCTGGTCGTCGTCGAAACCGCCGTGCGCGCGCGACGCCGACGCGTCGCCCGCCCCCACCGGCTGGGTGTTGGGCGACAAGACCCAGCCGTGCGGCCCGCTCGCGAGCGCCTTCCTCACGACCTTGTCGTCGCGCACGAACTTCTCCATGCCGAGGATCGGCTCGCCGTCCGGCCGCAACAGCGGAATGGTCGAAGCGATTGAGCCGTGTCTTCTCGGGATGAAGGATCCGACCGGACGTCTCGAAGGGCTGGAGCAGTGCCGCGAAGGTCGCACGCGCGTCGTGCTCGGCACGGCACACGCTCACAAGGTCGTCGGCGTACCGCACCAAGTCCCCGTTGCCGTGGCTCCGGGGGCGGATCTCCTCGACGATCCTTCACCGTGAGCGGGTACGCGCGGGGGACCGGCGGAGCGCGGTAGCTGCCCGACTTGAAGCGCGACAGAAGCGCCTGGAGGTCTTGCTCCAGATCCTTCGAGTACCCGCCGGGTCTCGAGCTTCGTTTCAGGTCATCGCATGACGACCATCCTCCAAGCACAGGCTTTGCTTGGCGCAATCAGGGCATCCAGTTCACGCGTATCCCGTTCGTCAGGTTGAATGTGGCCGCCGTGCAGTAGACGGCCGCGTTCCGATACCAGAGCTGGTAGTAGCGCAGTCCGGGCTGCGTGACCATGCCGCGCACGCTGATCGGAGGCTGGCCCGGGCGCGGCAGGACCGACGAGCCGTTGGCCTCGTTGATGACGGTACCCAGGCGCACGACCGCACCGCCCGCGCAGCGCAAGCCGTCGCCGAACAGGGCGCCGAAGCCGCCGTTCACGGGCGCGGTCCCCTGGAAGTAGAGCGCGGAGGACGGCGGCATCTCCGTGCCCATCAGCACCAGGGAATCGCCCGCGATGCTGGCGCGGCCCGCGGCGACGAGCAGCGCCCCGCGGCCGAATGAGTTCTGGCAGCCGCGCCACGCCGAAGGCGGGCTGTTGTTGCCGCACGGGCAGGGCGTGCCGAAGCCGTCGCCGGCGCAAATGGGCGTCGCGACGTTGTGGCCCACGGCCTGCACGGCCGCGGAGACGTTCGGTCGCGGGCCGATGCTCTGCGTCACGGGGAACGCCCCCGCCTCCTGCGGCGAGCCGGTCAGGCGCAGGAGGTCGCGCAGGCCGGGCGGGTTGATGTTGAAGCCCGTCGCCACCAGGTAGATCGAGCTGATCTGTGCGCAGGCTGCGGCGACGAGCGGCGACGCGCTCGACGTTCCGCCGAACACCGCCGTGTACCACGCGTTCTGGCCCTCGGCCGCGTACAGGTCGCCGTAGCCACAGGTCGTGACGTTCTCGCCCCAGGCCTGCAGGTCCATCGTCGAGCCGTAGTTCGAGAAGGAGAGGCGCGAGCGGTCGTTGTCCGACCCGCCCGGGACCGCGCCCGCCCCGACCAGGATCGCGCCCGAGTCGTTCGCCGCGAGGAAAGGCCAGTGGCCGCCGTGGCCCGTGCTGTAGACGGCCGCGTCGAGGTTCTGCCCGCCGTTGCAGCCGGCCTCGACCACGATGATGCCGTTCCCGACCGCGGTCACGATCGCGTTGTAGTTGGGCAGGTCCCACTCGACCGGCACGAGCCCGGCCTGGCAGTTGACGCCCGGCGCGCAGTTCGGGGGCATCGCCGAGCAGCACGCCGGCGGCGCGTAGTTCGGACCCTGCGTCTGCTGCTCGATCAGGATCACGTCGCCGGCGCCGAGCGTTGCGATCGCGGCCGAGATGGCGCCGGCCATGTTGTAGCCCAGGTCGGTATTCGTCGGGACGAAGTAGAACGTGGAGGCGTAGGCCGCGCCGCTCACGCCGATGCCGTTGTTGGCCGGTCGCATCTCGCCCAGGACGGCGGTCCCGTGGGCGTTGTTCGCGAAGGGGTCCACCACGGCGGTCGCGCCTCCCGGGAGCACGGTCGTGACGCCGCCCAGCTCGACGTGCGCGGAGTTGTAGCTGTACTCAAGGTCCGCGATGCGGCGGAACTCCCCGGCGCCGCCCGGGAGGTTCCACACGTTCGCGTGGTTCATCCCGCCCGGAGCGTAGTCGAGGTAGCCCTGCGCGGGGCGCAGGTTGGGCGGCACGAGCGCCGGCGGGTTCCACGCGGGCGGCGGAGCCGGAAGCGGCGCCGGCAGCGCGATCTCGACGCAGTCCAGGGCGTTGAAGGCGTCGATCGCGGCGGCGGCGTCGTCGCCCGCAGGCAGGAGCAGGTCGAAGTGCAGCCGGAGGTCGGAGACGTGCCGGCCCAGGTTGCGCCGCGCCTCGTCGCGCAGGCCGGAGAGGCGCTGCTCGTCCAGCGCGTGCGTGCGGCGCCAGAGTCCGCCGATGCGCGCCAGCGTGTCGCGCGCGTCGGCCAGCGCCCCGGTGCCGCGGTCCTCGAGCACGCCGCCCGTCTCGCGCACGACGAGGTCGTCGTGGAACTTGACGTGGATCCGGTCGGCCGCATGCCACGCGAGCACGGTCGTGCGCGCCGGCTTGGGTCGTTCGATCCGGATCCCGCGTTCCGTCGTGACGAGGCGGGCGGGCGTGGCCTCCTGGACGGGGAGGGACAAGGTGGCGAGGACGAACACGAGCGGGCTCATGACGCACTCCTTGGAACGACGGTCGCTGCCGGTCCCGCGCTCTCGCGCGCGCCGTCAGCCTAGCCGCTTTCGCCCCCCGCGGGGAGCGGCCGGCAGCGGCGCGGGCGCCGCCGGAACCCCGGAATACCGTGCCAGAGCACTTTCTTCGAGGTCTCCTGCCGGCATCGACGGCCGTGCCCGTCGATGCCGGCAAGAAGCCGCGAACAGGGAGCGCTGGCGCGATCGTCCCCCTCCGCCCCACGGTCAGCCCACCACCGCCGGAACGGAATCCCGTCAACGGCGGCGGGCGGTTCCGTCCATCTTATGGAATCCAGACGACGCGCAGGCCATTGGTCAGGTTGAACGTACTCGCCGTGCAGAACGTCGCGGCATTGCGGTACCACGCCTGGTATTGGCGCGTTCCTCCTGCGGCGGGCAGCAGGCCTCGCACGCTGATCGAGGGATCGGAGGCGCCCGGATAGTGGGAAGCGCCGGCGGAATTGATCTTGGTTCCTAGCCGGATCACCGATCCCGAAGCGCAGCGCAGCCCGTCCCCGAACACGCTGCCCAGACCACCGTTCTGCTGGCCCGTGCCCTGGAAGTACAGCACCGAGCTGTTCGCCATGGCGCTGCCCAGCAGCGTCAGGCTGTCGAACGCGACGCGAGCCACTCCGGTGCTGCGCAGTCGCCCGGCCAGACCTAGTGAGTTCAGGCAACCGTCCTGCCCGCCCGGAGCGCTGTTGTTGCCGCACGGGCACGACGTGCCGGACCCGTCTCCGGCGCAGAAGGTCGTACTCCCGGGCTGGCATTCGTCGGGGATGCCGTCGGCGTTCGAATCTGCGCTGGCGCCGGATGCCACGTCGCAGTCGTCCGGCGTGAAGTTGGAGTTGCAGTCGTTGGCGCCCAACTGGCACTCGTCGGGGATCTGGTCGTTGTTGCAGTCGTTGGCGAACAGGTCGCACTCGTCCGGTGATCCGTTGTTGTTGCAATCCTGGCTGAAGCCCGAGCTGATGTCGCACTCGTCGGGCACCAGATTGGCGTTGCAATCGAGCGCCTGGCCGGTCTGGAGTTCGATCGAGTCGGGGATGTCGTTGTTGTTGCAGTCGAATCCCGTTCCGAGCTTGGCCTCCTGCCGTCCATTCCCGGCCAGGCTCATCCACCGGGTGTGCGGCAGGAAGGGATTGCGCACGAGCATCCGAGCGCGCCAGTGGTACGCCTCGTCGAGCTGCAGGCCTGGAACGAGGACCGAGAGCGGGAACACGCCGTTGAACGAGGAAGTCCAGGTCGGCTGCGCGACGAGCGCCGTGCCATCGAGCGCACCCTGGAGCAGCTTGGACTCGTACTGCAGGCGCACGAGTTCCGGACCCATGGCCGTCGAGGTCATGCCTCCGGCGTTGGAACTGAACATCCTCAGGCGGTATTCCGTGCCGCTCTCCGTGCGGCCCAGCAACTGGATCGCCGAGAGGTCGGCGTGCTGGCGCTGGGCGGTGCGGAAGGACAGACCGGGGCTCACGCTGCCGCCGTGGTAGATGCCGATCGACCCCCCGCCTGATCCCGTGCCCGGCTGGCCCACGACAAAGTCGCCTCGGCCGTCACCGTTCGCGTCGACCGAGCCCGCCAGTGCGGCGCCCCCGCGCGCCCCCGCGCCGAACATCAGCACCTGATCGGCGGTCGTGCCGATCCAGGCCGAGTCCCCGAGGAACAGGTGCACGCTGCCGCTTCCGCCCGAGAACTCCGGAGCGCCGACAGCCAGATCGACGAATCCACTGGCGCGCAGGTCGCCGGCGGCTGCGAGCACGCTGCCGAACTCGGCATTCGGGCCCGGTCCGTCGCGCTGGGCAACGAAGGGCATCGCCAGCGGCATGCCGCTCGATCCGGAATGGACGAAGATCGCGCCCCCGCTGCTCGCCGCGTTGAGTCCCGGGAGGCCTATGGCCACATCGGTGAGACCATCGGCGTTGAAATCGCCCATGGCCAAGCCTGTGCCGAGGCGCGCGCCGGGCTGATTGCTCTCGAGACTCCAGTTCGGTGTGCTGTTGAGGCCCGTCGCCGAGCCCAGGAAGAGGAACACGCCGCCCTCGTCGGTCTGTCCGTTCGAGAGCCGCGGTGCACCGATGGCCACGTCGCTGAATCGGTCCCCGTTGACGTCACCACCCGCGGCCAGGCTGGCTCCGTACCTCGACCCCGCGGACGGGCCGGTGTTCGTCCAGTACGGGGACGCAGAGAACCCGGCCGATTCGCCACGGAACGCGAGAACGCGCCCTTGATCCGGGCCCGCGGATGCGAAGCCCGGAGCGCCCGCAACCAGATCGGCGAAGCCGTCCCCGTCCATGTCTCCCGCGGCGGCGATCGCGGAGCCGAGTTGCGCCCCGACGGAGTCGCTTTCGTAGGCCCACGCCGGGACCGAGGAGGGCATTCCCGACGCGTTCCCCAGATGCAGCGTGAGGCGTCCTTCGCCGACCTCACCGTTCGAGTAGAACGCGGCGCCGATGACCACGTCGCTGAAGCCGTCGTTGTTCACGTCGAGCAGCGCGACGGAATGTCCGTAGCGCTGGCCGGGAGAGCCGGATCCCAACGAGCTCCACTGCGCGACGGATGAGTAGCCGCTTGCCGAACCGAGGTAGAGGTCCGCCCGCCCCTCCGCTCCGCCCAGCACGTATCCCGGCGAACCGACCAGGAGGTCTCCGTACCCGTCGCCGTTGACGTCCCCCGAAGCGCTGACCGCAGCGCCTTGCTCGGCACCCGCAGGGAGTGCCGGGAGCGTTGCCGCGGCCACAACCGGACTCGGATTGCGCGCGCCGTAGAAGAGTTCGACCCGGCCCTCGTCCGTGTGCCCGCCATCGTGGAAGGGCGACACGACGAGCACGTCCGTGAGGCCGTCGCCGTCCACGTCGCCGGCGCCGGCCACGACGAAGCCGAACGCATCCGTCGACCCGGGAGGGCCCAGGTGGACCGTGGAGCTGAGTCCGGCGCCCGGGTGGCCGTGGGCCAGCAGGATGGCGCCCGCTCCGATCGGCCATTGCGGCGTGAAGTCCGGCCGTCCCAGGACCACGTCCGCGAAGCCGTCCCCGTTCACGTCCCCCGCCGTGGCCACGGAGAAACCCAGGCCTGCCTTCGCGTACGTAGCGGGGAACGAGCTGACCACAGCACCGGGACTCGTGGCGACGCCGCCCGCTCCGCCCAGGAAGAGCTCGACCTTGCCCGCGTCCTGGCTGGAGCCCGAAAACTGCGGTGCGCCGACGAGGATGTCGGCGTAGCCGTCGCCGTTCACATCGCCAGCAGGCGACACCGAGTTCCCGAACCGCGCGTTCGTCGCGCCCGCGCTCGGGCCGCCGTCGAGGACCGTGTCGGCCGTGGCGGCGTGGGTGTGGAACAGCCCTCCCCCGTGATAGACGTAGACACGACCCGCGTCCTGACCACCGGAGGAGTCCTGATCGGGGGCGCCCACGACGAGGTCGTCGAAGCCGTCCCAATTGACGTCGCCTGCACCGGCGAGGCTCCAGCCGAAGTGTCGTGTGCCGACGACGTCCGTGTCCGGCGAGTCGCGCATCCAGGCTTGATCCAACGGAGCCGCCTGGGAGAGCGGCCCCGCCGGACCTCCCCAGCACACGTACACCTGCCCGTTCGATCCCGACCCGCTCGCGCCGACGGCGAAGTCGTCGAATCCATCCCCATTGAGATCACCGCAGGTGGCCACCGCGGTGGCGGGAACGCCCATGAGAGTGAAGTCCGCGTTGGATGGAGTCCCCGTGGCGCCCAGGCCGCCCGGTCCGCCCAGCCACACGTACACGTCGGAGTCGGCCGCAACCACGATGTCGTCGTAGCTGTCCGAATTCACATCACCGGCGCAGGCGACGCGCCGGCCGAGGTACCGGCTGGCAGCGTTGCCGTCTGCGTGCCAGTTCGCGACGGGCGAAGGGCCGGTGGAACTGCCGTGGAACACCCAAACCCGGCCCTCGTCCTGGAACATGCCGTCGTACCCCGCGGCACCCACGATCACGTCGCTGAAACCGTCGCCGTTGACGTCGCCTGCGGTGGCTGCCTGGAGGAACAGCGCGAGGGTGAGGTTGTTGGGGTTGTACGGCGGAGCACCCGCCAGGTCCTGATCCGTCTCGAAGCTCCAGCCCGCAGGTGTCACGAGCGGATCGACGGTGACGGGGTAGACGGCTCCCCGACAAGCCACACGGATGCCGATGCCGTGAGAGGAGGCCTGCAGCTTCGCCGCCAAGATCCGGCCCGACGCGTCGTGCGCGAGCAGGGCGGAGTAGAGCAGGCGCGGTTGTCCGCTCGAATCCGAGAGGAATGCGCCCCGGCCGTCGTCCACGACGCGCACGGACAGGGGCCCCTCGAAGGACAGCCCGATCCACAGGTCCTCGACCACATCCGCATCGGGCGGAGCAGGCACGGTCCAACCTTGCTCGATGCCGCGCGGTACGGCGCAGACCCACTCCTGCAGGGGACCGAGTGCGAGCGTTGCGCGATCACCGCTGGTCGTGAGCGCGCCGCGCGAGATCGGGCGCGGGCGGCTCGCGTGTCCGAAGCTCGTCGTCGCAATCCGGGTCCACTGCGGATCCTGATCCGGATCTCCATGCTGCACCCGCAACCCGCGCTGGTCGAACTCGAATCTCAGGCCCGCGGCGGCATGTTCGAAGACGGGCACGGACGGCGCCCCTCGAGTCCCCATCGATGTGCGCTGCGCAGGTTGGAACGCCGCAGCGAGGGCGATCGTCAACAACGCCAGACAGAGGCCACCGACTCGAACGTGCATCGGACCGCTCCTGGGAAAGGGATGGCGGGCTCCTCGACGCACCGGGGCCGCGGGGACCTCGGCGCGGGGCTGCGCCCGGTCTGGGCATCAGCAGTCCCGATGCTAGCCGCGTCGTCGCAGTCCCGCCACGGTCGCCCCGGGACGTCTGCCGGCCCGCTCAGGATCGAGAGGCCTGCAGCTCGGTCGCACGACGTCGACTCCGCGTTGCCGAGCGCGAGTGCTCGAACGTGAACCGGGCAGACTTCGGCGCTCCTTCCCTGCCCAGCACGCGCGCGAGCGTGGCCTTCACGGTCGCGGCGTCGTCGTCGAATGCGCCGTGAGTGCGGGCGGCAGCGGCGTCGAGCGCGCCGGCGAGCTGCGTGTTCGGCGCGAGCACCCAGGCGTGCGGCGCAGTCGACAGCGTCTTCGAAGCCTCCTTGTCCTTGCGCACGAACTTCTCCATGCCGAGGATCGGCTCGCCGTCCGGCCGCAAGAGCGGGATGCGCGCGCGCGCCTCGAACGCGTTGGACACGAGGTACAGGAGCGACTTGTTGTAGATGCGCGCGCAGTGGTCGTCCTGCTCGGCCTTGTCGGTCAGCGTGAACAGCGTGAAGCGCCCGATGCCGCCGCTCGCCATCAGCGGCAGGTAGCACTCGCGGAACACCTTCATGGTGCACGCCGGCGCCCACATCGAACACGTCCGAACCGGAACGCCCAGACCCTTCATGCCCGCCGCGATGCCGCCCGTGATCGTGCCCTTGGTCGCCAGGAGCTGCGCCAGACCGGCGTGGAAGATCGAACCCGCGCTGTGCCCCACCAGGTGCACTTCGTACGACGGGTCCTTCGCCACGAGCTTCGCCAGTTCGCCCGCCACGTAGCGCGCGCCGCCGTACGATTCCGTCGTCGCGAAGCCCGCGTTCTCCTTCATCTCGCTCCACACCGACTTGCCGGTGAGGACGCGCGCGATCGGCTCGAGCGCGTCGTCGAGGCGGTTCAGCATGAAGTCCTTGGCCGAATCGAGGATGCCCTCGCTCTTGCGCCGCGAGAACGCGTCCTGCAGGATGTTCGTCAGCGTCGTCCAGTAGTCCGTGCGCCAGAGGAACGCCAGCGGATACACCTCGGCCGCCAGGAACGACGAGCGGTAGTCCGCGATGCGCTGCACCGCCGATCCCTCCGACACGAGGCCGCCGTGCGCGTAGAGGAGGATGCGCTTCTTCTTCCAGTTCTGCGTGATGCGCGGGATGTCGCTCGCGACGAGCGCCTCGACTTCGGCCTTCGACGTGCCGTACGTGCCGCTGTCGCGCAGACGCCCGTCGTTGCCGATGCAGATGACGTGCGGGCGCAGGTCCGCTTGCGCGTACGACTCACGCCCGCCCGCCGCCGCCGAGCGCGACGACGAGGCCGCCTCCGCCGTCACGAGCTCCAGCGGCACGCCCAGGCGCGCGACCCACACGTCCGACCCGTGCGCGAGCCAGTCGTCGTAGGCGATGCGCGCGAAACCACCCTTGCCCCACCCGCGCCCCCACGAGTTCTGGATCCACAGGCCCTTCTTGTCGTACGCGACGATGGCGTACGCGTGGCCGCCGAGCTTTCGGTGCTTGTCGCGCTCGAACGGGATGACGCCGTTCCTCTGCACCTCGTCCCAACCCGAGTGCACCTCGGAGCTGGCGTACAGGATGCCGACCTCCGCCAGCGCCGCGTGCATGGCGACGAGGTCCTTGTGGTTGACGCGGAAGTACGCGCCGAGCGGCCGCGTGGCCGCGTCGCGCGCGCGCTCCTCGCTGAGGACGCTGTCGTTCTTCCCGGGCTTGTGCTTCCAGAGATCCCGGTGGCAGACGCCGTGCTTGTGCCAGCCCTTCATGCCTCCGCGCGCGCTGGAACCCTCGTAGTCGTCGCCCGGCCACTCGTCGTAGCGGCGCGCCATGTCGTAGAGCATGCGCGGGCTGACGGGCTCGCGCCGCGGGACGACCTTGCGCGTCCAGAGCAGGTAGTTGGCGACGGCCGCGAGACCGAAGCCGGTGCACGCACCCTCCTCGCCCTGGTCGAGGATCGGGAGCTTCAGCGCCTTGTAGTCGGCGAGCGGGATCTCCTCCGGCACCTCGACGAGCGTCGGGACGTACATCCGGTCCCGGAAGTCGAGCGTGTCGGGCCGCGCGTCGTAGGTGCGCGCGGGAGCCTTCTTGGTCGTGCGACGGCGGGTCGGCTTCTTCTTGGCCATGGAACGCTCCGGGAAGTCGCGGCGCCAAGCGCCCCCTCCGAGGGTCCGCACGGACCGCGGACGGCGATTAGGCTAGCGCTGCTCGCGCGCGAGACAAGTTTGTGGGTGCTCGCGCGAGCGCGCGCCGCAGCGCATCCCGGGCAAGTCGAAGTCGAATTCGACGCCGCTCGCAGGCGGGACGGCAGCATCCCCAAGAAGCGAGGCAGCCACGATTCTGGACCCTGACCGCGAGTAGTGGCCCCGACAACTCTGCGCGGCCCTCCATCGACCCTCGCCAACTGTCCACATGTCTGCCGGTCTCGCCGGCACCGCCGCCTGTTCCCTTCGGTCGCTTCGTCATCACCATCTCCATGCCCGGGTTCGGGCGCTTGGAGACGGCTGCTCGTCCTCTCGACGGACTACGTCAAACCGGAAGGGATATCGTTACACCGCACACAGGCCGGCGCCCCCTTGCATAGAACACTGTCGTGTGGACGATGGAATGCGGCGGCCCGGCCAGCTAGGGTTGGCCCCTCAATGTTCACTCGCTACCCGCTCGGCATTCCTGGTCGCACACAAGCGCCTCCGAAGGGGAGGCCTTGATGTTCTCATACCGCGGACGCACTCTCCAGCTGACTACTTGGCTCCAAGTCACCACTACCGCGCTGCAACTACTGCAACGGCGCATTATCGGAGGGCCACATGAGTTTACCACAACCACAACAGGGCGAGACAGCCACGATAATGCCGAGCGCTGAAAGCTGGCTCCGGCCTGCATCGGTGAGCACTATCGCTGCCGTTGTACTCTACGTATTGGGTGTCTATTACTACCGTGGATACTATGGCCACTATGGGCTCGACGCAACTGTTGTCAACATCCCACTATACACTCTACTACTTCCACAGGGATCCTCAGCCATATGCATGGTCTATTTCGTTTCTTCACTGGCTGCCAGTTTGATCGGGAGTGTACCCCCAGCAAGTGAGCCCCGGCGAAGTAGAGCCCTGCTATGGATTGGGCGCCTCGCAGTCGTGACTGGAGTTGTTCTGGTGGTCGCTAAAGCGATCAGGGAACCGACAGAACTCATGGCGCCAGCGTTTGGATTTGGTGCAGGAGTAGTTGCCGCGTCACTAACTCGACCAATTGCCAATATTATCAAGCTGCTGCTTGGCCTCAGCATAGCGTCAGTTGCTTTCTGGGTATTCTCCAACCTCGGTCGGTACGACGCCGAGAACAAGAAACCCCTCACTGTCTGGTATCTGACGCAAAAGCCGGAAGCACAGCCACTCAAGGCGTTTCTAATTACATACGATCAGATCAACTACTTCTTCCAAGACTACCACCAGCCCACCACACCTGAACCAGCACAGCGCCGATTGCGAGTAGTTCCGAACCATGAACTTAGGTACGTTGAACTCACATTTCGGTAAGATAACTCTGTTCCGCATCCTGACAGTCACAGCAGTAGTGACCTGCAGTGCGTGTAGATCACTCGTTACGACTGCCCTTCCAAACATCTCACGGATTGAGACGCTTGCGCAGTCTCCTCAGCTACCGAGCGATGCCCGAAACGACCTCGAGAAACGGTTTAGCTCTGGGCGTCAATCACAAATCGTCAACGGCTATCGAGTTACTGCGACACTGCTCGAATACTACGGAGCCATCTACCTTTCGACGCTACTCGGCTGGCTTGCTGATGGTGAGCATCCGGAGAATCTAGTCCTGATGAGCCTGGACAGTCGACGCTATGACAACAGCGCATCGAACACATTGTACCTTGACGTTGAGATCACCCAGATTGATACGCGAAACGTCGGCCGGTACGTAGCATTACGCACAGACATTCCGGTCCGGATACACAGCGCCTCTTCGTCGGGCACTCGCACGGCGACCAACACGGTAATAGTCAAGAATGACGAGGACAAGATTCTCTCACCTCTAAACCCACAATGGAGGGGTGGCTACCTGTTCGACATCGCCACAAACTACACTCAGGACATCACCTGCACTATTGACTGTGGGACAGAACTCGGTCAGGTTGAGTTCAGATGGAAGCGAGCGCCAAGACATACAACCTATCCCTATTCTGTTAGATGGTTTCGCCGAACTATCAGGTCACGCACGCCTATCTGGATACTATAGCCTCAAGTGCCACAGTTCCGCAGAGGCATTTCGTTCCAATCGGCTTCGTTCATTCGTGGTCCCTGGTATCTTGCTTGATGTCGGCCACAAGCGTCCGTGCCTTGAAGAACTCGGGGACCTCGGGGAACTGCTCGTCGTGTCGTTCGGATATCCCTCACCCTTCTGTGCGCCCTGTCCAGGGCTTGGGAGGGCGGCGGTTTCTCCACCCATTCAGCGGCTCAGGGTGTCATGCATTTCGGCCAGGTTGACAGACTGTTGATTCCTCTCTTGAGGTCTGTCAACCACAGTCGCGCACCGAGCGGCTGGCCCTCGTGGACGGCGATCCACGTGTACGCATCCACCGCGTCGGCCTCGGCCCGCAGCGTCATCCGCACCCGGAACGTCACTCGTCCGGTGCTGCCAGATCCCGTTGCTCGCGGAACTTGGCGAAGAACTCGTCGGCGGGTCGCGTGCGGCCAGCCTTCCCATCCTCCAGTCCCGCACGGATGCCCCGCAGCGCGTCGAGCGTCTCGATTGCGACCAAGACACGCTGAAACGTCGCGGCGCTCATGACGGCGAGCTCGGCGCGACCATTGACCGTGAGAAGGACCGCCCGATCGCTCTGCCTCAACTGCGAGAGGAACTCCGGGGTCCTCGTCTTGAAGTCCGTGAGGGAGTGGATGTCCTGGCTGACGTCGAGCATGAGAGTCTCCGATTGAATTCGGTTCGAATCAGAGTCTAACCCAGTTTCTATCGGCGGACCACCGCAACGCCCTGGAGGCGGACAGCTGCTGCCAGGAGGTCCTGCCCTCGCTCCGCCATGCTCCTCCAAGCTGGGGGATCCCCTCGTGGACCTCGGGTCGGGACCGGGTGAAGCCCAACCCACCACCTCCTCGATTCGCTGCATGAAACCACTCCTCAGCGCATCCTGGCGGACGCGCGGCCCGCCCAAGTTCGGCCACGGTCATGCCGCCTCAACCCCAGACACTACGACGAACGGGCCAGCGCACCGGGTGCACCTTCGGTGTCGGCCGTGCCGTCTCGGCTCGCTTGTCCCCTCCCCCCTCCCGCGCGACAATCCCCCCGATGCGCGCCCTCCGCCTCAAGGTCAACGGGGACACCCTCGACACCGCCGCCCCGGCCCACTGGACCCTCCTCGAGGTCCTGCGCTACCGCCTCGGCCTCACCGGCTCCAAGCAGGGTTGCGACAAGGGCGACTGCGGCGCCTGCACCGTCCTCCTCGACGGCCGCCCGGTCCTCGCGTGCATCACCCTCGCCGCCATGTCCGAAGGCCGCGAGGTCACCACCATCGAGGGGCTCACCCCCCTCCACGCCCGCGCCGGCGGTGACGGCCCCGATCCCGTCCAGTCGGCCTTCGATCGCTGCGGCGCGCTGCAGTGCGGCTTCTGCCAGCCGGGCATGATGCTGTCGGCGCGCGCGCTCCTCGATCGCAACCCTTGCCCCACCCGGGCCGAGATCCGCGACGCGCTCGCCGGCAACCTGTGTCGCTGCACCGGCTACACGCAGATCTTCGAAGCGGTCGAGCTCGCCGTCGCCGAATCCCTCGGCGTCGCGCCCGCGCCGCGCTCGTGGGAGGAACGAGACATGGACCCCGAAGCCGCCCAGCGCGCGGCGCGGGACGCGGCCGGCGCTCTGGCACGCGCGCGCGAGCAGGAGCGCGGCTGATGGGCGCGCGCGACCAGCACGGTCCGGGTGCGCCCTGGGGAACGGGTGCGCCGGGCGCGAAGGAGAACGCCGAGTTCCAGGTCATCGGTCAGCCGCGGCCCAAGGTCGACGGCCTCGCGAAGGCGACCGGCGCGCTGCAGTACGCGGACGACATCGCGCTGCCGGGCATGCTGCACGCCAAGACGCTGCGCTCGCCGCACGCGCACGCGCGCATCGTGTCGATCGACGCGTCGGCGGCGCTCGCGCTGCCAGGCGTCCACGCGGTCATCACGGGCAAGGACATGCCGATCAAGTACGGCGTGATCCCCTGGACGCAGGACGAGAACGCGCTCGCGGTCGATCGCGTGCGCTTCATCGGCGACGCGGTCGCGGCCGTCGCGGCCATCGACGAGGACACGGCCAACGCGGCCCTGAAGCGCATCCACGTCGAGTACGAGGTGCTGCACGCCTTCATGGACCCGAAGGAGAGCCTCGTGCGCGCCGAGCCGGCCATCCACGAGGGCAACAAGCACGGCAACGTCTCGAAGCACGTGAAGCTCGCCTTCGGCGACGTCGACGCGGCCATCGGCGCCGCCGACGTCGTGATCGAGGACGAGTACTCGTTCCACGGGACGACGCACACGCCCATCGAGCCGCACTGCGCGGTGGCCCACTGGGCGGCGGACGGCCTGCTTACGGTGTGGTCGTCGACGCAGATCACGCACTACGTCCATCGCGCGCTGGCGCGCGTGCTCGAGCTCGCCCCGCAGCGCATCCGCGTGATCCAGCCGGCCCTGGGCGGCGCGTTCGGCGGGAAGTCGGACCCCTTCAGCCTCGAGTTCTGCGTCGCGAAGCTGGCGATGATCACGCGCCGGCCCGTGAAGATGCTCTACACGCGCGAGGAGGTCTTCTACTGCCACCGCGGGCGCCACCCGATGCAGATGAAGTACAGGACGGGCGCGAAGAAGGACGGCACCGTCGTCGGCGTCGATGCGAAGATCCTGATCGACGGCGGTTCGTACAGCTCGTTCGGGTTGGTGACGACGTACTACGCGGGCCAGCTCCTGACCGGGCCGTACGCGTTCCCGACCTACCGCTTCGACTCGACGCGCGTCTTCACGAACAAGCCTCCGTGCGGGCCCAAGCGCGGGCACGGGTCGGTCCAGCCGCGCTTCGCGTTCGAGGTGCAGTTCGACCAGGTGGCCGAGAAGCTGGGCCTCGATCCGATCGCGATCCGCCGCAAGAACTACCTCGGCGAGCACGTCACGACGGTGAACGGGCAGCGCATCACCTCGAACGGGTTCCTGCAGTGCCTGGACGAGGTCGAGCGCGCGTCGGGCTGGAAGGCGCGGCGAGGCAAGCTCGGTTTCGGGCGCGGCCTGGGCGTCGCGGGCTCGATGTACATCTCGGGCACGAACTACCCGGTCTACCCGAACGACATGCCGCAGGCCGGCGTGCAGTTGAAGGTCGATCGCTCGGGCCTCGTCACGGTGTTCACGGGCGGCAACGACATCGGCCAGGGTTCGAACTCGGTGTGCGCGTACATCGTGGCCGAGGAGCTGGGGATGGACGTCGCCGACGTGCGCGTGGTGGCGGCCGACACGGATCTGTGCCCCGTGGACCTCGGTGCCTACTCCTCGCGCGTCACGTTCATGGTCGGCAACGCCACGATCGACGCGGCGCGCAAGCTCCGCGCGCAGGTCGTGCAGGCGGTCGCGGAGAAGTGGGAGGTCGCGCCGGCGCGCGTGCGCCTGATCGAGGGCCAGTGCATCGACCTGGAGGACATGGCGCGCGCCATTCCGACGCGCGAGGCGTTCCAGATCGCGGAAGCGCGCTTCGACACGCTGGGTGCGACGGGCGCCTACAACACGCCGACGCTCGGCGGCGACTACCGCGGCGGCACGATCGGCGCGTCGCCGGCGTACTCGTTCACGGCGCACGTGGTCGAGCTCGAGGTCGACGTCGAGACCGGCCGCGTCACCATCGACAAGGTCTGGATCGCGCACGACTGCGGCCGAGCGCTCAACCCGATGCTCGTGGCGGGCCAGATGGAGGGCTCGGCGTACATGGGCCTCGCCGAGGCGCTGATGGAAGTGCACGACGTCAACCGCTTCGGGTTGCACGCGGGCCCGTCGCTGCTCGACTACCGCATCCCGACGTCGGTCGACACGCCCGAGCTGCGCGCGCTGATCGTCGAGAGCCTCGACCCCGAGGGTCCGTACGGCGCCAAGGAAGCGGGCGAGGGTCCGCTGCACCCGGTGCTGCCCGCGATCAGCAACGCGATCCACGACGCGGTCGGCATCCGCATGAAGCACCTGCCGTTCACGCCCGCGCGCGTGCTGGCCGAACTGCGCGCGCAGCGCGTCGCGGCGCCGGCCGTGTCGGGCGACAAGTCCGGGAAGGGAGCGCGCTGATGCTGCGCCTGCCGAAGTTCGAGTTGGCGTCGCCCAGGAGCGTGCGCGAGGCCGTCGAGCTGCTCACGGGCACGCCCGGTTCGCTGCCGATCGCGGGCGGGACGGACCTCCTGCCCAACCTCAAGCACGAGCTCTTCACGCCGTCGCTCGTCGTGTCGCTGGCCGGCATCGAGGAACTGCGCGGGATCCGCAGCGCGGATTCGGGCTGGCTCACGATCGGCGCGATGACCTCGCTGGCGGAGGTCGCCGCGGACGAGCGCGTGCGCGCGCAAGCGCCGGCGCTGGCGCAGGCGGCCGGCCTCGTCGCCGGTCCGCAACTGCGCACGATGGGCACGCTGGGCGGCAACGTCCTGCTCGACACGCGCTGCCAGTGGTACAACCAGACGTACTTCTGGCGCGAGGCGCTGGGCTTCTGCCTCAAGAAGGACGGCGCGCTGTGCCACGTCGTCGAGGGCGGCTCGAAGTGCGTCGCCGCCGCCAGCAACGACACCGCGCCGCCCTTGATGACGCTGCGCGCGAACCTCGTGATCGAGGGCGCCGCGGGCCGCCGCACGCTGCCGATCGACGACCTCTGGCTCGCGGACGGCGCGTACAACAAGAAGCTCGAGCCGGGCGAGATCCTCGTCGAAGTCCGGGTGCCGCCGACCGACGCGGGCCACCGCGGGGCGTACGGCAAGCTGCGCGAGCGCGGCTCGATCGACTTCCCGCTGCTCGGCGTCGCGGTCCGGCTGGATCTCGACGCCAAGGGGACCATCGCGACCGCGGACGCGGTCGTCACCGCGCTGCAAGCGCGGCCCGTGCGCTTGAAGCGCTTCCAGGAGCACCTCGAGGGCTGCGATCCGCGCTCCGCCGACTTCGAGGACGCCGCGCGCGCCGCGGCCGACGCCGCGTACAAGCAGTGCCATCCGATGCCGAACATCCCCGGCGACGAAGCATGGCGGCGCGAGATGATCCCGGTCTACGTGCGCCGCACGATCCTCGCCGCCGCGCGCGGCGAGGGTCCGGTGCACCACGTCTGATCACCGGCGCGCGCGCTCGACTCAGGAATGGGAATCAAGCGCGCGCGCGCGTTCGCTCGCCGCCCGGCCGGAACCCTCGCGGAAGACCTGCCGTCCTAGGCGCGTTCCCCGCCGCGCGCGCGCGACCGACCGGCGCCGCGGGCATCCCACACGATCCTTGGCTTCCCGGCCCTTCCGCGGGTGCCGTTCCCAGGCTGCGCGCCGTGCGCTACCCTGGCGGCGGCCCCAGGCTCCGGCTCGCGCGCGCTGCGCGCGACCTGGAACCCGGGCGACAGACTGCGCGGTGCACGCACGCCGCACGGCCGCTCTCCTTGAACCCGTTCCGTCACGCCCGATTCCTTCCCACCCCCAATCAAGGCGTACGCCATGTCGAACTGGATCTCTCGAGTTTCGCAGGCGTCGATCGCGCTCTGCACCGCGTGGATCGTCCCGGCCCTCCTCGCATCGAACGCGACCGCGCAAGCGACCGTGTTCGAAATCGAACCGAACGAGACCAAGGCGCAGGCGACGGCGAACGGGGTGGTCGTCATCACCGCGGGCGACATCCTCACCGGCACGACGACGGGAACCTCCACGGTCACCCCCGGCGGGGCGAGCGCCGACACGTGGCGCATCCAGACAGCACCGCTGCCCCTGGGCATCTACCGCCACACGCTGACGCTCACGACGGGCGGCACGGCCGGCCACACGGGGACGATCCGGGGATTGAACCAGACGAGCGGCCCGGGCCTGCCCGGCACGGTGGGCACGACGGACGTGACGTTCCAGACCTCTTCGACGACCACGAACCGGTCGGTGAGCTGGTACGGGTTCGGGCGCGGCGAGCAGCTCTACTATCGCGTCACGGGAACGGCCACGACCCTCGCCTCCTACCAGGCCACGCTCAACACCGCGCCCGTCGCGGTGTTCGGAGGGGGCACATTCCTGGCCGGCAACATCCGGTTCAGCACCGTGGGCCAGACTTCTGTGGACACGGACATCCACCTCTTCGACGGTTCGCTCACGATCATCGACGACGCCAGCAACGACGACGAGTCGGTCGCCGAGGGCGGCACGGGCGCCGCGCTGCAGTCGCAGCTCAACCGCGTGCTTCCCGGTGGGACGGCCTACCTGGCCGTGGGTCGATTCAACACGGCGACGGACGACAACTCGCCGGCCACCGACGACTTCCGAACGGGCAACGTCCTGGACTTCCCGGACGCGATCGCCTGCTCGTCGACGACCACGGCGGCGGGCGGCACCGACTACGACCTCCTGGTCACCGACGGCAACGGCCCCGTCGCCGTGCCCGTCCTGGGCCCGTCCAACGAGCCGTACTCGATCGCGTTCGTGCAGTTCCTGATCGCCGGCGCGCCGGATGCCGACGGCGACGGCGTCCCCGACGGCAGCGACAACTGCCCCACCGTGCCGAACCCGACGCAGGCCGATCTCGACGGCGACGGCGCGGGCGATGCGTGCGACACCTGCACCGACACGGACGGCGACGGCTTCGGGAACCCCGGGTTCCCGGCCAACACCTGCCCGGTCGACGGCTGCCCGAACGATCCCTTGAAGAGCGCGCCGGGCCAGTGCGGCTGCGGCATCGCCGACACCGACACGGACGGCGACGGCACGGCCGACTGCAATGACGGCTGCCCCGCCGACCCGCTCAAGACGTCACCGGGCCAATGCGGCTGCGGCGTCGCCGACACGGATTCGGACGGCGACGGCACGGCCGACTGCAACGACGGTTGCCCGAGCGACCCGTTGAAGACGGCGCCGGGCACCTGCGGCTGCGGTGTGCTCGACATCGACACGAACGGCGACCTCGCCCCCGACTGCAACGACGACTGCGCGGCACCGATGGTGCTCGTCGGGCAGGGCACGTTCCCCTTCATCAACGCGGCGGCCTCGACCGGCGCGCAGGGGCAGAACGCGAGCCTGTGCAACCTGGGCGGCGGTCCGGCGATCGAGCGCGACCTGTGGTACTCCTGGACGGCGCTCTCGTCGGGCACGGCCACGATCTCCACCTGCGGGAGCACGGCGGTGAACACCAAGCTCGCCGTCTATCACGGCACGGGCTGCCCGCTCCTCGCGCCCATCGCCTGCAACGATGACGCCTGCGGACAGCAGTCCCAGGTGAGCTTCGCCGCTGTGGCCGGCAACCAGTACACGCTGCAGCTCGGCAGCGCGATCGGCACGGCCGGCGGCTCGGGCTCGTTCGCGATCAGCGTGACGCTCGCGCCCTCGGCGTTCGCGGCCGGCCTGGAGGCCAGCGGCACGAGCGCGGGCGCCTACACCCTGGCCGTGTTCAACGACGGCATCGCGACGCGGCTCTACGCCGCCGGCGAGTTCGAGGCGGCCGGCGCCGCCAGCGCGGGACGCATCGCTTCGTGGAACGGCACGAGCTGGACCAGCCTGGGCCTGGGCGTCAACGGCAGCGCGGCCGCGATGGCGGTGTTCGACGAGGACGCCGGCGGACCGCAGCCGCCGCGCCTGTTCGTCGGCGGCGCCTTCACGCAGGCCGGCGGCGCTCCGGCGAGCAACGTCGCGCGCTGGGACGGTGCGAACTGGACGCCGGTGGGAACGGGCACGGACGACTGGGTGTCGACGCTCCTCGTGTTCGACGCCGACGGGCCCGGACCGGCCGCACCGGCGCTCTACGCCGGAGGCCTGTTCCGGCAGGCCGGCGGCGCCCCCGCCAACTTCATCGCGCGCTGGAACGGCGCCGCGTGGCAGCCGCTCTCCACCGGCTTCGACGGACCGGTCACCTGCCTGGCGGCGTACGACGCCGACGGCGCGGGACCCGCTCCGGCGCAATTGCACGCCGGCGGCTATTTCCGCAACGCGGGCGCCACGCCGGTCAACGGCCTGGCGCGTTGGGACGGCGCGAGCTGGCAGCCGGTCGGAGGCGGTGTATCCGGTTCGCAGAGCCGCCCGGCCGTGCACGCGCTGACCCAGTTCGACGAGGACGGCGGCGGCCCGCTCCCGCCGCGGCTGTTCGCCGGCGGCTCGTTCACCAGCGCCGGCGGCGTGCCGGTCAACAGCATGGCGCGCTGGGACGGCGCGAACTTCAGCGCGGTCGGCGGCGGCTTCACCGCGAGCGGCTCGTTCCCCACCGTGCGCGCGCTCGCCGTGATCAACGAGGGCGCGGGCGAGCGCCTGTTCGCCGCGGGCCTGTTCCGCACGGCCGGCGGCGTGTCGGTGGCGGTCGACGCGCTGAACCCGACGCCGCTCTTGATCGCGGCTCGCTGGGACGGGGTCGCCTGGACCGCGCTGGGAGCGGGCCTGGACGCCAACGCGGACAGCATCGGCCGCTCGATCGTGCACTTCGACGACGACGGCAACGGCACGCCCAGCGTGTTGATCGCCGGCCACTTCGCGAGCATCGGCAGCGGCGCGGCCTCGGGCGTCGCGCGCTGGAACGGGGCGACCTGGGATCCGCTGGGTTCCGGTGACGGCCTCGACGCCGACGTGCTGGCGTTCGCCACGGCGGGCGGCGACCCGCTGTACGCCGGCGGCGACTTCACGACCGCCGGTGCGGTGCGCGCCAACCGCGTCGCGGCCTGGAACGATCTCGCGGGCAACTGGAGCCCGCTGGGCCTGGGCTTCGACGCGCGCGTGCGCGCCCTCGAACTCGTCGGTCCCGTGCTGCACGCCGGCGGCGAGTTCAGCCGGAGCGGCGTGAACCCGCTGGCGCACGTCGCGCGCTTCGACGGCGCCAACTGGCAGCCCTTGGGCAGCGGCACCGACGGGCCCGTGCATGCGCTGAAGGAATTCGGCGGCGTGCTCTACGCCGGCGGCCGCTTCGCGCAGGCCGGCGGGGTCGCGGCGGGCAACATCGCCGTGTGGAACGGGGTCGCGTGGACCGCGCTCGCGGGCGGCACGGACGACACGGTGCGCGCGCTCGAGGTGTTCGCCGAGGCGGGCACGCCCGAGCTGTACATCGGCGGCGATTTCCTCAGCGCCGGCGGCGCGACCGCCAACGGCGTCGTGCGCTGGAACGGCGCGGCCTTCGTGCCGCTGGGCGGCGGGCTGTGCTGCGGCGGCGTGTACGACCTGGCCGTGTTCGACGACGGCGGCGGCCCGCGCCTGTACGCGGCCGGCGAGTTCGAGATCACGGGCGACGAGCGGATCGACGGAGTCGCGCGCTGGCACACGCCGACCCAGACCTGGCAGGCGATCGGCACCGGGTTCGCGCTGGGCACGCCGACGCGCGTGACGGCGCTGGCGTCCTGGACCGGCGGCGGTCCGCCGCGCCTGGCGGTCGGCGGCAACTTCGGCGCGGCCAGCGGCGTGTCGGCGCGCAACATCGTCCTGTGGGACGGCGCGACGTGGATGCCACTGGGCGCCGGGATGGATGCGCCCGTGCACGTCCTGCGCGCGCGCACCGTGACGGGCGGCACGGCGCTGTTCGTCGGCGGCGCGTTCACGCAGGCCGACCTGCGTCCTTCCGCGCGCTTCGCGCGCACCAACTAGGACCACCCCAGGTTCGACAGGGCAACCCGAGGATCGACAGGCCAACCCGAGGATCGACAGGAGAGCAGGATGCACACCACCGATCGTTCAACGCTGTTGGGGCTGGCGCTGGCCGGCCTCGCCTGGACCTCCGCGCCGGCCGCGGCGCAGGTCGTCACGGGAGGGTCCCAGGTGCAGGTCGGTCCGCTGCAGCCGGCGGCGCGCCAGCGCCTGCCGCTGCCGGGCGAGTTCAACGTGATCCTGATCGTGCTCGACGACCTGGGCACCGACCAGCTGAAGATGTACGCCGACGATCCCGGCCCGCCGGGATACTGCGCGTCGACGCAGCTCGACAGCGTGCGCACTCCGAACCTCGACGCGCTGCGGGCCGACGGCATCCTCTACACGCGCTGCTACGTCAACCCGACGTGCAGCCCGACGCGCGCGGCGCTGATGACGGGCCGCTACGGGCGGCGCACCGGCATCGGGCACGCGATCAACCCCAGCGACATCGGCGGGCACGTGCTGGCGGACGGCGAGGTGTTCCTGCCGGAACTGCTCGCCGCGCTCAGTCCGACCTACCGCCGCGGCGCGTTCGGCAAGTGGCACATGACGCACTACACGGGCGACGACTGCCACCCCAGCCGCAACGGCTTCGAGGTGTTCGAGGGCGTGCACGGGAACCCCGCCAAGCACTACGCCTGGCGCAAGGTCTCCAGCACGGGGGGCTCGGGCAGTTGCACGGGTTCGAGCACCGCGGAGATCCCCGGCGTCACGGGCCTGACGCCCGACGAGAGCTTCTGGGTCGCCGGCGTCACGCGCATAGACACGGTGAGCTGGATCAACGGCCTGGGCGCGTCGCCGTTCTTCGCCTACGTGAACTTCGCGCCGCCCCACGCGCCGTGGGAGGTGCCGCCCTTCTCGACGCTGTCGGCGTTGACCGCCGCGCGGCTCTCGTACGCCGGCCTCGAGGCCGGGGACGAGGTGCCCAACAACCCCAGCTCGACGGCCAAGCTCGTCTACCACGCGATGACCGAGGCGATCGACTACGAGATCGACCAGATCCTGACAGGGATCTCGCCGACCGTCCTCGCACGCACGATGGTGCTGATCGTGGGCGACAACGGGACCGTGGGCGAGGTGATCCACAACCCCGCGCTCACCAGCCACGGCAAGCGCACGTTGTACGAGCTGGGCACGCGCGTGCCGATGCTCGTCACGGGGCCGCTGGTCGGGATCAGCTCCATGGGCGGCACGTGCCGGAACCTGGTCGAGGGCGTCGACTTCTGGCGCACGATCGCCAACATCTGCGGCGTGCCGAACGCGGCGATCGACGCCTACATGACGGGCACGACCATCGACAGCCGCTCGTTCCTGAAGACCATCATCACCCCGAGCACGCCGCCGGCGCGCGCCACGGCGTACTTCGAGGCGTTCAAGAACACGGCCTCGCCGCCGGCCGTGCTGGGCGTCCAACGCGGGGTCACGGACGGCACGTACCGCTACATCTACAAGGTCGACGACTTCGGGAACCCGTCGGAGTTCTTCTACCACACGGCCGCCGATCCCTGCGAAGCGACGAACCTCCTGCTGGGCCCGCCGCTCACGGGCGCGGATCTCGCCGCCTACAACGCTCTGGTCGCGGCGATGGCCGCGATCTGACGCGCGCGCCGCGACGGCTCAGGGCGCCTTGAGGGCGCGCAGGCGGCCGAGCGCCAGGCCGCTCATGGGCCGGTCCGGCGGGGTCGACCACGGCACGCGCGCCTCGACCGAGGCCGGGGCGAAGCCGTGCTTGCGCACCAGCACCTGCCGCAACCCCTCGGCCCGGGCCCAGGCCAGGTCCCGGTCCGCGCCGGTCGAGTCGCCATCGCCGTGCGCCTCGATCACGAGGATCTCGCGCGGCCGCGGCTTGAGCACGACGACCTTGCGCGCGAGCTGGCGCGCCGCGCTCGGATCCAGCTCGACGGCGCCCGGAGCGAACACCGCCAGGACGTTGCTCATCACCTCGACGTGCCGCGGCGCATCCGAGATCGAATCGACCGGCAGGAGCTCGTCCTGCGTCAATTCGCGGTCCAGCATCTCCATCTCGCCCGGCTCCAGGGGCGGCAGCTCGAACCGCGCACGGACGCGGTTGAAGATCTCGCGCCGCTGGTCGCCCGTCAGGAGCCCGGGCAGACCGTGGCTCGACAGCGCGACCTCGAACGACCCGATGCCGCTGGCCATCGTGACCGGGTTCTGCTCCGAGGCCATCGACACCAGCAGGATGAAGAAGGTCAGGATCAGGGTCATCATGTCCCCGAACGAGACCAGCCAGCCTGGGATCGGCGCCTTCTTGTCCTCTTCGAATGCCACGGGCGGCCCTCCTACAGTCCTTCCACCGGGACCAGGCGCAGCTCGATGCGGCCGTCGCGGGAGCGCTCCGCGCCGTCCGCCTCCGGGGAGTCGCTGGGACCCGAGAGCGCCACGCGGCGACCCTCGAGCGTGCCCGTGGAGGCGAGGACCGCCGCCGCGGCCGTGGCCCGAGCCAGGGCGAGCGCACTCCGGCTGGCGAACCGCTCGTTGGAGACGAAGTCCGACTCCGCGTAGCCCTCGACCACGACCTCGAACGGATACGAACCCACGATCCCGCTGATGCGCAGCAGCGCTGCATGGAGCGCGGGCGCGACCTGCGCGTCACCGGGCTGGAAGGCGTGCTCGGCGCCGAACGTGAGCCGCACGCCGTTCTGGCTGGCCGACAGGTCGATCGGGATGCGTTCGTCGTTCTCGCGCAGGCCGACCCGCTCGAGCTCGGTCAGCACGTCCTCGAAAGGACGCGAGTGTCGGGCCGTCGCGGCGTTGATGCGGTAGGTGCGATCCGGCGTGATCGGTTCCTTCACCCCGTCGACGGCCGATCCGCGCTCCGAGTCGAACACGCCCCACATCCCGCGCAGGAACGTCTTCATCTGGGGCTGTTCCTTGGCCGCCAGGGAGGCGAACGAGAGCAGCAGCACGAAGAAGGTCACGAGCAGGGAGATCATGTCCGAGAAGGTCACGATCCACTCGGGCGCGCCCGGCGGGTCCTCCTCCTGGAACGCCATGGCTCAGGCCGCGGCGCGCGCACGCGAGTGCGGCTGGACGAAGGCCTCGAGGCGCTCCTTCAGGATGGCGGGCTTCTCGCCGGCCTGGATGCCCAGCAGGCCGTCGATCATGAGCATGCGCAACTGCGCCTCCTGCTTCGCGCGCAGGTCGAGCTTGCCGGCCAGCGGCAGGCAGAACATGTTGGCGATCAGCGCGCCGTAGAGCGTGGTGAGGAGCGCGACGGCCATGCCGGCGCCGATCTGGCTGGGATCGCTCAGCGAGCTGAGCATCTGCACGAGACCCACCAGCGTGCCGATCATGCCGAAGGCCGGAGCGAAGCTGGCGAACATCTCCAGGATCTTCTTGCCGTGCGCGTGGCGCATGCGCTGCACCTCGGCCTCCATCTGCAGGATGCTGCGCAGCGTCTCGGGCGGCAGGCCGTCGATCAGGCACTGCAGGCCCTTCGACAGGAAGCGGTCGTTGACCTCCTTGACCTTGGACTCCAGCGCCAGGAGGCCTTCCTTGCGGGTGATTGTGGCGTACTCGAGGATCTTCGCGATCTCCTCCTCGGGCGTGCGCAGCTTGACCGTGAACGTGCGCAGCACGACCTTGATCAGCGCCTTCATGTCCGCGAACGTGAAGTGCATCAGGATGACGGCCAGCGTTCCGCCGAACACCAGGATCGCCGAGGGCACGTCCCAGAACAGCAGGAGCCCGCCCTTGCCCATCGACATCGAGATGCTGACGAGGACGAGAACGAGGAGCGTGCCGATGAGTGTGCTGATGTCCATGCGTGGGGACGAGGGCCGGGCCTCGGATGCAAGGAGCAACTTCGGAGGACGGCGTTCGCGCCTGAAGCGGAACCGTCGCGCAGGCGCGCCGCCGCGTCGCGCGCGCGGCCGTGCGGAAGAAACCGCAGTCCGCCGCCCGCGCCGGCCCTGGAAACGCGTTCCCGGCAGCGGGCACGCGATCGGACCGCGCCGGCGGAAAACGTTTCGCGCCGCGCGCGGGCCGCGCTTTTCAGATGCGCTCGACGCGGCGCCGATAGTGCCCTCGTCCCGCTCGTGGCCGTCCCCGTGACCCCCACGCAGGCGCCCCGGTCCCCGTGCGCGAGGAGCCGGCCGCCGCGTGAGATCGCGCCGAGGTCGCGCGCGGACGTCCGACCGCGCCGCGCGCGTCGGGGTCGGAGTGGTGCGCTGAAGAGGATCCAGGGATGGCTGCCAAGACGGAAGAGAAACCCAAGGATGGCGCGGCGGCAGAGGCCGCGCCCAAGAGCAAGAAGCCGCTGAAGCTGATCGTCGGCGCGGTCGTCGTGCTGGCGCTCGGCGCCGTCGCGGCGGTCATGGCCGTCCCCGGCGCGCCGCCGCCCAAGCCGCAGCTCCAGGGTCCCTTCGCGGCGCGCCTCTCGAAGGAGGACCTGCAGGTGAACCTGTCCGGCGAGAACGGCAAGCGCTACCTGGTGCTCTCGTTGAACGCCGAGTACTTCGCCTACGACGAGCGCTACGTCGCCGCGCGCTTCGGTCAGGAGGAGGGCGGCGAGGCCGGCGCCGAGGACGCGCTGTTCTCGGCCCGGCTCAAGGACGCCATGCTGCGCATCGCCGCACGCCGCACGCGCGAGCAGGTCGAGGACCCGGTGCAGATGGAAGCCTTCCTGATGGAAGTGCGCAACGCCGTGGATCCCCTGCTCTTCCCGGTGTGCGTCGGCGACTCGATCGCGCCGCAGATCGCCGACAAGAAGTCCGGCCTGCGCGTCGGCGAGTCGGTCATGGACTCGACGCTGCGCGGCCTGCTGCACGACCACGTGCTCAAGATCGACGGCAAGCGCAAGATCATGGTGCTCGACGACGGTCCCGAGACGCCCTTCAAGGGCGACGAGCGCGACCTGCGCGTCAACGATGCCAAGGGCGACACCGTCTACCTGAACCTCGCGGGACTCAAGCCCGACTTCAGCGGCGAGGTGCAGATCGGCGTGCCCGGCCGACTGCGCCGCATCTACCGCGACCAGATCCTCGTGCAGTGATCCGCGCCCCGGGCGCGCCCGGTGGTCCGGATCAGCGCGTCGGCGTTGCACGGCCGGCGGCTTCGGCCTGGCGCACCAGGCTGGAGCGGTAGGCCTCCAGCAGGCCGTCGGCGATCGAGAGCGCGTCGCGCAGCGAGCTCTCGGCATCCTGCACCGCGCCCGACAGCTGCCGGGCGTCCAGCGGACTGGCGCTGCTGCGCTCGAGGCTCTGCGACTGCTCGCGCAACCGCTCGAGCAGGGCCCGGAACTCCGGCGCCGACTCGGGGGCGCCAGCCGAGTGGGACGTCGGCGCCGGCGGGACCGCGCCCGTCGCGCGTTGGATTCCCTGGACCGTCGCGGGCGTCGCCCCGGGGATCGAAGTGCCGTGGGTCATCGCATCACCTCAGGTAGTTGAGCAGCGTGTTCTGCAGGAGCCGCGATCCCGTCATCTGCGCCAGTTCCAGCGACTGCTGCGCGCGGGTCATGTTCAGCACGGCCTCGGCCAGATCGACGTCCTCGATCTCCGACAGGCGGCCGGCCACGTTGAGCGCCTGCTCCGACAAGCGGCCGTCGGTCGCCAGCAGGCGCTGCGCGGAGGCTCCGGCGCGTCCGATCGCGGTCAGGATCGCGTCGTTGTTGCGGATCAACTCGTCCAGGCGCGCGTCCATCCGGCTCTGCACCTCGTCCAGCGTGTAGCCGCCCTCGTTGCGCAGGTCCGCGATGATGCCGTCGATCGCCGCGAACACGTCGACCGTGCCGCCGAAGCGCGCCACGTCGCGGGTCGCGCGCACGACGCCGGTCGCATCGACGCGCAGGCGCGCGCCCGACGCGGGATCGACCAGCTCCAGGTCCGCCTGGCCCAGGTCCAGCGCCACGTAGTCGCCGCTGCCGGCACGGATCGATCCCGAACCGCTGAGCGTCGCGGTGGAGCTCGTACCGTCGTAGCCGCGCACGTCGAGATGCACGCTCGCGCCGTGCTCGTCGCGCACGACGAAGTCGGCGCTGCCGGGATGATCGGCGTCGGGGAACTGGATCGGCGGCCCTGCGCCGAGGCGCACGGTGCGCGCGGCCGCGTCGATGGTCAGCGTGCGGTCGCCCAGGATCGTGTCGGCGGCGCCGCCGTTGGCCAGCGCGAACCCCGACCCGGGCGTGCCGCTGGTCGCGTCGTGGCGCACGTCGACGTTCACCCAGCCCTCGCCCTGGCTCGGCGACGCGGAGACGCGCAGGCCGCTCAGGCCGGTGATCGAGAGCCCGCGCGGATCGCGCGACTGGAAGATGTCCGAGCCCGGGACGTTGACGGCGACCTCGACGCCCAGCCCCAGGATCACCGTCTGGAGATCGCCGTTGCCGCGGTAGGTGACGCGGCCGTCGGCGCCGACCGTGAACGGCTTGCTGGCGCTGACGGTGCCCCCGAACAGGTACTTGCCGTCGAAGCTGGTGTTGGCGACGTCGACCAGGCTGGCCTTGAGGGCCTCGATCTGGTTGGCGATTCCGCGCCGCGCCTCGGCGTCGATCGTGCCCGACAGGCCCTGCACCGCGAGCGCGCGGACCTGCGAGATCAGCTCCTGCGCGGAGTCGAGCGCGGCGTTGGCACCGTCGAGGTGGGGCTTGCTGGCGCCGGCCGTCTCGCGCCAGCGCGCGATCAGCGCCTGCTCGCCGCGCAGGTCGATGGACCACGAGGCGCCGACCGGATCGTCGGAAGGCCGCAGGATGCGCTTGCCCGTCGCGGCCTGCTCCTGCGCGCGCATCAGCTCGGCCAGGCGGCGCTCGAGGGAACTCTGGACGAACCCGAAGGCGGCGGATTGGGTGGGTCGGAGCGGCATGGCGTCACAGGAGTCGCAGGACTTCCTCGTTGAGCGTGTTGGCGACCTGGATGTACTGCGCCATGGCCTGGTAGGCCTGCTGGAAGCGCAGCATGTGGATGAGCTCCTCGTCGACGTTGACGCCCGACACGGCGGCGCGCTGGGCCACCAGGCCGTCGTGCAGCGCCTTCTCCGTCTCGAGCGTCAGCTCCTCGGACGCCAGGTCGAAGCCGACGTCCGCGGCGAACGCGCCCAGGAACTGGATCGGGCTCGACCCCCCTAGCGCTTCCGAGGCCGACTCGGACACGGAGAGGATCGCGCTCAACGCGCCGGCGTCGCCGTCCGCGCCCGTGTTGCTGGCCGCGAGCTGGCGCGGGTCGTCCAGCAGGCGGCCGGAAACGGCGATGTCGCCCGCGGTCGACCCGGTGAACAACGCGTTCAGGCCCAGGGCGGCCAGCACGCCCGACGTGTCGCCGTCGGCGACGGCGTGCAGCTCGAAGCTGTCGCTGTTCGTCACCGCGCCCAGACCGAAGCTGACCTTGAGGCCGTTGCCCAGGTCCAGTTCGCTGCCGGCGACGTAACCCGCGCCCACGTCGAGCGTCGCGACCTGGGTCCCGTTGGCGTCGAACACGTCGACCAGCAGGTCGGGCGTGGCACCGACGTCGCCCGCGCCGCGCGGCCGGAACACGAGGTCGCTGGCCGCGCTGCCCGCGTAGCGTCCGGTCACGTTGACCGACGCGCCGCCCAGCGCGCCCTGCAACGGGAAGCTGCGCGCGGAGAAGTCGAAGCCGTACCCCTGGGACGCGCGGACGCTGAGACGGCCGTCGTTGCCGACGGAGGCCGAGAGCTGCGGCGCCGCGTTGAGCGCGGCGACGAACTCGCCGACGGTGGTGGCGCCGTTGACCGGGATCCGCAGGGTCTCGATCGACCCGGTCACGTCGTCGGTGACGTTGACGACCAGGGCGCCGTCCTCGATCGGGAAGGGCAGCCCCGCGCGCGCGAGGAGCTCGTCCTCGAAGGCCCCGTCGCCGTCGATGTCCTGCAGCGCGTACGCGCCCTCCAGCGAACGGAAGGGACCCGTGAGCGGCACGCCGGTCGAGTGCGCCTTGTTCACGGCGTGGATCAGCGTGCGCGCCAGCTCGTCGAGCTTGGCCTGGCGCGCCGGCAGCACGTTCTGGGTCAGCGCCAGCAGGCCCGACAGCGAACCGCCGGTGGGCTTCAGGTCCTGGTTCGCGCCGCGCACGCGCACCGACACGCCTGCGGTGGCCGAGTTCGTGCTCTGCAGCTCGAAGCGCGCGGTCCCCGCAACCAGCACCTGTCCCGCGCTGGACACGGAGAGCGTCCCGTCCTGGCGCTCGGTCACCTGGATGTCCACGAACTCCGCCAGCGCGGCCAGCTTCTGGCCGCGCGCATCGCGCAGGTCGTGAGCCTGTGCGCCGCCCAGCTCCGCGGACGCGATCCCGCGATTGAGCGTGGCGATCTCCCCCGTCAGCTCGTTGATGCGCCCGACCTGCGCCGCCACCCGCGCCGCCGCGTCGCTGCGCAGCTTGCCCAGGTCGGTCTGCAGAGTCCGGAACCGGTCGGCCAGGTCGGTGCCGCCGCGCAGCGCGTCCTGGCGCAGCACCATGTCCCCGGGACTGGAGGAAAGCCGCGAGATCCCCGCGAAGAAGCCCGACAGCCGGTCGGACAGCGAACCGGTGCCGGGTTCCCCCATCAGGGTCTCGATGTCCGAGAGTCCGTTGGTCGTGACGCCCAGCCGGCCCATCGCCGAGCGCTGCGTCAGGATCCGCCGATCGAGCAAGAGGTCGCGCACGCTGACGACGTCGTGCGCGCGCACGCCGGTGCCGATCAGGCGGTCCGCCATGCGGATCGTCGGCGCCGCACCGAGCACCAGGCTCTGGCGCGAGTAGCCGGGCGTGTTGGCGTTGGCGACGTTGTGACCGACGGTCTCCAGCGCGGCCTGCGCCGCGAGCAGGCCCTCGATGCCGATGTTGAGCGCGATTCCAGCCATGGCTCAGGCCCGTGCGTCGACGATGGATCCGCGGCCCAGCGGCGCGCCGGTCGGATCGGGCGTGATGAAGCGGCCCAGGGCCTCCTCGACGATGGAACCCTGCACGCGGATCAGCGCCGACACGCGGCGCCCCGCCCTCAGCGCGTTCGCGCAGCGCAGGCGCAGTTCGGCGCGTCGCTCCGACAGCCGCGCGGCGGCCGGTCCCAGCGCGTCGGCGACCGCGCCCAGGCGGGCGTCGGGCGCAAGGCCGAGCGCCGCCGCGAGCGACGACAAGAGGCGCGCGCGCTTGCCGGCACGGTCCAGTTCGCGGTCGAGGGCCTGCTGCAGCTCGCGTGCGGCCAGCTCCAGCGCAGCCACGTCGTTCGCGCGGATCGCCTGCTGCTCGCGCTCGAGCAGCGCGATCTGCAGGTCCTTGCCCGCGATCTCCTCCTGGAGGCTGGCCTCCAGCGCGTGGATCAGGTTGGCATGCTTCATGAAGTCTCCTGTGCTTGGCGGGCCTTGCGCGCCAGGCTCTCGCTCAGCGCGGATTCCAGGTGCAGCGCGTTGCGTGCCGCGAGCGACTCGCCGACGTGCTGGTCCAGCCAGCCTCCGTACACGTCGCCTTCGGGGCCGCTGCCGAAGAAGCCGTCGGCCAGACCGCGGCGCATCTCCTTGACGAGGAGCGTGGCGAGCAGCGCCTGGAAGCGCTTGGCCCCCTCCTCGGGCGACGTGCCTTCGAAGGTCGGCGTGTCCAGCGGCCGCAGGGCCGCGGACGAGATCAGCGGTGTCGAGATCGCGTCCATCACATCCTCCGGATCTCGGCCTCCAGCAGGCCTCCTTGCGCCATCGCCTCGAGGATCGAGACCAGCTCGCGCGGCGTCGCGCCCAGGACGTCGAGAACCTCGACGACCTCCTGCAGCGTCACGGCGCCGGGGACCAGGATGAGCCGGCCCTCCTGCTCGGTGACGTCCAGGCTCGTGCGCGGCGTGACCACGGTGTTGCCGCCGGAGAACGGGCCCGGCTGGCTGGCGACCGGCGTCTCGGCGATCGTGACGGTGATCGACCCGTGCGCGATCGCCCCCGGACGAAGGCGCACGTCGCCGCCGAGAACGATCGTGCCCGTGCGCTCGTTGACGATCACGCGCGGCGTCAGCTCGACGGGGATCTCGCGCGCCAGGATGCCGTGCACGAAGCTCACGATGGCGCTCTCGGGCAGGTCCGCCGGGACGCGCACCTCGACCGAGCGCCCGTCGGGCAGCGCCGTGGCCGAGCCGGGGTACACGGCGTCGATCGACGCGGCGATGTTGAGGGCGTTTCCCAGCGCGTCGCGCTCGGCGATCAGGTCCAGGTACACCAGCCCGTTCTCGCTGACGATCGACGTCGGCACCTCGCGCTCGACCTTGCCGCCCGAGGGGATCGTGCCGGCCGTCGTGTGGTTCTTCTTGGCGCTGCCGGCCTGCCCGCTGGCCTGGAAGCCGCCGACCGTGACCTGTCCGGCCGCCGTGGCGTAGACGAAGCGCCCGGTGACGTCGGTGAGCTCGGTGAAGAGCAGCGTCCCGCCGACCAGGCTGGTCGCATCTCCGATCGCCGAGACCATGATGTCGAGCTTGCGGCCCGGCTTCAGGCCCGCCGGCAACAGCGCCTCGACCTGCACGATCGCGATGTTCTTGGACTCCAGCTCTTGGAGGTCGACGTGGATGTTGCGCGTGATCAGCGCGTTCTGCAGCAGCTTCTTGGTGGCGTTGATCGAGTCGCCCGTGCCGCCCAGGCCGACGACCAGGCCCACGCCCGAAATGACGTTGTCCTCCAGTCCGCGCACGCCGACGAGCCGGCTGATGCGCGACATGAAGTCGCCGCGCGGATGCGTGAGCTTCCCGCGCAGCACGGTCTCCAGCGCCGCGATCTTCGACTGCGACACGAGGTCGGGCTGGCGCGGTGCCTCGATGCCGCCGGCGCTGAAGATCTCGGTCTTCTGGGCCTCTGAGGCGCGCGGTGCCGCGTCGGCGCGCGGCGCGGGCTCCTGGAGGAGCGCGAAGAGTGCTGCGAGGATCACGGGTTCACCTGGTGGTGGGACGCGGGGCGGGGATCAGAAGGGCCAGAGCCAGTCGAGGGCGTCGTGGATCCAGCCGCCCAGGCCGCGGCGGTTGGTGCTGTTCGTCAGCGGGCCGGTGCCGACGTAGGAGACGCGCGCGTTGGCCACGCGCTCCGAGGACACGGTGTTGTCGCTCTTCAGGTCGAAGCGCCGCACGATGCCGCCGAACTCGATGAGCTTGGTCTCCTGGTCGATGCGGATCTCGCGGCGGCCCTGCAGCACGAGGTTGCCGTTGGGCAGCACGTCGACGACGACCGCCGTCAGGCGCGCCTCGAACTTGCCCTTCTTCGAGTAGTTGGCGGTGCCGTTGAACTGGTCCTCGGATCCGGCGGCGAGGCGCGGCAGCGTGTTGAAGGCGTTGGGCTTCACGTCGAAGTTGGTCAACTGGTAGTCGACGGCGGTCGACTTCGAGAGATCGCTGGTCTCCTCGTTCTTCAGGTCCTGCGTCTCGGAGATCACCACCGTGACCAGGTCGCCGACGCGTGCCGCGACCTTGGAGCCGATCGGCGCGATCGGTCCCTGCGCGGCGTTGTAGATCGAGCCGCGCCGCGCCTGCTGGGCGTGCGCGCCGGCCGCGAGGGCGAGGACGCCCGCGGCGAGGAGGAGGCTGTGGATCCTGGAGTTCATGCGCTGGCCTGTCGAGTTCGGGTGCGGGTGTGTGCGGGAGCCGGTCGTGCCGCGCGCCGCGGCGATCGCGCCAACCGGTGGAGTGCAAGGTGCGTGCCGGCGCGCGGGGAGCGGTTGCGCGCGCCCGCGCGGCGGTCCGCCGGCGCGCGCGCGCCGGACGGACGGCCATTCGTTCGCGGCACGGGAAGTTCGTTCCCGGGCATCACGTCATGTTCACCGTCTCGCGCAGGATCTCGTCCTGCGCCGTGACCACGCGCGCGTTGGCCTGGTAGCCGCGCTGGGCCTCGATGAGCCGCACGAACTGCTCGGCCGTGTCGACGTTGGAGCTCTCCAGCGTCCCGCCGCGGATCGCGCCGAGCCCGCCCTCGCCGGGGTTGCCCAGGAGCGCCGTGCCGCTGTTCGCGCTGGCGGCGTACATCCCGCCGCCCAGGTCCTCGAGCCCCTCGGGGTTGGCGAAGGTCGCCATCGCGATCTGCCCCATGCTCTCGGTGCGGCCGTTGGAGTAGAAGCCGCGGATCGTGCCGGTCTGGTCGACGGCGACCGAGACCAGGTCCCCCACGCCGTAGCCGTCCTGCTCGACGGCCAGCGAGTTGCCGGTCGCGCCGAGTTGCGTCAGCCCACCCAGCGCGCCGTCCGAGCCCAGGTCGAGTGCGATCGTCTGGACCGTCGTCTGCCCGGCGAAGAGGACGGACAGCGAATCGTCCAGGCCCTCGAATCCGACGGGCGTTCCGTTGTCGGAGAAGCGGATGCCGGTGATCGGCGGCGTCAGCACGACGCCGTCGGAGGCCGACATCGACGCCTCGGCGTTCCAGGTGCCGTCGGCCTGGCGCTCGAAGGTCCAGGTCACGACGTGCGCCACGCCGGCGGCGTCGTAGATCTCGGCCGCCGCGGTCACGACGTCGGGATCCGTGCCCTCCTGAGTCGTGGCGAACGCGTGGCTGCTCCAGGTCGTGCGGCCGGCGTTGCCGGCGGCGTCCGCCAGCGTCAGAACCACGCCCGCCTCGCCCGGATCGTTCGCGGTCACCGTGATGCGGCCTTCGGAGTCGAGCGCGACGCTCGAGGCCGTGTACAGGCCGTCGAGGAAGTTCACGAGGTCCTGCACGGTCGTGCCGTCGTTCCCCGCGCCGTAGACGAAGGTCCCGCTCACCGCGGCGCCGTCGGCATCCACGCCGCTGACCTGGATCACGTCGCCGTCCTGGTACGCGACCTGGTTGGCGACGAGCTCGTTGAGCCCCGTCGTGCCCGTGGCGTCCGCCTCGGTGCCGCGCGTGAACGTCGTGGAGAGCCCGGCGGCCGCCGCGAGGTCGCGCCCGGGGCTGCCCGGATCGATCTTGAGCGTCGCCGCCTCGCCCTTCGCGTCGGTCGTGACGACGACCTGGCCGGACGGGTCGACGGTGGCCGAGACGCCGGCCAGTCCGTCGATCGCGCTGGCCACGTCGGCCGCGGTGACGGTGCCCGTCGTGCTGGTCACCGACGCCGTCTGCGGCGCGCCGCCGCTGACGCGCACGCGCAGCGTCCAGGTCTCGCCGGCCGGGATCGTGAACGGCCCCGCGATCGAGCCCTGCACGGTGGCCTGCGTGCCGGAGTTGAGGTCGGTGCTGCCCAGGATCTCGGGCAGCGGCCCCCCCACGACCTTGGGCAGGTTGCCCGCGATCGACAGCGACGAGGTCGCGCGCGGCGCAAGGCGCGCGTTCGCGTCGACGGTGAGCGTGCCGCCGCCCGCCGCCAGGACGCGCATCCCCGAGCGCTGGTCGACCAGGTTGCCGGCGGCGTCGAGACCGAAGGTGCCGACGCGCGTGTAGACCGGACGCTCCCCGTTGCTCAGCGCGAAGAACCCGCGCCCTTCGATGCCCAGGTCGAAGGAACGGCCGGTGGTCGTCAGCGCGCCCTGGCGGAAGTCGCGGCCGATCGCCGCCAGGCGCACGCCCAGTCCGACCTGCGTGGGGTTGGTGCCGCCCAGTCCGCTGCTGGGCGCGCTGCCGTAGCGCAGCGTGCGGCTGAACTGATCGGAGAAGGTCGTGTACGAGCCCTTGAACCCGGGCGTGTTGGAGTTCGCGAGGTTGTTTCCGACCACTTCGATCCAGCCCTGGTGGGCCTGGAGCGCGCTCAGCGCGGTGAAGAAGGACGTCATGGGGATCCTGTGCGTTGCTGGGGTTGTGGGTGTGTGTGTGGAGTTGGAGCGCCGCTCGGCGCGTCAGCCGCCTGTGCCTTCCGAGCCCGTGCCCGACGAACCGGTCTCATCGGAGCCGGTGCCGTCGCCGCCCGTGTCGCCGCCGCCCGCGTCGGGCGCGCCGAGCACCTGCGTCACGTTGCCGAGCGGGACGTCCTGGCCGTCGATCTCCAGGAACGCGAGGCCGTCCTGGAGCTTGACCGCGGAGACCTGACCGGTGTGCACGGCGCCCGTGTCGGGGTCCGTCCACTCGACGGTCTGGCCGATCAGAGCGCTGGACTGCGTGAGCTGCGAGAGCAGCGCGTTGTTCTGCTGCAGGACGGCGAGCCCGACGATGTTGTCGTTCAGGTTCTGCATCTGCTCCAGCGAGCTGAACTGCGCGAGCTGCGCGATGTACTCGGTGCTGCCCGAGGGCGCGAGCGGGTCCTGGTTCTTGACCTGGCTGACCAGGAGCTTCAGGAACGCGTCCTTGTCCAGGTTCGACGAGGGCGCCGCGGACTGCGCGCCGCTGATGGGATCGTTGTTGGAGATTCCGGAGAGTTCCATGGTTCACCTCGGGCTCAGGCCCACACGTCGACGGCTCCGTCGCGCGCGGGTGCGAGCGCTCGCACCTCGGCGACGTCCAGTGTTCTCGTCCCGCCGGACCGCGGCGCACGCCGGCCGTCGTGCGCGCCGGAGTGGCGCGCGCGCGGATCCGGCAGGCCCAGCGAGAGGTTCACGTCGGCCGCGGTGAAGCCACGCGCCAGGAGCGCGGCGCGCATCTCGGGCAGGCGCGCCTCGAGCGCCGCCAGGCCGTCGGGGCGCTCGGCGCGCACGTCGGCTCGCACGCCGCCGTCCGCCTCGATCGAGAGCTCGATGCTCACGCGGCCCAGCTCCGCCGGATGCAATTCGACCGTCGCGCGGCGCTGCACGCCGTCGACGCGGACCTCGAGCTGACCCAGGAGCGCGGGCAGTTGGGCGGGAGGGAACGGCGCGGGGACCGGGGCCGCGCTCGCCGGGGCCTCCACCCGCTGGGCGTTCGCGATCCCCGACGCGAGCGCGCGCGCATCGGCGGCGTGCACGGCGGGCAGCTCGTGCGCCGGAGCGGTGCGCGCCGGCGCGGTGACGTCCTCGGGGCGCGCCGACGTCGGCACGCCTTCCGCACCGCCGCTCGTCCCCCCGGCGTCGAGCGCCAGGGTTCCCGGGGCGGCCGGAGGTCGAGCCGCGGGTGCATCCGTCGCCGTCGCGGCCGCGGGAATCGCGGTCGTCATCCGACGCTGGGCCTGGGGCGGCGCTCCGGACGACGCCGCGCCGGCCGGCGCGGCGGGGAGCGCCACGGCGTCGAGCACGCCGTCGGGATCCGGCTCGACGTCCAGCGTCGCGCCGTTCACCTCGCCCGCGGCGCGTGCGGGTTTCGCGGACCCCGAGGCCTCGCCCTCGGGTGCGTCCTGCGCCGGCCGCTCCTCCACGGCGGACTCCGCGCGCGGCTCCGCGGGATCCGCGGGTCCTGAACGTGCGCGCGGCTCCGCGGGCTCGTCGGACGTCCGGGTCCGCGCATCTCGATCCTCGCGCGCCCGATCGCCCGCGTCCGCGCGCGGCTCCTGCGCGGCAGCGCGCGCCGCGCGGCGCTCGCGGCCGCGCTCGATCTCCTCGCGAAAGCTCGGCGTCGACGCGGAGCGCGACGGCTCCGTGGTCCGCGTCGCCGTGCGCGGCGCGGACTCGGGCGTGCTGTTGGGCGTGGGTGCGATCATCCGCGCCCGTCAGAGCAAGACCGATGCCAAGCACACGCGAAGGCCGAAGACGCTGTGCCAGCGCGACTTGCGGCGAGCGCGCACGCCCGAGGGAGAATCCGAGCGACGTCAAGCGCTTCCGCACCGGGAAAGGAACGACGCGGTCGACGCGCACGGCGCGGACCGCCAGCAACGCTCGCCGCCCGTGAACGACGCGAGGCGCGAGCGCCCGTGCGCTCACGCCTCGGATCACGGCCGCGGGTCCGCGCGCCGGTGCGCGTCAGCCCAGCGTGTCGATGCGACCCCGCGTGTTCGCGGCGTCGCCCCCGGGTGTCCCCGTACCCGACGCAGGCGTGCCCTCGGGCGCCGCGGGCGTTCCACCCGAAAGGATGTGCGTGACGGACTTGCCGAAGTGCTCGAGCAGCTTCTGCATGCCCTGCGCGGGGTCCATGCCGGCCGACTCCTGGCCGTTGAGGTACGCGTTCTGGAAGCGGCTCAGCATGGTCTGGAATCGATCGTGCTCGGCCTGCAGGGCTTCGTGCTGGCGCGGCGTGAGGTTGTTGGTCGCGATCGCGTTCTGGAAGCGCGCTTCGATCTTCTTGGCGAAGGCCTCCAGGCGCGGGTTGCCGCTCGCGGCGGGCGTGCTCGGCACGGCCGCGTTCGCCGCGCGCGCATCCGCGACGGGCGTGGTTTGCGGCGTCTCGCTCTTTCTCGCGGCGCCGTGGACCGGGACCGCCGGCTTGTAACCGGCCGCGTGATTCGTGCTGGGGATCTTCATGACGGATCCATCGGCACGCGAGCCTGATCCCTGTAGCGAGATCCGCGAAGCGTTTGCCCGCGCGCACCAGGCTGCACGCTCCGGCGTCCGATGACGTGCACCGACGGGACGGGGACGCGCGCGAGCGCAGGCGGGAATCGTCTTCCTCCACCGCGAAAGAATGGGCCTGCGCGGCGAGGCTCGATCGCGCTGCGCGCCGCGCCGGCGCGGCTCGACGGCGCGCCGCGCGGCTGGCACGCGGCTTGCCATCCGCGAGCCACCATGGACACAGGCGTCTTTCACGCGGTGGCGGCGATGCGAGCGGGCGAAAAGCGCCTCGAGGCCATCGCCCACAACCTCGCCAACGTCTCGACGCGCGGCTACAAGCGCACGACGAGCTTCACGCACGCGCTCGCCGCGGGTCACGGCCAGATCGGCCAACCCGTCGGCGGCACCGCCTACGACTCCTCGCAGGGTGCGCTGGAGACCACCGGCAATCCGCTCGACCTCGCGCTGGAAGGCCGCGGCTGGTTCACGGTCGAAGGCCCCGACGGCCGCAGCTACATGCGCGACGGGTCGTTCCGGATGGACGATCGCGGCACGCTGGTGACCCAGCAGGGCCTGCCCGTCGGATGGAAGGGCGCGCGCGGCTCGCTGCGTCCCGGCGGCGCAGCGGTCGTCGTCGACTCCGAAGGCCGCGTGCGCCAGGGCACGGCGGCGATCGGCCAGCTCGAGATCGTGGACCTCGAGGATCCCAGCGTGCTGGTGCCGACGGCCGACGGCCGCTGGCAGGCTCCCCCCGGCGCGCGCGAAGTGCCCGCCAAGGCCAGCGTGCGCCAGGGCAGCATCGAACGCTCCAACGTCGAGGCCATGGACGAACTCGTGGCCCTGGTCGCCGTGCAGCGCGGATTCGAGAACGCCGCCTCCGCGATGCGCGCGATCGAACAGTCCTACCGCCGTCTCAACCAGCCGCGCTGACCGCGGCCAGGAGAACTCCCCATGATCCGCGCAATGATGACCGCCGCCTCGGGCATGAAGGCCCAGCAGTCGCAGGTCGACACGATCGCCAACAACATCGCCAACGCCAACACGGCGGGCTTCAAGAAGAGCGAGCTCAGCTTCCGCGCACTGCTCTACCAGACCGTGCGTGAACCCGGCGCCGTCACCGGCCAGGGCCAGCGCGATCCGACCGGCCTGCAGTTCGGCACCGGCACGGAGGTCTCCGGTTCGACCAAGATCTTCCAGCAGGGCGAACTGGAGCCCACGCCCAACCCGCTGGAGAGCGCGATCCACGGCGAAGGTTTCTTCCAGGTCCGCATGGCCGGCGGCGAGCTGCGCTACACGCGCGACGGGGGCTTCCACCGCGACGTCGACGGGTCGCTGGTCACCGCCGAGGGCTACTTCCTCGAGCCGCGCGTGCAGATCCCCGACAACGCGCTGGCGGTCTCGATCGGCGAGGACGGCACGGTGAGCGCGCAGCTCGCGTCGACGCCCGCGCCCGTGCAGCTCGGCCAGATCACGCTGTACCGCTTCCCGAACCCCGGCGGCCTGAAGGCGGTCGGCGGGAACTTCTACGCCGAGACCGGCGGCTCGGGGCAACCCATCCAGGGCACGCCCGGCCGGGACGGCACCGGCGCGTTGAAGCAGGGCTACCGCGAGCGCTCCAACGTCCAGGTCGTCGACGAGCTCGTCGGCCTGATCCTCGCCCAGCGCAACTACGAGGTCTCGAGCCGCGCCATCCGCGCCGGCGACGAGATGCTCCAGCAGACCAACCAGCTCATCCGCTGAGGCCGCACGATGATCGCAACCCTTCTGGCCGTCGGACTCGCTGGAACCGTGGTCCTGCGCGGCGAAGCGCAGATCGCCGGGCCCACCGTGGAACTCGGCGAGATCGCCGAGGTGCGCGGGGCGACCCCCGAGGAGACCGAGCGGGTCTCCGCCCTCGTGCTGGGGAACTCCCCGGCCCCGGGCGCCGTACGTTTCCTGCGGCGCGAGGACGTGGCGCGCGCGGTCCGCGCGGCGGGCCACGCGCTCGATCCCATCGGCGCGGCCGCCTGCCGCATGACGGCGCGCGTCGAGACCGTGACCGGCGCCGAGATCGCCTCGGCCGCACAGCGCACGCTGGCCGGTCTGTTCGGCGCGCGCGACATCCACATCGAGGTCGCGCGGCCGGCGGCGGACGTGCAGATCGTGGCCGCGGCCGCGCGGCGCGACCTGGTGGCCGACCTGGGCCGGCGCGAACCGCAGCCTGGGGCATGGACCGTGCCGGTCGACATCGTGACCGACGGCGTGCGCGCGCAGACCGCCTGGGTCACGCTCGACGTCCACGTGTTCGAGGATCTCCCGGTGACCACGCGCGAGCTGCGCCGCGGCGAGCCGCTGGATCCCGCGGCCTGGACGCTGGTCCGCACGCGCGTCGATCCTCACACGCCGCGATCGGCGGATCCGCGGCTGCTCCCGGGCGCGACGTGCACGCGCGACCTGCCGAGCGGCGCGCGGATCACCGAGTCCGACGTGCGCCGCGATCCGGTGATCCGCAGCGGCGACGTCGTGGAGCTGGAGGTCGTGCGCGGTCCGATCCGCGCTCGCGTCCGCGCGACGGCCCGCGGCGCCGGAGCGATCGGCGACCGCATCGAGGTCCAGTCGGGAGAGGGCCAGCGGCGGACCATCGCGGTCGTCGTCGAGCGGGGACTCGTGCGGGTCGAGCTGGCGACGCCGGCGCGCTGAGGACGCGGGCGCGGCTCCGCGCGCGGGGCCGCCGCCGCGGCAGCGGCGAAGGGCCGGCACCGGCGTGGTGGACGGCTGCAGCGGGCTCGCATACGCTCCACGCGAGGTCTCCGCATCGTCCCGCGAACGCACGGCCAGCCTGCGCGCGCAGCGATCGCGCCGGTCCTCGCCGCGCTGCTCCTGGCAGCGTCCGCGGCGTGGGGCGGTGCGAGCGTCGGCGGCCCCGTGCCCGTGGAACCGGATCCCGCCGCGATCCGGTACGACCGCGACATCCGGCCGATCCTGGCCGACCGCTGCTTCACCTGCCACGGCCCCGACGCGGCCGAGCGCCAGGTCGACCTGCGCCTCGACCTCTCCGCCGGCGCGACCGCCGATCGCGGCGGCTACGCGGCGATCGTCGCCGGCGATCCCTACGCGAGCGAGTTGTGGATGCGGATCAGCGCCGCGGATCCCGACGAACGCATGCCGCCCGCGAAGAGCGGCAAGCGCGCGCTGAGCGACGAGGAACGCGCGCTGGTGCGCCGCTGGATCGAGCAGGGCGCGGAGTACGAACCGCACTGGTCGTTCGTGGCGCCCGCGCGGCCGCAGGTGCCGGCGGTGCGCGACGCGTCGTTCGCGCGCACGAGCGTCGACCGGTTCGTGCTGGCGCGCCTGGAAGCCGAAGGACTCGCGCCCAGTCCCGAGGCGGACCGCGCGCAGCTCCTGCGGCGCGTGTTCCTGGACCTGACCGGGCTGCCGCCGACGCCCGAGGAACTCGACCGGTTCCTGGCGGATGCGCGCCCCGACGCCTACGAGCGGGAGGTCGACGCTCTGCTGACCCAGGAGCCCTACCGCAGCCGGCGCGCGGAACATTTCGCGGCACCCTGGCTCGACGCCGCGCGCTACGCGGACACGTCGGGGATCCACACCGACGCCGGCCGGCAGGCCTGGATGTGGCGCGACTGGGTGCTCGCCGCGCTGCGCGACGGCGTCCCCTACGATCGCTTCCTGACCGAGCAGATCGCGGGCGACCTCCTGCCCGAGGCCACCGACAGCCAGCGCGTCGCGACGGGGTTCCTGCGCAACCACGTCACCACCGACGAAGGCGGCGCCATCCCCGAGGAATACCTGGTCGAGTACGCGGTCGACCGCGCGTCGACGACGGGCTCGGTGTTCCTGGGGCTCACGCTGGGCTGCGCGCGCTGCCACGACCACAAGTTCGATCCCGTCTCGCAGCGCGACTTCTACGCGTTCTACTCGTTCTTCAATTCCGTCGACGAACCCGGCCTCTACTCGCAGTTGCCCGATCCCGATCGCGCGTTCGAGCCGTTCCTGGTGCTGCCGCGTCCGGAGCAGCGCCGCGAGCGGGACGCGCTCTCGGCCGAGCTGGCCGCCGTGAGGACCGAGGCCGAGGCCGCCTCCCCCGAGGAGGAGCGGATGCGCCGCGCGTTCCTCGATTCGGTGGCGAGCGAGAGCGCGCTGCGCTGGGAGGAAACGGCGCTCGTCTCGGCCGCGTCCAGCGGCGGGGCCGCGCTGGCCGTGCAACCCGACGGATCGGTGCTCGCCTCGGGCGCGAACCCCGATCAGGACGAGCACGAGCTCGTGCTGCGCACGCGCGCCGAGGGCCTGCGCCTCGTGCTGCTCGAGGCGCTGCCCGATCCCAGCCTCCCCCACGGGCGCATCGGACGCGCGGAGAACGGCAACGCGGTGCTCACGGGCGTCACGCTCGAGGTGCTGCGCCTCGACGATCCCGCGCGCGTCGAGACCGTGCCGCTCGTGTGGGCCTGGGCCGATCACGAGCAGCAGAACGGCGACTACCGCGCCGTGAACGCGCTGCGCGCCGGGGACGGGGACGGCTGGGCGGTCGACGCGCACCGGCGTGACGGGCCGCGGGTGGCGCTGTTCCTGGCGGAGCGGCCCTTCGGACACGCCGGCGGCAGCGAGGTGCGCGTGCGCCTGGAGTACCGCTCGGTCTACCCGCGCCACACGCTCGGCCGCGTGCGCCTGCGCCTGGCGCGCATGGCCGGGACCGGCCTGGATCGGCTGCCGGTCGCCGCGGGCGCCTGGCACGTCGCCGGGCCGTTCCCCGGCGATTCGCCCCGCGACGTGTTCGAGCGCGCGTTCGGGCCCGAAACGGACGCGCGACTCGACACGGCACGCAACTTCGGCGGCGGGAACCTGCACTGGACGGCCGACCCCGAGCTGCGCGACGGCGTTCCCAATGCGCTGCCCAAGGGCGTCGTCGCAACCTACGTGGGCCGCCGGATCCACGCGCCGACCGCGCGCACGCTCGAGGCATCGCTGGGCAGCGACGACGGCTTCCGGCTGTTCCTCGATGCGCGCGAGATCGCGTCGCGCGAGGTCGATCGCGGCCTGCAGCCCGACCAGGATCAGGTGCGCTTCGACGTTCCGCGCGGCGCGAGCACGCTGGTGCTGAAGGACGTCAACACGGGAGGCGAAGGCGGCTTCTACTGGCGTACGCTGGCGCGCGACGGCGAGCTCGTCGGCGACCTCGTGGCCGGATTGCTGCCGCCCGATGCGCGCACGGAGGAGCTGGATGCGCGCATGGCGCAGGCCTGGAGGCTGGCGCGCTCTCCGCGCGCCCGGCAGTTGCGCGCACGCATGGGCGCGCTGGAGACCTCGCTCGCGGCGCTGGAGGCACGGTTCCCGCGGGCGATGGTGATGAAGGAACTGGAGCGGCCGCGACCCACGCACGTCCTCACGCGCGGGCTCTACGACCGCCCCGACGAGGGTCAGCCGGTCGAACGCGCCGTGCCGACGGCGCTGGGCCGCCTCGCGGCGGACGCGCCGCGGAACCGGCTCGGGCTGGCGCGCTGGATGCTCGCCCCCGAGAACCCCCTCGTCGCGCGCGTGGCCGTCAACCGGCTGTGGGCGCAGGTGTTCGGCACGGGCCTCGTGCGCACGACGCAGGACTTCGGCCACCAGGGCGAGTGGCCCAGCCACCCCGCGCTGCTCGACTGGCTGGCGGTGGAGCTGCGCGAGAGCGGCTGGGACCTCGACCACGTCCTGCGCCTGCTGGTCACGAGCAGCACGTACCGCCAGCGGTCCGCGCTGCGGCCCGACGCCGCGGTCCGCGATCCGGACAACCGCTGGCTGTCGTTCTTCCCGCGCCGGCGCCTGGCAGCCGAGACGATCCGCGACCAGGCGCTGTACGTCGCCGGCCTGCTGCACGAGGAGCTGGGCGGCCCCTCGGTGAAGCCTTACCAGCCCGAGGGACTGTGGACCGAGGTCGCGATGCCGGCCTCGAACACGCGCACGTACGAGCGCGGATCGGGAACGGACCTGTGGCGCCGCAGCCTGTACACGTACTGGAAGCGCGCCTGCCCGCCGCCGGCGCTCGAGGCTTTCGACGCGCCCGCGCGCGAGACCTGCACGGTCGAGCGCGCGCTGACCAACACGCCGCTGCAGGCGCTGGTCCTGTGGAATGACGAGCAGTTCGTGGAGGCGGCGCGCGTGCTGGCCGCGCGCACGCTGGCCGAGCCGGGCGGCGATCGCGAGCGCCTGGGACGGATGTTCCGGCGTTGCGCCGCGCGCGCGCCCGACGGCGGCGAGATGGAGGCGCTCGCGGACACGCTGGGCGCACTGCGCACGCGCTACGCCGGCAGCCCCGACGACGCGCGCGCACTGATCGCCATCGGCGCCGCGCCGCTGCCCGCGGACCTGGAACCGACGGAACTGGCCGCCTGGACGCTGGTAGCGAACGCGATCCTGTCGCTGGACGCGGTGATCGTGAGGAACTGATGCACCCGATCGAGGAACGCAACCTGGACCTGACGCGCCGGCGCTTCTTCGGCTCCTGCGCGCGCACGTTCGGGGCCGGCCTGGGCACGCTGGCGCTGTCGTCGATCCTCACCCGCACCGGCGCGGCGGCGGGAGCGGCGCGGGAGGCCGCGCCCGCTCCGCACTTCGCGCCCAAGGCCAAGCGCATCCTCTACCTGCACATGGAGGGTGCGCCGAGCCAGCTCGATCTCTTCGACCACAAGCCGGCGCTGGCCGAGCGCTTCGACCAGGAATTGCCCGACTCGGTGCGCGGCGGGCAGCGCCTGACCGGCATGACCAGCGGCCAGACGCGCTTTCCGATCGCGCCGTCGGCCTTCCGCTTCGAACGCGCGCGCAATCGCCAGGGCGGGATCGAGATCAGCGAACTGCTCCCCCACACGGCCGCGGTGGCGGACAAGCTGTGCTTCGTGCACTCGATGCACACCTCGGCGATCAACCACGAGCCGGGCATCACGTTCTTCCAGACCGGCAGCGAGCAGCCCGGCCGGCCCTCGTTCGGCTCGTGGATCAGCTACGGCCTGGGCGCGGAGAACCAGGACCTGCCGTCCTTCGTGGTCCTGATCACGCAGGGCTTCGGCAACATGCAGGCCCTCTCGGCGCGCTTCTGGGGCAGCGGTTTCCTTCCCAGCGAGCACCAGGGCTGCAAGCTGCGCAGCGCCGGCGACCCGGTCCTGTACCTGCGCGACCCGGACGGCGTCTCGCGCGCCGACCGGCGCCGCTTCCTGGACCTCGTCGCGCGGCTGAACGAGCGCGAGGCGCGCGCGTCCCTCGACCCGGAGGTGCGGGCGCGCATCGCGCAGGCGGAGATGGCCTACCGCATGCAGGCCTCGGTGCCCGACCTGATGGATCTCTCCGGCGAGAGCGAGGAGACCTTCGCTCTGTACGGCGAAGAGGCGCGCAAGCCGGGGACCTTCGCGGCGAGTTGCCTCCTGGCGCGGCGCCTCGCCGAGCGCGGCGTGCGTTTCATCCAGCTCTACCTGCGCGGCTGGGACCAGCACTCGAACCTGCCGGGCGAGATGCGCGCGCAATGCCGCGCGTCGGATCGCGCGCAGGCGGCCCTGATCACCGACCTCGAACGGCGCGGGCTGCTCGACGAGACGCTGGTCCTGTGGGGCGGCGAGTTCGGCCGCACGGTGTACAGCCAGGGCGATCTCACGCGCACGAACTACGGGCGCGACCACCACCCGCGTTGCTTCACCGTGTGGCTGGCCGGCGGCGGGATCGCGCCGGGGATCACCTACGGCCGCACCGACGAGTGGGGCTACAACATCGTCGAGAACCCGGTCGAAGTGCACGACCTGCACGCGACGCTGCTGCACCTCCTGGGCATCGACCACGAACGGCTGACGTTCCGCCACCAGGGCCGCGACTTCCGGCTGACGGACGTGTCCGGCAAGGTGATCCGGCCGATCCTGGCCTGAGTCGCGTTCCGCAGCCTGGCGGCTCTGCGCGAAAAGCCGCGGGCCGGCACGGTGCCGGCCCGCGGTCCCTTCACCGAGCCTCTCGGTCTGGACGGTCAGTCGCCCAGAGGTCCAAGGGGCAGGAGCGAACCGTTGTCCTGCGAGCACAGCTCGAAGGGCAGGTCGGCCGCCGTCTTCGTGCCGAGCCGCTCGATCAGGACGGCGTAGAACGCCGGATCCTCGATCGTGCGGATCGTCGAGAACGCCAGGCGCGCGTCGAGCCGGATCCAGCCGGATTCCTGGTCGCCCAGGCCCTGGATCTCGTTGCGCGAGTTCGACTGGAGTCCCGCGAGGAACGTGTTGGAGAACACGCCGCTCAGGTTCGTGAGGAGCACGCGCGACCAGCAGCGGAACTGGTACTGGCCGCTGAACGCCTCCTCGTTGTCGTTGTAGATCAGGAGGTCGGTCAGGACCGTGAAGGCCGGACCGCCGGTCAGATCGACGAAGATCAGCTCGCTGGCCGAGGTCGCCGTCTGGCCCAGGAAGCGCGGGATCAGGATCTCGTCCGGCGCCGGATCGTACTCCAGGCCGTCGAGGTCGCGGCGGCCGTCGCCGTCCAGGTCCGTGATCGTGCCGTCGCCGATGCCCTTGAACGCGACCGCGTTCAGCGCGTAGTCGAAGCTGCCGATCCCCTGGATCTTGAACGACTGTCCGATCAGGTGGTTGAACACGATCGGCTGGCCTGTCGTGGTGCTCTGCGCATAGGCGTAGACGTAGCCCTGGTTGGACGACAGGTACACCGTGCTGGTGAGCATGGTCACCGTGTCCTTGGGCGTCAGCCGCCGGACCATGTTGAACTCGAGGCAGTTGGTCGAGTTGCGGAACACGAAGTGCACGTCGACGCTCTGGCTGGGGTGCACGTTCGTCACCGTCAGCATCGTGCGCGCCGCCGCGCGGTTGTCGTATTCCGGGAACAGGAGCAGGCTGCCCGGCTCGCGCCGGTTGATCTCGATGCACTGGCAGGTGTCGATGATGCCGTCACCGTCCAGGTCCAGGGTCGGATCGTCCGCCAGGTCGCAGTCGTCCGGCCGTCCGTTGCCGTTGCAATCGGGCTCGCACGCGTCGAGCGTGCCGTTCGCGTTGCAGTCGTTGCCGAGAAGCTCGCACTCGTCGGGGACGCCGTTCGAGTCGCAATCCAGGAGCTGCTGGCACTCGTCGGGGATGCCGTCGAGGTTGCAGTCCGTCTCGCAAGGATCGATGGTTCCGTCGCCGTTGCAGTCGGGCTGGCACGAGTCGGGAACGCCGTTGGCGTCGCAGTCGGTCGCGCCCGCCGCGATCTCGCAGCGGTCGGGGACGCCGTCGTTGTCGCAGTCCGGCTCGGGCTGGCAGACATCCGGGATGCCGTCGGGCACGCAGATGCCGGGACCGTACAGGTCGCGCGCGCCGGCGGCGATCTCGCACCGATCCGGGATGCCGTCGCTGTCGCAGTCCGGCTCGGGCTGGCACACATCCGGGATGCCGTCGGGCCCGCAGGTGCCCGGACCGTACAGGTCGCGGGCGCCCGCGGCGATCTCGCAGCGATCCGGGATGCCGTCGTTGTCGCAGTCCGGCTCGGGCTGGCAGACGTCCGGGATGCCGTCGGGCACGCACGTCGTCGGGCCGTAGACGTCCGGAGCGCCGCCCAGGATCTCGCAGCGATCGGGGATGCCGTCGCTGTCGCAGTCCGGCTGCGGCTGGCACACGTCCGG
>CAZKIO010000030.1:0-44963 GCA_964552795.1 uncultured Planctomycetaceae bacterium
CCATCTACGTGACGAGCGCGGACCTGGACGGCGACGGGGACGCGGATCTGGCGACTGCAAACGTCGGCTCGAGCACGGTTTCGGTTCTCCGGAACCAGGGCAACGGCACGTTCGCGACACACGTCCCGTACGGCGTCGGTCTCGGCCCCCGCACTGTGACGAGCGCGGACCTGGACGGCGACGGGGACGCGGATCTGGCGACCGCGAACGACACCGCGGGCACGGTGTCGCTGCTCGTGAACCAGGGCAACGGCACGTTCGCGGCGCACGTGCCGTACGCCGTCGGCGTCAGTCCCTGGTTCGTGACGAGCGCGGACCTGGACGGCGACGGGGACGCGGATCTGGTGAGCGCGGACCTCGTCTCGAAGACGTTGTCGGTGCTCCTGAACCAGGGCAACGGTACGTTCGCCAGGCACGTGCAGTACGGCGTCGGCGTCGATCCCAGGTCCGTGACGAGCGCGGATCTGGACGGTGACGGGGACCTGGATCTGGCGACCGCGAATTTCGCCTCGAACTCGGTGTCGGTCCTGCGCAACTGCCTGACGAGCGGGGCCCCGTTCTGCCTGGGCGATGGCTCGGCCGCGAGTTGCCCGTGCGGCAACGCGAGCGCGCCCGGCAGCGATTCCGGTTGCCTCAACTCGCTCGCGCTCGGAGGCACGCTGCGCGGCGCCGGCCCCACGACGCTGACCAGCGATCAACTCGTGCTGACCGGCGCTCAGATGCCGAACTTGTCCGCGGTGTACTTTCAGGGCACCAGTATCCAGAGCGGCGGCGCGGGCCTGCCGTTCGGCGACGGGCTGCGTTGCGTGAGCGGAGCGGTGATTCGCCTGGGCACGAAGACCAACTCGGGCAGCCAGTCCCAGTTTCCCGACGCCGGCGACCTGCCGATCCGCGTCAAGGGAGCGATCACCACGCCCGGCCAGCGCTACTATCAGGTCTGGTACCGCAATGTCGCGAGCTTCTGCACGGCCGACACGTTCAACCTGACGAACGGCGTGCGCGTCACCTGGGCGCCCTAGACGCCCCGAACTTGGCCCCCGCGCGGATTCCGTCGCGCTCGGAGTTGCCGCCTCCCGGAGACCAGCTTCGGCCGGGGCGCGCGCTCACCGGCGCCAGCGCGCGGCTTCGTCGGGCTTGTCCCAGCTCTCGTAGAGACGCACGAGCAGCTTCGCGGCGTGGCCGACGAAGGCGTGATCGGCGCCCAGGGCGCGCAGCGCGCGCTCGTGGAACGCCAGCGCGTGCGTTTCGGCCTCGGCATGGCGGCCCAGGCCGATCAGCGCGTTCGAGAGGCCGTTCAGCGTGACCAGCGTCGCCTCGGCGTCCTTTCCCTGCAGCCGCTCGCGCAGCGCCAGAGCCTCGTTGTACGCCTCGACCGCGGCTTCGCGCTCGCCCTTGCCGTCGAGGCCGTAGCCGATCTGGTGCAGGAAGTACGCGGTCAGCGCGTCGTCGGGGTGCAGCGCGCGCGCGATCGTCCATGCCTCGCGGTAGGCCTCGATCGCGAGCGCGTACTCGCGCGCCTTGAGCCGACCGTCGCCGATCAGCTTCAGGCAGTTCTCGGCCACCGGGTTCGCGTCGTCGCCCGCGGCGCGGCTCAGGTCCAGCGCCTCCTGGAAGATCGCCAGCGCGCCCTCGTCGTCGCCGCGCGCGCGGATCACCATTCCCAGGTTCATCGTCGTCTTGGCGACGTCGGGATGGTCCGCGCCCAGGACGCGGCGCCGCGCATCGAGCACCTCGCGCGTCATCGTCTCGGCGCTCTCGAGCTCGCCCTTCTGGAACAAGAGGCCCGCGAGGTTCTCGTAGGTGGCGATCGCGCGCGGATGATCGGCGCCCAGCACCCTGCGCTCGATCTCCACCGTCTCGCGGAACAGGGCCTCGGCCTCGTCGAAGCGGCGCACCACGCGCAGCGACGAGGCCAGGTTGTTCATGCTCGTCAGCGTCTCGGGGTGCTCGGGACCCAGCACGCGGCGCTGCGCGGCGAGCGTGGCCTGCTTGAGCGGGATCACTTCCGCGGCGCGGCCCAGCTCCTCGTAGCAGGCCGTCAGGTTGCTCTGCGCGCGCAGCGTGTCCGGCGCCTCCTCGCCGTAGGCCGCGCGCGCGATCCGCAGCGCGTCGGCGAACAACGGCTCGGCCTCGGTCGGCCGGCCGCGGCGCGTCAGCAGCAGCGCGAGGTTGCCGGCCGAGCGGCCCGTGAGCGGATGGTCGGGGCCGTGCACGGCGCCGTGCAGCGCGTAGGCCTCCCGGCCCAGCCGCTCGGACTCCTCGTAGCTTCCGGCCTCGCCCAGCGCCTGCGCCAGGTTGTCGAGCGCAATGACCGTCTCGGGATGCCGCTCGCCGTGCGCGGCGGTGCGCCGCGCCAGCACGTCCTCGAGCAATCGCACGGCCGCCTCCAGCCGGCCCTGCTTCTGATCGACCAGGGCCAGGTTGTTGAGCGTGGCCAGCGTGTCCGGGTGGTCCTCGCCCAGGGCACGCTCCTCGATCGGCCGCAACTCCTCGAGCACCGCGCGCGCGCCGTCGAAGTCGCCCTGGTCCTTCAGGAGGATCGCCAGGTCGCTGCGCGCCGAGAACGCGGCGGGGTGCTCGGCGCCGAACAGCTCCTCCGCGATCCCGCGCGCCGCGCGCAGCAGCGCGGCGGCCTCCTCGCGGCGCCCCAGCGCCGCCCAGGCGGACGCCAGTCGCTCCATGACCCGCAGCGCCGGATCGGAGCGCTCGCCGTCGTGCGCGCGGCGCAGTTCCAGCGCGCGCTCCAGGTGCACACGCGCGGGTTCGAACTCGCCCAGCTTCAGGTAGCTCGTGCCGATCGACAGGCGCAGCGCGGACTCGATCTCGGGCTCGTCCGCGAAGCGCCCGGCCAGGCGCGCCGCGGCGCGGTCGAGCACGTCGCGCACCTTGACGTCGATGCCCTCGCGCTCCGGGGCGACCGACGCGAGCAGGTCGTCGTTGAGGAACGCGTTGACCTCGGCCGCGATGCGCGCCTGCCGGCGCGCGCTGGCGGCGCTGTCGTCGGCCGCCACGCGACGCTTCTCGGCGAGGTCGGCGTTCGCGCGCGCGCGCTCGGCCAGGATCAGGCTCGCGACCAGCCCGCCCGCGAGCGCCAGCACCGCGCTCGCCAGCGCCGCCGCCAGCGGCCGGTTGCGGCGCACCCATTTGCGCGCCTCGGCCCAGGCGCCGGTCTCGAACGCCCGCACCACCCGGCCTTCCAGGAACGCGCGCAGGTCCTCCGACAGGGCGCGCATGTCCGCGTAGCGCGCGACCGGTTCGCGCGCCATCGCCTTCGCGGCGATCGCGATCAGCTCCGGGGGCGCGTCGGGCGCGAGCTGCTCCAATGCCGGCGGCGGACCCTCGAGCACGCGCTTCCACACCGTCACGGCGGAGGGCTGCTCGTCGCGCGCGCTGTACGGCGCCGCGCCCGCGAGCAGGTGGTAGAGCATGGCGCCCAGCGCGTACACGTCGGTGCGTTCGTCCAGCGCCGCGACCTCGCCGCGCGCCTGCTCGGGCGCCATGTACGACGGCGTGCCCATCACGTCGCCGTCCATCGTGCGCAGGTGCTCGCCGGCGTCCGTCGTGGCGGCGCTGGCGCGGTCGGTCCGCACGCGCTCCGCGCCCGCACCGTCCTGCAGCCGCAGGTCGTGCCGGTCGGCGTGGTCACGCACGCGCGCGAGGCCCCAGTCCATGACGTAGACCTCGCCGAACTCGCCGACCATCACGTTGGCGGGCTTGAGGTCGCGGTGGATCACGCCCTTGCTGTGCGCGTAGGCCAGCGCCTCGCACGCGCGCAGCAGCGCCCCGAGCGCGCGGGTCATCGTCCAGCCGTCCGTCCCGGCGGCGACGCGCTCGTAGATCGCGGCGAGGTCGCGGCCGCGCACGAGGCGCATCGTGAAGTAGACCTGTCCCTGCGCGTCCAGGCCCAGCTCGTGCACGGGCACGATGCCGGGGTGGTCGAGTTGGCCGGTGACCTGCGCCTCCTCGAGGAAGCGCGCCAGCTTCACCGGATCGGCCGTGCCGCCCGCCGTGCCGCCGCCGCCGCCGTCCAGGATGACCTTCATCGCCAGCGTGCGGCGCAGGTCCTGGTCCGTCACCTCCAGGATCGCGCCCATGCCCCCGCGCGCGATCTCGCCGCGCGTCTCGTAGCGCGACGCGGCCTCTCCGCGCGCGCCCAGGCGTTCCAGCACGGCCGCGGAGGGTTGCGCCGGCGCACGCGCGGCCGATTCCGCGGGGGACGGTCCGGCTTCGATCCGGATGCGCGGGTCGACGTCGACGCCGCAGCGCTCGCGCAGGCGCGCCGCGACGGAACGCTCGGCGGGGCGGGGCGGGACCTCGTCGGGCGGCATCCCGAGGAGTCTACGGTCCGGCGCCGCGCACCGGCGGAGACCGCCGGCATGCCCAGCTCGCGCTCCCCGTGCGGCTCGCGGCGGTACCGGGGCGATTCCGCGGGTCGCGCGCTCACCGCCCCGGTTTTGTTACAACCCCGCTTCGCCAGGGTAGGTCCCCGTCCTGGCGAGCCGAGCCGCGGTGCGGTGCACCGCCCGGTCGAGGGGCGTCCACCACCTCATCCAGCGCCGTCCGACTCCGGCCCCTCTCCGACCCGCGCCCATGGATGTCCGCTACTCCCTGCGTTTCGAGACCGGTGATCGACGCGGGGAATCGGTCCCGATCCCGGCCAACGGGCTGACGATCGGCCGCAAGCCCGGCAATTCGGTCCAGATCCAGGACAACTCCGTCTCCGGCCAGCACGCGGAGCTGGTCGTCGAGCCGGCCGGGGTGCTGGTGCGCGACCTCGGCAGCACGAACGGCACGCGCATCGGCAGCGAGCGCGTGCTGGAGCAGCGGCTGGCCGACGGCGACACGGTCCTGTTCGGCAACGTGCGGTTCACGTTCCATGACCGCGAGGGCACGGGGCCCATGCTGGAGGGGGAACTCGCGCCGGCGTCCGGCGTCACGGCCCCGGACGCGGGTCTGGAGCGCGTGCGCTCGGACCTCGTCGAGAAGGCCGGCCGCTCGTCGCCCGCCGCCGCCATCGCGCTGGGGGTGGGCGTGCTCGCCGCCGCCGGCGTCGGCGCCTGGTTCTGGCTGGGAGCGGGCGCGGGCTCCAAGGTCGTGCAGCGCGCGGTCGAGCCGGTCCCAGGCAACCTGCTGGCCGCGGGCTACTCGTTCGAGGAAGACCGCGACGCGTGGGAACCGCAGGAAGGGGCGCCCGAGGTGTTCCTCCTGAACGCGGCCGCGAGCTGGTCGGGAGCGCAAGGCGTGCGCGCGGACCTGGACGCGGGCGAGTGGGCGATCCACCGCTCGCCCGAGTTCCGCGCCGCGGCCGAGCGCGAGATCACGGCGCGCGCGCGGCTGCGCGCGGGCGGCGAGACCGAAGCGCGACTGGGGCTGGAGTTCTCGGCGGTCGCGGCGGGGGATGCGGCCGTTCCCACGCCGGTGGTCGCCTGGGCCGCGCCGGTGACCGGCCGCGAGTTCAGCGAGTGCGCGCTGCGCGCCGCGGTGCCGCCGGGCTACGCCAGCGCGCGCGTCCTGATCCTCGCGCGCGCGCGCGACGGCGGCGGCGGGCGCGTCGACGCCGACGATGCCAGCGCGACCGAGGCACCGCTCGCCGTGCGGCCGGCGGCCGAGCTGGCCAGCACGGGTCTGTACCTGCACGGCGAACCGCCCACGAACGCGCACCTCTTCCGCGTCGATCGCGTGCTCGTCAGCGGGCTGGAGATGACGCGCGAGGGCGCGGCTCCCGGACGCGAGGGCGCGCCGTTGTCGGCGCGCGTCGACGGTCCGCGCATCGTGGTCGAAGCCGCGGGCGAGCGCCCAGAGGTGCTGCTCCTGCGCGCCGAGGCCCCGCTGGTGCGCGGCGGCATCGCGTCGACGGGCGAGGGCGGCTATCGCACGCACGGCGCCACGATCGAACGCGAAGCCGTCGAGAGCCTGCTCTTGGGCAGCGGCCGCGACCTGGTGCGCGTGCAGTTCGCCGCGCCGTGCACGCTGCGCGGCGAGGTCGCCGGGTCCGTGGCGCGCTTCAGCGTGGCGCTGGGCGGCGCGGAGCCGCGCGTGGCGCTGCAGCTCGATTTCTCGGCCGAGAAGGGCGCGGCGGAGGACCTCGCGCACGCCGCTCGCGGCGCCGAACGGCAGGGGTCGCCGGGCGCGGCGATGGCGAAGTGGGACGAGCTGCTCGACCGCCATCCGTACGAGCAGGCGCTGGTGGAGGAGGCCGAGGCCTCGCGCGCGCGGATCCTGCAGGCGGGGCTCGACGAGCTGCGCGCCGTGCGCGGCGAGGCCGAGCGCGCCGTGTTCTTCGGCCTGCCGGCGCTGTTCCGCGCGGCGCGCGAGAAGGCGCTCTCGATCGGGCGGCGCTTCGCGGGCAGCGAGGTCGAGGCGCAGGCCGTTGCGCTGGCCGAGGATCTCGCGCAGCGCGTCGCGGGCCTCGAAGCGGACCACCATCGCGAGGAGCGCGCGCGCCTGGAGGCCGTGCTGAAGGCGCTGGAGCGCCAGAACGCCACGGGCCTGGCGAACGAGGTCCGCGCACGGCTCGCACGGCCGGAGGGAGGCTGAGCATGCCGCGCACCGCCACGGGGATCGACACCGGCTCGCGCACGATCAAGGCCGTGCGCGGCTACGCCAAGGGCAACACGTTCGTGATGACCGGGTTCGCCGCGCAGGCCTCGGCATCGACGGAGGTCGAGCAGGCCTGGACCGGCCTCGATCTGCCGTTCAAGGCGACCGACGCGCGCGTGGGGCTCACCGGCCGCGACGTCAACGTGCGCTACGTGCGCGTGCCGCGCGTTCCCGACTGGCAGTTGCGCAAGCTGATGCGCTTCGAGGTGGCCGAGATCGGCGACCAGTCCGGCACGGGCGTGGCGTCCGACTTCAACCTGCTGCCGGAGCTGCCGGAGATCGAGGGCGAGGACGTCGTGCTGCTGGCGATGGCGCGCGAGAGCCTGCTCGAGGCGCACGCCGCGGGGCTGGCGGCTGCCGGCGGCGCGCTCGACGCGTTCACGCCCAATGCCATCGCGCTCTACAACGCGTTCCTGCGCTTCGGCGTGGTGCAGGACGAGGTCGTGCTGCTCGCCAACGTCGGCTGGGACAACACCGACGTCGTGATCGTGCGCGGGCCCGACCTGATCTTCGCGCGCAACCTCACGGGCGGCTCGCGGCTCTTCGACGACGCGATCGCGCAGCGCCTCAACGTCTCGCCGACGAAGGCCTGCGAGCTGAAGGAGAAGCACGTCGACCTGTCGCCCGGCGCGCGCTTCGGCGAGACGATGGCCGAGCACGCGTCGCGCGCTTCGCTGGCGGCCGCCGGGCAGTTGCTGTCGCTGCTGCAGTCGACGGTGCTGTTCTGCAAGAGCCAGGTGAAGATCACCGGCCTCAAGCTCGACCGCGTGCTGTTGTGCGGCGGCGGCGCGGCGCTGCGCGGGTTGCCCAAGTACCTGGCGGCCGGATTGTCGGTGCCGGTGGAGCTGTTCGATCCGTTCCGCGTCGTCGACACGTCGAAGCTGGCGCCCGAGGTGCGCGACGAGCTGGAGCAGAACCGCCTGGGTGCGGTGGTCGCGCTGGGCCTGGCCGCGACCGCCGCCGACCCCGAGGCATACTCGATCGAGATCCTGCCGGCGAGCCTGCGCAAGCGGCGCGAGTTCCTGGGCGGCACGCTGTGGCTGATCGCCGCGGCGGTGCTGGCCGTCGGCTACCTGGGCTGGGACGCGTGGCGCACCAAGTCCGCGCTCGACGACGCGCGCACGCGCGCCACGGCGCTGGAGCAGCAGTACAGGAAGGCCTCGGCGACGCACCGCAAGGCCGAGGAGCTGGTGGCCGAGAACACGCGCCTCGCCGCACTGGCGGCCGAGCTGCAGGCCACCAAGGGATCGGGCGAGCAGATCGCGCGCACGCTCGACTGGCTGCGCGCCGACCTGCCCAGCGAGTTCTGGGTCACGCAGCTCACCAGCGACTTCCGCTCCGACAACGACCTGGGCGTGGCGCGCGGCGCCGAGCGTCCGATCGTGTCCGTCGTCGGCAAGGCGCGCGAGGGGACCAACTCGCTGGCGCAGCTCTACGAGGGCTTCCTGCAGAAGCTGCGCGCGCGCCTGCCCGCGGGCCTGGTGCCCAAGGAGAAGCTGGCGCCCAACGGCGCGCGTTTCACGCTGGACCTCACGCTGTACGCGCCGCCCGTCGCGCGCAGCACGGCCCCGGAAGGCAAGGCGGGAGGCTGAGCGATGGACCTCGAGGGATTCTGGCAGGAGAACAAGCGCTTCGTGCTGTCCGTGGGCGGCGGCGCGCTGGCGTTCCTGGTGGGCTGGATCGCCATCGGCAGCGTGCTGGGCGACGACCTCGCGGCGCAGCGGCGCGCGGCCGAGAGCACGCAGCGCAAGCTGGGCAGCGAGCCGATGTACAGCGCCGACGACTTGCGCGCGGCGGAGGCACAGAACGAGGCCCTGCTGCGCACGGTCGCGCAGTTCACCGAGGCCGTGGCCTGGCGCACGCGGCCGCTCTACGCGATCGATCCGCGCCGCGGTCCGCCCAGCAACCAGTACTTCGGGGCCGTGGACGCCACGCGCGAGGACCTCTTGCGGCGCGCGGGTCGAGCCAACCTGCGCCTGCCCGAGGACCTGGGCCTGCCGGCGCTCTCGCCCACCCGCGAGGGCGAGGTCGCACGCTTCCTCGCCGGGCTGGACCTGGTCGACCGCGCGGTGCGCATGGCCCTGGAGACGGGCTGCGAGCGCATCGATCGCATCCAGATCACGCTCGATCCCAAGTACAACTCCAAGCAGGGCGTGGGCGCGATCGAGCGCACGCGCGTCACGTTCAACTTCACCGGCCGGCCCGCGCCGCTGCTGGACTTCCTGGTCCGCACGCAGGATCCCGCGCCCGTCGCGGACGGCTCGGGCGCCGCGGGCCCGCTCTTGATCGAGCGCGTGGAGATGCAGCCCGCGCGCAACAAGACCGACGAGGCCGGGCTCGAAATCGTGTTCATCGTCGCGCGGCTCGCCGTCGCGACCTCGCCCGAGGAGTAGGCAGGCCGCCGACCGTGCAGCTACGCAAGGAACCGATCGTCTTCCTGGTCGCCGTGGGCGTCCTGGGTCTGCTCGCCTGGAGCGCGCTCTCCGACGGCGCGGGCCGCCGCAGTTCGGGCCGCAAGGCCGACGCGCCGGTGCTCGACGCGCGTCCGGTCCCCGATCCGGCGCTGGCGCTGCCGGGCGAGCGCCAGAGCAGTGCGCGGCCGCGCGACCTGTTCTCGCCGCCCAGCGACACGCGGCCCCTGCCGCCGCTGGCGCTGGAGCGGCCGCCGCTCGCGCCGCTGCCGGCGCTGGCGCCGCCGCCCGTGCCGGGACCGCGCCCGCGCCTGTGGGGCCGCTTCCTGCGCGGTCCCGCGCGCACCGTCGCGGTGCCCGATCTGTTCGCGCCGGCCGAGGAGGCCGAGCCGCTGCCGCTGGCGCCCGCCGCGGTGCCCTCGGGCAAGGGCGCCGCGCTCTCGCCCGAGGAGACGGCCGCGCGCATCGCCGGCTGGAAACGCACGTACGACTGGTACCGCATCGTCGAGTTCCGCTTCGGCCAGATCCGCAACCCCGATCGCTACCGGCTGGCGAAGCGTCCCGACGAGGACCTGCTCTTCGTCGAGTTCGATCCCGAGACGGGCCAGCCGCGCTTTCCCGGACAGGCGCCGGCGCGCATCCCGCGCAAGAGCGTCACCGAGTTCGACTTCGCGCAGACGGTGCCGAACCAGATCGAGATCCGCCTCGCGCAGTTCGGCGAGCGCCTCTCGGCCGCCGAGTACGACCAGGCGCTGGCGTTCGCCGACTGGTGCGTCGAGCAGAGCCTGCGCACGCCGCGCGCGCTGGAGGTGGCGGCCGAGATGTACACGCGCGCCAGCGCGGTGCTGCAGGAGGATCCGCTGCCGCGTCTGGGCCTGGCGCGCGTGCACGAGGCCGCCTTCCGCTTCGAGGAGGCCTTCGCGCTGTACCGCGGCCTGCTGGACGGGCCGATGCGCAACAACCCGCTGGTGCTCGTGCGGTTGGCGCAGCTCGAACAGCGCTTCCGCCTGTTCGACAAGGCCGAGCAGCGCTTGCGCGAGGCCGAACGCTACGGCCGCACGCAATGGATGGTGCAGGAGGCGCTGGGACGGTTCCTGCTGGAGCACGGCAGCGCCGCCGAGGCCGTCGAGCACCTGCGCCTCGCGAACCAGTTCGAGCCGCAGATGCCGGACGCGCGCCGCGAACGCGGCCGCCTGCGCGCGGCGCTCGGCGCGGCGCTGCTGGCGGTCGGCGAGGTGCGCGAGGGCGCCGAGTGGTTCGAGAAGGCCGTGCAGGCCGATCCGGCCGGCGAGGAGGGACTGACGGGCCTCGTGTGCGCGCGCCTGCTCGGCGCGCCGGGCCCGGCGTCGAACGGCGCCGCGGCCGCGCCGGCCGGAGGCGAGGTCGCGTCGCGCGGCTTCGACCTGACGCTCGCAACGGGCCTGGAGCTGGCGCGCGGCGGCGACGCGGCGTCCGCGCAGCGCGCGCGCGAGCTGCTGACGGCCGCGGCCGAGATCGATCCCTTGCGCGCGCCGCTGGCGTGGCGCGGCCTCTCGTGGCTGGCCGAGGCCACGGGCCATCCCGAGGAGGCGTTGCGCTTCGCGGACCTGGCGCTGGAGGGCGATCCGACCGATGCCTGGGCGCACTTCCAGCGCGGGCGCCTCCTGGTGCAGCGCGACGACCTGGACGGCGCGACCGAGAGCCTGCGCGTGGCGCTGGAGATCGACGCCGAGTTCGGCGACGCGCTGGCGTGGCTGGGCGAAGTGGCCTACCGGCGCGGCGAGCTCGTCGCGGCCGACCGCTACTTCGAGCGCGCGCTGGCGCTCGATCCCGCGCTGACCGCGGCCGAGGTGCTGCGCGGCATCACGCTGCTCGAGCTGGGCTCCGTGCGCGACGCCGAGGCCGCGTTCCGCAGCGTGCTGGGCGCGCAGAACGACGAGCCCGCGGCGCGCGGGGGCCTCGCCTGGTGCTACTACCTTTCCGGCAACCCGATCGAGGCGCTGACGCGCTTCGCCGAGCTCGACGACGCGCGCCGCGCGCATCCCGAGGACGACCCCTGGCGGGTGTGGGCGCGCCGGCAGATCGCGCGCGTCACCGATCACGCCGAGAAGGTCGTGTGGAGCGACCGCTTCGAGCGCAACGCGCTGCAGAACGGCTGGCTGGTGCAGGAGTCGCACGGGCCGCTGGTGTCGATCCACGACGGGCTGGTCTCGATCGCCGGCACGTTCCGCTCCGCGGGCCGCTCGCGCCTGTGGCAGCTGCGCAACGCCGGCGACTTCGTCTCGATCGAGGCGCGGCTCACCGCGCGCAGCGGGACGACCGCGCGCGTGGGGCTGTTCGTGTCGCGCGAGACGCAGCGCAGCGGCGAGACGCAGGTCGAGGCCGAGGTGTCGGTCTCGCGGCATCCCGATCCGGGCAAGAACGTGATCCAGGCGCGCGCCATGAAGCGCGGCGAGGAGGACCTGCCGCAGACCGACGTCGCGGGCTTCGAGTGGAAGCTCGACCAGACCGTGCTGCTGCGCATCGAGCGCCTGGGCGATTCGAGCGACACGCGCGTGCGCTGTTCGCTGGACGGCATCCCGGTGATGGCCGAGACGCCGCTGCCCGCGCTGGGCCGCACGACCAACGAGCTGCGGATCGGGATCTACGCCGAGGGACAGCCGGGCCGTTCCGTGCAGCTCGACGTCGACGACGTCGAGATCGTCTACCGCCAGAAGGGGCCGTGATGACGGAGCGAGTGCACACGGGACGCGCGCGGGCCGGTTTCACGCTGGTGGAACTGCTGGCCGTGCTGGTGATCATCTCGATCCTGCTCCTGGTGCTGCTGCCGCGCCTCTCGGGCTTCGGCGAGCGCGCGCGCGAACGCACCACCAAGGCCTGGATCACGCAGCTCTCGGCCGCGATCGGCGAGTACGAGGACCGCTTCGGCGACTATCCGCCGAGCCAGTTCCTGGAGAAGTGGGGCACCGCGCCGAACACCACGAACCTGGGCGCGGAGTGCCTGGTGCTCTCGATGTGGTCGCCGGAATGGACCGGCACGACGCTGCCCGACGACAAGTTCGTCAACACCGACCACGACGAGGCCAAGAAGGCCCTGTCGCGCATCCCGCGGCCGGCGCTCCTGGAGCTGGTCGACGACTGGGGCAACCCGATCGCCTACTTCCACCGCCGCGACTACGGACGCACCGACGCCTACATCGTGACCGGCAAGGACGCGGACGAGGCCGGCGAGAGCGCGGTCAAGGCGCGCATGAACCCGGTGACGCGCACCTGGTTCCACCCCGATCGCTTCCAGCTCATCTCGGCCGGATCCGACGGCGAGTTCGGCACCGACGACGACATCGGCAACTTCGAGGTCGCGGAAGGGGAGTCGGACGGATGAACGCCGGCCGCGCACCGCGCCCCGCCCCGCGCGCGGGCTTCACGTTGATCGAGCTGATCGTCGTGATGGGGCTCGTGGCGGTGCTCCTGGGCCTGGGCGTCGGCCTCATCTCGCGGCTCAAGGTGGCCGACCGCGCCGCGGCGGGCGTCGTGGCGACCACGATCCGCTCGGCGCGCAACTGGGCCGTGGCGCGCGAGGCCGGCGCGCGCGTGCGCCTGGACGCCGCGACGGGCACGCTCCAGGCCTTCGGGATGTCGGTGATCGGCACGTGGCACTTCGAGACGCTGCCGGTGCGCGGCGCGTTCGGTCACGAAGGACAACTGCTCGGCGGGGAGCTGGTGGACGACGGATTCCAGGGCCGCGCGCTCTCGTTCGTCGGGCAGCCGGCGCGTTCGCGCGTCGAGATCCCGGTGCAGCTCGACCCGGCCTTCGATCTCTCGCGCGGATTCGCGATCGCCTGCGCCGTGCGTCCCGCCTCCGACCAGGGCGGCGATCTGCTGGCCGCCGGCGACGCGGCCGGCATCGCGCTGACCGACGACGGCGGCGTGAGCGCCTGGATCGCGCCCGAGCTGGTGGAGGAGGACGGCGACCGCCGGCGCGGCGGCCGCATCCCGCTGTCGACCGAAGCGGGGCGCCTGCGGCCGGGATCGTGGTCGCAGATCGAGGTGCAGTACGACCGGCGCGTGCTGCGCATCCTGATCGACGGCGTCGAGGCGGCGCGCACGGCGGAGACCGCGCGCGTGTGGCGCATGGACGGTCCGCTGGTGCTCTCGCCGTCCGGTGCGCCGTTCCCCGGCGCGATCGACGCGCTCGTCGTGTCGGCGGTGACCGGCGACGAGCGGCGCGAGCTGCCCAAGGGCGTGACCTTCACGGCCGACAGCCCCAAGGAGATCGTGTTCGCCGGCGGCGGCGGCCTGGACCGCGAGTTCCACAAGGAGGCCGTCAAGCTGGGCCTGGTGTTCGACGACGGGCGCGAGGAGCGGTTCGTCGTCAACCTCTACGGGACGGTGGAATGAGGCGCGCGGCGGGGGATCGGGGCGGCTTCGCGCTGGTCGCGGTGCTGCTCGTGCTGCTGGCGCTGCTCGTGCTGGCCACCCCGCTCCTGCTCTCGGCGCGCAGCGCGGACCAGGCCTCGACGCGCCTCGCCGACCGCGCCGAGACGCGCATCGCGCTCGACGCCGCGGCGCGCCACGCGCGCCTCGTCCTGTCCGACAGCTACCCCAGCGCCGACCTCGACCGCACGCCGTACCACGACACGATCGAGGAGGCGACGGTGCACAGCCGCTTCCCGCCCGACTTCCTCGACGCGCACGATCCTTCGGGAGTCATGTGGGACGTCGAGGCGCGCGACGTGGCCGGCCTGATCGACCTGGACAGCGCGAACCCGCACGTCCTGGCCAACCTGATGGGTCTGTCGGCGCGCCTCTCCACCGTCGTGCCGTCGGAAGCCAAGGAGATTCCGCTCAGCAGCGCGGCCAACCTCGAGCCGCAGGGGTTCGTGTGGATCGCGGGCGAGATCGTGCGCTACACGAAGATCGTCGACGGCACGCTGATCGAGTTCACGCGCGGCGTGCTGGGCCCGGCGCAGGGCACCGAGTGGCGCGGCGGTCCGCGGCCCCCCGGCTCGCACGGCATCGGCACGCCGGTGCTCGATCAGCGCGCGCTGGCGCCCGTCCTGTGGCGCATGGCGTCGCCCGACGGCGAGGCGCGCGCGTTCGAGTCCCTGGAGCGCCTGACCGAGTCCGCGCGCTTCGCGCTGGCCGCCGCGCTCGATCCGGCCGGGCCCGCGATCCTGCGCGAGAGCCTGCTGGGCCCGCTGCGGCGCTTCGGCAGCGTGCACGCGGGCGTGCGCGGCGGTCCGCGCTGGCAGCGCGCGGCGCGCCTGACGCAGGCGGTCGAGGCCGCGCGCGACGGCCGCCTGCGCGTCGACGATCCGCGCTGGTTCAACCCCGGCGCCACGCTGCGCGTCCGCGACGGCGAGACCAGCGAGCTGGCGCTGGTGCAGAGCGTCTCGGGCAACGGCGAGATCGTGCTCGACCGCCTGCTGCAGAACGAATACCGGCCCTACGAGGCGGTGGTGGAGGTGCTGGCGCGCCGGCCGGTGAACCTGAACACCGCGCGGCGCGAGGTGCTGGAAGCCCTGTTCCTGAACCTGCAGATCGCGGGCCGCAACTCGCGCGTCACCGGCGACGAGGCGACCGCGCTGGCGGCGCTGGTGATCGAGTCGCGGCCGCTGACCGGCTTCGAGGACTTCCTGCGCCGCGTCGTGCTGCCCGCCGCGGGGATCGAGAAGCTGCCCTCCGACGCGCCCGTGCAGCCCGAGAGCCTGCGCGACGCGGAGGCCTTCCTCGATCCGTGGGACGCCGTCGCGGTCTACATGAACGGCCTGAACGCGAACGACGCGGGCCTCCTGTGGAGCACGATGCCCTACGCCTTCACCTCGCGCGACGTGTACGCGCTGGAGCTGCGCGCGAGCGTCAACGCGCCCTCGGGCGTGCAGCGCTTCGCCGCCGTGCGCGAGGACGTCAGCAGCATGGTGCCGCAACGCGAGCTCATCCGGCTGTGGGCGCGGCAGGAGGACTTCGACGAGGAGCTGCGCCTCAGCGGCGACGCGCCCTGGTGGCAGACCGGCCCCGAGTCGACCTCGCGCTGGGACGGCGGCACCGTGCCGCCCTCGCGCCTGTGGGCGCAGATGGGCACGGCCGAGGGCCACGTGTGGATCCCGGGCGTCAGCGATCCTTCCACCTTCGCCGACCGCGACTCGCAGCCGACGCCCGAGCACGTGTTCCCCTCGCGCGAGAACCAGGCCTGGGCGCAGCTCATGCCGACGCGCCTGGAGGAGACGCAGCGGCTCAACGGGCGCGTCGCGCACTTCGACCACGAGACGCGCGACCCCGAGGGGCGCTACCTGCCGGACGGCCCGCTGCGGCGCGCCACCGACGACAACCAGGTGCAGTGGACCACCGCGGGCACGCCCTTGATGCGTCCCGCGGCGTTCTCCCTGTGGGTGCGGCCGCGCAGCCTGGGCGACGGCCTCTTGCTCGACGTGATGGGCACGAGCCGCGAGGTCGACCGCACGACGCTGGGCTTCGAGGGCGGCGACCTCGTGCTGCGCGTCCTCGACGGCGTCGGCGATCACCCGGGCACGACGGAGAAGGAGGCGGGCGAGCTGCGCTACTCGCTGTCCGAGCCGCCGGGCCTGCCGGCCGACGTGTGGACCCACGTCGAGATCGACGTCGGCGGCAACCGGCCGAGCCAGATGCACATGCTGGTGAACGGGCTCGCGCACGGCGTGCGCACGCCCGGCCTGACGCGCCTCACGGGATCCGTGTCGCAGAACGTGTCGACGATCCCGGTCGAATCGGTCGAGGGCTTCCCGCCGCGCTGCGTCGTGCGCATCGGCAACGAGCTGCTGGAGGTCACGGTGCAGGGCGGAGGCCTGAGCGCGACGCGCGTCGACACCGGCGAGTGGGCCGGGTTCGGCGGCCGCATGGCGCGCGAGCGCGCGCTGGCGCTGGAGGAGGACCAGGCCAGCCCGCCGGCGGACCTCACCACGCTCTCGACGGACCACGCGGCCGGGACGCCGGTCGAGCGCTACGGCTACAGCCTGCCGCTCGCCTCCGACGTGCCGACGGGCAGCGTGCCCCTGGCGCGCGACCTCGGCCGGTTCCGCGTGGCGATGCTGGCCGGCGTCGAAGGCGTGCCCGATCCGTTCGGCGAGCCGGTCACGATCGGGCTGACGGGCTTCACCGCCGGCGGCGGGCTCAAGGGCGCCAACAGCATGGTCACCGGCCTCGTGCTGCGCTGCGCGGACGACGGCGACGATCCGTCCGGGATCACGCCGCCCGAGGAGTTCATGACGGCCTTCCACCCCGACGGCGGCTACGCGGTGATCGTGCAGAGCCTGTGGACCTTCAACGGCGGGCAGGCGCAGGACACCGACGGCGCGGCGCTGGGCGGTCTGGAGGTCGTGCGCTACTCGGGCTGGTCGGGCAACACGCTGACGCTGGCCGAGCGGGGACTCGGGGCGGCGGAGCTGCCGAACCTGGGCAACCTGGCGCAGGGCCAGAACGCGGTGATCGGCGGCTCGCGCTCGTTCATCGTGAACTGGAACACCGCGATCGTGAACCAGGCCGGGCAGCCCTGGGCGACGCGCCTCAACCTGCGGACCTTCGTGGTGCCGATCTCGCTGTCGGTGCGCGGCGCCTCGGACGTGCGCGGCTTCCTGGCCGCCAAGGCCGGCGAGTCGCAGTTCGCGCAGCTCACGCACGTCAGCGACGCCGAGAACACCGAGTGGGTGCGCTACGACTGGTTCCAGACGACCAGCGGCCAACTCGTGCGCGACGACCCCAACGCGCTGGTCAACGGCGTGTACGGCGTGCTGACGCGCGGCGTGCGCGCGCAGACGACCACGCCGACGCCGCCGGTGCTCGACGACTTCGGACCGGGCACGCACGGCGTGCTGCTCGATCCGGGACCGGCGCTCTCCTTCGCCGCCGCCGCCGCCCCGGCCGCCGCGGCGCCGCCGCCGGCGCAGACCTACGCGCAGAGCCAGTGGGATCCGCGCGTCGGCAAGAACGAGAACCCCGAGGCCGATTGGCCGCTCACGCGCGCCGTCGAGACCTGGTTCCAGTTCCGCGGCGTGTTCGGCACCTTCTCGCACGTGCACCCGGCGGGCACGCCCGTGCTGCCGGTGTTCTACTGCCGCGCGAACGCCTTCGACGGCGGCCGCCCCGGCCGCAAGGACACGGTGTTCCTGGTCGGTTCGGACCCCACGCACCCGGGCTGGCCGCTGACGGTGCACCGCGCGCACGTGCCCGCGCTGCGGCATGCCGTGCGCGACTGGGACCAGGCGACCGGCGACCCCGCGACCGCGATCCCGATCGTGCCGCGCGAACCGCTCCAGCCCTACGACGGCTACCTCCTGGGCCGCTGCTTCGTGGCGCTGGAGACGCGCTCGCCCGAGAACGTGCTGGCCGGCACGTCCGTGCAGGGCTCGACCGTGCCGGTCGTCGACGCGCGCCTCGTCGCACGCCTCGTCAGCTTCCCTTCCGGCGAGCGCCCGCGCGCCGTGTCGCGCGCGCAGGTCGGCGGCGCGGTCGACGGGTCGGGCGGCGCGGTGCCCTCGGCGGTCGTCGACGAGATCGCGTTCGGCGACGCGCAGTTCGGCCGCGCGACGCCCGGGCTCGAACCCGAGTCGATGGCCGGCGCGGGCCTGATCCTGGCGGCCGACGTGGACGACGGCGCCACCGACCTGCTCGTGTACCCCATGGCGGTGCGCATCGCGATGTCGCGCATCGACGCCGTGCACGACTACCTGGCCGACCTGCCGCCCAACGGGGGCCTCTTGCGCCTGGGGGACGAGATCGTGGCCTACCGCTCGTACGACGCGTCCGGCGGGACCGTGCAGCTCGCGCAGGACGGCCGCGGGCGCCTGGGCACGCGCGCGCAGGCGCACGAGACGCACGATCCGATCCAGTTCCTGGAGCACCGCGTGGCGACCGTCCTCACGGCGCCGCTGGGCGCGGGCGATTCGATGCTCGCGGTGGCGAACACGACGGGGTTCCCGTCGGAGGGGCTCGTCCTCGTCGGCGACGAGCTGATCCACTACACGCGGCTGCGCGGCAGCGCGCTGGAGATGCCGCGCTCCTCGTCCGTCGCGGGGCGCATGGACGGCCGCGGCGAGGGCCTGTTCCGCGGGCGCTTCGGCACGATCCCGGCCGCGCACGCCGCGGGCGACGCGGTGATCCTGTTCCCGGTGCGCTATCCGGACCGCTGGGCGCGCCGCGCCGACGCGCCGGAGCTGGCCTACTTCGGCTTCGGCGTCGACCAGCCGGCGGCGTTCTGGGGCTCGGTGTTCTTCGCCAAGCAGGACACCGACTCGGCGCGCATCGGCCTGCTGCAGCGCACGGATCCCGAGGCGCCGTGGGACGCGGATCCCGACAAGGACGCGCGCGTCGGCATCCTGTGGCAGGGCGAGCGCGAGGGTCAGGCCGTGCGCGTGGGCAAGCAGTCCGACCGCCTGCAGTGGCGCGCGTTCGTCGAGTACCAGGCCGGCGCCTTCGACGCGCGCACGGGCCTGGGGCACGGCTGGCGGCAGACGCCGCGGCTCACGATGCTCAGCGCCTTCTACCACGCGCCGCCGATGACGTACCGGAGCGTGGAGCGATGAGCCCGCGCTGCGCACGCCGGGGCCTGACGCTGGTCGAGCTCGTGCTCGCCATCGGGCTGCTCGCGCTGCTCATGCTGGCGGTGTTCCAGCTCTTCGACCGTTCGTTGTCGGTGTGGCGCCGCGGCGAGACGCGCCGCGCGCTGCTCGAGCAGGCGTCGATCGTCCTGGAGGGCATCTCCGAGGACCTGCGCGGGCTCGAAGCGGGAACGCGCGGCGACGTCGTGCTGGAGTGGGTGCGCTTCGACACCGACGGCGACCGCGTCGCCGAGACCAAGTGGCCGCGGCTGCGCCTCGTGCGGCAGGCCTCGGCCGGCGAGATGGCGCGCGCGTACGGCAACCTCGCGCGCGCCGCCGCGCCCGAGAACGACGACGCCGGCCAGGACCAGGTCCGCTCCGCGCCCTCGGGCCCGGGCCTGATGGAGGTCGTGTGGATGGTCGCGCCCGCGTCGCTGACGCAGGCCGACGCGCGCAGCGAGGGCGTGATCTGGCGCGGCGAGCGGCCGCTCGACGATCCGCGCTCCAAGTCGTTCCTCGCGCCCGACTTCTTCGGCGCCAGCAACCGCCCGCCGGCCGGCGCGACCGACGAGGTGACCGGCGGCTGCCTGTGGATGAGCGTCCTGTGCGCGGCGCAGACCTCGGTCGTGAACGACGGCTGGCGCCTGGGCCGCCAGTTCGACGCCGCCGCGACCGCGTGGGACGCGCGCGGCCTGGGTCGGCCCGACGTCGACCTGCATCCGTGGAACGAGCCGCACCCGGGCATGCCGCCGGCCGGGGAGCGCGCGCTGCTGCCGCGCCGCGTGCGCATCGAGCTGGAGTTCGAGCGGCCCGTGGACCGACTGCGACGCACGCGCCTCCTGAACCCGATCGACAACCAGGAGAACAGCCTGGTCGTCGACGACGGCCGGCGCCTGCCCACCGACGATGACGCGTACGTGCTGATCGACGCCGAGTGGATGCGCGTCGTCGGCGTCGACGGCGCGCGCGTCGCCGTGCAGCGCGCGCAGCGCGGCACGACCGCCGTGCCGCACGGCAAGGACGCGCTGGTGCACTGGGGCCTGCGCCTCGTGCGCGACGTGTCCGTGGCCACCTACCGCGAGGACTGGGACCTGTGAGGCAGCCTTCTAGACGCGCCGGGTTCACGATCCTCGAGGTGCTGATCGCGATGGGCATCCTGTTGTTCGGGATGACCGCGATCCTGGGCCTCTTGACCTACGGCACGGCCATGTCGCGCTCGGCGCACCTGCGCACGACCGCCGCGTCGGCCGTGCAGTCCGTGGTGGCCGACCTGGAGGAGAGCCTGTTCCCCGAGGTCGACGGCGAGGCCGGCGAGCCGCGCGACGTCGTGGAGCGCCGCCTGAGCGGCGCGGCCGACATCGCCTACAGCGCGCGCGCGCGGCCCAACCCCGACCGGCCCGAGGAATACCGCGTGGACGTCGAGCTGTTCTGGACGTCGCAGGGCGTGCGGCGCGAGAAGCGCTTCACGACGCTGCTCCTGCGCGAGATCCCGTTCGGCGAGCGGCTGCGGCGGCAGGTCTCGCCCGGCGCGCGTGCGGCGCAGCAACCCGCCGTGCAGCCCGGCACGGCGGTCCCGGGGCAGAACGACGGCCCGCGGGCTGGCAAGCAGTGATGGAGGAGCGATGATGGCCGCGATGCGAAACACTGGATGGATCCGCGGGTGCGCGCTGGCCTGCCTCGCGTGGCTGGCATGCGGCGCCGCGCACGCGTCGCAGGACGCCGAGGCCGAGGTGCGCATGCTGCGATTGCGCGACGGATCGATCCAGTGGGCGACGATCGCCGCGCACGATCCCGAGGGCCTGGCGATCCTGCGGCTGGACACGGGCGGACGCGCGCGCCTGCCCTGGAGCTACCTGCACCCCGAGGAGGAGCGCGACCTGCGCACGCGCTTCGGGTACGTCGACCTCACGGGCGACGAGGTGCTGGTCGAGGCGCTGCGCCTCACGACCACCGACGGCATGGAGGTCGTGGGCCGCATCGTCGACCGCACCGCCGACGCGATCCTGCTCAAGACGAGCACCGGGACCGTCCCGGTTCCCAAGGCGCGCCTCGCCGGCCCGCCGACGACCGTGCAGGTCAACGCGCTCGAGATCTGGACGCGCAACGAGCTGTACGCGCTGCAGCAGGCGACGGCGGACCTCACCACGGCCGAGGGCTGCTACGACCTGGCGCGCTTCTGCGAGCGCATCCTGGCCTTCGCGCAGGCGGCCGAGCACTACCAGAAGGCGCGCGAACTCGATCCGTCGTTCAAGAAGGACGAGATCGGGATCGCCATCGAGCGCGCCACCGGGAAGGCCGCGCGCCAGGACCAGGTGGACTGGCTGGCGGGCGTGGACGACCTGGTCGGTCGCCGGCGCTTCGACGACGCCGTGGCGCGCGCCGAGGCGTTCGCGCAGAAGTTCCCCGACAGCCCGATGCTGCCGGACGCCAAGCGCAAGCACGACCGCGCGGTCAAGGCGCGCGAACGCTACCTGCTGGACCGCATCGGCCAGCTCTGGCCGGTCAAGGCGGCTCAGATCGCGCGCACGAAATCGCTCGAGCTCAACTTCGAGGGCGCGCTGTCGTACCTCGACGGGCAGATGTCGGCCGACGTGCTCGCCGCCGTGACCAAGGCCGCGCAGGCCATCACCAAGGAGGCCACCAGCGACGCCGTGCGCCGCATGTGGACGCAGCGCCGCAAGGAGCGCTGGAACCGCGCGTCCTACGGCCTGGGAACGTGGCTCCTGGGCAAGGACGCGGCGCTGAAGGGCGAGAAGAAGGAGGAGGAGAAGCCGCCCGCGAACGAGAAGGAGAAGGAGCGCGCGGACCTCGCCAAGAAGCTGGAGCGGTTCCTCCAGAACCAGGAGATGGCGCGCAAGTCCAAGTCCACCGGCGAGCAGAAGGACGAGCGCGAGACGTCCTGGAAGGAGCTGCCTGGCATCGCCCGCGCCGGATGGATGCTGGCGTACTATGCCGAGAACTCCGGCGACTTCGAGGTGATGAGCAAGCCGCTGTTCAGCAGTTGCCGCGAGTGCGGCGGAACGGGCACGCGCCTGATCTCGCTGAGCGGCGCCAACGTCTCGAAGGAGGCGGTCGGCAAGGCGACCACCGACCAGGTGATCGAGTGCCCGACGTGCCACGGACTGGGCGTCGTGCGCCGCGTCTCGTACCGCTGAACCCGTCCACGGCCCCGATGCCCCCGCGAGCCAGCCTCATGATCAGTGCGCTCGTTCTCGCCGCCTGCGCGGCCTCGAACCCCGCGCCGCCGAGTGCGCCCGCCGCTTGGCAGCCCAAACCCGAACCGGCCGCCGCCGCGCCGAGCGCGGCGCAGACGCCGGACAAGCCCGCCGAGGCGGGGCCCGCGCCCGCGCCGGCGACCGCGGCGGACGCGGCCGATCCCGTCGTGGCGCACGTCGCGGGCCGCGCGCTGCGCGTGTCCGAACTGCTGTCGCAGTGGATGTACTCCGACAGCTTCGCGGTGCGCGAGCAGCTCGACAACCTCGCGGTCGGCCACCTGGTCGTCGTCGAGGCCACGCGCCTGGGCGCGCGCCTCGACCCCGACCTCGCGACGACGGCGTACGAGCGCGGCGTGCAGGCGATCGAGAAGGAAATCCAGACCAAGCGGCCCGGCATGTCGCTCGACCGCTACGTCGACCAGGTGCTGGGCCTGGACCCGATCCGCTACCGCGAGCGCCTGCGCGACGACGCCTTGCGCTCGCTGCTCGGCGAGCGCGTGGTGCGCGCGTGGCTGCTGCAGAACGAGCACGCGTTCCTGCGCGTGATCGTCGTGCAGAGCGAGGCCGAGATCCAGGCGGCGCAGGCCGACCTCTCCGCCGGCAAGACCTTCGAGGAGGTCGCGCGGCTGCGCTCCAAGGACGCTTCCGCCAAGGACGGCGGACGCATCGCGCCGATCGTGCGCGGCGACACGCCGATCGGCCGCCTGGCCTTCGCCACCGACCCCGGCTCCGTCGGCGGCCCGGTCGCCGAGAACGGCGCGTGGCTGCTGGCGCGCGTGGAGAAGCGCGGCGGTCCGGTCGCGGGCGACTGGACGAAGCTCGGACCGGCCGTCGAGGCCAGCCTGTCCGACCAGGGCGTCGACCGGCTCGAGCTCGAGCAGTGGCGCAAGGCGATGCGCGAGCGCTACGAGGTGGATCTCAAGCCGTTCCTGCGCCTGGTCGGCGAGGCCTCGCGCTAGCCCGCCGGCGGCTACTGCCGGAAGTAGTCCATGACGACGGCGGCGCCGCGCGCGGGGATCGACTGGACGCCGGGCCGGAACGCGTTGGTGTCGACGCGCAGCCCCGTGTCGAGCCGCAGCACGTCGACGCCGCGCAGGATCCCGCTAGCGCCGTCGCGGACCGGAACGAAGACGTAGCGCGGATCGTTGGAGGGCACGATCCCGCCGGGCGTCGCGCGCACTTGGCTCTTGCCGTTCATCTCGGCCGGAGCGCCCGCGCTGAAGGGCGAGACCTCGTTGCGGAGAGCGCCGAAGTTGCGCTGGTTCTCGAAGGCGATGTCGAGCGGGTCGCCGGTGAGCTCGTCCGTGCCGATCGAACGCTCGACGCGGAACGCGAGCTGGCGCATCTGCGGAACGCCGGCGTCGGTCGTGGTGAGAGGGATCGTTCCCAGCGCCGGGGAATCGAGAACCAGGTTGGTCAGCGCGCCGCCGGTGAGCGCCGTCGGTTGCCCGGCCGCGTCGAGCTGGCCCTGGTGCGCGATCCACACGCCCGAGGTCAGGCGCCGCGGATCGGGCTGGATGGCGCGCGGCTCGCGGAACGCGAACGGCGTGCGCCCGACGATCTCGTCGTAGCCCCAGCCGTTGACGCCGCCGGGTCCCGACTCGAACAGGCAGACGCGGCCCGATCGGTCCAGGATGTAGGCGAAGTACACGTTGCGCGCGTAGCCGAAGTTCGTCTGTCGCTGTGTCGTGGCGACGGCGAAGGGCCTGTCCAGGCCGCGCGTCACGCGCTTGCGCACCTGGAGCGTCGCGGCCGAGAGGATCGAGACGCTGTTCGAGCCCTCGTTGCACACCAGGATGTCCTCGTTGCCCGCATCCCAGGCGATGCCTGACGGTGCGTCCTCGACCAGCGTCGTCTGAACCACGCTGTGGAAGGTCGACGAGCGCGGATCGATGTCGATGAACGACACGCTGTCCGCGGCGCGGTTGGTGACCGCCAGGAGATCGAGGTTCGGGCTCATGGCGAGCTCGGTCGGGTCGGGCGTCGCGATGCGCGCGATCACCGCGAAGGTGTTGCTGTTCAGCACCACGACTTCGCGCGCGACCGCGTCGGCCACGTACAGGAAGTGGCCGAGCTGCTGGCGCATCACGTAGCTGCCGCACGCGCCGATGGCAGGCTGCGGCGCGCTGGGTCCGAGGAACCCCTGGTTCTGCTCGCTGGTCAGGAGGCCCGAGGGCGGCACGCCGAGCGCGGGATTGCCCGCCCAGTCGCCCGGAACGAGCAGGTTCGCGAGCGTGTTCCCGATCCACGTGGGCTCCTGGCCGTCGATGCGCGGCACGGCGCACGCGGGCACCTCGAGCAGGCGCGGCGGGTTGGGGTGCGGCGCGAACGAGATCGGGTTGCCGCCGCCGACGACCGTGTGGAACGCCGGCGCACCGGCCGGAACGACGCGCAGCGTGTGCGGTCCGCCCATGTCGACCGCCAGCACCTGCAGCCCGTCGAGTGCGCAGAGGTTGCCGCCGCCCGCCTGGCACCCGAACGGCGCGGGCGCGTTGTTGTAGGCCGCGTCGAGCGGCCAGCCGAGCATCATGTCGCCGGCGGACGCGATCGACGGCGCGGAGACGAGCAGCGTGTCGAGCGCGCTGTTGCGCGTCAGCGTGAACACGCCCGACGAACCGCCGGTGCGCGTGTCCGCGCCCGGCGCGAGCGGCGGCAGCAGCAGGCTGCCCTGCAGGCGCACGTTGGGGTTGTTCGGGAAGTCCGTGTCGCCCTCGGCGAACGTCGTGAACGTCGGGTCGAACGCGGGGTTGCCCGTCGACTGGCCGAAGCCGTTGAGATCGATGACCGAGATGCCCGGCAGAGCGCCGCCGCGGCCCACGTAGATGGTGTCGGGTGCGACGGGCGCGTTGCAGACGACCTGCGCTCCTGCCGGAGGCGCACAGGCGAACGCGAGACACAGGAGGGTGCGGGCGACCCGGCGGGGGGGGCGGTGGTTCGTCATGATCGGTGATCTGTCGTGATGCCCTGGAGACCGGGCGCGGAAGGGCCGGATCCTCGCAAGGGCGTGGGGAGCGCTGGTGCGCGCTCGCGGCGGCGCCTCGTCGGTTGCGGACGGGTACGGTCCGGCAACGATTGTGCCGCATGGCGTTCCGCGCTGTGAACGTCCGGCGACGCCGGATCGCGGAAGCGTTGCTACGGGACGCTCAGGCCGCATCGATGACGAAGATGAAACCGGGAGCGGCGAGAGCCCGGGCCGCGCGCGGCCCGATTCACAGCGTGCGGAATCGCAACCCGCGGTCGCGCATCCGCATCGACCCGCACGCTGTACCATCACGGCGGTCCCGCAGCCGGACGGCCGCGGGGCGCTCGCCCCGGCGACCTTCCCGCAGACGTCACTCCATCGGACGGACGACGCGATGTCCCATGGATGCCGTCGCCGTGCCCGGACCTGTGCAGGAGGCTCTGGCCCGAACGACATCCGCGGCGCCGGCTGCGGCACCGCTGCGCGCGGAATCGCGCCGTAGCGGGCGGCGGCAGGGCGGGGTAGCCTGAGCGTGGCGGTGCCCGCGCCGCTTGCGCACATGTCGCACTATTGTCCGGCCGTCGACGGCTTCTACCTGCGTGCCAGCGGGGAGATCGCCTGCTGGACGGCGCCGGGCGAGGACTATCCGATGTTCCGCATCGAGGCGGAGGACGCGCCGAAGGTCGACTTCGTGCGCGATGTGCTCAATGGAGAGGAGTTCCGGCGCCTGCGGCGCGAGTTGTACAGTCACCGCGACCCGTACGACTACTGCGAGTCGTGCGGCTGGGGCTGCCCGCAGGCCCTCGATCAGTGGGGCCGCGTCGACCGCCGCACGTTCGAACTGAAGCGGATCCGCACACTGCAGATCGAACCTTCGTTCCTGTGCAACCTCGATTGCCTGCAGTGCTATCCGTTTCACCAGAGGCGCATCGGGAAAGGCCGCAAGCTCCTTGATCGCAGGCTGTACCAGAAGCTGATCGACGATCTCGTGGCGCACGGCATCGAGGTCGAGACCACCTACTACGCCGGGTTCGGCGAGCCGCTGATGGCGCCGGAGTTCCCCGCGCTCGCGCGCTACGCGCGCGAGAAGCTGGGCGGCGTCATCACCTGCGACACCAACGCGAACTTCGAGTTCCGGCCCGAGTTCGTCGACTGCGGCCTGGACTGGCTGGTCATGGCCATCGACGGCAACGACCAGGGATCGTACGAGCGCTACCGCCGGCGCGGCAATCACGCCAAAGTCATGCGCTTCGCAGAGGCGGCTTGCCGCGAACGCGATCGGCTGGGCGACGGCCGCACGCGCGTCGTATGGAAGACGGTGCTGTTCCAGTGGAACTCCAGCGACGATGACCTGCGCACCATCATCGCGCGCGCCAACGACATCGGAGTGGACGAGATCCGGCTGGTGAACACGATCACGCCCGGCGGCATCTCCTCGAACTACGCCACCAGCCGCTGGACCGAGATCCGGGCCCTGGAGCCGGAGCTGGCCGGAGCCTCGCGTGCTCCGCTGACGTTGATCCACCCCGAGTGCTTCACTGGCGATCCGATGCGCTGCCACGGATTCGTCGAGTCGCTGGTGGAGCTGCCCGATGCGCTCGAGGTGCGCGGCTGGGTCCTGCTCGACGACGGCCCGCCGGACGAGATCCGGGTGCATGCCACGAACGGCGCGAACGTTTCGGCGCGCATGGTCGAACGGCACGATCTCACGCCGGCTCACCCTTCCATCCCGCGCGCCGCGGGCGGCGGGTTCGTGGTTCGCGCACCGGCGGACCTGTTCTGCCCGGACCGCGCGGTGTATGCGCTCGACTTGACGCTCCTGCGCGGGGACACGGAGCGCGCCGCGTTCAAGGTGCGCTTCCTAAGCGGCATGCAGCGCAGCGAGCGCAAGCCGATCAAGCTGCGCAATCAGATCAGCGTCGAAGTGCCCTGAGAGGGCTGGCCGCCCGCTGCTAGACGTACAGCAACCCGTCGCCGATCCAGTGGGGCGACGCAAGGCCTTCGCCCTCGAACAAGATCCGGCAGACGAACGCGACGCGATCGCCGCGCCAGGCGCGCAAGAGCGCAGCGCCGCGCAGCGGATCCGGCAGTTCGAGCGTGAAGCCGGAGTGCAGCGCGCGCTCCATGCCCGGATGCGTCGATGCGACATCGGCGCGCTCCAGGATTCGTCCTGGCAGGCATGATCCGTCCGCTGTGCGCAGGTCTACTGCGTCCGGTGGGCCGTCATCTAGCAGCATCCAGCCACTGATCCGGGTCCGTCCGTTCGCGCAGCTCACGCTTTCGACGAACCCGGTGGCCGTGGCGGCCAGCGGCGGGCTCGCCGGCTCGTCCGGCCGCGGCGCGCGTGCTCCCGTCGAACGCGCCAGGACCTCGAGTGCGCCGTCGAACGCGCTCGCGGTGCGTGCGATCGCCGAGTCATCGTGCGCATAGGTCGGCAGCAGGTTCCCGTTCGTGAACACGCCGCGGCGCAGCATCTCCTGGACGAACAGCGTCTGCAGTTCCGCCGGTGTGCGACCGCCCTGCGGCTCGAACGTGAACGTCATGCGCGCTGGCGGGCCTGCGAGCCGGCTGCGGACAGCGTGCCGCGCGGCCGCCGCGTGGTAGCGCGCACGGATGGCCGCGCCGATCTCGGCCAGGCGCTCACCCACCGGCTCGTCGCGCACCGTGCGCAGGACCACGCGTGCCGCGGCCAGCGCCAGGGCCTCGCCGCGGAAAGTCATCCCGAAGGCGATCGAGGGCACCAATTCCATTTCGCGCCGCGGGCCGACGAGCGCCGAGAGCGGCAGACCGTTGGCGAGCGCCTTGCCAAGGCACGCCAGGTCCGGTTCGACGCCGACATAGGCCTGGCCGCCGCCCGGGCCCAGGCGCAGCGCGGTCACAACCTCGTCGAACACGAGCAACGCGCCGTTGCGCCGCGTGAGATCGGCCACCGCCTGCATATAGCCGGGCCTGGGCAGGATCTCGCGCACCGGCTCCATGACGACCGCGGCGACCGCGCCGTGGTGGCGTTCGAACAGCGCCTCGAGCGCGGGGAGGTCGTTGTAGGGGAACGGGTGCAGCCGCTCGGCAAGTCCGGCGGGAGCGCCGCGCACGAGCGGGTTGCCCGCCACGAACCAGTCGTGGAACCCGTGCATGCCGTAGTGCAGAACGATCTCGCGGCCCGTCGCGGCGCGCGCCACGCGCAGCGCCGCAGTCAGTGCATCGGATCCGTTCTTGCCGAAAGCCACCCGCTCGGCGCACGGGACGATCTCGCACAGCGTGCGCGCGAGCTCCACCTCGAACGGGTGCATCAACGAAAGCGATGATCCGCGCGCGAGCTGTTCCAGCACCGCGGTCTCGACTCCCGGGTGGCGGTGCCCGAGTAGTACAGTGCCGCCGCCGCCGACCCAGTCGACGAAGGTACGCCCCAGCGTGTCGACGAACTCGCAGCCGCGCGCGCTCTCCACGAAGTGCGGAAAAGGCTCGGCACCGGAGGCCGCGGCGGCGTCCGCCGGCATCCAGGGGCGCTGCAGGACGCTGTCGAGATTGCCGTACGCCAAGCGGTCGCGGGCCTCCCACAAGAGCCGCGCCGTGCGTTCCAGGTCTTCGGCCGCGCGACGTTCGGGGGGCATGGCAGCGCGTTCGCGAACCCGATGCTAGAGTGGCTTCTAGGCCGGCGCAACGCAATGGAGAGTTCACCCGTGCTGCACGCGCCCGAACCCAGCCCGCGGCAGTTCGTCAACGACCTTCTAGGTCAAGCTGCTCTCGAGCGTGGCGATGCGCTGGCGCCGCACCGTCCGCTGGAGCTGCACTTGCAGCTCACATCGGGCTGCAACCTCGATTGCTACATGTGCCACGAGCACTTGCGGCCGGAGAACGCGCGCCATGGCCGAGGATTGCGCGTCCTGAGCCCCGAGCTTCTCGAGCTGGTGGAGCGCGAGATCCTGCCGTACTCCTCGCGCCTGCATCTGGGCGTCGGCGGAGAGCCGATGCTGGCACCGAACTTCCTGGAACTGATCGAACGTGCCCATGCGCGGAGCCAACGCATCCACCTGACGACGAACGCCACGCGCATCGCCACGGACCGCGTGGCGGAAGTGCTGGCGCGCTGCGTGACGACCATCGAGGTCTCAGCCGACGGCGCGACCGCCGAGACCTACGAACGCGTGCGCGGTGGAGCCAGCTTCGCGCGCCTCCTGCAGAACCTCGAGCTGTTCAATCGTCACCGGCTGCTGTATCCCGCCGGGGAACGCGCGAAGCTCACTCTGTGCTTCGTGCTGATGCGCAGCAACACGCACGAACTTCCGCTGTTCGTCGAACTCGCTGGGCGGCTCTCGGCCGATGGAGTGTCGGCCTGGCCTGTGATCCCCGTCACGGACGAAGGGCGGAGCGACGTGTTCGATGCGAGGCACGCCGCGCCGTTTCTCGCGCTCGCCCGCAAGCGGGCGAGCGAGTCGGGAATCGCACTCGACCTGCCCTTCGACCCCGAAGCCGGTGCCGCACCCGAGCCGCGCAACGCGCGTTCCGAGGCTCTGCGGCACTTGGGCGAACTGGAATCGCGTGCGAACACGCCTGGATCGCCGGCTCAGGCGGGCCGGCGCGTGTATTGCCACATGCCGACCGTGGCGCTGTACGTGTTCTGGGACGGCCGCGTGTACCCCTGCGCCAACCCGGCCGCGCATCAGGGGCCGCCCCTGGGGCACCTTGGCCAGCAGAGCTTCGAGGAGATCTGGAACGGCCGGGCACTGCGCAACCTGCGCGCGGGCCTGGCGTCGGGCGACGCGCCCGAGATCTGCCGGCGCTGCCCGATCCTGCACCGCACCGCGGCGGCCGACCCGGGGGCGAACGGGAACGGCGCCGTATCGGACCTCGTGAGCTGGTTCGGCGACCGCGATCTTGCGACGCAACCGGCGGGCTGGCGCGCGGGCGCGTTGGTCGACGACGCCGTGGCGAGCGGGCTCGCTGCGCACGCGCACAAGCGCTGGACGACGCTCGCACGGTACTCGCGTGGCCTGGAGCAGACCGCGCGCAAGTACTCACCCGAACGCTGGGCCGCGCTGGAGAGCGAGCGCGATCAACTCGTCCAGCACGCCACGGTGCTGGAGAGCGAGCGCGATCAGCTCGTCCAGCACGCCATGGTGCTGGAGGGCGAACGCGAGCACCTGGTTCGCCACCTCGCGAACCTCGAACGCATCCTCCGGCGCATCCGGGGGCGCCCGATGTACCGCATGCTTTCCCGCATCAAGGACTTGTTCATCACGCCGCGCCCGCGACCGCCGACGCCGTACGTTCCGCCGTGGGTCGCGGACGGGACGCGCAAGCCGGGGGAGCCTGTCGCCCGAGTCCTGCCGCGATCCTCGGGAGCGAGACCGGCCGGCGACCAGAAGGGGAGCCCGCGGTGAGCGCGGAGCGCGCACGCACCGCCGCTTGCGGCGCCGTCCGTCGACCCGGCCGGCTCAGCCCGCCGCGGCGCGGCCGTCGCCCAGGCGCTTGAAGCCCGGGACGCCCGGCGCGGGTGGCGTCGCGTCGTGCGGCGTGCTGCCGTCGCCGTCGTCCGGCGGCCGCACGGGACCCTCGACCTGGCGGCCGTCGCCGTCCGCGGCCGGGTGGATCGGCTGCACGAACGCGAACCAGCGCCCGCCCGTCAGCGCGAACGCGACGCGCGCGCGGATCGCGGGCCGGCCGGTGATCCACAGCTCCAGGATCTCGTCGCGGCCGTGGATGCGGTCGGTGCCGCCCGTCGCGATCTCGCGCAGGTCGCGCTTGAACGCGGGGCGCAGGTCGCGCGGCAGAAGCGTGTCGGCGAGGTCCTTGCCCGAGAGGTGCGACCACGACTTTCCGAGCAGCTTCTCGGCCGAGGGATTCGCCTCCTGGATGCGGCCCTCGCGGTCGAACACGAGGATCGCCTCGAGCGCGGAAGCCGACAGCTTGCGGCGCTCCTCCTCGGCGGCGCGCGCGAGCGCTTCCGCGGCGCGCAGGCGGCCGGAATCGCGCAGCACGAGATAGCGCACGCCGTCGGACGCGCGCGGCGACAGCTCGATCTCGAGCTGCACCTCGACGCCGTCGCGGCGGCGGCCGACCATCTCGCGCGCCAGCGCAGGGGATCCGTCGCGCACCTCGAGATCGGCGAGCAGCATCTGGATGCGCGAGCCGCGGGCCTCGTGCGGCGGGTAGCCGAAGATCTGCTCGGCCGCCGCGTTCAGCGAGAGGACCACGCCCTCCTCGTTGAGCACCAGGACGCCTTCGCCGCAGGTTGCGCGCAGGGTCTCCAGGTGCTCGACCGCGAGCTGCTCGCGCTGCTCGGACTGCTCGGCGCGGCGGAACAGGCTCTCCACCGAGCCGAAGCCCAGGAAGCCCAGCACCAGGAGGCCCGCGGCGGCGAGGAGCAGCACCGGGGCCTCGGCCGGGGTGCCGTGCGACGCGAACCAGGCCCCGCAAAAGAGGAGCGCGAGCAGGCCTATGGCCGCCCAGCCACGCGAACGCCCCCCACCCGCGCCGCGCACGCCTTGCCGGTCGTCGTGCATCGCTGAACGCGCCGCGTCTGCCCGCGGGGCGTCCACAAAAGGATACGACGCCCCAGGAGCACGCGCCAACTCCGGCCCAGAGGACTCCAGCCGGGTCCGGGGGATGCACGGCACCGCCTTGACCCGCCCGCCGCGCTTGTCCAAGCTCGGATGGATGGCGCAGGACCACGAGGGGAACAGCGGCCCGACGCTGGAATCGGGGAACGGAGCCGGATTCGAAGCGGTCCCGGAGGGGGCCCACGACGGCCGCGACCGCGCCGCGGGTGCGGCCTTGGCCGACCCCGAGGAAGGCGAGGCGCGGGACGGGGAGCCCGCGATGGACGGCGGGGACTCGCCGGTCCCGTCCGGCGATCCGGCCGACGGTCCCGAGGCCGAGCCCGAGGTCGAACCGGGCGCGGGCGAGAGCCTGGGAGAGGCCGAACTCCTGAGCGCGGTCACCGCGCTGGTCTACGCGTCCCCCGATCCGATCTCGGAGCGTCGCCTGCAGGCCCTGCTCGAGGGGCCGCGTCTGGAGCGCGTGCGCGCGGCGCTGGAGACCCTTCGCGAACGCCTTGCCGCCAGCGGCCTGCCGCTCGAGCTGCGCGCGCTCGCCGGCGGCTGGCACATCCTGACCACGCCCGACGTCGGCGAAGTCGTCCAGCGCCTGACGAAGGTGCGCCGGACCGAGCGCATCTCGGGCGCCGCGTTGGAGACGCTGGCCGTGATCGCCTACCGCCAGCCCGTGACCAAGGCCGAGATCGAGGCCATCCGCGGCGTCCAGGCCGGCCCGATCCTGCGAACCCTCATCGAGCGCGGGTTGGCGCGGGTCACGGGCCGCGCCGACGTCCCGGGCCACCCGCTGCAGTACGGCACGACGCGCGAGTTCCTCGACCGCTTCGGCCTTTCGAACCTCAAGGACCTGCCGCGCGACGGCGAGCTCAACCGCGATTAGCCCCGCGATCCCGCGCCGCGGAAGGGGGGGGCGGGTGGTCCGCCTTGCGCCTCGCGGAGGCCGCCCCGTAGACTTCCCCGCTTCGATGCCCCCGGGCCCTGCCCGCTGCTTCGCGAGGCAGCGATCCGATGTCGAAAGCCCCCGAACCCCAGAACGAAGACCATCTCGACCCCAAGGCGCAGTCCGCGCACCAGGACGACCTGATCGTCGTCCCCAAGGGGCGCCGGCGCACGCGGTTCGTGATGACGTTCCTGATCGTCGTCCTCGTGCTGACCACGTTCACGGTCAGCGACCAGGTGCTGAACGTCTTCGGGGCCGGCACGGAGGTCCGTCCGGCCATGACCTGGACCGCCGCGGACGGGACGAAGCGCTCCTTGTCGGAGCAGGAGTTCCTGCTGGAGAAGCGCAAGATCGCGCCGCTCGCAGGCTACGTCTTCTCGACGCGCGAACGCGATCCGGGCGACGAGCAGGTGGCCACCTTCCTGATCCTGGAGGACGCCGCGGCGCACGCGGGGATCCGCGCGACGGACAACGACGTCGCCAAGTTCGTGAAGGACGAATTCCAGAGCAAGGAGCAGTACCAGAGCTTCCTGCGCCTCTACGCGATCACGGGCAAGGAGTTCGAGGGCACCATCCGCCGCGCGATCCGCTTCAAGCGCTACCTGGCGTTGATCTCCGCGGCGGCCGCGGTTCCCGACGCGCAGGCCGTCGAGAAGCGCTGGAAGGCGCAGCACCAGGAGTACGCGTTCGACTACGTGGAGCTGCCGGTCAGCAGCGTCGAAGCCGAGGCGCGCGCGCTGGCGCCGGACGAGGCCGGCCTGCGCGCGTGGTACGAGAACCTGGCCGAGGGCGAGAAGGCGGCGTTCAAGACCAAGGAGCTGGTCTCGGCCGAGCTGGCCGCGTTCCCGCTCGAGGCCGAGTTCGACGCCGCGAGCCTGTTCGCCAAGTACCCGCGCCCCGCGGACGAGGATGTCGAGACGAAGGCCCAGGAGTTCCACTCGGGCTTCAGCTACGTGCTCTACCGCCGCGAGCAGGTCACGCAGGGGCAGGACTTCCGCCTCAGCTTCGAGGAGGCCAAGGAACGCGCGCTGCGCGACGCGCCGATCTACCACTCGCTGATGGACTGGCGCGCCAGCCTGGCCGAGCGCGCGGCGCGCGGCGAGACGCCCGACTTCGCGGCCGAGGCCGCCGAGCTGGGCCTGACCTACCGCAACCAGATCGATCCGATCTCGGCGGATGCCTGGCGCGACCTGACCGTGCCCTGGGTCAGTTCCTACGTCATCAGCCGCCTCTTCAGCGCGGACCAGCAGCCGGGCGTGTTCCCGGCCGTGGTGGTCGAGGCCAAGGGGTTCGTGCTCGGCGTGGTGCACACCAAGGTGCCCGCGCGGCAGCCCGACTACGAGGACGTCAAGGCCGCCGTCCTGGACGCGTGGGCGCGCAACAAGGCCAAGGAGGTCGCGATCGCGAAGCTCGAGGCCGTCCGCGACGCGCTCGGGACGCGCCCCGATCCCAACGACGCCAACGCGCCTCCGTTCCGTCCCGAGGCCACGCACGAGGCGTTCGTGAAGGCCGTGACCGACGCCGGCTTGACGCCGCAGCGCCGCGAGTGGGCCGAGCAGAACGCGCCGCCGCCGCCCGAAGGCGACACGGCCGCGTCGATGCACTTCCGGCTCTCCAGCCTCCTGTACACGCAGAAGGAAGGCGCCGTGACCAAACCCGAGCTGAACCGCGCGGGCGACACGGCGTTCCTCGTGCGGCTCGACGGCGTGCGCGACGCGGACGTCGCGAGGATCACGCCCGCCGACGTGCAGTCCATCGGCATGCAGCTCTCCAACCAGGAGCGCTCGACGTTCCTGCAGACCGCGCTCGTCAGCCGCGACGCGCTCAAGGCGCGCTTCGGGCTGGAGATGAGCATCTGGCGCGACGAGGCCGAGCAGCAGCAGCCGTAGCGCCCGTCAGGCCGCGCGGCGCCTGAGGCGTCCCAGGAGGCGCGGGAACCGCCGGCGCAGCGGCCGGCGCTTGCGCGCGAAGGCCAGGACCGACATGCCCACGGGCGCGTCGATCCGGCGCGTCCAGAACGACTCGACGCAGAGCAGCCAGCGGCGCAGCACGGCGACCGCGGCCGAGACGTCGCGCCGCTCCGGCGCGCGCACGCGCCAGAGCAGGACCGGCCGCAGCGCGCGCCACGCCCGGCCAAACGCGAGCAGCGGCCCCAGCAGCACGTCCGTGCCCGTGCAGCGCTCGACGCACAAGCGCGCGCGCGTCATCGCGAGGCGCACCGTCGCGCGCGTGGCGCGCGCATCCGGGGCCGCGCCCGTCCACGAACGCGCGGGGACGCTCAGCGCCAGGAGACCTCCGGGGCGCAGCACGCGCGACGCCTCGCGCACCACCGCCGGATCCGCGAGGCCATCGCCGGCGTGGAACAGGCAGACCAGGTCGAAGGTCCCGTCGGCGTAGGGCAGGTCGTCGGGCCGGGCCTCGACCACCGTGATCGGCAGGCCCGCGGCCGCGCGCCGCGCCGCCGGCGCGGCGACGGCGTGCACCTCCTCGCTGAGCCGCAACAGGTCCGCCGCGCAAGTCTCCGCGCCGCGCCCCAGGTCGAGCGCGCGGCGTACGCGCGTGCGTCCCATGTGCGCTTCGAGGAGGTCGAGGCGGACGTCCCGTCCTGCCGGCGGGCGCGTCGTGTCGTGTGCGTCGACCATGGGTCGAACCCACGACTTCGGCGGCGCGCGGGACGATTCTTGAGGCCGGCGCCTCAGGCGTGCGCGGCGGCCGCGCGCAGGCGCACGCGGAACACGGTCCCGCCGCCGGGGCGGTCCTCGACGGTCGCGCGGCCGCCCATCGCCTCGGCGTGCAGGGCGACGAGGTGCAGGCCCAGCCCCGTGCCGCGCGCGGTGCGCGTGCGCTCGTCGCCCATGCGGTAGAAGGCGTCGAAGATCCGCTCGCGCTCCGCCGGCGGGATGCCCGGGCCGCGGTCGAACACCTCGATCAGCACGGCGCCGCCCTCGCGTCGCGTGACCACGCGGATCGGCTCGCCGCCGGGCGGGACGGCGGCGTACTTGCGCGCGTTCTCGACCAGGTTGGTGACGATCGAGCGCACGCCCTCGGGGATCAGCATCACCGCCGGCAGGTCCGGGTCGAGCTCGAACACGAGGTCGTGCCCGCCGTCGGGCGCCAGGCTCGAGAGCGATCCGGCGATGCCCTCGATGACGTTGTTGAGGTCGCCGGGCATGGGCTTGGTCTCGCGCCGCGCGATCTGCCCCTTCTCCAGCACGCGCTCGACCAGCGTCTCCAGGCGCGAGGTCTCGCGCACGATGCGGCGGTAGTACTCCAGGCGCCGGTCGTCCGAGTCGACCCAGCCGGCGTCGAGCATCTCGCCGTAGAGCTTGATGGCAGCGACCGGCGTGCGCAGCTCGTGCGTGATGGCCGACACGAAGTTCTCGGTGCGGCGCGCGGCCTCAAGGTCGCGGCCCACGCTGCGCAGCAGCAGCACGAGCCCCGTGCCGAGCGACACCACCAGCATGGCCACCACGCCCAGGTAGCGCAGCGTCTGCGTGCGAAAGCGCGCCTCGAGGTCGTTGACGTCGACGACCACGCTCATCATCCCGTAGTTCGTGTCCTCGCCGCGCGGGGTCTCGATGCCCAGCACGCGCAGCGGATGGATCGTGAAGACGTCGGTCTCCAGGTTGGGCGGCCCGCCGTCGGCGCCCACGAAGCGCTGCGTCGAGCCCAGCACCTGGTCGGCCAGCGCGCGCGGCAGGTCGTGGAACAGCCAGCGCGGGTCGATGAAGAAGCCCTGCCGCAGCATGACGCCGCGCCCGAAGTTGGCGAAGCAGCTCGGCATCGGGCGCCGCTGCTGGTCGGCCGGGATCCACACCGTGCGCGTGGCGCACACGCGCGGCGTCCCGTCCGATTCGCGCCAGAAGCGCAGGCTGAAGCCCGAGACGGTCACCTCCTGCGACTGGTTCTGCATGCCGCGCAGCGCCGGCAGCTCGTCGCGCAGGCACTCGACGTCCTGCTCGTCGGAGAGGTTGATCGCCAGGATCGGCACGGCGACGCGCTCCTGCCGGTGGCTGCGCACGCGCGCCAGGCGCACCAGGAACGTCTCGCGCGCGTTGCGCTGGCGCAGCTCGCGGACCGCCTCGTGCAGCTCGTCGCGCAGGCCGGCCGAACCCGGCAGCAGCGCGCGCGCGCCGTACAAGAGGGTCAGAGGAGCGCTCGCTTCGTCCTCCTCGCCCCGGTACGAGAACCAGGCCAGGATCTCGGACGGCGACGCGCCGGCCACCAGCGGCGAGGGCACGAAGGCCAGCTCCGCGCCGATCGTCCCGGGCGGGAAGAACGACTGGCGGTACTCGAAGAACGCGCGCTGGTCCTCGCGCGCGACGAGCTGGTGCACGCGGCCCACCAGCGCGTCCTGCAGGCGGCGCGCGGCGTCCGAAGCGTCGCCCGGCACGGCCGCGACGAGCGCGCGGTGGTCGACGGTGAGCTGATGCCAGTGCAGACCGCCCAGCACTCCCGTCGGCAGCACCAGGAGCAGCACGTACAGCGCCAGGGCCAGTCGCTTGCCGCCGGTGCGGCTCGGCGTCGGCAGCGCGCGCAGCCGGTCGGAGACCGCGCGCGTCAGGATCGCCGTGGCCTCGCCCGGCGGGCGCTGCGCGGCCGCGCGCACCGACGAGGGCGGCGCGCCCCGGTCCGGCGCCGGCTCGGTGCCGCGCACGCCCTCCGCGCTCATCGCCTCACGAGTACCAGCGGTAGCCCTTGCCGCGCACCGTCTGGATCAGCGTCGGCTCGGCCGGGTTGGGCTCGACCTTGCGGCGCAAGCCGACGATGTGGATGTCGACCGTGCGCGTCTCGACGTTGGCGCTCTTGTAGTGCCACACGTCGAGCAGGAGGTCGTCGCGCGTCACGACGCGGTGCCGGTTGCGGATCAGGTACTCCAGGATGTCGCCCTCGCGCGGCGTGAGCTGCACGACCTCGCCGTCGCGGTTGACCTCCAGGCGCTGCAGGTCGACCGAGATGCCGCCCGGCAGGTCCAGGCGCGGCGGCGGCGCGACGTCCATCTCCTTGCGGCGGAACTGCGCCTCGACGCGCGCCACCAGCTCGCGCGGCGAGAAGGGCTTCTTGATGTAGTCGTCGGCGCCCAGCTCGAAGCCGCGGATCAGGTCGTTCTCGCTGGCCAGCGCGGTCACGATCACGACGCGCACGTCGCGCTTCTCCTTGCGCAACTGGCCCAGGATCTCGAGGCCGCCCATCCCGGGCAGCATCAGGTCGAGCACGACGAGGTCGGGTTCCTCGGCGCGGATGCGTTCGAGCGCGGTGGGGCCGTCGTGGACGACCTGAACCGAGAACCCGGCGTGCTGCAGGGCGTCGCGGACTCCCAGGGCGAGCGCTTCCTCGTCCTCGACGACGAGGACGCGGTGGACCTGGCTGGGCGAGCGGGTGGGGGTGCTGGATGTGGTCATCGGATTCGAGGTGGGCCGCATGGGCCGGGGAGCGCGTTCCTGCGTCTCGATGGGGTACCCCGACAGATACTGGAAGGTTGCATCCGCGCAACAGCCCCGGGCCGGTAAAACGCGGCCCTGCCCGCCGGCCGGGGCTCCTCACTACCCTGGGGCGCGTGATTCCCTGTCCGCTCCCCGTGCCCGGTGCGGTTCTGGTCCCCGCCGCCGCAGCCGGGATCGGGTACGTCGCGCTCGTGCTCGCGGGCTGGGGCACGTTCGCGATCGCGCGCCGCCTCGGTCTCGCGCACGCGGGGGCCGCGCTGGCTGCGGCGGGCTGCGCGGGTGCGGACGTGTTCCTGCGCGTCATGGCGGACGAGCACATCGCGGGCCGCGCGCTGCTGACCGCCCTCGTGCCCTGGCTGCTCTTCGCCGTCGACCGCGTGCGCGACGGGGCGAACGTCGCGCGCGCGCTCGCGGTGTGCGTCTTCGCCGCGCTCCTCGTGCGGAGCACGGGCCTCGCGAACGCCGCCGTGCCGCTCGCGGCCGCCGCCGCGTGGACCCTCGCGCGCGTGCCTGCGCCGGCCGACCGGACCTGGTCGCTGGCGGCGCTCCTCGTCGGCGGGGTCGCCGGCGCGTGGATCGGCGCGCAGCCGGCCGCCGCGCCTCCGCAGGCTCTGCCCGAGCCCGCCGCGCTCGGCGTGCTGGCCGTCGCGGCGGCGGCACTCGCGTTCGCGCGCCGCGCGCGCGGCGACGGGGGCGACGAGCGCACGGCGCCGCGCGCCGTCGGATTCGCGCTGCTCTCCGCGGCGGTCGCTCTGGTGCTCACCCGCCTGGGCTTGCCGGACTCCGCGCGCGCGCTGGCGTTCCCCGACCCGGGGGCGTGGACCCCGAGGGCCTGGGTCGCGACGCCCGTGCTGGCGCTGGCGCTGGCGAGCCTGGCGAGCGGCAGCGGCGTGCTGCGCGCGCGCGCGACGTGCGTCGCGCTGGGCTTTGGGTGCCTGCCGTTGGCGCTCGCCGCCGAAACGGAGAACGCCGGCGGGGCGCCGTTCGGCTGGCTGGCGAACGCGGGCGCGGTCGCGGTCGCCGTGCCGCTGCTCGCGTTGTCGGCCGGGGACGCGCTGGAGGGTGCCGCGCGCGGCGCGCGGATCTGCGCGGCGGCGGCGTTGCTCGCGCTCTCCGCACTCGCGCTCGCGCCGCCGCCGTCGGAGCCGCCCGCGCTGCGCGGCGATCCGGACGACGAGCTGGTCGCGTTCACCGAGCGGCCCGACGGCTCGAGCGGGTTGCGCGTCGCGGGCACGCTGCACGCCGCGGTGCCCGCCGCCGGCGCGCGCCTGCGCCTCGAGCCGGTGGATGCCCTGGGTGCGCCGGGCGCGGGCGCCGCGCACACCTTCGATCTTCGGTTCGAGGCGCGCGCCGGCGGCGGACACGCGTTCCGCTGCGGCGCGCCGGACCTGGGCGCCGTCGAACCGGGCCTCTGGCGTTTCGACGTCGAGATCCTCGGCGCCGACGGGACCGTGCTCGGGCGCCGCACGGCGGGGGTCGCGCAGGTGACTCGACGCGCGTGGCCGGGCGCGACGCTGGCGCTCGCGCTGTCGCTCGTCGCGCTGCTGGTCCTTCCCGGCACGCGCGCGCGCGGCCTCGCCGCGCTGCTGTCCGCCGCGGTCAGCACGTGGTTCGCGTTCGCGCGCTGAACGCTTGCGCGACTGGGTTGCAAGGAGGATCCATGGGAGCACAGGGCGGTCGGGCGGGCTCACTCCGGCGCACGTGAGCTCCGTGGAGCCGCAGATCGCGGCGGCAGACCCGCGCGGCGGCGGGAATCCCGGGCGGTTGCACGGGACGCCGGCGGCGGAGCGTGATCCGGCCGGAAGGCTGCGGATCCAAGTTCCCGCTTCCAGGAGATCGTTGCGGATCGCGCGCGGGGCCGGCGGCGCGATCGAGGCCGCTGCGTGTGGAGCGACGGCCCGCGAGGAGTTCGGGTCAGGAAGCCTGCGGGCCCGCAGCACGACGGCCGCGCCGCCAGCGCGCGTCGAACCAGGGGACCACGATCATGGCGACGAGGCCGACGTAGACGAGGTCGAAGACGTCGACCCTCGTGCGCGTCGAGAGCGCCCCGGCCAGCACGACCAGCAGCAGGCTCGCGCGCCACTCGCGCCAGCGGGAGAGGGACAGCGCCAGCACAGCGACGCTCGCCGCCGCCGCCGCGCTCAGCGTGACCAGCGCCAGCGCGCGGCCGACCGTCGACGACGCGAACGCGCCGCCCAGGGAAGGTGCGGTCGCGGGCGTGCTCTCCAGCACGCGCCACGACACCCACAACGCCGCGATCAGGGCGTGGAGGCCGAACAAGCGGTCGAGCGCGCGTTGCGGGTCCTGCATGGGGCGCGTCACGGTAGCAGACCGGCGGATCGCAGGTGTTCGCGCGCCCAGGCGGGGAGCGCGGCCACGTCGCGCGCGGTGAACTCGAGCGCGGCCAGCTCGGCGCGCGCTTCTTCGCCGCGGCCCGCGCCGTCGAGCGCCGCCGCCAGCGCCAGGCGCACGCGCACCGGCGCGGGGCCGGGGCGTTCGGTGCACAGGCGCAGGTCCTGGCGCAGGCTGCGCACGGCGTCCGCGAAGCGCCCGGCGCGCGCGTGCTGGCCGGCCCAGCCGCGCTGCGCGCGCGCCTCCCAGCCGTCGGCCAGCTCGTCGTCGCCGGCCGCGAGCGCCGCGCGCGAGAGCGCGTAGCACTGCTCGGGCGTGCGCTCGGCGAACTCGGCGCCGGAGCGCGCGAACAGGGCCTCGCTCTCCGCTTCGAGACCCGCGAGGGAGAGGCGCGCGGCCAGGCCGCGCAGCCACTCGGGCGTCGGTGCCGCCGCGGCCGGGATGCGGTCGAGCAGCGCGAGCCCGGTCGGCAGTTCGCCGGCGCGCAAGAGGAGCGTCGCGAGGTTGCGCAGGGCCGCGGGGTTCGCGGGATCGAGCGCCAGCGCGTGCTCCAGGTGCGCGCGCGCCTCGCCGGCGCGGCCGTCGAGCACGAGCGCGGTGGCGAGCTGGACGCGCGCCTCGATGCGGTGCGGGCGCCGCGCGAGCACGCCGCGCCAGCGCTCGGCGACCAGCGCCGGCGGCTCGCCGTGGATCTCGGCGACGTTCGCCTCGAGGGAGAGCGCCTGGACCGAATCGGGCGCGGCCGCCAGCGCGCCGCGCACGCTGCGTTCGAGGGCTTCGGGGTCGCGCTCGGCGTGCGCGAGCCCCTGGAACGCGAAGCCGTGGCGCACGAGGTCGAGCGCCCGCGGCGACAGGACCGCCAGCGACACGACGGCCGCGAGCGCGACGGCGCGCCGCGACCAGCGTGCGCCCGGGTCCGCGGGCCGCGCGAGCAGGGCTCCGGCCGCCGCCGCGAACAACACGGCGGAGGCGGCGTTGGCGGTGAACGGCGCGCGCGCCAGGGCGTGCAAGCACAGCGCGATCACGCCCGCGCCCAGCGCCGCGTGGGCGGGATCCGCGGTCCGCAGCGCGCGCCAGGCGGCGATCAGGAGCACGATCAGGAACCCGATCCAGGCGATGCCCACGATCACGCCGCCTTCGAGCGCGGGCTGCAGCCAGTCGTCGTGCGCGTGCTCGACCTCGGTCTCGACGGCCGACGCGCGGCCGTGGCTGGAGATCTCGATCTCGCGAGGATCGCGGTACGGCGGGAACGCCGCGGGGAACTGGCCTGGACCCACGCCGGCGAGCGGGTGCGCGGCCAGCATGCGCAGGCTCGAAGCGAGGAGCAGCGCGCGCACGCCGCCGCCGGCGGCAGGGGAGGCCTCGATGGCCGCGACCGTGCCGGTGTCTGCCGGCTGCGCGGGACGGTGGAGCGCGAACGGCGCAAGCGCGCAGGCTGCGGCCAGCGCGGCGAGGATCCAGACGAGGGCGCGGGCGCGTCCGCGCGCCGCGACGCCGACGACGGCCGCGGCGGCGCACAACGCGACGGCCCCCGCCAGCACCGGAGCGAGCAGCGCGTGCACCAGGAACGCGCCGATCGCGAGCAGTCCCGCGACGCGCCAGACGAAGCGGTCGCGCCACACGAGCACGACGCCCGCGGCCGCGCCCAGCGTTGCGGCCTCGGACGTGGCGCCGGCGTTGCCCAGCGCGCCGGCGTGCGGCGCGGCGATCGCGCCCAGCGAGCAGGCGAGCGCCGCGAGCACGGCGCCGCGCGCCAGGACGCGCGCTCCGTCGGCGCCCAGGCTGGCGCCCATCAACGCGACGGCCGCGACCAGCGTCCAGCCCAGGAGCGCGCGGCCGGCCTCGTGCGTGTCGCTGGGTGCGCCCAATCCCAGCCACAGCGCCGCCGCGACGAGCGGCGCGGCGAGGAGCAGGAAACCGCGGAACGACGGCGCCGCGCCGCGCACGAAGAGCAGCGCAGCCGCCGGGAGCGAGAACAGGAGCGCCGCGCCGAAGCCGGTCGCGCGCGGCGTGAGGTCCTGCGCCAGGATCGCGCCCTCGAACGGCCAGGCCAGCGCGAACACCGGCAGCAGCACGAGCAGTGCCTGCAGCGCGCCCCGCGCGCCGGTGCCGGGTTCGGCCGCCGGCGTCGCGTTCACGGGAGGCCGCCGACGATCGCGTCGACGAAGGCCTCGGGTTCGAAGGGCTCGAGCAGCTCGAGGCGCTCGCCCGTGCCGATGTAGCGCACGGGCAGGCCCAGCGCGTCCTTGATGGCGAACACCGCGCCGCCGCGCGCGGTGCCGTCGAGCTTGGCGACGATCAGGCCGCTGACCTCGACCGATTGCGTGAAGAGGCGCGCCTGCTGGATCGCGTTCTGGCCGTTGGTGCCGTCGAGCACGAGCCAAGTCTCGTGCGGCGCGCCGGGCAGGCGGCGCTCGATCACGCGGCGCACCTTCTCCAGCTCGGCCATCAGGTTGGATTGCGTGTGCAGCCGGCCCGCCGTGTCGATCAGGACCACGTCCATCCCGCGCGCGACGCCGGCGTCGACGCCGTCGTAGGCCACCGCGGCGGGGTCGGCGCCGGGCTTCTGGCGCACGATGGCGCAGCCGACCTTGCCGGCCCAGATCTCGAGCTGGTCCGCGGCCGCGGCGCGGAACGTGTCGCCGGCCGCGAGCAGGACCTTGCGCCCCTGGAGCTGGAAGCGGTGCGCGAGCTTGGCGATCGAGGTCGTCTTGCCCGAGCCGTTGACGCCGACCACCAGGATCACCGTGGGCTTGTGCGTGAAGGCGATCTCGGCGCTCTCCTGCTGCACGCGCGCGAGCAGCAGCCTGCGGAGCGCGGCGCGCACATCGTCCTCGCCCTTGATCTCGCCGCGCTTGTGCAGGCGCGCGAGCTCGGCCGTGACCTCGCCGGCGACCGGGCCGAGGTCGGCCGAGAACAGCAGCTCCTCGAGCTGGTCGAGCAGCGCCTGATCGATCGCGCGGCCGCCGCGGAACAGGCCGCTGATCCCGTCGGACAGCGCGTGGCGCGTCCGGGTCAGGCGCTCCTTCAGGCGGTCGAACAGGCCCATGCGCGCCTACGGGATGGGGCCGGCCGCGGGCGTCTCGCGCGGATCGTCGTCGTCCTTGGGAGCATCGACGGCCGCCGGCGTGGCGATCAGCGTCTCGGACGATGCGGGGGGAGCGGGCGAGCCGGAAGCCGGCGCGTCCGAGGGTCCGACAGCACCGAGGTTCCCATCCTGGTGGGCGTCGGCGCGGGGCGCCGCCGCCGGCTGGTTCATGATCTTGTCGAGGATGCCGTTGATGAACGCGCCCGAATTCTGCGTGGAATAGCGCTTGCCCAGCTCGATCGCCTCGTTGATGGCGACCTTGGGCGGCACGTCCGGGCAGTGCAGCAGCTCGTACGTCGCCAGGCGCAGCACGTTGCGGTCGATGACCGCCATGCGCGCGATGCTCCAGTTCTGCGCGACGGATTGGATCGCGCGATCGAGGTCGGCCTGCTTCTCGTGCGTGCCTTCGACGAGGCGCAGGGCGAAGCGCGCGGTCTCGGCGTCGCGCTCCTCGCCCTGCACGAAGGCGCGCGCCTCCGGCAGCACCGACTTGCCGCACAGGTCCAGTTGGTACAGGAATTGGAGCGCCAGCTCGCGCGCCCGTGTCCGCTTCTTCACCGTCCGCGCTCCTTCGTTCGTCCCAGCTCTCCGGCGCCGTCCAGCGCCAGCAGCGTCTCGATGGCGGCGCGCGCGACGGCGCGCCCCTTGTCCTCGCGTCCGCCGAGTTCGGGCGGCAGCGCCCGCGCGCGCGCCTGCTCCAGCGTGGCGCAGGTCAGGACGCCCAGGTGGATCGGCACGTCCGTCTCCAGGCTGGCCGCCACGATGCCCTGCACGGCGCCCTGCGCCACCCAGCGATCGTGGTCGGTCTCGCCGCGCAGCACGAGGCCCAGGCAGATCACGGCCTCGACGGCGCCGCTGTCGGCCATGCGGCGAGCGACGATCGGCAGCTCGAAGGCGCCGGGGACCCACAGCACGGGAACGGACGCGCGGTCGACGCCGCAGGCCGCCAGCTCGCGCAGGGCCGAGTCCTTCATGGCGCCGGTCAGGTCCTCGTGGAAGCGCGCGACGACGATGCCGACCGTCGAGCCGGGGCGCGACGGGCGGGGGCGCTCCGCTTGCGAAGGATCCAGTGCCATGGAACGCGAGAGCGTACGCGAACGGCCGGGGGCCGCGCCACGCCGCCGGCCCCGACGCGCGTCCCGGCCGGTCAGGAGGCCGGCGCCGACCGGCGCGCGGCGCGCATCTTGATCGTCAGGCTCTCCGCGGACTGGAAGAGCTGCCCCAGGCTCGCGGCGACCTGGCGGCCGTCCCTGGCGGTGACGCCGATCCGCTGCGCCACGAGTTCGATGCCCTTGGCGCTGAGATCGTTGCCCAGGTACGTGCGCAGGTCCTTGAGACGCACGTCCAGCGCCTGGGTCTCGGCGATCAGCGCGTCGATCTGCCTGGAGATGCCGGCCACGTCGGCGCGCAGTTCGACGAGCCGAGCCGCGCCCGACTGGCGCAGGTCCGCGTCCTGGATCTCGCTGTTCTGTCGCTCGAAGGCGGCGAGCCAGGACTTCGCGGTGCTCTCGAAGCCCTCGCGCTCCCGGCGCAGGTCGGCGAACTCGTCCTGGAACTCCTCGAACTCGTCCGCGAAGGCCTGGAACGCGGGCATGGGATCCTGGCTGGCCGTCGCCACGATCTGCTCCAGCGCGTCGAGCGTCTTGTCGAGCCGCAACTGCGTCTGGCCCGCGAAGTCGCCGACCGCGACGACCCGGTCGGCGGTCTCGGCGGCGCGGTCGTGGCCTTCGGTGGATCTGCAGCCCGCGGCGAACGCGGCCAAGGCCAGGGCGGCGGCGAGGAACAAGGATCGACGCGTCGTGGTCGAGCCTGGCTCCGTACCCTCACCCCCCGCGCACGGGGGTCTCCG
>CAZKIO010000030.1:45063-58822 GCA_964552795.1 uncultured Planctomycetaceae bacterium
GAGCCTGGCTCCGTACCCTCACCCCCCGCGCACGGGGGTCTCCGCGGCCTGCTTCCGCGTCCAGATCGCGAAGGCCCAGCGCACCTGCGCGGCCGCGGCCTGCCACGCGTCGTCGATCAGCGTGTAGGCGAGCGGCACGACCCACAGCGTGAACACGGTGCTGGCCGCCAGGCCGCCGGCCACGCACGTCGCCAGCGCGCGGTAGTCGATGCCCTCGCCGTGCGGCTCGGACAGCGCCATCGGGATCAGGCCGCTGATCGACGTGAGCGCGGTCATGAGCACGGGCCGCACGCGCTGGCCGCAGCCCTCGACCACGGCTCGCGCGCGCTCCATCCCGGCCGCGCGCAGTTGCGTGATGCGGTCGACGAGCACGATGCCGTTGTTCACCACGACGCCGGACAGGACGATGATCCCGATCCAGCCGACGGAGTCCATCGCCGTGCCGGTCAGCCACAGCGTCCAGTACGAGCCGACGACCGCGAACGGCATCGTGAACAGCACCGAGATCGGCAGCACGAACGACTCGAACAGGATGCCCATCAGGAGGAAGACCAGCACGACGCTCAGCGCCAGCGCGCCGAGGATGTCCTGCATCTCCTGGTCGCGCTGCACGCTGGCCAGGCTGTCGCCCTCCAGCTCATAGCCCCGCGGCAGGTCCAGCGCGGCCAGCGCGCGCCGGCCGGTCTCGGAGAGCTCCATCTGGCGCGCCGGCGAATCGACCTTGGCCTGGATCGTGAAGCTGGCGCGGCCGTTGTGGCGCTCGATCGTGCGCTGGCCGCGGCCGAACTCGAGCTCGCTGAACGACGAGAGCGGCACGGCGGACTGGCCGGTGAACACGTCGAGCTCGCGCAGCGTCGAGAGCCCGGCGACCTCGGCCTGGTCGTACTCGATCAGGAACGGCACCTCGCGGCCGGGCTCCTGGTAGCGCGGCAACTGCACGCCGCGCAGCGCCCAGGACACGTTTTCCAGCGCGGCCTGCGCCGTGACGCCGAGCTGCTGCGCGACCTCGCTGTCCAGGCGCACGCGCACCTGCGGCGGCGCGGCCGACAGCGGCGAGCGCAGGTCGGAGAGGCCCGGGATCTCCTGCAAGAGGGCCAGCGCCCGCGCGCCGTGGCGTTCGAGCTCCTCGGACTCGGGACCGAGCAGCCGGAACGTGACCACGCTCTTGTCGGCGCCGCCGCGCGCGTCCTCGTCGACGAACTGCGGCCGGTGGCCCGCCAGGCGCGGCAGCGACTCGCGCAGTTCGCGGCGCACGCGCAGCATGTGCGTCTGCGTCGGCGGCACTTCCCAGAACAGGCTGAGCCGTCCGCCCTGTGCGTTGAAGCGCGTCAGCACGCGGTCGAAACCCCAGTCCGTGCGCCGGCCGTCGAGCCACCGCTCGTAGCGCACCATCTCCTCCTCGGCCTGTCCGAGCGTGAAGTTCTCCTCGAGCTCGATCCAGAAGTTGACGCGCGCCGCGTCCTGTTCCTGGCCGAACGAGGCGACCTTCATGCTCGAGGCGGGCAGCACGATGGAGAACAAGGCCAGGAGCGCGACGCCGCTCGCGGCCAGGCGCCGGCGCAGGCTCCACGCGACGAGCGTGTGGATCGCGTCGACGGCGAAGCCGATCAGGGAAGCGCCCGCCGGCACCGCCGGCGTCGTCGCCGCGGCGTAGGGCGCGATGCGGCGCCGCCACGCGGGCAGGCCGAGGATGCACAGACCGGCGGCCAGGAGCCCGGCCAGGAGCGGCAGCGCCGCGGTCACCGCCGGCAGCGCGACGCCGCCGGGAGCGAGGTCGATCGGCTGCGCGGTCGCCGCGATCTCGACCATCGGCGCGACGGCGAGCGCGCGCCACGCGCCCAGGGCCACGAACCCGGCCGCTAGCGGCCAGCGCAAGGGCTTGAGGACGAGCAGGACCGGCGCGAGAACGAACGCCGTCATCCTGAGCAGCGCGCGGCCGCCGCCGCGCAGCCCGCCGACGATCCAGGCCAGCGCGCGCGCCGGCAGCGCGAGGAGCGGCGCGAGCCGTGCGTCGATGGCCTTGGCCCAGGCCGGCCGTTCGCCCATGGCCCAGCGCGCCTGCACGGGCAGGAACACCAGCGCGGCGAGCAGGCTGGCGAGCAGCGAGATGCACAGCGGCCCCCCGATCTCGCCGAAGATCAGCCGGAACTGCGGGTTCTCGCCCAGGAAGATGAGCGGCGCGAACACGACCACCGTCGTGAGCGTGGAGAGCAGCACCGCCAGCCCGACGCCGCCCGCGCCCTCGGCGCAGGCCTCCGCGCCGCCGCGCCCTTCCTGCCGCACGCGCAGGATGTTCTCGATCACGACGATCGAGTTGTCCACCAGCATGCCCATGGCGAGCGTGATGCCCATCATGGTGAGGACGTTGAACGAGCCGCCCGAGAAGTAGTTCCAGGCGATCGCGACCAGCGTCGAGAAGGGGATCGACAGCGCGACCAGCAGCGTGAGGCGCGCGCGCCACAGGAACAGGAACAGGATCAGCACGGCCAGCACGCCGCCGGTGACGGCCGTCTGCGTCAGCGACGCGAGCGAGACCTGGATGAACTCGCCCTGGTCGAACAGCACCACGAAGCGGAACGAGCCGGCCAGTTGCGGATCCTCCTCGAGTTCGTCCAGCATCGCGCGCAGCCGGCGGCTGGTGTCGACGCTGTTGGCCTGTCCGTCCTTGTCGATCTGCGCGAAATAGGCGTAGCGACCGTCGATGCGCGAGAGCTGCTGTCGCACCGACTTGACCATCTCGACGTGGCCCACGTCCGACAGGCGGCGGCCGCCGCCGATCGGGTAGTTCTCGATCTCCTCGCGCGAGCGAAAGCGCATGTCCGAGCGCAGGAGGACGCGCCGGCCGCCGTCCTCGACCTCGCCCAGCGGCCGCGCGAAATTGTCGCCGGACAGGCGCCGGATCACCGCGCCCAGGTCCAGGTTGGCGGCGCGCACGCGGTCCTCGTCCAGCAGGATGCGCAGGGAGTCGTCGAGCGTGCCCCACACCTCGACCTTGCCCACGCCGTCGACGCTCTCCAGGCGGCGCTTGACCACCTGGTCGAGCAGGAAGTCGTTGCGCGGCGAGTCGCCGCTGTGCAGCACGGCCACGAAGGCGATGGGCATGCTGCCCATGTCCCACGAGAACAGTCCGATCTCCTCGACGGTCGCCGGCAGCTTCGGTCGCGCGCGCTCGATGCGGTCGCGCACCTCGGCCTTGGCCAGGTCCATGTCCATGTCCGAGCGGAACGAGACCCAGATGAAGATCGAGTCCTGGCGCGTCGAGCTCTCGATGTCCTCGACGCCGGCCAGCGTGCGCAGCTCCTCCTCGATCGGCCGCGTGACCAGCTCCTCGCTCTCGACCGCGCCGGCGCCGGGGTGCGAGATCCAGATCTGCAGTCCCGATCCGGTGAAACCGTCGGGCATCATCTGCAGGGGGATCCGGCGCAGCGCGATCAGGCCGATCACGAATGCGCTGAAGAACAGGACCGCCAGCAGCACCGGCCGCCCGATCAGCGCGCGGTGCAACCCGCCGCCGTGACGCACGGGCGCGGTCACGCGGCCGCCTCCGCGCCGCGACGGCGCTGCAGGACGTCGTAGGCGCAGGGCACGACGATCAGCGTCAGGAGCGTCGAGAACAAGAGGCCCGCGATGACCGTGACGGCCATCGGCGCGCGCAGCTCGGCGCCGGCGCCGCCCGCGAACCCCGGCACGAAGGCCAGCCAGCCGGTCAACGGCAGCATGCCGAGCAGCGTCGTCGCCGTCGTCATGTAGATGGGCCTCAGTCGCGTCGAACACGCCTCGAGCAGCGCCGCCCGCGCGTCGAGACCGGCTGCGCGGCCCTGGTTGACGCGGTCGATCAGCACGATCGCGTTGTTGACCACGATGCCCGACAGGAGGATCAGGCCGATGAACACGACCACCGAGACCGGCATCGACAGCGCGCCCAGCGCGAAGATCACGCCGATCGTGGCCAGCGGCACCGCGAGCAGCACGATCAACGGTTGCAGCAGCGACTCGAACTGGCCGGCCATCACCGCGTAGACCAGGAACAGGGCCAGCGCCAGCGCGAACAAGAGGCTGGTGCGCGCCTCGTCCATCTCGCGCTTGCGGCCGCCGAGCTGGACGACCACGTCGTCGGGCGTGTGCATGCCGGCCAGCGCGCGCTCGATGCGGGCGGTGACGCCGCCCAGGTCCAGGCCCTGGACCGCGCCCGAGACCACGACGGCGCGCGCGTTGCCCATGCGCCGGATCTCGGCCGGCCCCTGGATCGTGCGCACCTCGGCCACGTCGGAGAGGCGCACCGGAACGGCGGCCGTCGGATTGACGACCAGGTCGAGCACCCGCGCGAGGTCGCTGCGCACCACCTCGTCGCCCAGCACGCGCACGTCGATGCGGTCCTCGCCCTCGCGGAAGCGCGTGCTGACGTCGCCCAGGACCTGCCCGCGCACCAGCTCCGAGACCTGCGCCAGATCGAGCCCGTACTCGAGCATCGTGTCGCGGTCGAAGAACAGGCGCGCCTCGGGGTGGCCCGGTCGGACGCTGGTGCGCACGTCCTGCAGTCCCTCGACGGACTCGAGGCGCCGCGCGACCTCCTCGGCGACGACGCGCAGCGCTTCCAGGTCGTGACCCAGCACGTCCACCTCGACCGGAGCGTCGATCGCGAACGGCGTGGGGCGCGACGGCGGCGAGACCGAGTTGACCGCCGGATGCCGCTCGATGCACAGGCGCACCTCGTCGGCGAGACGCGTCTCGTCGTCGACGTTCGCCAGGCCGCGCGCGAGGCGCACCGTCAGGCGGCCGGTGTGCTTGCCCTCGATCTCGCGCGTCAGGGCGTCCTTCTCGACGCCCACGACCAGCGCCGTGCGCTCCACCCCGGGGATCCGGCGCACCTCCTGCTCGATCTCGCGCAGCGCCTCGTCCGTGGCCTCCAGCCGCGCGCCGACCGGCAGCCCGACGTGGAAGGTGAACTCGCCCTGGTGCACCTCGGGCAGGAGGTCGAAGCCCAGGCCGCGACCGCGCTGCAGCGCCGCGCCGAACAGGACGAGCGCCGCGAGGAGCACCAGCCAGGGCCGCGCCAGCGCCGCGGTCAACACGCGCGGGTAGGCGCGTTCGAGCGCGCCCCAGGCGCGCTCGTGCAGCCGCTCCAGCGGCGTCAGGACGAGGTTGAACAGCGCGTACAGGCCGCGCAGCAACCAGGCCGCGACGCGCAGCGCGCCGCCGAAGGTCCACGCGCCCAGGCGGCCCGCGCGCGCCAGCCGTCCGGGCCGTGCGGCCAGGCCGTCGGCGCTGAGCCGCGGGCGTGCGCCGGGCGTGAAGCCGCGCGACGCCAGCATCGGGATGAACAGCGCGGCGACGAACAGCGAGACGCTCAGCGACGAGACCACCGTCAGCGCCTGGTCGCCGAAGATGCGGCCGGCGACGCCGTGCACGAACACGATCGGCGCGAACACCGCCACGCTGGTCAGCGTGGATCCGGCGATCGCGCCGGCCACCTCGCCCGCGCCGTTGACCGCCGCGTCGCGCACGCCGTCGCCCAGGTCGCGCCGGCGCTGGATCGCCTCCAGCACCACGATCGAGGCGTCGACGACCATGCCGATGCCCAGCGCCAGGCCGCCCAGCGACATGATGTTGAGCGACACGCCCGACAGGTACATCGGCACGAACGTGACGACCACCGAGACCGGGATCGAGACGCTGATCAGGAGCGTCGGCAGCATCGCCCGCAGCGTCAGGCGGATTACCAACACCGTCAGCAGGATGCCCAGCAGCGCCGCGCCCTGGACGTCCTCGATCGAGTCGCGAATGAACGTCGACTGGTCCGAGAGGCGCTCGAAGCGCGCGTCCTTGCGCAGCGTCCACGCCAGATGCCCGGCCTCGGCGCTCTCCTCCCAGCTCCGTCCGCCGTGCGGGGCGCCGCCCGCGCGCGCCATGCGCTCGGCCGCGGCCTGCTCGGCGTCCGTGCCGAAGATGCACGCGACCACGCGGTCGGCCACCTGGACCACGTTGGAACCGGCCTCGCGGAAGATCGCCAGCTCGACCGCCTCGCGGCCGTCGACGCGCGTGATCACCTCGCGTTCGGCGTGCGTGCGCGTCACGTCGGCCACGTCGCGCACGCGGATGACCGCGTTGCCGCGGCGCACGATCGACAGGTTCGCGATCTCCTCCACGCCCTGGAACTCGTTGAGCGTGCGCACTAGGTAGTCGGTCGCGCCCTCGCGGATCATCCCGCCCGACGCGTTCAGGTTCTCCTGCGCCAGGCGCGTCCCGAGCTGGCGCGGGTCCAGGCCCTGCGCCGCCATGCGGAACGGGTCGACCGCGACGCGGATCTCCTGCACCAGGCCGCCGCGGACCTGCACGGCCGCCACGCCCGGCAGCGTCTCCAGCTCGCGCTGGATGCGCTTCTCGCACAGCCAGCGCAGGTGCACGAGCTCGCGCTCGGCCGCCTTGGCCGGATCCGACTCGCCGCCCGCGATCCGCGCGCGCGCGTCGTCCGGCAGCGACACGGCGATGCGCAGGATCGGATCGAGGTTGGGGTCGTAGCGCAGGATCAGCGGCTTGGTCGCGCCGTTGGGCAGGAACACGCCGTCGAGCCGGTCGCGCACGTCCTGGACCGCGAAGGTCATCGGCGTGCCCCACTCGAACTCCAGGATCACGTCGCTGGTCTCGGCGCGGCTGACCGAGCTGGTGCGCACCAGGCGCGTCAGCGTCGAGAGCGCCTCCTGGATGCGCTCCGACAGCCGGTCCTCGACGTCCTCGGGCGCCGCTCCCGGCCACGTCGTGCGCACGGTGATCGTCGGGTAGCCGATCTCGGGCAGGAGGTCGACGCGCAGCTTGGAGAACGACACCCAGCCAAAGACCGCGGCCGCCAGCACGAACATCGTCACCGCGACGGGCCGGCCGGTGACGAGCTCGAGCAGCGGATGGAGCGGGCCGCGGCGGGGCTGCATGCGGACTCAGCCCTTGCTCGGCGTCGCGGTCGTGTCCGCGGCCGTCGGCTGCGCGGGCGCCGGATCGGCGGCGCCGGGCGCGCGCGTCTCGAGGCGTTCCTCGACGACCTCGGAACCGTCCTCCAGCTCGCGGTTGCCGACGACGACCACCCGGTCGCCGGCGCGGAGCGCCGCGCCGTCGACGGGCGCGATCTCGACCGCGTCGTCGCTGGAGAAGCCCTCCTTGACCTCGACGCGGCGCGCGCGGCCGTCGGCGACGACGAACACGAAGTCGGAGCCGCCCTCGCGGCGCAGCGCGCGCTTGGGCACCGCCAGCGCGTCCGGATGCCGCTCGGTGACGATCTCCAGGCGCACCAGCATGCCCGGCAAGAGGCGCGCGGGGCCGTCGCCCGCGGGCAGCTTGACGGTCACGCGGAACGAACCGGATTGCGGGTCGATCGACGGGCTGACGAGCTGGATCGCGCCGGCGAACTCCCGGCCCGGCAGCGCCTCGGCCGTGGCGCGGATCTCCAGGCCGTCGCCCGCCGGAGCGCCGACCCTGCGCGCGGCGAGGAACATCGGGAGCTCGCGCTGCGGCCGGTGGACGACGGCGCGCAGCGCCCCCGGGTCGGTGAGCACGAAGGCCTGCGCCGACGGTCCCGTGCTGTCGCCGACGCGCAGCGAGCGCTGCGCGATCACGCCCGCGAACGGTGCGCGGACGACCAGGTCGGCGTCCTGGATCTGAGCCTGGCGCACGGCGAGCTCGGCCTTCAGCTTCTGCGTGCCCAGCGACGCGAGGTCGATGCGCGCGCCCTCCACGGCGAGGCGCGCCGCCTCGTGCTCGGACTCGGCCGTCGCGCTCGACGTGCGCAGGTTGTCGAGCGCCTGTGCCGAGATCAGGCCGGCCTTCTCGTTGCGCTCGTACTCGCGGCGGGCCTGCTCCCAGCGCAGCCGCGTCGTGGCCACGCGGTTCTCTGCCTCCGCGAGCGACAACTCGGACTTGCGCACCTGGTCCTCGATCTCGCGCAGCGCCACCTCGGCCTGCTCGATCGCGGCGCGGCTCGCGCGGCGGTCGAGCTCCGCCAGCACGGCGCCGGCCTCCACGCGATCGCCCTCCTCGACCGAGACCTGCGTCACGATGCCGCTCGAGAGCGGCATGATCTTGATCTCGTGCTCCGACTCGACGACGGTCGTGGTCGAGATCGTCCGCACCATCTCGCGGCGTTCGACGGGCGCGGTGCGCACGCGCGCGGCCTCGCGCTGCTTGACCGCCGGCGTGGATTCGCGTCCGTCCTCGGCATCGACCGAACAAGCGGCCCAGACGGGGAGCAGCAGGGCGAGCGCGGCGAGGGGGCGGGTCTTCATGCGTGGAAGGGGGGAGCGGCGGGTCGCAGCCGGGTCTGTCGCGCGCGCGGCCAGCCGCTACGATGCTCGCGTTGCGGACGCCCGCCCAAGCTATTGCGGACATTCTAGAGCGGGTCGCGCCCCTGACGGGCGACCAGAGCGTTTCCCTTGCGCAAGCTCGGGGCCGGGTGCTCTCCCGGGACGTCGTGTCCGACGTCGACCTGCCGCCCTTCGAGAAGAGCGCGATGGACGGCTTCGCGGTGCGCTCCGCGGACCTCGCGCGCGGCCCCGGGACGCTGGTCTGCGTGGGGGAATCGCGCGCCGGCACGCCCTGGACCGGCACCGTCGGGAGCGGCGAGTGCGTCGAGATCTACACCGGCGCCGAGGTCCCGGCCGGCTGCGACGCGGTGGTGATGGTCGAGAAGAGCCGGCGCGAGGGCCGCGCCGTGCACCTCGACGACCGGCCCGCGCCCGGCCAGCACGTCTGCCGCCGCGGCGAGGATCTCGCGCGCGGCGCCGTGTGCCTGCGCGCGGGCCGGCGGCTCTCGGCGATCGACCTCGCCGTGCTGGCGGCCGTCGGCTGCGATCCGACGCCCGTGCGCCGGCGCGTGCGCGTGGGCATCGTCACGACCGGCGACGAACTCGTACCGGCCGCGGCGGTCCCCGCGCACGGCCAGATCCGCGAGGGCAACACGCTGTTCCTCGCCGCGCGCGCGGCCGAACTCGGCGCCGAGGTCGTGAGCTCGGGCATCGAGCCCGACGACGAGGCGCAGCTCCTCGCGCGCTTCGAGGCGCTGCTCGCGAGCTGCGACGCCCTGATCACCACCGGCGGCGTCAGCATGGGGCGCTACGACCTGGTCGGCACGGTGCTGGAGCGCGCGGGCGTCGAGCCGGTGCTGCACAAGATCGAGATCAAGCCCGGCAAGCCGCTGTGGTTCGGCCGGCGCGGCGCGGTGCCGGTCTTCGGCCTGCCGGGCAACCCGGTGTCGTGCCTCGTCGGCTTCGAGGTCTTCGTGCGGCCCGCGCTCGCGAAGATGGAGGGCGCGGACCCGGCCGAATGGACGGAGCCGCTGCGGCTCGGCCGCTGGCGCGGCGCGCCGCCGAAGGAGAACCCGCGCCAGCAGCACCTGCCGGTGCGCGTGACGCAGGCCGCCGACGGCGTGGACGAACTCGCGCCGATCGGCTGGACCAGCTCGGCGGACATCGTCGGGCTGACGCGCGCGCAGGGCCTCGCGGTGATCGAACCGGGGACCGCGGCGCGCGAGGGCGACCTCGTGCGCTACCGGCCGATCGGGGCCCCGCGCCGCGCCGCCGATTGACCCGCGGGCGCGCGCGGGTTCTGCTCCGGCCCTCCCCGGAGGAGCACCATCCCCGACGTCGCCATCAGGACCCACGCGCCGCTGGCGCCGCTCGCGCGTTTCGGCGTGGTGTCGGGAGCCTGGGTGCTGCTCTTCCTGGCGACCCCGGGGATCCTGTCGCCCGACGGTTCGCTGCCGCTGGCGGTCGTCGCTCTCGTGCCGTGGGCGCTGGCCAGCGCGCGGCCCGGCCGGCGCGCGTTCCAGGTCGAGTGGCTCGCCGCCGCGATCGGGCTCTCGGCGCAGACGTACTGGAGCACGTACGTCCTGTGGCTCACGCTCCTCGCCGTCGCCATCGTGCCGGCGACGTACATGGCCTGCGCCGGCGTCGTCCTGCGGCGACTCGCGCCGCGCCACGCGCTCGCGATCGCCGTGCCGGTCGCGTGGATCGGATTGGAGACGCTGCGGACGCTGGTCGAACCGCCCTTCGGCTGGGGCTGGATGCGGCACGGGCACCACGCGCACGCGTACGACTGGCTGCGCGGCGGCCTGCGCGTGGTGGGCGTCGGCGGCGTGGGCTTCGCGCTGGCCGCCGTCGCCGGCGCGCTCGCGGACCTCGTCGCGGCGCGCCTGCGCGGTGGACCGCGGGCTCCGCGGCCGCTCGCGCTCGCCGGCCTGGGCCTGGGACCGATCCTCCTCGTGGTCCTGGCGGGCGCGCTGACCGCTCCGCCCCGGACGGTGCCGGGACCGCGCGTGCTGATCGTCCAGCCCGGCTTCGAGCAGGCGCGCAAGATGCGACCGCCCTCGGCGGACGAGCTGTTCCTCGAGACCGTGGACCTGACGCAGCAGGGCTTGGCGCTCGAAGCGGCGGCGGGCCGGACGGTGGACTGGGTCGCGTGGGGCGAGACCGTGTTTCCCTATGCGCTCGGCGAGCCCGGCCTGCTGGCGGCGTTCGACCGCGGCGCGCGCGCCGCGCCGTGGGGCCAGTGGCAGCTCACGCGGGAGGACGTCGCGCGCATGGCCGCGACCGAGCGCGCGGTCGTCGCCGGCTACCTGTACGGGGGCCGGGGCGCGGACCGCGTCCTGCCCGCGGGCACCGTGTTCTTCACCGGGCTGGAGGAGTACGTCGAGCGCGACGGCCTCCTGCGCCGCACGAACGCGATCGTCGCCTGGGACGACGGAGGCGCGCGCCTGGGCCGCGGCGAGAAGGTGCACCTCGTGCCCGGCGGCGAGTCCCTGGTCGGGCTCGAGCGCCTGGCCTGGGTCCGCGAGACCGCGTACGACCTCGCCGGCTACGTCCCCGATCTCGTCGGGGCGGACCGCGTCGCCGTGATCGACGTGCCGACGCGCGCCGGCCGCGTGTGCCGCGTCGGCCTCAGCGTGTGCTTCGACAACGCCTACGACGGCCCGTACACCGAGCCGACGCGCCGCGGGCCGCTCGACTTGCACCTGGTCGCCAGCAACGAGGCCTGGTACCGCGAGAGCTTCGAGTACGACCAGATGATGGCCTTCTCGCGCTGCGCGGCGGCCGCCAGCGGCCGCTCGATGGTGCGGGCGACCAGTTCGGGCATCTCGACGGTGATCGGCCCCGACGGGGGCGAGCTCGGTCGGATCCGCGACGCCTCCGGGAAGGACCGCATGGTGGCGGGGAGCTTCGCCTGCGCCGTGCCGATCCCGGACGGGCCCGCCGGTCCGACGCCGTACGCGCGCTGGGAGCCGGTCTGGCTCGGGCTGTGGCTGGCGCTGCCCCTCGTGCTGGGGTTCGTGCCGCGGCGGTCGCGGGCGGCCGCGCCGTTACCGGGGCGGTCGACCCCGGTAGTGCCTGGGCGGTGACCCTGCCGCGGGAGGGCGCGCGCCCGTGCCGGCGACTCCTTGACCCTGCGGTGGGGGGTCGCTAGACTCCGCACCCTCGTTCTGTTCGCGCTGCGCTAAGGGGTGTTTAAGTTCCTTGTGCAGCAAGGGTTTAGGTCACCGGACCCGCCCAACCAAGAGCGCCTCTTGCCGCCCACCCCGTGGCGCGGCGGACCGGCGACACGATCGACACCGCATCCCCCCCCCTCCTCCGGTACCCCCGTCATTCGAGTAGTCGAAGCATGAGCTCCATCGGGAAGATCTTTGTGGTCCTCAACCTCGTCCTGGCCGCCGCCTTCGTCGGCTGGGCCGCGAACGCGGTCAACTCCAGCGCCGAGTACAAGAAGAAGTGGGAGGACGCGGTCGCCGACGGCAAGACGCGGCAGACGCAGCTCGAGGCCGAGCTCTCCAAGGCCCGCGCCGACAGCCAGCAGATCCAGAACGACAAGAACAAGGCGATCACGGACCGCGACGAGGCGATCCGCGCGCGCGACCGCCTGCAGGAGGACCTGCGGGCCGAGCAGGTCAAGAACGCGTCGCTGAACAGCGACATCACGAAGATCAGCTCGACGCTGGCCGACATCGACGCCGGCAAGAACAAGGCGGTCGAGGACGCCAAGAAGGCCTTCGCGGCCCAGAAGGCGGCCGAGGACGCGCGCCGCGAGGCCGATCAGGCCAAGGCCGCCGCGCTGACCGCCCAGGCCGAGGCCGAGTCGGCGCTGCGCAACGCCAACAACACGATCGCCGACCTGGAGAAGGCGATGACCGCCCTGGAGAAGGAGCGCAAGGGCCTGCAGACCTCGCTCGACACCCTGGTCGCCAACACCGGCGCCTCGCTGAAGGACTTCCAGGCGGTGCCGAAGATCGAGGCGGCCGTGCTCGACGTGAACACGTCGGTCGCGCCGGGCCTGGTGGCCATCAACGCCGGCACCAACCAGGGCGTGCGCCGCGGCTACACCTTCGAGATCTACGACGGCGCCACCTACAAGGGCCAGGTCCGCGTGGAGTTCGTCCACGGCGACATGTCGTCGGGCCTGATCACCCGCATGACGCCCGGGCAGAGCATCCGCCAGGGCGACGGCGCCACCACCCGTCTCTGAGCCAAGGGAGGACCGAACCATGGCCGCACGCCGAAGCTCTGCTGGACGCGCCACCGGGCGCGAGACCCGCGTCACCTCCCGCATGGCGGAGGGGGGCGGCGAGGACGCCGCACCGGCCCCCGGGATGGGGATGACGGAGACGATCGGGATCGTGACCGCGATCCTCCTGGTCGTCGCGATCCTGCTGACCGACTACCTGCTCGGGAAGCACTACGCGACGGGCATGTTCTTCAACTAGAAGCGCTCCCCCCGAACGCATCGCAGACGGAGGCCGCGGCCCACGAGGGACGCGGCCTCCGGTCGTTCGCGGGAGGCGCGGGCGCGCGCGGCGCCTTTGATTGGCCGCGTCGCACCGCTAGACTCCGGCGCGACGTGCACAGCCGCCCCTTCCCCCCCCCGCGCCGCCGCCGTCGCACTCCATGAGCAGCATCCTGAAGCCCGTGCAGTGGGCGTTCGGCCGGTTCTCGGTCGACATGGGCATCGACCTGGGCACGGCCAACACGCTCGTGAGCGTGCGCGGCAAGGGGATCGTGCTCAACGAGCCCAGCGTCGTCGCCGTCGACAAGACCACCGGCGAGGTGATGAACAACGGCATGGCCGTCGGCATCGAGGCCAAGGCCATGCTGGGCAAGACGCCCGGCAACATCCAGGCGATCCGGCCGCTGCGCAACGGCGTGATCGCCGACTTCGACGTCACCGAGAAGATGCTGCGCTACTTCATCACCAAGGTGCACGGCGGGCGTGCCTGGGTGAAGCCGCGCATCGTGATCGCGGTGCCGGTCGGGATCACGGCGGTCGAGCGCCGCGCGGTGATCAACTCGGCCGAGCGCGCCGGCGCGCGCCGCGTGTACCTGATCGACGAGCCGATGGCGGCGGGGTTGGGCATCGAACTGCCCGTGCGCGAGCCCTACGGCTCGCTGATCGTCGACATCGGCGGCGGCACGACGGACATCGCCGTCCTGGCGCTGGCGGAGATGGTCGTGGCCACGTCGCTGCGCATCGCGGGCGACGAGATGGACGAGGCGATCATGTCGCACCTGCGGCGCCAGCACAACCTGCTGATCGGCGAGCAGACGTCGGAGCGCATCAAGCTGACGATCGGCTCGGCCTGGCCGATGAAGCAGGAGCTGTCGATGGAGGTGAAGGGCCGCGACAGCGTCAGCGGCCTGCCGCGCAAGACGACGGTGACCTCGATCGAGATCCGCGAGGCGCTGAGCCACCCGGTGCGGCTGATCTGCGAGGCCGTGCGCGGGGTGCTGGAGGA
>CAZKIO010000031.1:0-52503 GCA_964552795.1 uncultured Planctomycetaceae bacterium
ATGCGCAACGGGAGCAGGTGGCGCGCAGAAAAAGTGCAGTGGGCTGGGACAGTACCCCGCCGCGCTACTCGTTCCGGACTCCGCCGCGCGGCGCGATCTCGGCCATCGCCGCCTGGAACTGTCGGCCGGCGAACTCGATCTCCTCGCGAGCAAGTACGGCGTCCCCGTCGCCGCCTGGATCCGCCGCGCGCGCGACCTTTGCATCCTCTCCGAATCGCTCTTCCGACAGTGGCAGGCGCGGTTGCGCTCCGCGGCGTTCGAAGTCCGCGAGAGCGCGGACGACGCGGGCGCCGAGCAACCCGAGCGCATGCGGGTGCTCTGCGCTCAGGCGCTGACGGAGCGAGTCGTGTCTCCGACCTGGGTCTGATCCAACGCGGGCGGAATCGAGCCGGCCGGGCTGGTCGACGAGCCGCCGGGAGACGCGCGACCCGAGCGCCTGAGGTCGCTGCCCGGGGCACGCCAGTCGGAACGCGGCGACATCTGTCTCGTCGACCTCGATCCGACGCGGGGATCCGAGATCCAGAAGACCTGTCCGTGCGTCCTGATCAGCACGCCCGCGCTCGCTCGGCTGCCGCTGCGCATCGTCGTTCCGCTCACGGGGTGGCAGCCCGCCCATGCGCGGCGGATGGCTCGCGTGCGCATCGACCCCGACGGGCGGAACGGCTTGCACGAGCCATCCGGCGCGGACGCCGTCGTGTTCGCGATCGAGGCCGACTGAGCCCCCCGCCCTACGGCACCTCCGCCCACGCCGGATCCTGCTTCACCGCCGCGGCCTGCACGTGCTCCACGATCTCCTCCGCCAGCGCGCGGAAGTCGGCCGCCGCGGCGCAGCGCTTGTCGACCACCTCCACCGGCGCGCCCAGCGCCGCGCACTCGCGCAGCCGCACGCTGGAGCGGATCGTCGTGTCGAACAACAGCTCCCCGAGTTGCGCGTGCATCCCCACCAAGAGCTCCCGCGCGATCCGCGTCCGCCGGTCGAACAGCGTCGCGACGCCGCGCACCAGGAGCGGCCGCTCGCGCCGCCGCGCGCTCTCCGCCAGCAATGCCCGCGCGCGCAGCGCCCCTTGCAGCGCGAACGCGCCCGATTCCACGATCAGGACCGCCGTGTCGGCCGCGCGCAGCGCGTTCGCGGCCAGCACGCCGTCCGCGCGCGGGGGGCAGTCCAGGAGCGCGATGTCGTAGTCGTCCCGCGCGCGCCACAGCGCCGCCACGAGGCGCGACTCGGGCTGGATCTCGCGCTCGGCCTCGGCCTCGAACTCCGCCAGCCGCTCGGTCGCCGGCACCAGCCGCATCCGGCCCGGCGCGTCCACCGCCACGCCCTCGATCTCGCACTCGCCGCGCAGCACCTCCAGCACCGTGCGGTCCTCGTCCGGCGCGCACGCCAACCCCAGCGTCGCGTGCGCCTGCGGATCCAGGTCGACGACCAGCACGCGCTCGCCGCGCGCGGCCAGGGCGCCGGCCAGGTTGACCGCGGTCGTGGTCTTGCCGCAGCCGCCCTTCTGGTTGACGAAGGCCAAAACGTGCATGCGGCTCAGGCTCCGTGCGAGGCGGGTGCGGCGGACATGGTCCCGCGAGCCTACGCCGCCCGGCACGCGGGGCAAGCATCGTGGCGCGGGATCGCGCGGCGCGCCGGCGGCCCCCTGGAGCGCCCGCGGGCGCGATCGACGGCGGATGCGCGGGCGCGCGGGGGGAGCAAGGCGTATCCTGCCGCGTCCACCGGGGTAGCCCGGCCCGCCGTGAATCACCCCCGCATCCCCGTCGGCGCCTTCGTCGCCGCGCTCCTCCTCGCCGCACCCGCCGCGGCCCAGCTCAAGCTGCCCGGCAAGCCGCGCGAGGAGGCACCCGCCGACCAGCGCGGCAGCGTCGCCGCCTACCGCACGTGCCTGGAGTGCGGAGCGCGCAACTACACGCATCCGCCCAGCGGCCGCACGGACGCGCAGGGTCGCGCGCTGGCCTGGTGCGACGCCTGCAAGCGCGACACGCCGCAGGACTTCCCGGCCGAACAGCCCGGCATTCCCGACGCCGGGGGATCGCGCGGCGGCAACCTCAAGCTGCCGCGCGTGCCGCGCGCGCCCGTCGCGCCGGTCGGCAAGGGCCTCGCGCCGCGGCCGGCGCCCGATCCCGCGCCGGCGGCGCAGAAGCCGGCCGAACCCGCGCCGCGCGCCGAGGGCGTGACGCCCGCCGCGCAGTTCATCTTCACCGAGGCCGGCAAGGCGCGCGGGCCCGACGACGGCATCGCCCAGCGCGCCGTCGAGAGCCTGATCGCGCTGCGCGACGATGGTCTCGCTGCCGCGCGCGTGTACCTCTTCGCCGACCAGGGCGTGCCCGTCGTCATCGCGGCGCGCGTCCTCCTGCGCGCGGGCACGGGCGCCGACGCCGATCTCGTCGCGCGGCGCCTCGAATCGAAGCTGCCGATCTCCGCGGGCCCGACGGTCCTGCGCGCGCTGGTCGAGAGGGACCCGATCCGCGCCACGCCGCAGCTCTTCGCGGCGCTGCTCGACCATCCGCACGCGACGCTGCGCAGCGCCGCCGAGCGCGAGCTGCGGCGCGCGCTCGATCCGTCGATCCTGCCGCTGCTGGCCGCGCCGCTGTCGAGCTCCCGCGCCGAGACGCGCGGGCTCGCGCTGGGCCTCGTCGCCGCGATCGAGGGCCCGGCCGCGACCGACATGATCCTGCGCGTGCTCGACGATCCCAGCGCGCGCGTCGCCTCCGCCGCGGTGCAGGCGCTGGGCACGCGCGACCAGGAGGACCTGGATGCGACGCTCGTCCAGCGCGCGTTCGCGCAGCGCTGGATCCTGCGGCCGGGCGCGTACGCGCTGCTCGCCATCCTCGAGCGCGAGGACGCGTCGCAGCGCGCGATCCTCTCGGACGCGCACGTCCAGCCGCTCCTGGAAGGACTCTCGTCGAACGATCCGTTCCGCGCGGGAGTCTGCGCCGCGGCGCTCGCCGGCATCGGCTTTCGCAGCCAGCGCGCCGACGTCGACACCTGGCTCGACGGCGCCGTCGTCGACCGCCTCGTGCTGGCGCTGTCGGGCAAGGTGTTCCACGACGACTACACGGCGCTGACCGGCCCGGCGCTGCGGCGCCTGCGCCTGCTCTCGGGCGAGACGCTGGGCCCCAACGGCCCCGGGTGGGTCGACTGGTGGGTCGCGTCGCGCGACGGTTTCCACGCGCGCCGCGCGACGCTGTCGCTGCCGCCGGGCGGCGAGGGCTCGCTGATGCTGCGCTACGCGCCCGCCGCGGACGCGCCCGAGATCGTGCTGTTCGGGCCCGAGCTCGCGGATTCCGCGGTCGATCTGGCGCGCGGGGCGGAGTTCGTCTTCGTCACGGAAGCGCAGGCGACCGAACTCGCCGTCGCTCTCGCGCGCGAGGGCCTGCTGGGTCCCGAGCGCCTGCCGGGCACGTACGCCGGCGGCGGACGCGGCGACCGCACCCTGACCGTCGCGGTGCCCACGGGCTCCAAGTCGTTCACGGTCGGCGCGCGCGGCCGGGAGCCGTGGTTCGAGCGCGCCGTCTCGTTGGCCACGTCGCTGTTCGAGCGCAACCGCTGGCAACTGCTGGCGGATCCCGCGCGCCCGGTCACGCAGCTCGACCACTGGCGCGAGCACGCCGCCTGGTGGGCCGTCGACCGGCCGATCGCCGAGCGCGACGCGGCCCTGCGCGATCTCGCGTTGCGCGCGCTCGCCGGCCCGGACCCCGCCGCGCGCGAGCGGGCGCTGGCCGAACTCGAGCGCGTGTTCGCGGCGGGCGGCGCGTCCGGAGACGCACTGACCCCGCTGCTCGCCGCGCTGCGCCAGGAGCCCGCGCCCGAGGCCCGCGTCGACCGTATCGCGCACCTCGTGCTCGCGGCGTCGGATGCCAGCCGCAGCGAGCCCCTGATGCGGTCGGTGCAGCGGCTGATCGACACGTTGCACGAGGCCTTCGGTCCCGCCGCCGGCCCCGCGGTCGCGCGCGCGCTCGCGGGCCTGGACCACGAGCTGATCCGCCGCGTCGCGACCGACGAACGGCCGGCGATGCGCGCAGCCGCCGCGGCGGCGCTCGGCGGCGAGCTCTCGCCGGACGACGTGCAGACCCTGATCGCGCTGCTCGCGGACCGCGACGAAGGCGTGCAGTGCGCCGCCGCCGCCACGCTGGGCGCGGCGCGCGTCGAGGGCGCGCGCACGGATCTCCTGGCGCACGCGCGCCTGGGCCGGGGCGCGGTGCGCTGCGCGGCGCTGCGCGCGGTCGGCCAGCTCGGCGGCCTGTTCGTCCTCGACGCGCTGCTGCTCGCCATCTCCGATCCCGACGCCGACGTGCGCCTCGCGGGCGTGGACGGACTCGCCAGCCTGGGCGATCCGTCCGCCGCGCAGGTGCTGGTCAACCTGCTCGGCGACGCCAGCGACGCGCCGCTGCGCGGCGCCGCGCGCGGAGGCCTCCTGCGCCTGGGCGAGGCGGCCCTGGCCCCGCTGCGCCGCGTGGCCGAGCAACCGACGGGACCGGCGCGCCGCGAGGCCGCGCTGACGCTGGCCGAGCTGGTCTCGCCCGACGCGGTGCCGCCGCTCTTGCGGCTCCTGACCGAGAACCGCGGCGACGCGCGCGTGGCCGAGGAACTGGTCGTGATGACCTGCCTCGATCCGCGCGGCGCGTCCGATCCGGTCGCGGCGTGGTGGGTCTGGTGGGAGGGCGTGCGCCACGACGACGCGCAGGCCTGGTTGCGCGCGGCGCTCGAGCGCCTCGCGATCCAGCAGCCGCCGATGGGCGCGATCGAGGGCGCGGGCACGCCTGCGGGACGGCAGTTCCTGCTGACGCTCCTGGAGCGGCCCGAGCCCTGGCTGGTCGAGCGCGGCTGGCGCGAGCTGCGCCGCACGACGGGGTCCGACGACCTGGGCACGCTGCCGCCGCGCGGTCCGGCGCGCGCGGCGTGGGTGCGGACGATGCGCGAGCGGATCGCAGGACCGGCTTCACGATGAGGCCGCGCGTGCCGCGCGCGCCCCGGCGGCGCTGGCTGCGGCTCCCCGCCGAGCGCGCGTGGGTCCTGATCCTGCTCGTGGGCGCCGTCGTGCTCTTGTGCGTCGAGGGCGTCGTCGAGGGCCCGCGCGTCGCGCGGCAGGTGTGGAGCCTGGTCGGCGTGCACCGCGTCGAATCGCACGCGGGGATCGTGCGCCAGGCCGCGGCCGAGAGCCGCGTCGATCCCTGCCTGCTGGCCGGCATCATGTACGTCGAGAGCCGCGGCAAGGTCGACGCGGTGTCCAGCGCCGACGCGCTGGGCCTGTTCCAGTTGCGGATGGCGGCGGCGTCGGATTCCGCGCGGCGCCTGAAGCTGCCGGAGCCGACGCGCGAGCAGTTGCTGAGCGATCCCCTGCTCAACGCGCGCCTCGCGGCGAGCCACGTCCAGTGGCTGTACCGCCACGAGGGCCCGAACCTGGAACGCGTGCTCGTCGCCTACAACGCCGGCCGCGGCAAGTTGAAACAGTGGCTGACCGACGCCGGCGGCTGGGGCGCGTGGCGCGCACGTCACGCCGACAAGGGCACCAGCGAGACCCTGGAGTACGCGCGCCAGGTGCTCGAGTTCGCCGACCGCTTCCGCGAGCGCGGCGTGATCCTGGGGGAGCCCGAAACGCCGCCGCCGGCGACCGCGGCCGCGCGCTGAGGGTTGCGGGTCCGGATGCAAAGCCGGATCCTGGTGCGCCGCCGCGCCTGCACGGCCGCCGGGCCAACACCACGGGCCGCCCTGCCGTACCTCGGCCGACTCCGCACCCCGAACGCCCCATGACGTCCACCACCGCCACTCCCGCCGCCGCCGACGACGTCCAACGCCAGGCCGCGTGGATCGCCTCGCTGCAAGGCTCCCTGTCCGGAGTGGTCGTCGGCCAGGAAGGGCTGCTGCGCAGCCTCCTGATCAGCCTCCTGACTGGGGGCCACGTGCTGCTCGAGGGCGTGCCGGGCCTCGCCAAGACGCTGGCCGTGTCGAGCCTGGCGCACGCCGTGCGCGGCACCTTCGCGCGCCTGCAGTTCACGCCGGACCTCCTGCCGTCGGACCTCGTCGGCACCGAGATCTACAACGCCAAGGAGGGCAGCTTCACCGTGCGCAAGGGGCCGCTGTTCGCCAACTTCGTGCTGGCCGACGAGGTCAACCGCGCGCCGGCCAAGGTGCAGTCGGCGCTGCTCGAGGCGATGCAGGAGCGACAGGTCTCGATCGGCGGCCAGACGTTCCCGCTGCCCAGGCCCTTCCTCGTGCTGGCGACGCAGAACCCGCTGGAGCAGGAGGGCACGTATCCCTTGCCCGAGGCGCAGCTCGACCGCTTCGCGCTGAAGGTCGTCGTCACCTATCCCGGCCGCGCGGAGGAACTGGCGATCCTGGAGCGCATGGCCAGCACGGCGCCGCCGGTGCAGTCGGCCGAGGTCGTCGGGCTCGAGGAGGTGCAGGCCGCGCGCGCGGTCGTCGACCGCATCGTGCTCGACAAGCGCCTGAAGGAGTACATCGTGGCGCTGGTCGTCGCGACGCGCGAGCCGCACAAGGCCGGGATGCCCGAGCTCGCCGGCCGCATCCAGTACGGCGCGTCGCCGCGCGGGACGATCTGGCTGGCCCTGTGCGCGCGCGCGCACGCGCTCCTGAACGGCCGCGAGTACGTGACGCCCGGCGACGTGAAGGCCGTGGCGACCGAGGTGCTGCGCCACCGCGTCACGCCGACCTACGAGGCCGAGGCCGAGGGTCTCTCGTCGGACGCGCTGGTGCGCCGCGTGCTGGAGACCGTCCCGGTCCCGTAGCCATGCCGCTCCTGGGCCGCAAGCAGCGCGCGCGCACGGCGGCGCCGGCACCGGCGCCGGCCTCGTCCGCGCTGCTCGAGCCGGACCTGGCGGCCCGCGTGCAGCGCATCCGCGTGCGCACGCACCGGTTGGTGACGACCGCGCTGTCGGGCGGCTACCGCAGCACGTTCCGCGGCTCGGGCCTGGAGTTCAGCGAGGTGCGCGCGTACCAGCCGGGCGACGACGTGCGGCGCCTGGACTGGAACGTGACGGCGCGCACGGGCGAGCCGTTCATCAAGACCTACGCCGAGGAGCGCGAGCTGTCGCTCGAGCTGATCGTGGACACCAGCCGTTCGATGGATTTCGGGACGCGCCTGCGCACCAAGCGCGAGGCCGCGGCGCAGTTCTGCGCGCTGATCAGCTTCGTGGCGCTGCGCAACCAGGACCGCGTGGGCCTGCTGCTGTTCGGCGAGAGCCCGGGCCTGCACCTGCGCGCGCGCAAGGGCTCGCAGCACGTGCTGCGCATCGTGCGCGAGGTCCTGGCCGCGCCGCCGAGCCCGGGCGGCAGCGGCCTGTCGACCGCGCTGGAGCACACGCGGCGCACGCTGCGCCGGCGCAGCGTCGTGTTCGTGGTCAGCGATTTCCAGGAGCCGGCCGAGGGCGCCGCGGACTGGAGCGAGTCGCTGCGCCACCTCGCGGTGCGCCACGACGTGATCGCTGTGCGCATCAGCGATCCCTTGGAGCGCGAGCTGCCGCCGTCGGGTCTCGTGCTGCTGGAGGAGATCGAGTCCGGCCGGCGCGCCGAAGTCGACGCCGGGTCGGCGCGCGTGCGCACGGAATGGGCGCGGATGTGCGCCGAGCGGCGCCGGCGCGCGCGCGAGGCGCTGGCGCGCGGACGCGCGGACGTGATCGAGCTCGACGCGGGCGGCGACCTGGGCGAACCGGTCGCGGAGTTCTTCCGCCGCCGCGTCGCGCGCCGCGGAGGCGGTGCGTGATGCTCGCGTTCCTGCTGCTGCTCGCGGCGCAGGCCGCGCCGGAAGTGCGCGCGACGCTGACCGCCGAGCCCGCGCGCGCCGCGGTGGGACAGCCCGTGACGCTGACGCTGGTCGTCGAGCGTCCGGCGGCGCTCGAACTGCACGAGCCGCTCCTGGCGGAAGGCGTCCACGGCTCGTGGTGCGTGCTGGAAGCGCTGGGCACGCGGCGCGCGCCGGGCACGGCGGCGGGATCGGTCGTCGAGACCGCGCGCTGGAACGCGATCGCGCTGGAAGGCGGGGTGGCGCTGCCCGAGATCACCCTGCGCTGGACGACGGGCGGCGCCGAACAGACGCTGCGCGCCGCCGCGGCGCCGGTCGACGTCGCGATCGCGCTCGCCGAGGGCGAGGACGCGCCGCGTCCGGCGCCGGGCTTCCGCGAGCCGATCGCCTGGAGCGGCGGCGCCGCGCGCCTCGTGTGGGTGGCGGCGGGCCTCGCGCTGCTGCTCGGGGGCTGGATCGCGCTGCGCATCGCGCGCGGCCGGCGCGGCGCGGTGCAGGCCCAGGCACCCGCGCCCGAAGCGCGCCTCGCGGAACTCGTGGTGCGCGCGCGGCAGGATCCGGACGCGGGCCGCGACGTCCTGTACGGCCTGACGCGCCTCGTGCGCGAGGCGGTCGACGCCCGCAGCGGCGAGGCGCGCGTGGGCGAGACCGACGGCGAATGGATCCGCCGCACGGCGACGGACACGCGCATCCCCGCGCCCGCGCGCGACACCGCGCGCCGGCTGCTCGAGCGCGCGGAACGGTTCAAGTACGCGGCCGAGGCGCCGACGCGTTTCGCGGTCGACGAGGCGCTCGCCGACGCGCGGGGCGTCCTCGATGCGCTCGCGGCGGCCGAGGTCGCGGCCGGGAGGGCGGCGTGATCCTCGCGCTGGTCCCGCAGGCCGAAGGCGCGGTCAAGAGCGCCGCCGAGGTGGGCTGGAAGCTCTTCGGCGAGTACTCGCTCTCCAACCCGCTGTTCCTCCTCCTGATCCCCGTCGGCGCCGCGCTGGTGCTGTGGGGACGCTCGGGCCGCGCGATCGGCCGCGTTCCGGTGCTGCCCGGACCGGGCCTGCCGCGCACGCTGCGCCAGCGCCTCGCGTGGCTCGTGCCCGCGCTGCAGATCGCGGCGATCGCGCTGGTGGCCGTGGCGCTGACGCGGCCGCTGCGCGGGAGCGAGCAGAGCTCGACCGAGACCGAAGGCGTCGACATCGCGCTGGTGATCGACCGCTCCGACTCGATGCGCGCCGAGGACCTGGAGGCCGGCAAGTCGCGCCTCGACGTGGTCAAGGAGGTCGTGCGCGACTTCGCCGTGCGCCGCATGACGGACCGCGAGGGCGCGGCGGACAGCGTGGCCCTGATCGTGTTCGCCATGTACCCGCAGCTCCTGTGCCCGTTCACGCTCGACGTCGACGCGGTCACCGGGTTCCTGGCGCCGGTCGAGATCGCGAAGAACCCGGCCGAGAACGGCACGGCGATCGGCTCGGGCCTGGCCAAGGCCGTGCAACTGCTCAAGAACAGCAGCGCGCGCTCCAAGGTCGTGGTGCTCTTGACCGACGGCGAGAACAACGTGTTCCACGTGCCGCCGCTGGAGGCGGCCGACTTCGCCGCGCGCGAGAAGGTGCGCGTGTACACGGTCTTCGCCGGGCGCTACGTCTACCGGCCCGACTTCCTGGGCCGGCCGGGCTACACCGACCGCGAGATCGACACGACCGAGCTGCGCGAGGTGGCGCGCCGCACCGGCGGGCGCTCGTTCCGCGCGCGCGACCGCCAGGAGCTGGAGTCGGTCTACGCCGAGATCGAGAAGCTGGAGCGGACCAAGCGCATCACGCGCCGCTGGAGCGAGACGTTCGACCTCTATCCCTGGTTCCTGGCGCCCGGCATCGCGGCGTACCTCCTGTCGTGGCTGTGCGGCGCGACGTGGCTGAGGAGGCTGCCGTGATCGCCGCGGCCGAGTTCCTGGGCTTCGACGTGCTCCAGCCGGGGCGCATCGTGTGGGCGCTGGGCAGCGTGGCCGTGCTGGCGCTGGGCGCTCACGCGCTGGCGGCGCGGCGGCGCGCGCGCGCCGCCCTGGCGTCGGCGCGGCTGGAGCGCAGCCTGTTCGCGGGTTTCTCGGAGAACCGCGCGCGGGCGCGCGTCGTGCTGGCGGCCGCCGCCGCGCTGTTCGGCGCGCTGGCGCTGGTCGGGCCCGTGCGCGGCTACACGCTGCGCGAGGTCCAGCGGCGCGGCCTCGACCTCGTGATCTGCCTCGACACGTCGCGCAGCATGCTGGTGCAGGACGTGCGTCCCGACCGGCTCACGCGCGCCAAGCGCGAGATCGGCGGGCTGCTCGACCAGCTCAAGGGCGACCGCGCCGCGCTGCTGGCCTTCGCCGGCGACGTGCGCGAGGTCGCGCCGCTGACGCACGACCGCGAGACGCTGAAGAGCTTCCTCGAGACGCTGAGCCCCGACGACAACCTGAAGGGCGGCACGGACCTGGGCGGCGCGCTGGAGAGCGCGCTCGCGCGGTTCGACGGCCGCAGCGGCGCGCACGAGGCGATCGTCCTCGTGACCGACGGCGAGGACCTCGAGGGGCGCGGTCTGGAGGTGGCGAAGAAGGCCGCCGAGAAGAACATCCGCGTCTACGTGCTGGGCATGGGCACGTCGGCGGGCGGCAAGATCCCCGACGAGGGCCGCGGCTTCGTGCGCGACGACGGCGGCGAGGAGGTCGTCAGCCGCATGGACGCCGACAGCCTGCGCCGCCTGGCGGAAGCCTCGGGCGGCGACTTCGCGTCGATCGAGATGTCGCCGATCCCGCTCGAGGAGCTGTACGAGAAGCGCATCGCGCGCCTGGAGGGTCGTCTCCTGGAGGGCGGCAAGGAGCGCATCCCGCACGACCGCTACCAGTGGCCGCTGGCGCTGGCCGCGGCGTGCATGCTGGCCGAGGCGGGGTTGCGCGAGCGGCGTCCGTCGGGAGGTGCGCGATGAGCCGCTGGATGCCGACGATCCTCGCGTGCGTGCCGCTGGCGCTCGCCGCGCAGCAGCCGGCCGCGGATCCGGCGGGGGAAGCGCCCGCGGACGCGACGCAGGTCGCGCCGTCGGCCGCGCCGGAGCTGCCGCCGGTCGAACCGTGGGACCGCGCGTTCTCCGCGGGCTTGGCCGAGATCCGGAGCCAGGCCGAGGCCGGCGTGCTCGCGGGCGCGCTGGAGATCAGCGAACGGCTCGTCGCGCCGAACGCGCCCCTGCGCTGGATCGAGAGCCTCGCGCAGGCCGGCGGCTGGCGCGCGCGGCTGGGCGCGGCCGTCGAGGGCGTCCTCGATCCGCTCGATCTGCTGGGACCGCCGCCCGCGGTGCGCGCCGAGGCGCACTTCGCGCGCGCGGTCGCGTTGCAGCGCGCCGCCGCGCACGAGGAGGCCGGGAAGCGCGCGGGCCTGCGCGGCCTGGCGGCCCAGTCGTTCGACCGCGCGCGGATCCTCGCCGGGCCGGGCGAACTGCGCGCCGTCGCCGCCTACGGGCGCGCCTGGACCGCGCTCGATGCCGCGGAGGAGCTGCGCGGCAAGATCCCCGAGATCGCCGGAACCGCGGGCGCGCCGCCGCCGCCCGCGCCCGCTCCGGGCACGCCCGGGGCGCGCGGCGCGGAACCGCCGGACCCGCTGGCGCTGGCGCGCGCCGCGTATGTGGAGGCGCGCGAGCAGTTCATCGAGCGCCTGCGCCTGGACTGGCGCGACGCGGACAGCCAGGCGAACACGGAGCTGATCCAGCGGCGCCTGCGCGAGCTCGACGCGATCGAGAAACAGCGCGAGGAGCAGAAGCAGGAGCAGCAGGAGAAGGAGCAACAGGAGAAACAGGACCAGCAGGACCAGCAGGACCAGAAGCAGGATTCCTCGGACAAGCCGGAGGACGGCAAGGACGATCCCGAGCCCGAGCAGCCCAAGGAGCAGGAGCCCGGCGAGGACCAGCCGCCCGAGGAGCCCAAGCCCGAGGAGGCGCCCCAGCCGGACGAAGAGCCCGAGGACGAGGAGCAGCCCCGGCCCGCGCCCGAGGACGAGAAGCAGATGAGCAAGGAGGAGATGACGCAGCTCCTCGACCGGCTCCAGCGCATCGAGGAGATCCAGAAGGAGCTGCAGGAGAAGCTGAAGCGCATGCGCCGCGTTCCCGTGAAGAAGGACTGGTGAGGTCCACGCCGTCATGAACCCCGTACCCACATCGATCGCGCGCGGCCTGCGCGCGTTGCTGGCGCTCGCGCTGGCGCTCGTCTCCACGGCGGGCGCGCAAGGGCAGCCCGAGGTGCGCGCGCGCTTCGACAGCGGCGTCGTCAAGCTGGGCAGCGCCGTGCGCCTCCTCGTCGAGGTCGAGGGCACGCGCAACGCCGAGATCCTCGCGCTGCCGACGGTGCCCGGCCTGCGCTTCGGCGGCGTCGGTTCGCCCAGCTACTCGGAGTCCTACCAGATCCTCCCCGGCGGCCGGCAGAGCTACCAGCGCACGCTCACGTGGACCATCGCCGTGCAGCCGCTGGAGAAGGGCGAGTTCACGGTGCCGCCTTTCGTCGTGCGCGCCGACGGCCGCGACCTCACGACGCGCGAGCTGCAGCTCAAGGTGGTCGAGGACCTCAAGGGCGACGAGCTGGGGTTGCTGGAGATCGACGTGCCGCGCGAGGTGTACCAGGGCCAGCCGTTCTGGATGGAGATCCGATTCGGCTTCGACGCCGGCCTGCGCGAGCGGCTCAACTACTACAACCTCTCGCTGCCCTGGCTGGGCGAGCTGGCCGGACTCGTGGAGCTGGAGGCGCCGCCGATCGCCACCGGAGCGTCGGCCGGGACGATCCTCCTGAATTCGCGCTACAAGCTCGACATCGAGGGGCTGGGCACGCGCAAGGAGGGCGACACGACCTTCCTGGTCCTGCGCATCAAGAAGCGCTTCGTGGCCACGCGCCCGGGCGCGCTGTCGTTCCCGACCAGCCACTTCGAGTTCGGCCAGCGCAGCGACGGCTTCGCCGGCCTGTTCGGGCGTCCGACGAACGAGTTCGTCTACTACAAGCGCTCGGCGCCGTTCGAGATCGCGGTGCGGCCGCTGCCCGAGGCCGGCCGGCCGCTCGACTTCTCCGGCGCCGTCGGGCGCTTCGAGGCCGCGGCGCTGGCCGACCGGCGCGACGTCGTGGCCGGCGACTCGATCAAGCTCACGGTCGAGTGGACCGGCGCGGGGAACCTGGAGTTCTTCGACCCGCCCGACCTCGCGCGGCTCGACAGCTTCAAGGGCTTCCGCGTCTACGGCACGCAGGACCGCAAGACCTTCGACCGGCGCACGCTCGTGTACGACATCGCGCCGATCCGGCCCGACGTGACCGAGATCCCCGCCGTCCCGCTGACGACGTTCGACACCGGGAGCGGCACCTACGGCACGGTTTCGACGCGGCCGATCGCGATCCGCGTGCGCCCGCTGGAGGGCGCGACGGGCATCGCGGACGAAGCGCCGCTCTCGGGGACGACGCTCGACATCCGCGACATCCAGACGCGGCCCGAGCCGGCCGGTGCCGGCCGGGGCGTGGGGGACGCGCTGCTGGCCGGGCTGTGGGGCGGCGTCGCGGCCGGCTGGCTCGCGCTGCGCGCGTGGGTGCGCCGCCGCGAGGATCCCGACGCGCCGCGCGTGCGTGCGCGGCGTCGCGCACGGCGTGAACTCGAGCGTGCCCTGCGGCGCGCGACGACGGGCGCCGAGCAGGCGGCCGCGTTGCAGGCGTTCCTGGCCGCGCGGACGGGCGAGCAGCCCGAGGCCTGGGCCGGTCGCGACCCGATCGCGTGGCTGCGCGAGCACGAGGAGGCGCAGGCCGAGTTGCGCGAGGAAGAGGCGCACGCGCTGCGCCGCGTGTTCCAGAAGCTCGATGCCAGCGTGTGGGGCGGCCGGGGCGGCAAGGTCGAGGACCGCGAGCTGCTCTCGGTCGCCGATCTCATCACCAGCGGAGCTTCGCGATGAACACGATCCTGCGCGTCCTCGCGTTGCTGCTCGTCCTCCTGGCCCCGCCGGCTTCCGGTCGCGACGCGGGAACGGACGCCGTGGACGCGGCCGCCGTGGCCGCGTACCGCGCGGGCGATCTGGTCTCCGCGCGCTCCGGCTGGCTGGCGGCGCTGGAGAACCCGCGCGTGCGCGGCGCCGAGCGCGCGCGCATCCTCTACGACCTGGGCAACGTCGCGTTCCGCGAGGACAAGAAGCTCGAGGCGGTCGGCTGGTACAGCGCGGCGCTGCGCCTGCGGCCGCGCGACGCCGACACCTGGGCCAACCTCGAGCACGCGCGGCGCGAGGCGGGCCTGGAACCGGCCGACCGCGGCGACCTGACGGCCACCCTGCGGCGGCTGCTCACCGCGTTCGATCCGACCGAGGCGCGCACGCTCGCGCTGGCGGGCCTCGCGCTGCTCGCCGCGGCCCTCGGGTACGAGGCGCTGCGCGGCGGACGGCTCGCGCGCTGGCTGGCGCTGGCGGCGTTCGGCGGCGCGCTCGTGCTGTCCGCGCCGTGCGCGCGGCATTGGCTGGCCGGGGACGCGGACCCGCTGCTCGTGGTCGAGGAGGGCCAGGCGCCCGTGCGGAGCGAGCCGCGCGGCGACGCGGCGGTGATCGCCGAGGCCCCGGCCGGCAGCCAGGTCGAGCGCCTCGACACCCTGCCGGGCTGGGTCAAGGTGCGCGCCGCCGACGGCGCCGAGGGCTGGGTCGGCGACAAGGCCGTGTTCGCCCTGCGGCGCTGACCGGCGGTCCGGACGCGCGCCGCGGTCACGCGGCGTTTGGAGGTCGCGCCGCGGAGGTGTCTACTCTCGCGCGGGAACCCATGCGAACGGGCACACGATGCGGGAGCGGTCGCGCCGCGCGCCGACGGCCGATCGGGGCCGGCCGACGGTCGTGGATCGGCATCGCGTTCGCGTCGCTGGCCGCGTGCTTCGGCGCCTGCGGTCCGCGCCCGAGCAGTTCCGAGCCCGGTCGCGGGCTGCTCGTGATCGCGATCGACGCGTTGCGCGCGGACCACGTCTCGGCGCTGGGCTACGACCGTCCCACGACGCCCGTGCTCGACGGCCTCGCGCGCCAGGGCGTCTTGTTCAGCGACGCGTGGAGCGCGTCGCCGGAGATCCTGCCGGCGCACATCGCGCTCCTGACGGGCTGCGATCCGCGCCTCGCGCGGCGCTCCGATCCGCTCGGGCGCGGCCCGGCGACCGACCTCAGCGGCTGGTTCGTGCCCGACCACGTGCCGAGCCTGGCGCAGGAACTGCTCGCGCAGGGATTCGAGACGGCGGCGTTCGTCGATCACCCCGCGCTGTCGCCCATCCGCGGGCTCGCGAAGGGCTTCCAGGTCTACCAGGGCTTCCGCGAGGAAGCCGTCAACCCCGAGCTCGAGCTGGGCTTCGAGGGCGTCGCCACCAAGTTCGTGCACTGGCTGACGGCGCGCGACGCGGGCGCCGACTGGTTCGCGTACCTGCACGTCAACGACCTCGAGCGCATGTGGCAGCGGCGCGTCACCGATCCGCGCTGGGACACGCTGTACGAGCCGCGCGCCGAGCTCGCGTACCTGCCGCCGGTGGCCGAGGCCGAGCACGCCTTCTTCGCGATCCCGCGGCCGCGCTGGGTGGGCGGCTCGCGTTCGCTGGGGGAGTACGAGGCGCGCTACGACGGCGCGCTGCGCCAGCTCGACATCAAGCTCGGCCGCCTGTTCGAGCGCCTGCGGCGCACCGACCGTCTGCGCACGACCACGATCGTGGTCGTGGGATCGACCGGCATCTCCTTCGGCGAGGGCGGGCTGTACCTCGACACGGGCGGCCTGACGGCCGCGGACCTGCGCGTGCCCTGCGTCGTGCGGCCCGCGGCCGCGCTCGAGCTGCCCTGGGACCAGCGCGTGCGGGGCGTGACGAGCCTGACCGACGTCGCGCCGACGCTGCTCGAGATGCTCGGCTCCCGCCCGCCGCGCGGCATGACCGGCGTGTCGCACGCCGGTGCGCTGCGCGGTCCGGCGCCGCCGGCGCGCACGGTCGCGTTCGCTTCGGGAGGCTTCCAGCGCGGCATGGCGGCCGTCGAGGACCGCTGGCTGTTCACCATCGAACGGCCGGGCGACGCGCCCACCGAGACCCTGGCGTTGACCCTGCACGGCGAGCGCTTCCCGAGGCGCGCCGAGCCGGTCGTCGGGATCCGCGCGCGCGGTGCGGACGGGGCCGCGGAGGAGGCGGCGGCGCGCGAGCGCCTGCACGGCGAGACGCGCGCGTGGTACGGGTGGATCGACCGCGCGCGCGGGCTGCTGCACGGCCGCGTGGCGCCGGCCGACGATCCCGAGATCGCCGCCGACCTGCGTCGGCGCGGCCTCCTCTGAGGCGCGGCGCCGGCCGCTCAGGCCGGCCGCGGCGCGGCGGCCTGCGCCGGATCGGGCACGTCGCGCGCGGCCAGCCGCCAGCCGTCCGGCGCGTCGACCAGCAGCGCGGCGTGCGCGGTGCGGATGCGGAACGCGAAGCTCTCGTGCGCCGCGAGGCCCAGCGCGCCGCTGACCAGCGCGCGGATCAGGTTGTAGTGGCTCGCGACGACGATCGTGCCTCCGGCGTGCGCGCGCACTGCGTGCTCGACCACCGGCCAGCCGCGCGCGAACAGGTCCGCGTCGCTCTCGCCGCCGTGTCCCTTCCAGTTCCACGGGTCGCGCCGGAACGCGGCCGCGTCCGCTTCCCAGCGCGCGCGGAACTCGCTGGTCGCGAGGCCCTGCCACGCTCCGCGGCTCACCTCGCGCAGGTTCGCGTCGAGGGCGAGCGGCGCGCCGGCGGCGGCCGCGATGCCCTCGCCCATCGCCCGCGCGCGCGCCAGCGTCGAGGCCACGACCTGCGCGACGGGGACGCCGGCGAAGCGCGCGGCCATGGCGCGCGTCTCGGCGAGCCCGAGGTCCGAGAGCGGCACGTCCAGGTCGCCGTAGGCGCGCTGCTGCCAGTCCTCGTGCACCGTCGCGTGCCGCACGAGCCACACGCGCGTGCCCGTGCCGCGTGCCTGGGCCGGCGCTGGGCGCGGGGCGTCGGGGTCGGCGGCGAGTTCGGGGTTGGGGATGGGTTGGCGCATGCTCGTTCGGGTACCTTCTTCGGCCGCTCGGCGCGCCGCGCTCCAGACCGCGGCCGCGCGACGGCGACCCGACAGGCTAACCGACCCAGCATGAAGATCACTTTCGCCAAGTCCGGCACCTCCATCGAAGTTCCGGCCGGCACGCCCTTCCTGAAGGCCTGCCAGGACCACGACGCCCCGCACGACTTCGGTTGCACGGTGGGCAGTTGCGGGACCTGCGTGCTGACGATCGTGTCGGGCGCGGAGCACGTGGCCCCGCCCACCAAGGACGAACTGGAGACGATCGAGATGTGCACCGCCGTCGCCGGAGCGCGCCTGGGCTGCCAGCTCGTGCCCAAGGGCGACATCGAAGTCCTGGCGCTTTGACCGCGCGCCGGCCCGGGGTGGTATGGTCGCCTCCAAGGAGGTGCGTGCCATGGTCAAGGTCGGTGTCGTTCTCTCGGGTTGCGGGTTCCTCGACGGCGCGGAGATCCACGAGTCCGTGCTGACGCTGCTGGCGCTGGATCGCGCCGGCGCCGAGATCGTGTGCATCGCTCCCGACGTCGACCAGGCCGACGTGGTCGACCACCGCGGCGGCAAGGCCGCGCGGGAGAAGCGCAACGTGCTGGCGGAATCGGCGCGCATCGCCCGCGGCAAGGTCGTCGACGCCGCCAAGGTGAAGGCCGCCGACCTGGACGCGCTGGTCCTGCCGGGCGGCTACGGCGCGGCCAAGAACCTCTCGAACTTCGCGACGGCCGGCGCCAACGCGCGCGTCGAGGCCAGCGTGGCGAAGCTCCTGCGCGACGTGCACAAGGCGAAGAAGCCGATCGGCGCGTGGTGCATCGCGCCGGCGACGTTGGCCGCGGCGCTGCGCGACGAGGCCTCGCACCCCAAGATGACCATCGGCAGCGACGAGGGCACGGCCAAGGCGCTGGAGGCGATGGGCGCCAAGCACGTGGTGTGCCCGGTCGAGGAGTGCCGGGTCGACGAGGAGAACCGCATCGTGACCGCGCCGGCCTACATGTACGACGCGCGCATCGGCGCGGTCGCCAGCGGCATCGAGAAGGGCGTCGCCGCGCTGCTCAGGATGGCGCGCTAGGTCCGCGCGATCAGGCCCGCGACCAGGTCAGCCAGCCCGGCAGGCGTTCGTTCAGGAACACGTCGGCGCCGATCGAGCGGCCGGCGCCCGAGAGCGCGCAGCCCAGGCAGCTCGCGCACAGGAGCAGCGCGTAGGGCTGGTGCTGCGACTGTGCCGCGAAGATCGCATTGGCGAACAGGAACGCGGCGGCGATCCCCACCGGCCGCGTGAACGCGCCCAGGAAGAGGAGCACGCCGAACACGACCTGGCCCCACACCACGACGTTGGCGATCGCCAGCGGATGCTTCAGCACGAACTGCTCGCCCCACGCGCGCACGTATTCGGGCGCCTCGGCCCAGCGCGGTGCGGTGCGCTCCACGATCTGCGCGCTGACGCCGCCCTGCCAGGCGTCCCAGCCCGCGGCGAGCAGCACGAGGCCGGTCACGATGCGCACGAGGACGAGGCCGAGGCTGGGGGTCGAACCCGGATCGCTGGAGGACATGCGCCGACCTTCTAGCGGCGCCGGGGCGGCGGATCCAGCGCCGGGTATCCTCCGCACGCATGGAACCCATCCTGCGCGTCCAACTGTGGTCGGGACCCCGCAATGTCTCGACGGCGCTCATGTACGCCTTCGCCCAGCGGGGCGACACGCGCGTCGTGGACGAGCCCCTGTACGCCCACTACCTGCGGGTCAGCGGTGCGGCGCATCCGGGCCGGGACGCGGTGCTGGCCGCGCAGGAGAACGACGGCGAGCGGGTCGTGCGCGAGACGATACTGGGGCCCTGCGACCGTCCGGTGGTGGTCTTCAAGCAGATGGCGCACCACCTGGTCGGTCTCGACCGCGGCTTCCTGGCGCGCTGCGCCAACGTGATCCTGACGCGCGAGCCGGCGGAGATGCTCACCTCGCTGATCGAGAACATCGCCGCGCCGACGCTGCGCGACACGGGCTACGCGGCGCAGACGGATCTTCTCTCCGAGCTGCGCGCGCTGGGCCAGGATCCGCCGGTCGTCGTGGCGCACGAGCTCCTCAAGGATCCTCCGCGCGTGCTGGCTGCGCTGTGCGCGCGGCTGGGCCTGGACTTCGATCCAGCGATGCTGTCGTGGCCGGCCGGGCCGCGCCCCGAGGACGGCGTGTGGGCCCCGCACTGGTACGCGAACGTGCACCGCTCGACGGGTTTCGCGCCGTACCGGCGCAAGGACGCGGCGGTGCCGGACGGTCTGCGGCCGCTCCTCCTCGAATGCGAGCAGCACTTCCGGGTACTGGTGCAGTCGGCGCTCTAGCCGGCCCTTCCGAGCATGCCCGGACCGCACTCCCGCACGGAACGCGCGCCGCTGGAACTGCAGTGCGGGTCCTGCGGGGCGAAGCTGGCGATCGCGCCCGACCGGCGCTCCGACCGCTGCCCGTTCTGCGACTCGCCCTGGGTCGTGGACCGCCCCGCGACGCGCGACCGGCCGGACCCGGCGTTCGTGCTGGGATTCGCGGTCGATTCGGGGCGCGCGCTCGCCCTGGTGCGCGACTGGATCGCCAGCCGCTCGATCTTCACGCCCGCCGCGGTGCGGCGCGCGGCGGTCGAGGGCACGCGCGGCGTGTACCTGCCGGCGTACCTGTACACGGCGGTCGCGGACGCGCGCTACCGCGCGAAGATCGGCGAGGACTACCAGGAGGTCGAGACCTACACGACCACCGACGGCAAGGGGCGCACGACCACGCACACGCGCGTCGTCACGCGCACCGAGTGGCACACGCTGGCCGGACGCTTCCGCGGCTACGTGCGCGACGTCCTGGTGACGGCCTCGCGCGGCGTCGGGAACAGCGAGCTGGAGGCGGTCGAGCCCTTCGACCTGTGCGCGCTGCGGCGCTACGAACCGGCCCTGGTCTCGGGCTGGATCTCGGAGGAGCCGACGCTGACGCGGCAGGAATGCCGCGAACTGGCCGCGGACGAGGCCCGGTCGGGGATCGGCGGGCGCATCGCGGCCTTCCTGCCGGGTGACCACCAGTCCGACGTCGCGTTCGAGGCGGAGCTGGTCGACGAGTCGATCGATCTGGTCCTTGTGCCGGTGTGGGTCTGCGCCGCGCGCCACCATCCGCGCAAGCCGCCCGTGCGGATCCTGGTCAACGGGCAGACCGGCGAGGTCGCAGGCGAGGTGCCGCTCTCGGCGTGGCGCGTCGCGGCCGGCGTCGTGCTGGCCGCCGGCTTCCTGGCGCTCTTGGCTGGAATCGTGCTCGCCGCGCTGGGAGTGCTCGGGTGAGCGCGAAGGTCGGCGACTGCGCGCGCTGCGAGAGCGCGCTCGAGCGCGGCGACCTGCGCTGCGCGGTGTGCGCGCTGCCGGCGCCGGCGCCCGCGGCCGATGCCCCGGTCGCGACGCTCGACGTGCTGCGCTGCACGGGCTGCGCCGCCGCACTGGCCTACGACCCTGAGGTGCAGAACGCGCGCTGCGCGTTCTGCGGCGCCGTGCTCGAACTCGAGACGCTGGCGGACCCGGTCGAGCAGGTCGAGGAGTACCTGCCGTTCCGCGTGACGCGCGAGGAGGCGCGGCAGGCGCTGACGCGCTGGCAGTCGGGCCTGGGGTGGTTCCGCCCGGGCGACCTGACCTCGGCGTCGCGCGTCACCGGGCTGCAGCCCCTGTGGTGGGTGTGCTGGGTGTTCGGCGCCCGCGCCCGCGTGAGCTGGACGGCGGACTCGGACGCCGGCAGCCGTCGCGCGGAGTGGGCGCCGCACGCGGGAACGGCCGACGTGTCGGTCGAGAACGTCTTCGTCTCCGCGTCGCGCGGCCTGACGCGCAAGGAGGCCGACGCGCTGGCGCCCTCCTGCGACTTGCGTTCGCGGCGCGTCAGCCCGGCCGGCCCCGATGGCGCCGCGGACGCGCACGCCGTCATCGAGCGGTTCGACGTGCAGCGGTCCATGGCGCGCGGCCTGGTTCTCGACGCCGTGCGCGGCACGCTCGAGGCGAGCGTCGCGCGCGACCAGGTGCCCGGGACCCGTCATCGCAACGTGCACGTGGAGCCGCTGCTCGAGGACCTCGAGACGCTGCGCCTTGCGGCGCCGGCCTACGTGCTCGCCTACCGTTACCGCGACGCGCTGTATCGCGTGGTGATCAGCGGCCAGGATGCGGCCTGCGTCATCGGCAAGGCGCCGTACTCGGGAACCAGGATCGCCGCGGCCGCGGGGGCCGTGTTGCTCGTTCTGCTGCTCGTCCTGCTCGCGGTCTTCGCGTGAGGGCTACGGAGCGCGCAGCTTCGCGGGCGGCGCGTCGAGCACGGCGATCTCGGTGAGCTGGCGCTGCGGACCGCGGTCGCCCGACAGCAGGATCGGTCCGTAGCGCTTCCAGCCGGTCCAGGGCGTCGTGAACTTGGGCTCGGCATCGGAGCGGTCGGTCCAGAACGTCCAGGACTCGACGCGGCGCGTGTCCTTGGCCACGAGCACCTCGTACTTGTTGCGCGGCGTGTCGCCGACGCCTTCGAAGGTCAGCACGAGCACGTCCGCGGCCCGGCCATCGGGGAGCTGGCGTTCGCCCGCCAGGGCCAGAGTCACGCCGGGGTCGAGCAGTTTCCACGGCATCAGGAGCCAGTAGCTGTCGTTGATCCACACCGAGCGCGCGCGAGAAAGCTCCTTCTTCACGGCCTCGGGATCGGTGACCTCGGTGCGTCCGTCGAACACGCGCCCCTCGCCCGTGTTCAGGTTCATCAGGACCGTCTTGGCGCCGTCGTCGAGGCGGTAGTCGCCGCTCCACGTGTCCCAGCAATGCGCGCGCCGCCCGAAGAAGTTCCACTCCAGCACGCGCGCCTGCTTCCAGGCCTCGGGTCCGCCGAGCTCGCGGATCACCTCGCGCGCGACCGTGACCGCGCGCGGGTCGGAGTCCGCCGCGGGCAGATGTCTGGAGCCTCCTGCGCCGGAGACGGCGCAGGCGGCGGGGAGCAGGACCAGGACCAGGAGTGCGAGGGAGCGCATGGCCCAGAGAATGGCGCGCGCGGTCCGAGGCGGCAACCGGTCGCGCAGAACTCGCTGGACTCGCGCCTCGTCGGCGTGGAGAGTGCTCCGCCGTGGCGACCGATCCGCGCAACCAGAAGTTGATCGTTCACGTCGGCGGGCAGCTCGTGCCGCGCGCCGAGGCGAAGGTGTCGGTGTTCGACAGTTCCGTGCAGGGCGGCGACGCCGTGTGGGAGGGGCTGCGTGTCTACCAGGGCCGCGTGTTCCAGCTCGACGCGCACCTGGAGCGGCTGGAGCGCAGCGCGCGCGCGATGGCGTTCGAGCGCGTGCCCGCACGCGACGAGATCCGCGACGCGCTCTTCGCGACGCTGAAGGCCAACGGGATGCGCGACGGCGCGCACGTGCGCATGACGCTGACGCGCGGCGAGAAGGTCACGTCGGGGATGGACCCGCGCAACAACCGGTCCGGACCGTGCCTGATCGTGCTGGCGGAGTGGAAGGCGCCCGTGTACGGCGACGGCGGCCTGAAGCTGATCACGTCGAGCGTGCGCCGCGCACCGCCCGAGGTGATGGACTCGAAGATCCACCACAACAACCTGATCCACAACATCCTGGCGAAGGTGCAGGCCAACGTGGCCGGCGCGGACGACGCGGTGATGCTCGACGTCGAGGGCTACGTGGCCGAGACCAACGCGACCAACCTGTTCCTGGTGCGCGGCGGCGAGCTGCACACGCCGGCGGCGGATCATTGCCTGCCGGGGATCACGCGCGCGGTGGTGCTGCGGCTTGCGCGCGAGGCCGGCATCGCCTGCCACGAGCGGCGTGTGTCGCTCGCGGAGTTCCACGCCGCCGACGAGGTGTTCACGACGGGCACGATGGGCGAGCTCGCCTGGGTGCGCGAGATCGACGGGCGCGCGATCGGGTCCGCGCGCGGGCCGGTGACGAGGCGGCTGTGCGAGCGGTTCGCGGCGCTCGTGGCGCGCGAGGGGACGCCGATCCCGGAATGACGCTGCTCCCATGGGACGCGCCTTCGATCTGGGATCCGCGATCGCGCTCCTGCTGATGGCCGTGGTCGTCGCCGCGTTCCCCGCGTGGGTCGCGATCGACCTGGGCCGGCCAGCCGCCGACGCCGCGCGCGCCGATTCGAGCGGACCAATGGACGCAGCCGCGCTGTGGATCCTGGCGGCTGGGATCGTGCTGTCGGGCGCGCTGCCGCTCGCGCTCTGCCTGCGGTCCGGCCGCCGGGCGCAGGGTCGCGGGTAGCCGGCACGCGCCGACCCGCTCCGGGGTACAAGGAGCACGATGGCCGGACCCGCGCACGACGACCTCCTCCTGGCGCTCGACCAGGGCGGCACGACCAGCCGCGCGATCGCGTTCGATCGAGCGGGGCGCGTCGCCGCGCGCGCTTCGGTCGAGGTCGCGACGGCGCACCCCGCCGACGACCGGGTCGAGCAGGACCCCGAGGAGCTGGTGCGCTCGCTGCGGCGCGCGATCAAGGAGGTCGCGAAGCACCTGGGGCCGCGCGCGGAGCGGATCGCGGCCGCGGGGCTCGCGACGCAGCGCTCCAGCGTCGCCTGCTGGGATCGCACGAACGGCGCGGCGCTGACGCCGATCCTGTCGTGGCAGGACCGGCGCGCGGCGGATCGCCTCGAGGACGTGCGCGAGCACGAGGCCGAGGTCCGCGCGCTCACCGGGCTGCGCCTCTCGCCGCACTACGGCGCGACGAAGCTCGCGTGGTGCCTCGAACGCGTGCCCGCCGCGGACGCCGCGCTGCGCGACGGGCGACTCGCGTTCGGACCGCTGGCCTCGTTCCTGGCGCACCGGTTGTGCGACGAGCGCCCGCTGGTCGCCGACGCGGCGAACGCCTCGCGCACCCTGCTCTACGACGTGTGCGCCGGCGACTGGTCGCCGCGGCTGCTCGACCTGTTCGGCGTGCCGCGGACCGCACTCCCCCGGTGCGTGCCGACCCGCGGCGAGGTCGGCACGCTCGACACGGGCCGGCGCAAGGTGCCGCTCCGCGTCCTGACCGGCGACCAGTCCGCGGCGCTCTTCGCCGGCGGGGAACCGCGCGGGGACACGGCCTACGCCACGTTCGGGACGGGCGCGTTCGTGCTGCGCCCGACCGACGGAAGGGTGCCGAATCATGATCGGCTGCTGACGACGCTCGTCGATCGGACGGGCGAACGCGCGCTGCTGGCGCTGGAGGGCACGATCAACGGTGCGGGCAGCGCCCTCGCCTGGATCGCGGACGAGCTCGGCATCGACGACGTGGCGGCGAGCCTGCCGCGCTGGCTGGAGATCGAGCGCGACCCGCCGCTCTTCCTGAACGGCGTCGGCGGTCTGGCCGCGCCGTTCTGGCTGCCGGACTTCGTCTCGCGGTTCGAGGGGGACGGCACGCCGGCCGCGAAGTCCGTGGCGGTCGTGGAGAGCGTCGTGTTCCTGGTGAAGGCGATCCTCGACGAGATGGCGCGCGCGCTGCCGGCGCCGCGTGCGCTGCGCGTCGGTGGGGGGCTCGCGCGGCTGGATGTGCTGTGCCAGCGGCTGGCGGACCTGTCGGGGATCGGCGTCGAGCGCGCCGAGGAGACCGAGACGACGGCGCTGGGCGTGGCCGTGCTGCTCGGCGCGACGCCGCCGGCGGCGCGGGTCGAGCGCTTCGAACCGGCCTCGAACGAACCGCTTCGGTCCCGCCATGCTCGTTGGCGTGGGTGCTTGCCCTGACACGTTGCGATCCACGTCGTCGGTGTGCCCCGGCTGCGGTCTCGCTCTGCCGCGCGGCACACTGCCGCAGACGACGTACTTCAACACCAGCGCCGAGTGCTGGTCGGTGTACTGCGAAGTGCTGCAGGCCGAGTACCAGGACCCGGTGCTGTTCGCCGAGGTGCACCAGTGGACGGTCGACGCCTACGCCGTGCAGCACGCGGGTGCGGCGCACCCCGACAAGTCCGTCGACGTCCATCTGGTCGGGGTGCACTGCTTGATCGACCGCGGAATGGCGCACGCCGTCTTGCCGGGGCTGCGCCAGCGGCTCGTCGCGGCCGTCCGGGAGTGGCCGCGCTCCGCGGTGCCGGTCGTGCGCGGAGCGCTGACCGTGCTCGACGTCGCGATGGCCGCATCGCGCGAACAGCACGACGAGCGAGTGCGGGCCTGGGCGCGGGAGGTATGGAGGACCTGGCGCGCGCACCATGCGGCGGTGGTCGAGTTGGCGAGCGAGTCCGGCCTGGCGCCCCAGGCGCGCTGACCTCGCGGTCAGAGTTGCACGCGCAGGATCGCGCCGGCCACGACCTGGACGACGCGGGTCGGCCCTCCGGGAGCGCACTCGAGGCGCACTTCGCCCGCGGGCACCACCTCATGGAGAAGGATCCCGGGAAGCAGCGCGCGCTCGGCGAAGGGGAGTCCGCCCGCGACGATCCGCAGCCGTCGCATCGCACCCTCGACCGGAACGTCGATCCGAAGCAGGCCTCCGGGCCCGACGATCACGCGTTGAGTGCCGTGGTCTCCGGGAATCCGCAGTGCCCGCGCACCGCACCAACCGTCGAAGGTCCGTGCGACGAGCGTCTGGTTTCCGGCGCGCGTCTCGATCTCGGCGCAGGGCCCGTTCCCATGAGCGTGCCAACGGCCGCCGGCGATCGCGTGAACGAGATCGCGGCCGTCGGGGAGCATCTCGAATCCGGCCGGCCGAACCCGGCCGTCGGCCTCGAGTGCGATGGCGTCGACCCGGAACCACATCTCGAATGCGGCCGCCGGTCTTGGCTCCGCGGGAGCGACTGTGGGCCGCGTGAACGTCCGATCGCGGCGTTCGCCGGGCTGGAGGACCAGGTCCGTCTCGATGCAGATCCCGCCCGCGTAGGTGCCGGCTCCGACCCACACCGTGAGCGGGGTGCGCGACGGCACGCCCGAGATCTCGAATCGTCCTTCTGCGTCGATGGGGCTCCGCACGCGGGGCGGCAGGCGGAACAGTCCGCTCTGGGGCGGCCACGTCGTCGCGGACGGCGCGCAGGTGATGCTGACGTCCTCGCCGGGCACGGCGCCGCGGACGGTGCCCGCGAGCACCGCGCTCGCTCGCATGGGCACGGGTGACGCCCAGGGTGCCTGGCTGTCCGCGTTCACGACCGTCCTGGCGCAGCCCGGGAACTCGGCGGTGACTTCGGCAAGCCGGCGAGGATAGGCGGAACTCCCCCTTGGGAAGCCGAACGCTTCGCCCTCCTCGGATCGTGTGGCCAGATCCAGCCAGCCGTCGGGACCGGTCGTGGCCGTGAAGGGGCCGGTCCACTCCTTCGCGGACTCCACGCGCACACCAGCGAGCGGGCGTCCATCCTCCTCGGCGACGAAGCGGCAGCGGAAGTGCGGGTAGGTGCGGGCGGTGGCGGCTGACGGATTGCCGCTGCCCTGAAGCGCCGACAGGGCCAGCGCGATCGCGGGTAGGTGCACGGCGTCCCGATCCTACCCAGGGGACCGAGGGAGGATTCGCGGATTCGGAACGTCGCGGGAGCCGAGGAAGGCCGCGGAATCGAGTTCGGCGTGAACGCGGGCTGCGTCGCCAGGAATCCTTGCCCTGCGCTGCAACCGGGGGCTGGCTCGATCGTCTCCGCATGCGGAGGAGACGATGCCGACTCGCGAGCGGATTCGGCGCGCGCATCAACTCGAACTGTTCCGCCACGGCGGCAAGCGGCCGGGCGCGGGCCGCAAGCCTAGCGGTCCGCGGCGAAGGACTCCGCACGACGAGCGGCCGCCACTGGCGACGCGCTATCCCGTGCTCGTGACGGTTCGCATGCGCGAGGGACTGCCCAGCTTGCGGCGCGATGCGGAGGGGCGCGTCCTGTTCGGGGCATTCGCGGCGGCGTCGGTGCGACCCGGACTCCGCATCGTGCACGGATCGATCCAGACCGACCACCTGCACCTGATCGTCGAGGCCCAAGGTGCACGGGCCCTGTCGCTCGGGATGAACGGGCTCACGACCCGGATCGCGCGCCGGTTGAACGGGCTGTGGGGGAGACAGGGGCGCGTCTTCGACGATCGCTATCGCTCTCGCGTTCTGCGCACGCCGTCCGAGGTGAGGAACGCGCTCGTGTACGTCCTCCACAACGCGCGCAAGCACGGCACCGCTCCGACGGGCGTCGATCCGTTGTCGTCCGGTCCCTGGTTCGACGGGTGGCGAGAACCGACCGAGAGGCTCGCGGATCCGTCGCCCTTCTCCTCCCCAGGCACCTGGCTGCTCCAGGTGGGCTGGCGGTTGCGCGGTCGGATCGGGATCTGCGACTCGCCCGCCCGCGCGCCCACCCTTTCCAAAGGCCGCGGAATCAAGTTGCCCGTGAAGGCGGGCGCCTCGAATCAGTCGAGCGTGAACCCCGGCTCGGGATCCAGCGGCAGCTCGTCGGTGCGCGCCAGACGGTCGCGCCGCTCCAGGCCGGGCAGGAGGCGCGCGACGACCTTCTCGGCGGTGGCGCGGTAGCCGGTCAGCTTGCCGCCGTAGATCGCGACCATGCGCGGCCGGGCCTCGTCGTCGACGACGAGCGTCGTCTCGCGCGGCCGGTCGAAGGCGCGGCCCGCGCCGCGCGGCAACACGCGCAGCCCGGCCCAGGCGTCGAGCACGCGGCGCTCGCGGTCGGGGAAGTAGCGCGCGAAGGTCTCCAGCAGGTACTCGACCTCGCCGTCGAGCGGTTCGATCGCCGCGGGGTCCCCGTGGTACGGCGTCTCGGTCGTGCCGATCATCGTGCGGCCCTTCCACGGGATCGCGAAGACCGCGCGGCGGTCGCGCGGCGCCTCGACGTAGTAGATGCCCTGCGCGAGCCGGCCCTCGATCTCGACGTGCGTGCCGGCCACGCAGTCGACGGCGAAGCCCGGCGGCGTCGGCTGCAGGCGTGCGCGCACCGTCTCGATCCACGGGCCCGCGGCGTTGACGATCGCGGTGGCGTGCACGGTCCGCTCGCGACCTTCGAACGCGATCCGCGCCTCCCAGCCGTCCGCCGCGCGCCGCGCGCCTGCGAACGCGGCCGGGATCCAGGCCTCGGCGCCCAGCGACTGCGCCGAGCGCAACACGGCGCGCGACAGCGCGGCGTCGTCCGTCTGGCCGTCCATGTAGCGGAAGACCGCCTCGAGGCCCGCGAGGTCGAGCCCGTCGAGGCCGTCCCACGCGTCGCGCGGCACCTGCGAGAACAGCGCGTGGCGCTTCAGGCCGCCGAGCAGCGCGTACAGGCCCAATCCCGCGCGCAGCGTCCGCGGCCGTCGCGACGTCGTCGCGTACACGGGCACCAGGAACGGCACGAGGCGCACCAGCCGCGGCGCGACCCGCAGCAGGATCGCGCGTTCGCGCAGGGACTCGCGCACGAGCGCCAGTTGCGCGCTCTCCAGGTAGCGCAGCCCGCCGTGGATCAGCTTGCTGGAGCGGCTCGACGTGCCCGCGGCGACCGCGCGTTCCTCGACGAGCAGGCTGCGCAGCCCCGCGGCCGCCGCCGCCTGCAGCACGCCCACGCCGTGGATCCCGCCGCCGACGACGAGGAGGTCGTAGCGCTCGCCGGTCACGTGGCGGGTCCCAGCGCCTTCAGCATGTCCCCGATCTCGAACGTCTCGACGAGCTGCACGCCGCGGCGGCCGAGCGCCAGCGCGACGGAGGGATCGGCGACCTCGTACACGGCGACGCGCGCGCGGCCGTGGCGCAGCGGGCCGTCGGGCGGCAGTCCTTCGAGGTCCACGAACACGAACTCGGGGTCGAGCTCCTCGACGCTGGTCTGGCCGCGCTCGTCCCAGCGGTCGAACACGGCGCCCAGCGGGATCGGATGGGCGGCGCGGGCGGCGACCAGGAACTCCAGGCTGAAGCTGATCAGCGCGCACTGGTGGATCGCGGCGTCGAGCGCGGGCAGCACGCGCTCCAGGATGCGCTCGCGGCCGAAGCGCTCGATCGCCACGCGCTTGATCTCCACGAAGGCGAACACGCCGGGGTGCTTGCGCAGCAACTGGACGAACCCGGCCAGCGTGCACAACCCCTCGGCCGCGAAGCGGTCACCGAACCGGCCGGGTTCGCTGCAGGCGAGCGCCCGCAGGTCGGAGAGCGTGAGCTCGTGCACCGCTCCGCTCACGCCGCACATGCGATCCAGCGTGCGATCGTGGAACAGCACGGGAAACCCGTCGCTGCTCATCTGCACGTCGACCTCGACGAAGCGCGCGCCCGCGTCGAGGGCCGCCTCGAGCGCGACGAGCGTGTTCTCGGGGTAGCGGGCGGCGTAGCCGCGGTGCGCGACGAGGGACGGTACGGTCATGGGAAGTCGTTGAACGCCCGCCGGTTATGCCGGTCCGGGCCCTGACGTGCAACGCGCACGCTCCCCACGCGCAGCGCGCGGCCCCAAGATCGGGGGTTCGCATGGACACGATCGCGCGATCCGGACCCGCACGCCGCGGCGAGCGCCTGCGCCACGACCTGCGGGCGGTGTGGGTCGACGGCCTGGCCTGGAGCGTGATGGTCGGCATGGGGGAGCAGTCCATCCCCGCGTTCGCCGTCGCGCTGGGCCTGCCCGTGCCGTGGGGCGGCCTCGTGGCGACGCTGCCGATGGTCGCGGGATCGTTCCTGCAGCTCGTGTCGCCCGCGATGGTGCGGCGCATCGGATCGCACCGGCGCTGGGTCGTCCTGTGCGCCCTGGTGCAGGCGCTGAGCTTCGTGCCGCTGGCGGCCGGCGCGCTCCTGGGCGCGCTTCCCGCGGTCGCCCTGTACGCCGTCGCCACCCTGTACTGGGCAGGAGCGCTGGGCACCGCGCCCGCCTGGGGCACGTGGGTCGGCACGATCGTGCCCAAGCGCCTGCGCGTACGCTACTTCGCGCGCCGATCGCGCTGGCTGTACGTCCTGCAGATCGTGGCGCTGATCGCTGCGGGCTGGATCCTGGAGGCCGGGCGCGGGTTCGACGAGCCGCTGCGCGCGTTCGCGATCGTGTTCCTGTTCGCGCTGGCGGCGCGCGCACTCTCGGTCGCGTGCCTGGCGGCGCAGAGCGAGCCCGAGCCCATCCCGGCCGGCATGCGCGACGTGCGCTGGCGCGAGCTCCTCTCGCGCCTGCGACGCGGCAACGACGGGCGCCTGCTGGGCTACATGCTCGCGGTGCAGTTCGCGGTGTGCGTGTCGGGGCCGTTCTACGTGCCGTACATGCTGCGCGAGCTCGAGTTCAGCTACGCGCAGACCATGGGCCTGTTCGCCGCGGCCGTGCTGGCGAAGTTCCTCTCGTTGCCGTTCCACGCGCGCATCGGCGAGCGCTGGGGGTTGGGCGCGCTCTTGTGGATCGGCGGCCTGGGCCTCGCCCCGTCGGTCGCCCTGTGGATCCTGACGGACGAGTTCTGGCTCCTCGTCGGCGCGCAGCTCTTTGCGGGCTTCGTGTGGTCCGCCTACGAGCTGTCCACGTTCCTGCTCTTCTTCGACGCGATCCCGGCCGAGGAGCGCACCAGCGTGTTGACCGCGTACCACTGCGCGAACGCGCTGGCCATCGCCTCGGGTTCGCTGCTGGGCGGCTGGATCCTGGCCGCGGCGGGCGGCGACCGCGCGGCGTTCCTGGTGATCTTCGCGGCCTCGGCCGTGCTGCGGATCTTCACGTTCCTGCCGCTGCGGCGCGTCGTCCGGGCACCGGGCGGGCTGGCGCGGCCGTAGCAGGCGCGGGGCTCAAGCCGGGGCGGCGCGGCGGCCGATGCTCACTCCCACGGGGTGCCCTGGCATGAAGACGCTCATTTTCTGGATCCTGGGCCTCGCCGTGTTCGTCGGGGCCCTGGGCTTCTTCGCGACGGACTTCCCGGGGGCCGCCGCCAAGAAGGCCGCGCCCGGTTCGGAGGACGCGGACCTGACGGACCGCCTGCGCATCCACGTCGAGAGCCTGGCCTTCGACATCGGCGCGCGCGACAACCGTGGCGCGCTCGATTCGGCGGCGGACCACATCGGACGCCACCTGCGGCGGGCCGGCCTCGAGGTCACGGAACGCGACATGGGCGGCGCGCGCGCAGGGACGCGCGTCGTCGTCGGCGAGGTCGGCAGCCGCAAGGAAGGCCGCGAGATCCTGGTCCTGAGCGCCCACTACGACTCCAACTCGCGCTCGCCCGGCGCCGACTCCAACGCCTCGGGCTGCGCCGTGCTCATGGAGGTCGCGCTGCAGGTCGCCGGCTCCGGCATGGAGCGCACGCTGCGCTTCGTCTTCTTCCCCGACGGCGCGCGCCAGGGCGCCGGCCGCGAGAGCTCGGCCGCGCGCTACGCCAAGGCCTGCAAGGAAGCGGGCGAGAAGATCGTCGGCGTGATCAACCTCGACTCGGTCGGCAACTTCTCCAGCGCGGCCACGCAGAGCTACCCGTTCCCGCTCGGCCTGCGCTATCCCGCGCGCGCCGACTTCCTGGGCGTCGTGGGCGGCTTCGGCTCGCACGACCTGACGTCGAAGACCGTCGAGTACCTGCGCGGCCAGCCGGGGCTCTCGATCGAGGGCGTCCTCCTGCCCGAGTTCCTGCCGGGGACGGGCTTCTCCTCCCACGCGGCGTTCTGGGACGCGGGCTACGCGGCGGTCACGATCACCGACACCGGGTCCTGGCGCGGCACCGCGTGGGGCACGCCGGCCGACACGCACGACCGCCTCGACTACCCCGCGATGTCGCGCCTCGTCACGGCGCTCACCCGCGCGGTGGGCATGCTGTCGCGCAAGGCGATGCTGACGTAGCAGTCCGGCAGAACGCGGGCCGGCCCGGCCGCGACCCTTCGATCGCGCAGCGGGCCGGCGGTTCCGGGCACGCGGTTACAGGTTCTTCGCGGCGAAGTCCCAGTTGGCGAGCTTGTCGAGGAAGGCCGCCACGTAGTTGGGACGCTGGTTCTGGAAGTCCAGGTAGTAGGCGTGCTCCCACACGTCGCAGGTCAGGATCGGCTTGGCCGCGCCGGTCAGCGGCGTCTCGGCGTTGGGCGTCTTCACGACCTTCAGCTTGCCGGCGTCGAGCACGAGCCAGGCCCAGCCGCTGCCGAACTGCGTCTTGGCGGCCTCGGCGAACTGCGTCTTGAACGCGTCGAACGAGCCGAAGTCGGCCGTGATCCTCTCCATCAGCTTGCCGGTCGGCGCGCCGCCGCCGGCCGGCTTCATGCTGTTCCAGAAGAAGGTGTGGTTCCAGACCTGCGCGGCGTTGTTGAAGATGCCCTGGCCGGCCGGATCCTTGGCCGCGGCGCGCACGACCTCCTCCAGCGACATCTTCTCGAAGGGCTTGCCCTTCACGAGGTTGTTCAGGTTGTCGACGTAGGCCTTGTGGTGCTTGCCGTAGTGGAACGAGATCGTCTGCGCGCTCATCAGCGGCGCCAGCGCGTCCTCCTTCCAGGGCAGCGGCGGGAGGGTGAAGGGGCCCGAAGCGGTGGCCTGGGCCGGGGTGGTGGTCTTCTGTGTCATGGCTGAACTCTCGTGTCCGGTGACTTCACGCGGGAACGGTGAGCACTACTATGGTCCGTCCCCCGCCCCGCGGTCCACCCCGCCCGGCCAGAAAGGACCCCCGACGCCGCGCGAGCGGCGCAAGACAGGTCAGGAACACGTTGGAGATCCAGAGCCCGACCCTCGCGCCGATGGCCGAGCGCCGCATCGCGCTCGCCGTGGACCACCTGACCAAGGACTACGAGGGCCACCGCGCCGTCGCGGACCTCGCGTTCCGCGTGCGCGAGGGCGAGATCCTCGGCCTGGTCGGTCCCAACGGCGCGGGCAAGACCACGACGCTGCGCTCGATCGTCGGCGTGCTGCCGATCCAGACCGGGCGCGTGACCGTGTGCGGACACGATCTCGTCGGGGACGAGGTCGCGGCGAAGTCGCGCCTGGCCTGGATCCCCGACGATCCGCAGCCCTTCGACACGCTGACCGTGCACGAGCACCTGCGCTTCGCCGCGGCGCTGTACGGCGTGCGCGACTGGAGCGCGCGCGCGGAGGAACTGCTGGCGCGCTTCGAGCTGCTCGAGAAGCGCGACGCGCTGGGCGGCGAGCTCTCGCGCGGCATGCGCCAGAAGCTGGCGTTCTGCATGGCGTGGATCCACGCGCCGGGCGTCGTGCTGATGGACGAGCCGCTGTCGGGCCTCGATCCGCGCGCGATCCGCTCGACCAAGGACGAGATCCGCAGCCTGGCGCGCGCCGGCACGGCGGTCGTTCTGTCCTCGCACCAGCTCGAGCTGATCCAGGAGCTCGCCGACCGCATCCTGATCCTCGACCGCGGCCGCTCGGTCTTCGAGGGCACGCTGGCCGAGGCGCGCGCGACGCTGGCCTCGGGCGAGGACAAGAGCCTGGAGGAGATCTTCCTGGCGGTGACCGAGGCCCCGCGCGGCGCGCCCGTGATCCCCGGCCCGACCGCGCCGTCCGCGACCTGAGCGCCGCGTCGTGTTCGGACATCGCGCACTGCGGCTCTTGTTCCTGCTGAAGCTGCGCGGCGGCCTGCGCATGCAGGTGCGCAAGCTCAAGCGTCCCACGAGCTGGATCTTCCTGCTCGTCGGCGCGGTGCTGATGTTCGGCTGGGTCGGCGCGTTCCTGTTCGGGCCCAACCGCGCGTCGCTGGCGCCGGATCCCGAGCTCCTGCGCGTGGGCGTCCAGGCCGGCCTGATGGTCCTGACGCTGCTGACCGTGTTCGGCTCGTTCCAGCACCGCGGGCTGTACCTGCCCAAGGAGGAGATCGAGCTGGCCTTCAGCGCGCCGGTGGACCGCTCGGCTCTGGTGCGCTACCGCATCGGCACGAACCTGGCGCGGTCCCTGTTCGCGGCGCTCCTGTTCGGCGTGCTCGCGTCGCGGCGCCTGCCCGGGCCGCAGTACGCGTTCCTCGGCACGGCCGTCGTGATGCTGACCGTGCCCGTGATCGGACAGGCGCTGGCGTTGCTCCTGGGGGAGTCGGAGAACCGCCTGGGCAAGCTCGCCGCGAAGCTGCCCCTGCGCGTCGTCTCGGTCGTCCTCGCCATGGGCGTCGCGGCCATCGTCGCCTACCTGCTGATCGGGAACGGCGACGACCTCCCGTCGATCGAGGGCCGCGGTCCCCTCGAGCCCGTGCCGGCGCCGGAGGACCTGTTGCAGAGCTTCGCGCGCCACCCGGTGGTGCACGCGCTGCTGCTGCCCTTCGCGCCCTGGGGGAGGATGATCACCGCCGGCAGCGCCGCGGAGTTCCTGCCGTGGTTCGCCTTCTCCGTCGGCGCCTGGATGCTGATCTACCAGCTCACCGTCCGCATCCGCATCGACTATCGCGAGCTGTCGCTGGCGACCTCCGCCGACCTCGCCAAGCGCCTGCGCATGGCACGGCGCGGCGGCTGGAGCGCGAGCCAGGGGCGAGCCGCGGCGCCCAGGGGCTCGCGCGGCGCGCCCTGGCTGTTCGGGAGCGGCGGCTTCGGCGCCGTGGCCTGGCTCGAGACGACGTCGATGCTGCGGCGCGCGCGCGGGACGCTGATCCTCTCGCTGCTCGTCATCACGCTGCTGGTGATCCTGTCGGGGTCGATCGGAGGCCGGGGCGGATCGGACCCCGAGTCCGCGCTGGAGAAGAACCTGATCGTCGGATCGGCGCTGATCTCGCTCCTGGGCACGCTCTACATGTGCGCGGGACTGCGCTTCGACTTCCGCGGCCGGCTGGAGCAGATGGAGCGCATCAAGGCCTGGCCGCTCGCGGCGTGGCGCACATTCCTGGCGACGATCCTGCCGGAGGTGGCGCTGGTCTCGGCGCTGATCTCGCTGGCGGTGATCGGACGCGCCGCGTGGATCGGTGCCTGGCACCCGTTCGTCCTGGGCATCGTGCTGTTCCAGCCGCTCGTCGTGCTGACCTGGGTGGCGCTCGACAACGCGGTGTTCCTGTTCGCGCCCGTACGCTACATCCCCGGCCAGGAGAGCGCGCTGCAGCACATGGGCCGCTCGGTGATGCTGATGCTGCTGCGCGGCCTGATCCTGCTGGCTGTCGCGGCGGTCGCGGTGGGTCCGGCGGTGGGCCTGGGGTTCCTCTTGCGCGGCCTGTTCGACGTGCCCGACGCGGCCGCGATCGCCGCCGCGGTGGGCGTGGCGTGGCTCGGCGTGCTGGCGGTCGACGCTGCGCTGGTGTGGATCGGCGGGCGGATGCTGGCGCGGTTCGACGTCGCGCGCGACACGGGCGTCTAGCCGGCTGGAGCCTCGAGCGCGGCGCGCAGGTGGCGCGCGAGGCGCCGCGCCGTTGCCGCGTTGTGCCAGCCCACGAATCCCACCGGCGTCGTCGCGTCGAGCGGGAAGTCCAGCGCGTCGCCCAGCGCATCGGTGACGATGCAGCCGGCTTCCCGGGCCACGAGGATCCCGCCGCACACGTCGTAGGGCTTGCCGGTCAGCGTCGGCCGTCCGCGGCGCGCCGCGAGGTGCGCGCGCAGGTCGGCGACCATGCGGTACGAACCCAACGCGAGCAGCGCGAGCTGGCCGCCGTTGCTGATGTACTGGTCGTCGTAGCACGTGCGGACCTGGGCGCCCTCGTCGCGCGCGAGGCGCTCGAAGAACGACGCCTCGACGCGCGCAATCTCCGGGCGCAGGTCGGGCATGTAGCGGAAGAAGGGGAAGTAGCCGTGGTCCGCGCGCGCGTCCGCGTCGGCGCACAGGCCTCCGTCGCGCACGACCGCGCCGTCTTCGAGCCGCACCGTCCGCTGGTGCGCGCCGCGTCCTCTCGCGGCCCACAGCTCGCGTGCCTGCGCGGCGCGGCTGTCGGGGATCTCGGTCAGGAGGCCGAGCGCGACGTCGCGCTGGCGCGGCGCGCCATGCCCGGGCGGGCACAGCGCAAGAACCGTCCAGGCCGCGCGCAGATCGGCCATCAGGTTGCGCGTGCCGTCGATCGGATCGACGGCGATGCGCGGCCCGCCGTGGTCGAAGCCCTCGAGCGCGCGCGCGCCGCCGCGGCCGTCGGGCCCGGCGTGACGCCAGCCGGCGTCCTCGGTCAAGAGCGACAGCGGCGCGCGCGCGGCCGTCTCGGCCAGCCACGCGTCGAGCACGGCCTCGGTCGGCACGTCGAGACCGTAGGTGACGTCGCCCGCACCCTCGCCGTGGGCCCGCTGCAGATCGGCCAGGGACCCGCGGTCCAGGGCGTCGCGCAGCGCCGCGCGGGCCGCGGCGCGGATGCGCGCCGAAAGGTCCAGGAGCCGCGGCCGCCACGCGCGTTCCAGCGCCTCGACCTCGCCGGAGGGACCGGATTCGGCGTGCGCGCGGGCGTCGTGCTCGGGAAACACCGGGGGCGCGCGGTGGATTCGCGCCGCCGCGAGCCTACACTTCCCGCCCCCCGGCGCGAAGGAGCGAGGCGCACACCATGAGCGAAGTCCGCGAAGTGATCATCATCGGTTCGGGTCCGGCCGGCTACACCGCGGCGATCTACGCCGCCCGCGCCAACCTTTCCCCGCTCATGTTCCAGGGCCTGCAGCCCGGCGGACAGCTCACGATCACGACCGACGTCGAGAACTATCCGGGCTACGCCGAGGGCGTGCTGGGCCCGAAGATGATGGAGGACTTCCAGAAGCAGGCCGAACGCTTCGGGACCGAGATCAAGTTCGAGGAGATCGTCAGCATCGACCTGTCGAAGCGGCCGTTCACGATGAAGACGGACTTCGACACGTTCCAGGCGAGGAGCGTGATCGTCGCAACCGGCGCCAGCGCCAAGCTGCTGGGCCTCCCCAGCGAGAGCGAGCTGATGGGCCACGGCGTCTCGGCCTGCGCCACCTGCGACGGCGCCTTCTTCAAGCAGAAGGAGGTCTGCATCGTCGGCGGCGGGGACACCGCGATGGAGGAGGCCAACTTCCTGACGCGCCACGCCTCCAAGGTCACGATCATCCACCGCCGCGAGGAGTTCCGCGCCAGCAAGATCATGCTGGAGCGCGCGCGCAACAATCCGAAGATCGAGTGGCTGCTCAACCAGAACGTCGTCGAGATCCTGGCGCAGCCCGACAAGAAGAAGGTGCACGCGGTGGTGCTGGAGCACACCGACTCGAAGGAGCGCACCGAGTTCAAGACCGACGGCCTGTTCGTCGCCATCGGCCACTCGCCCAACTCGAAGATCTTCAAGGGCCAGCTCGACATGGACGACGTCGGCTACGTCAAGGTGAAGGCCGGCAGCACCTACACGAACGTCGAGGGCGTGTTCGCCTGCGGCGACGTGATGGACAAGGTCTACCGCCAGGCGGTGACCGCCGCCGGCACCGGCTGCATGGCCGCGATCGACGCCGAGCGCTGGTTGGAGGCGCAGGGGGGCCACTGACCTGCGGCCCCTGCCGCAGGTCCACTAGATCCGTTCTGGGTGCGGCCCCTGCCGCAGGTCCACTAGATCCGTTCTGGGTGCGGCCCCTGCCGCAGGTCCACTAGATCCGTTCTGGGTGCGGCCCCTGCCTCGCATGCACGTCCATCTCTCCCGTCGGCCAGAGCGCCGGTAGTCCCGCGGCAACTTGATTCCGCACCCTTCTCGCCGGGCGCCACCGCCTGGACCCGCCCGCCCGTCGCGTGCGCGCGCCTCAGGTCTTCGCCGCGCTCGCGATCGACCGCAGCACGTGCTCGTGCAGCCGCCCGTTCGAGCCGATCGCGTTGCCCGTCTCGATCGAGCGCGTGCCCTCGAAGCACGTGAACCGTCCGCCGGCCTCCTCGAACAGCACGGCGAAGGGCGCGAGGTCCCAGACCTTCACGCCGCCCTCCAGCCAGACTTCCGCGTGCCCGTCGAGCACCATCGCCGGCGCGCCCGGATCGCCGAAGCTGCGCGTCGAGGCCGAGGTCGTGATCAACCCGGCCACGCCCGGGCCGACCGGCATCGCCAGCATCCGCCGCAACTCGCCGCACGACAACGTCGCATCCCTCCAGCGGTCGACGCTCGACACCGCGAGGCGCGTGCCGTCGCGCCACGCGCCCATTCCGCGCGCGCCCCAGTACGCGCGGCCGAACACGGGCAGCGCGCACGCGCCCACCACGACCTCGCCCTCGTGCTCCAGCGCGAGCAGCGGCCCCCAGAATCCGCCGCCGCGCGCGAATCCGCGCGTGCCGTCGAGCGGATCGACGATCCAGCGCGTGCGCGCCTCGCCGGCGTGCGCGCCGGTCTCCTCGGCCAGGATCGCGTGCGCGGGGAACGCGGCGCGCACGATCGCCAGGATCGCGTCCTCGGCCGCGCGGTCGGCCGCGGTCACGGGCGTCTCGTCGGACTTGTGCTCGACGCGCACGCCGCGCTCGAAGTAGGGCAGCGAGGCGGCCGAGGCGGCCTCCACGGCGCGGCGCGCGACGTCCAGCGCGTGGGCGAGATCCAGCTTCATGCCGCGAGGATCGCAGGCCGCGCCGTCCGGATCCAGGCTCGACGGCGCGCGTCCTGGATTGCCGGAATGCAGGCCGCCCGCCTACCATCGTGCACGGAGGTGGGGTCCATGCTCGCCAGCGTCCCGTGTCTCTTGGCCGCCGTCGTCCTCGCCGCGCCGCAGGATGCCGCGACGAAACCCGCGGCGCCGCCGCTGCGCCTCGTGCCGCACGAGGTCTTCGATCCGGGGATCGGCGTGCGCGCGTTCACGCTGCTGATCCCCAAGGGGTGGAAGCGCGAGGGGGGCATCCTGTGGCAGCACCAGTGGGCGAACCTCGCCACCGGCCAGATGATCGTGCGCGATCCGGCGAGCGCCGCGGCGCTGGAGGTGTTTCCGGTCGTGCCGGCCTGCTGGGACACCAGCGGCACCCTGATGTTCGCGCCCGGGCAGAACTACCTGGGCAGCGTCGTGGCCCAGCCGCCCTCCGACGCGACCGAATACGTGCGCGCCTACTTCGTGCCGTACCTGCGGCCCCAGAAGCGCGGCCTCAAGATCACCGCGTCGAAGCCGCTGCCCAAGGTCGCCGAGACGGTCGCGCAAGGCATCCAGGAGTCCGGCGTGCAGAAGCAGGTCTCCGCCGCGCGCGTGCGCCTCGAGTACGAGGAGGCGGGGCGCGCAATCGCCGAGGACGTGTACGTGACGTTGGTGATCTCGCGTTCGGCGCTGATGCCCGCGATGATCCAATGGAGCCTGGAGCACCAGTACTCGTTCCGCGCCGAGAAGGAGCGCCTCGACGCGCTCGAGCCGCTCCTGCAGGCCATGATCAGCTCGGTACGCGGCGACGTGGCCTGGTACGCCGGCTACGCGCAGGTCGTGCAGATGTCGCGGCAGGGCCAGCTCCAGGCCATCCGCGACGCGGGCGAACTCTCGCGCCAGATCTCGCGCAACAACGACGCAATGATCCGCTCGCTGCGCTCGTCGTACGAGGAGCGCCAGCGCTCGCAGGACCGCATCCACCAGCGCTTCAGCGAGGCCGTGCGCGGCGTGCAGACCTACGAGAACGCGTTCGACGCGCAGCCCGTGCAGCTCCCGTCCGGCTACGACGACGTGTGGGTCAACGTGCGCGGCGAGTACCTGCTCTCGAACACAGGCGGCTTCGACCCCAACGTGGGCGACACCGTCGAGTGGCGGCGGATGAAGCCGGGCGGCGGCTGACGGCGGCCCTCACCACGTGACCGCGGTCGTCTCGCCGGGCCGCAGCACGACGTCGCGCCGCCCGACCTCGGCGCCGCCGCGCAGGATCACCAACGTGCGCGCGCGGTCGGAACCCGCCACGACCGGCGAGCGTCCGCCGACGATCGCGGCCTCCTCGCCTTCACTGCGCCCGCGCCCCTCGAACACCGAGAGCTCGATGCGGCGCCCGGCGTCGTCCAGGAGCGCGAACGCATCCGCGTGCGCCGGATCGGCGAGTTCGACCATGAGGTGCGCGCGCCGGTCGACGCGGATGTCGAGCGACTCGATGGCTTCGCGCGGCAGCGCCTGGACCTGCACGCCGCGCAAGCGCGGCTCGTCGGCGTTCCAGCGGCCGTAGACCTCAAGCCATTCCAGACAGGCCCAACGAACTCGCGCACCCGGTCGCCGCCGTTGGCGCGCATCCTAGGTTCGATCGGCGACCCACTAGCATCCGGGTCGCCATCAACGGCCCCGGTCCCGTCCTCACCGACGCGGTCGGGCCTGCTCTCGTCCCGCCCCCCTGCCCTGATCACGCGCCGCGCTCACGATCACGCCCGCCCGGCTGTGTTCGGCCAGCCGCGCAGCCCGACGTGTGCTTCAGTTGTCCTAGCTGGCCAGCCGGGGTGCTCTTCGACGCGGACCACGCCCGCCCTCGCCGCCGCGTCCGGGCTTCCGAGTCCATTTTCGGCGTCGCCCGATCCGGCCCGGCGCCGCCCCGGTAGAGCCTCCCCGCAGTCCGCTCCCGGCACGCCGTGCCCCGTCGAGTGCTCGCCCCGGTCCCCCGGGCAATCCTCGACCGCCGGGCGCGCCAGCGGGGCTCCTACGCAGCCGCACTTGCCGCTGCCCGCCTACGGCGCCGCCCCGGGCACCCCAGGCGCTCCAGCCCGCCGCCAGCGCCTACCCGGGGAGCGGGATTCGGGGCGGGGAAGGCCGCACACGGGGGCTAGCGGCTCGCAACTTCTTCGTCGCTGAGGGTAGCGGACGGTAGCATCTGCCTCATGAACCGGCTTCTCGGAAGACTGCTTGCGCTCGCGTTGGCCTTGCTCGCGGTTGTCTGGGGTGACAGCTTCGCAAACGCGAACCCGATTCAGGGAATGGCTGGCGTATGTCCGGGCGCGTGCACGGTAGGTATCTGCCAAGAGCCCGGAACCGTAGTTCAGGCTCCGCGGTGGGTCGCCAATTGGTCGACGGTGTGGCGCCAACCGGGGATCGGTTTGGTGTCTCTACTACATTGATGCTTGCTATCGCGTTGTCAGGAAGACGTTATGCGCCGGGGGCCATGTTGACCTGAATCAGATGGTCGCTTACCGCGAGCGCCTATGCTACTGCTGTCCCGCTTCGCTGATCGTGCCGGGCGCTGGAGGCGGCACATGCATGAATCCACCGCCAAGCCCGGGATCCCCTCCGGGGCCGCCGCCGTCCGTTGCCACGGGGAGCTGGAATTGCTTCGCGGCTGTAACTGGACAAGGTCCGGGCGCGCCTGCACCGGCTCCAGGGCCTGTTCCCCCTCCGCCCCCGATAGGAGGTACTTCAGGTCCTGCAACGCCCACCACAGGCAGCGACGGTTTCTGGCTTGAAACGGCAAAGTCGGTAGCGAGCAACCCTTGCTGGGAGTCCTTCACGTGCGAGTCTCCAGAACCCGGGGGTACTGTAGTCGTGCTTTTTCGGGCCGCGACGGACTCGCAGGGGCAGCCACAATCGGCAGGTGCGTCAGCAGAGCACGCGGCCACCGCAAACGGCGACGGAACGTACACGTCGAAGAACGGAACCGCCCCCGTGAAGAACAGCGCAAGTTCTGAGGAGGCATTCGGCGAGTACTCCCAGCCGACGAACGGAACGACGACGTATCGAGTCTGCTACCGCCGTAAGCCGGACTGCCAGGATTGAACTGATGAATAAGCCTAAGAGATCAAGAGTTGTCAAGCTCACGCTGGTCGCAGGTCTCTGCGTCTTCGGCCTCTTCCTCATCGCGCAAGCGCGACCCGATCCCTCACCGGCTCTATATCAGGGCGCACCAGCCTCGCCAGTTGCCCTTCACACTGCCACGGCAGTCCCACGTCAACAGCGCGAGAACGCCGATGACATGCTGCAGAACGAGATTACGCTCAACGGGATGGAGGCCGGAAAGGCAGGATTCCACCTCTTGCGGCCGCCGAGCGATCCTCAGTGGACGGCCGGCTATGGGCGCTGGCATGCAACGCTCGACTACCGATGGTGGGACGTTCCCGTCAAGTACGAGGATGTCGAGTATCAACGCCTCGTACCGGCCGGCGTTGACCCGAACCCAGCCTTCTCTCCGACAGCTCTCGTGTCTCAAGCCAGAGTGTTTCTGAATTCGCTCGGATCTGCGACCGCGACGCTCGAAGCGAGCGGAACGTACAAGGTGGAGTTTGCCTTCACGGCAAGAGGCATGGCGGCACTCCAGGCGCTGCTTGCGCCGACTTCTCCCATCGTGAACGGTCGCCAGGACGATTGGTATAGAGTTGATCTCCCCGTCGCAAGCCCGACTACGCCCATGGTCGTGGTCGTCGTCTCTCAAGATCTGGTCTACTTGCCCGTCAACGTACAAGACCTCCTTGCTGCGAGTGGTGGGGGACCTGGAGTCGTCGTGGTCGCGGACAGGCTGAGTCAAATCTCGGCTAACGAGCTGAGTGCGAGACTGAATGTACAGTAGTCGCGATTGCGAGTGTGCAGCACGACTGCAAGCTCCAGGCGGCTTCGTCGAGCTCGGCCTCGACGGGGCGCGGGGTGGGGGAGTGGTTCACTGCTCTGGACATGCCGCCGATGCCGGAAGCGCTTCAAGTTCTCACGGATTCCTGTTCCGAGCGCGCGCCGCGGACGGTTCCCTGTCGGGCGACCCCCCCGGAAGGCGCACCGCCGCCGCCGGCCGGACGCACCGCAACCCTCGTGTGAATCCATGAGAAACCTCCTCCTCCTGTGCCTCGGCGCGCTCGCGCTCTCCTGCGCGGCGCAGCACGGACAACAGAGCGCCGCGACTCGACCCGACGGCGCGCGAACCACCACGTCGCAGCGCAGCGCCGCGCGGGCTGCCGCCGAGGACGCGCTGGCGGCGGCTTCGCGCGTGCACCCGGCGGACTCGGCCGTGGTTCTCGACGCGCAGCAGGCGCTGTCGGAGGTGCTCTTCCAGGAAGGCGACCTCGCGGGCGCGCGCGCGCTGCAGGAGATCGTGACCGCCGCGCGCATGAAGACGCTGGCGCCCGAGGACGCATCGGTGCTGCGCGCGCAGGCGGCGCTGGGCCGCACGCTGGCGCGCCTGGGCGACCTGGGCGGCGCGCAGCGGCTGCAGGAGCGCGTGCTGATGGTGCGCTCGGCGTCGCTGCCCGAGGAGCACGCCGAACTGCAGCGCGCGCGGCTGGACCTCGCCGACACGCTGCGCGGCCTGGGTGACCTCGCGGGCGCGCGCGCGCTGGGCCAGCGCGCGCTGGAGACGCTGCAGAGCACGCTTGCGGCGGATCACCCCGACGTGGAGGAGGCGCGGCGCGGGCTGGACCAGACGCTCCGGCTGCTGCGTGGCAAGTAGCGGCGACCGGTGACGTTGCCGGGCCGTGCCCACGCCGCCAAAATGCGCGGATGAGCACGAACGCGCCGCAAGTACGACGTTTCGAGGACCGCCACGTCGCCGTGACCGGCGCGGGCACCGGGATCGGCCGCGCCATCGCGCTGCGGCTCGCGCGGGAAGGCGCGACACTGTCGCTCCTCGCGCGCGATCTGCCGCGCCTGCAGGTGACCGCCAAGGAGATCGAGAAGCAGGGCGGCACGGCGCGCGTCTACGCCTGCGACATCCGCGACCGGGCCAAGGTCGACCGCGCCGTGCTGCAGGCCTGCAAGGTGAACGGGCCGCTGTACGCGTTGGTCGCCAACAGCGGGATCGGCGGACCCAACGCGGCGGGGCGCAAGGACCGCTTCGACGATCTCGTGGCGACGAACCTGACCGGCACGTACTCGTGCCTGCGCGCGGCGGAGCGCTGCCTGCTGCCGGACGGGGAGGCGCGGCACCTCGTCGTGATCGCGTCGATCCTGGCGCGCATCGGCGTGCCCGGCTACACGGGCTACTGCGCCAGCAAGGCAGGCCTCCTGGGCCTGGTGCGCGCGCTGGCCGCCGAGCTCGCGCCGCGCGAGGTGCAGGTGAACGCGGTGTGTCCGGGCTGGGTCGAGACGGAGATGGCGTTGGAGGGCATCGCGGGCATGGCCCGCGCGATGGGCGTGTCGCAGAAGGCCGCGCGCGCGGAGGCGATGAAGAGCGTGCCGCTGGGCCGCATGAGCGCGCCGGAGGACGTCGCGGGCCTCGTCGCGTGGCTGATCTCGAAGGACGCGCGCGGCGTGACGGGGCAGGGAATCGACGTGAACGGCGGCGCCTGGATGTGAGGCGCCGCGCGCCGCGCCGCCGGTGCTATCCTCACGGCTCCCGCGTGCCGGGCCCGCCGCGCGCGCTCCGCTGCATCGCCGCAAACACGGAGGTCCTCATGAAGTCGCTCTTCCTTCTCTGTCTGATCGCCGTTCCGTCCGCCGCCGCGCAAGACGCATCCGAGGGTCCGCCCAAGCCCGCCGCGGAGATCGCACGCTTCCACGACCTGATCGGCAGCTTCGAGGGCGAGGGCACCCTCGTGATGGAGCCCGGCGCCACGCCCGGCAAGTGGACCGGCACGGCCGTCGGCGCGTCGATCCTCGGCGGCCACGTCGTGCAGTTCGACGAGACGATCCAGACGCCGATGGGCCCGATGGAGTTCCGCACGCTCTACGGCTGGGATCGCGAGCGCAAGCGGCCGGTCTCGATCTGGGTCGGGACGATGGGCGCGCAGAAGACGGACGTCGTGTGGGTCGACCAGGAGACGCTGGTCGGCGTCGACCACGGCTTCCAGGACGGCACGCCCAATGCCAGCCGCTGGGTGATGCGCATCGGGAAGGACGGCTACACGTTCACGATGGACTCGCTGTCGGGCACGTCGCAGCCGTTCCAGCACGTGAGCGGCAGCCTGAAGCGCACGTCGAAGCCTGCGGCGAAGCGCGCGCAGGAGGCCGCGGCCGCGACGCAGGGCGCGGAGATGAAGGCGCTCGCGCCGCTGTGCGGCACGTACGACATCGCCGGACGCATCGACATGATGGGGATGCGCATGGACATCACCGCCAGGGAGACCGTCGAGTGGAGCTTCGGCGGCGCGGCGATCTACGGCCACGTCGCCGGCGAGCCCGGCGGCTACCAGTGCGACTGGTACATCGCGTGGGACCCGACCGCCGGGAACTACCGGCACGTCTACGCCACGAACATGGGCGAGATCGGCATCTTCGACGGCTGGCTGCACGACGGCAAGCTGGTCACCACGCACGCCAGCACGCAGGCCGGCGTCCCCGGCGTCGAGCGCGGCGTCACCGTGTTCGGCAAGGACGGCATCCAGCGCGCCTGGTCCGACCGCATGAGCGGCGCGGGCGAGGTCGTGCGCACCTTCGACGGCACGTACACGCGCGCGGCGAAGACCGCGGCGGCGCCCAAGTACAAGGCCGGCTCGTGCTGCGACAAGGCGGTCGCCGCCGGCAAGACGTGCGCGCATCCCTGCTGCATCGAGGCCGAGAAATCGGGGACGGTGTGCGCCGCCTGCAACGGCTGAGCGGCGCGCGTCAGAACTGGTAGCCCAGCGTCACCACGACGCCCTGGACGTCGCCGAAGAAGGCGTCGATCCGGGCGCGCAGGCCTGCGTCCGGCGGCGTGAAGCCCGCTCCCACGTACGCGCCCAGGTTGGCGCTCTCCATTTCGATGGTCCCTGAGAACGGATCGGCGATCTCGCCGCCGACGTACGACGCCGCGAGGCCGCCCGTCAGCGTCAGGGAGCGGTACCCGATCCCGGCCCCGAGGCGTCCGGCGAAGTCGAGCGCGACGCCCGCGGCGTTGAGGTCGTCCCAATCGAAGAAGCCGACCTCCATGCCGACCTGGTAGTCGAGGAGCGGCGTCACGCCCGAGCCGAAGTCGCCCAGCGCGTGCGTCGAGCGCAGGCCGCCGCCGAAGCCGAATCCGTCGAGCAGCTCGTCGCCGTACTCCTCGCCGTACACGCGGAAGAACGCCGGCCCGTACGCGATCTCCAAGCCCCGCCGCAGGCGCTGCAGGTCACGGAACCGGGTGGTGCCGGTCGAGTCCTCGAAGTCGACCTGGTCGAGGTCGACGTCCTCGTAGAAGAAGGAGATCGCGAGGCGCGCTTCCGGCAGCGCCGAGGAAGCCGACCGTGCGGTCTCCTCGATGCGCGCATCCAGGGCCGTGCCGGCGGGCAGGGTCGGCCGGAACGCGCCGGCCGTCAGGAGGCTCGCGGTCAGCAGCACGGCGTCGCTCGCAGACTCACCCGATCGACAGCAGGAACTCGCCGTTCACGCGCGTCTTCTTCATCTTCGTGATCAGCATCTCCATCGCCTCGACCGGGTCCATCTCGTTGAGGACCTTGCGCAGCATCCAGACGCGCTTGATCTCCTCGGGCGTGAAGAGCAGCTCCTCCTTGCGCGTGCCGGAGCGGTTGATGTCGATCGCGGGGAAGATGCGGCGGTCGGACAGGCGCCGGTCGAGGACCAGCTCCATGTTGCCGGTGCCCTTGAACTCCTCGAAGATCAGCTCGTCCATCTTCGAGCCGGTCTCGATCAGCGCGGTGCCCAGGATCGTCAGCGATCCGCCGTTCTCGATCTTGCGCGCGGCGCCGAAGAACTTCTTGGGGAACTGCAGCGCGCTGGCCTCCATGCCGCCCGACAGGAGCTTGCCGTTGCTGGGCGCCTCGACGTTGCTGGCGCGCGCGAGGCGCGTGATCGAGTCGAGCAGGATCACGACGTCCTCGCCGGCCTCGACCAGGCTCTTGGCCTTGTGCATGACCATCTCGGCCACCTGCAGGTGGCGCGCGGCCGGCTCGTCGAAGGTCGAACTGATGATCTCGCGCTTGCCCTCGGTCAGCATGCGCTCGAAGTCCGTGACCTCCTCGGGGCGCTCGTCGACGAGCAGCACGATCAGGTGCGCGTCGGGAGCATTGTGCAGGATCGACTTCGCGAGCATCTGCAGCAGGATCGTCTTGCCGGTGCGCGGCGGCGCCACGATCAGCCCGCGCTGGCCGCGCCCGATCGGCGTGATCAGGTCGACGATGCGCATCTCCAGCGGGTTCTCCTTGGTGCCCTCCAGGAGGATCCGCTTCTCCGGGTACAGCGGCACCAGCTCCTTGAACGGCGCGCGCGTGCGCGCCTTCTCGGGCTCCTGCAGGTCGACCGACTCGATCTCGTGCAGCGCGAAGTAGCGCTCGCCCTCGCGCGGCGGACGGATGCGGCCCCTGACCGACATCCCCGGCGCCAGCGCGTACTGCTGCACCAGGGACGGCGGCACGAACACGTCGTCGGCCGAGGGCAGGTAGTCGTACTCGTTCGAGCGCAGGAACGCGTGGCCCTCGTGCGTCGCGAACAGGCCCTCGACGACCACGGGCACGCGCGCGGCGAGGCGCGCGGCCGTGATCTTCCAGATCAGGTCGCGCCGGTTGCGCGCCGACTCGGAGTCCTCGATCTTCTCCTTCTCGGCGACGTCGTGCAGATCGGCGAGGTTGAGCGCGAGCAGCTCGGTGTGCAGCACGGGCTTGGGCTTGGTGCGCTTCGCCGGGGCGGGCAGCGCGTCCTCCAGCGCCGCGATGTCCTCGGGGGAGAGGTCGGCCGGCACGCCGGCCTGGTCCACGCTGGGCAGCTCGAGCGTCGCGGTGCCGCCGCCCTGCTTGGGCCGGAACCCGCCGCCTTGCGATCCGCCGCCCTGGCCTTGTTGCTGGCCGCCGCGGTTGTGCCACTTGTGCTTGAAGCGTTTCTTCACTGGGTTGATTCCGTCACCGGGGGCCGGTCGGCTGGGGGGGATCCGCGCGGCCCGCCTGGATGCTGGCCAGCACGCGCGCGACGCCGCGTTCGAGTTCCTGGAGTCCGCCGTCGTTGTGCACCACGTGCCCGGCGCGGGCGCGCTTCATCGCGAGCGGCAGTTGGGCCGCCTCGCGTCGCGCCACCTCGCCGGCCGCCCAGCCGCGCGAGCGGCGCGCGCGTTCCTCGCGGGCACCGTCGTCGGCCTGGACGAAGACCAGGGCGTCGCACTCCCGGACCAGCCCGTGCTGCGCGTCGTTCTCCAGCAGGAGCGGGACGTCCAGCACGATCCTGGGCACGCCGCGTGCGCGCGCCTCGTCCAGGAGCGCGCGTACCCTGGCACGGACGCGCGGATGGGTCAAGCTCTCGAGGTCCGCGCGCGCCGCCGGGTCGCCGAAGACCCGCGCCGCGAGGGCCTCGCGGTCGACCGAGCCGTCCGCGCGGAGCACGCCGGCACCGAACCGCCGGCCGAGCTCGACTCGGACCGCGGGGCTCTCCAGCACCTCGCGCGCCAGAGCGTCGGCGTCGATCACCGCGCCGTCGGGACCCGCCAGGAGCCGCGCCGCGGCGGACTTGCCCGACGCGATGCCGCCCAGGACCCCGATCACGAGGCTCGGCGCGGGCCGCTCGGCGGGGGCGGGCGGGGAACTCATCGCTGGGCGGGGCCGAAACCCGCCGTCTCGGCGGGGTAGAGGGGGGCGGTCGTGGGCCAGGGGAAGGCGGGGCGCGGCGCCCCATCCAGAGGCTGCGCGCGAACCTACGCGCCGCCGGGGACGGTTCAAGTGCCGCGGCTCTTGCCCCTCCTGCCCGCGTTCGGTTATCAACCTACCCCCTTCCGGCGGCGGACGCGCATCCGCCGGCGGATCTGATCCCCCCCCTCATCTTCTGGGTCCGCCAGCGGCGGGCCAGCGGAGCACGACGGATGAATCGTTCGGTCCGTGGCATGGCCAAGGTCAGTGTCCTGTGGAGCATCGTGTTCCTCGTGGCATTCCTCGTGGCGCTCGTGGCCTTCTTCCTCGCCAACGGCGAGATGGAGGCCCTCACCAAGCAGAACGCCGATCTCGCCCGGCGCACCAGCGACCTGCAGCAGCAGGTGTCGCAGCGCTCGGAGGACTTCGTGGCGCTCTCCGGCGTGGTCGGCTTCGTCGACCCCCAGAAGGGCAACACGACCGACCTCGAGACCCTCAACAAGGGCCTCGCGAGCCTCAAGGAGTCGTTCCCCGACATGGGCGCCAGCGTGAAGACCTTCCAGGACGCGCTGCCGATCCTGTCGCAGTCGATCAGCAACGCCAAGCAGCGCATCGCCGACCTGGAGACGCAGCTCGAAGCGCGGTCCTCGATGGTCGAAGAGCTGCAGAAGGGCATGCGCGAGGCCGGCGAGCGCGCGTCGCAGGAGGCCGCCGACCTGCGGCGCCAACTGGCCGACGCCGAGCAGCAGCGCAGCGACCAGCAGGCCGACTACGAGCGTCGCCTGGCCGAGGCCCAGGAACTGGTGCGCGACCGCGATGCGAAGTGGCGCCAGACCGAGGCCTCGCTGACCGAGGTCCAGCGCGCCGCCGCCAAGGAAGCGGACACGATGCGCAACCGCATGAGCGAGATGGGGCGCAAGCTCCAGCCGTTCCTCAAGGAGCCCGAGCAGCCCGACGGCCACGTCCTGTCGGTCTCGAAGAAGCTCGGCGCGGGCTGGATCGACCTGGGCGCGCGCAACCGCCTGCCCGTGGGCACGCGCTTCACGGTGGCCGCCGCCGGCGACCGCCGCGTGAAGGCCGTCGCCGAGGTCGTGCGCGTGCAGGCCGACATGGCCGAGGTCACGTTCAGCGACCAGCGCGATCCGTTCGACCCGCCGACGGCCGGCGACGTCTTGTGGAACCCCGTGTACGACCCCAAGGGCGAGCGCTACGGCCTGCTCCTGGGCGGCTTCAGCGGCCAGTACGCCGAGGACAAGCTCAAAGGCCTTCTCGCCAGCATGGGCGTCACGCTGCAGAAGGAGCTCAACCAGGGCACGGACTTCCTGATCCTGGGCAACGAGCAGTACGTCGACGAGGACGGACAGCCCGTCGAGTCGCCGATCCAGCCGACCGAGCTGCCGGCGTACAAGGAAGCGGTCGCGCAGGGCGTGCAGGTCGTGCTGCTCAAGGACCTGCGGTCGTACTTCCGGTTCTGATCCGGACTCCGGTCGGGACCGTCGCCGACGCGATCGTTCGAAGCGGCCCTCGGGGCGGCGTCCAGCGCCGACCGGGGGCCGCGCGACTTGCGACCTGAGAGCCCGTGAAGGAATCGGCGACGCCCGCCATGCTCACCCGGAGAAGCCTCGGCTGCGGTGCGACTCCTCCGAGGATTGCAGGCGAATCCGCGTCGTCGTCGCGCCTTGCCCGGACGTCTCCGGGCGACCCTGCCAGGCATCCCCGATTCCTTCACAGGCTCTGAGGCGATCGGCGCCACCACCGGATCGCTATCCTCCCGCCCATGTCGTCCTCCGAGTCCGAGGAGCCCAGCGAGACCACGCGCATGACCCTGGGGGACCACCTCCAGGAACTGCGCAGGCGCCTCTTCCGCTCGATCCTCGCGCTCGTGATCGCGCTCAGCTTCGCGTGGTTCTTCCGCGAGGACCTGTCGGACAAGGTGACCTGGCCCTGGCGGCAGGCCGTGGCGGACATCAACGCCGACCTCGTCGAGCGCAGCGAGGAGATCCTGCGCGGCGATCCGGCGCGGGCGCGGACCGACTACTTCCTGACTGCCGACCCGGCCGACCAGCGCTTGCGCAACCCGGTCGACGAGCGCCTGTCGGCCTTCGGCGTGGGGGAGGGCTTCTTCTTCGCGCTGAACGTGTCGCTGTACTTCGCGGCGCTGCTGGCCGGGCCCTACGTCCTGTGGGAGATGTGGCAGTTCATCGCCGCGGGGCTGTACCCCAAGGAGAAGCGCCTCGTCTACCTGTACTTCCCGGCCAGCGTGCTGCTGTTCCTCGCCGGCGTGGCCTTCTGCTACTTCGTGATCGTGCCCTCGGGACTGTTCTTCCTGGCCACGACCATGCCGGTCGAGATGATCCGGCCGCAGCTCGGCGCGGAGAAGTACTTCGACTTCCTCTCGATGATGTGCCTGGCGATGGGCGCGACGTTCCAGCTCCCGATCCTGATGATCTTCTTCTCGTCGATCGGCCTGGTGGATCCGACCAGCTACGGCAAGTGGCGCAAGCACTTCATCGTGGCGGCGCTCCTGGTCGCGGCCGTGATCACGCCCAGCCCCGACGCCTACACGCAGCTCCTGACGGCCGGCCCGATGCTGGTGCTGTACGAGATCGGCATCTGGATCAGCCGCTGGCGCGCCAAGCCGCGCGAGACGCCCGGCGCGGGGGCGGCATGAGCGCGGCGGCACCTGACGCGGCGCGCGCGCGTTCGATCGCGATCGTCGCGACCGGTGACGAGCTCGTGAGCGGCGTGCTGCTCGACGGGAACTCGGCGCTGATCGCGCGCGAGCTCGCCGCGCACGGGCTCGAGCCGCGCCGGTTCACCGTGCTGGGCGACGACGAGGACGCGCTGGTGCACCTCTTGCTCGAGCTGGCGCCCGTGCACGGCGCGATCGTGCTGACCGGCGGCCTGGGCCCCACGCTGGACGACGTCACGCGCCACGCCTGCGCGCGCGCGGCGGGCGTCGAACTCGTGCGCGACGACGCCGTCCTCGAAGGCCTGCGCGGCCTGTACGCGCGCCGCGGCCGGCCCTTCCCCGCCGCCAACGAGCGCCAGGCGCTGTTCCCGCGCGGAGCGCGCGTCCTCGCCAACCACCTGGGCACCGCGGCCGGCTTCGAGGTCGGCGTCGCCGGCTGCGCGGTGTTCGCGCTGCCCGGCCCGCCGCGCGAGATGGCGCCGATGCTCGCGGCCGAGGTCCTGCCGCGCGTCGTGGCCGGCGCGCGCGGCGCGGCGGCGGTCGAGCGGCGCTCGTTCCACCTGTTCGGCCTGCCGGAGAGCGCCTTCGCGGACGCGGCCGGCGCGTGGATGGACCGCGCAGCCAACCCGCGCATGGGCGTGACCTCCAACGCGGGGCGCCTCGCCGTTTCGCTGCGCGCCCAGGCGCCCACGCGCGAGGCCGCGGCGCGCCTCGCCGACGCGCGCGCGGCCGAGGTGCGCGAGCGCTTCGCCGAATGGCTCTTCAGCGAGGACGAGCCGGACCTGGCGCTGGCCACCGGGCGCCTGCTGATCGCGCGCGGGCTCACCGTCGCGACGGCCGAGTCGTGCACGGGCGGGCTGCTCGCCGAACGCCTGACGCGCGTGCCGGGCATCAGCGCCGTGTTCGGGTTCGGGTTCGTGACGTACGCGGACCGCGCCAAGACGGAACTGCTCGGCGTGGATCCCGCGCTGCTCGCGGCGCACGGCGCCGTCTCGGCCGAAGTCGCCGCGGCGATGGCGCGCGGAGCGGCCGAACGATCGGGCGCGCGCCTGGCGGTCTCGATCACCGGGATCGCGGGGCCCGGCGGCGGCAGCCCGCACAAGCCGCCGGGCCTCGTGTGGTTCGGCCTGTGGTCCGCGGGGACCTTGGCGACGCAGGAACGCCGTTTTCCCGACCTGGGTCGGGACCTGATCCGCGAGTTCGCCGCCGGGACCGCCCTCGATCTCCTGCGCCGCGCCGCGCTCGCGGCGGCGGACGATCGGGCTCGTTGACCACCGCGGGGGGCGCCGATAGGATCCTCCGCCCGCGTTACCCCGTGGTGTAATCGGTAACACAACAGGTTTTGGTCCTGTTATTTCAGGTTCGAGTCCTGACGGGGTAACCATCGCGGCCGCACGAGCGGCCGTCACGCGCGGCCAGGACGCGCGGCCCGAAAGGAACGCGCGCGCGGAAGGAACCGGGCCGGGGATCGTCCCGACCCACCCCGTCCCGATCGGAGCGCCCCCATGCGATTGCTCTCAGCCTGTGCCGCCACCCTCTTGTTCCTGGCCTGCCTGCCCTCCGCGCGCGCGCAGGGGCTGGTCCAACTGACGCTCAGCGGCGAGGTCGACCGCACCGGCGGCGCGCGCGCCGTCGTCGAGGTGACGATCGCCAACCACGCCAGCGGCTACGAGGCGCGCACGCACGCCATCTCGGTCTTCCTGGCGGAGCGCACCACGGCCGCCGACCTGGCGGTGCTGCTGGACAAGCGCCTGGGCGCCGCCGGCCTGCGCGTCCTGCACACCGGGGACGGCCAGGCGGCGCGCGCCGTGTCGTGCCTCTTCATCGACGACGTGATCGCGATCGCGCTGCGGCTGGGGCAGGGGTTGCGCGGGTCGGTGACGCTGGCGGAGGACCGGCCGGCGGCCGTGCGCATCCTTCCGCCGGAGGACGCCAAGAGCGACGGCCACTTGCGCATCACGGCCTCGACCTACCAGCCGCACCTGCGCACGCACTCGCGCACCGAGCTCGAACTGCGCATCAACGCCGAGATGACGCCGAACCGCATCGCCGACCTGCTCGCGACGC
>CAZKIO010000031.1:52603-58263 GCA_964552795.1 uncultured Planctomycetaceae bacterium
CTGCGCATCAACGCCGAGATGACGCCGAACCGCATCGCCGACCTGCTCGCGACGCAGGGCATCCAGCACAAGTGGCCCGGCGAGATCGAGCGGCACGAGATCTGGCGCCCCGGCGACGAGGCCGCGGGCTCGGAGGTTCAGGGCTGCAGCTTCGACCTGCAGTCGTCGGGCGACTGGCGGATCGAGGTCACGCTGAACCCGCGCCGCCGCGATCGCTGAGTGCGGCGACGCGGTAGCCCGCGCCCCAACGCAGGACGCCGTCGACGCGCGCGCGCAGCGCGAGCACCTGCTCGGGCTCCAGGCCCGGCGGCAGCGCGCGGAAGTCCGCGCATTCCAGGCACAACGCTTCCGCGCGCGCTTCCCCGGCCGCGTCCGTCGCGTCCGCCCGCTCTCCGGCGAACGTGACCGCGCCGGCCGGCTCGCCGCTCTCGGCCAGCGCGCCGACCTCGATCCAGACCGCCTCGGCGGATGCGTCGGGCAGCCACGAGAGCGCGACCCACCGCGCGGCGCCGGCGGCGAGTTCGTCCAGCCGCGCCTCGCTCTCCAGGCCGTCCGCGTCGAGCAGCGGGCGCCACGCGTCGTCGACGGGCTCGCCGCGCGCGGGCTGCCAGCCGGCGCGCACCGCCACGCTCCGTGCAGGAGCGTCGCCGCGGTTGCGCACGCGCACGCGCACGCGCGTCGCGCGCGGCGGGACGGCGCGCGGCGCGGCCTCGTCCTCGACCAGGACGTCGCAGGAGCGCCAGGTCCAGCCGCGCACCGGCACCTCGTGCTCGACGCCGCCGACGCGGTCCGCCGCGCTGATCTCCAGCAGCGCGCGCGGCGCGCAGGCTTCGACGGCGAGCGTGCCGCGCACCCGCGCCGCGCGCGCCGAGAGCACGACGACCACGCCGGTCAGCGCCCGCGCGTCGATCTCGAGGCGCGCGCCCTCGGAGCGCGCGATGCCCAGGACCGCGCCGCGCGCGCCCAGGCGCGCGACCTGCAGCAGCGCGTCCGGCTCCGCGTGCTCCGCGCGCAGCGTCACGCGCAGCACGCCCCAGGGCGACGCGGGATCCGGAACGAGGTGCGCGACGTGCGCGGTGTACGGCGCGAGGTCGACCTCGGCGCCGGTGGCGGCGCCGCGGGCGAGCGTGGGCGCCGCGCCGCGCGCGGACTCCAGTCCCTGCAGCAGCGCGTGCCGCGCGAACGGCGTCGCGCTGCGCGCCAACGCGCCTTCCATCCGGTCGAACGCGCCGGTCGTGCCGAGCCAGCGCAGCGCGGCCGCCAGGGCCCGCGCGCGCGGCGCCTCGGCGGGCAGCGCGCACGCCGCGCCCAGCACGAGGCGCAGGAGGTGCGGCAGCGCGTTCGCCGCGTCCGCGCACTCCTCGGCCAGCGCGCGCCACAGGGCGGCCGCGTCGGAGCCCGCCTGCGGCACGCCCGGCGTGTCCTCGAACGAACGGGCCGGGTCCGGCGCCGCGAGATGGCCGTCCGCCGCGCCGAGCAGCCAGTCGGCGGCGCAGGCGCTGCCGCCCAGGACCAGCGCGTCCCACGGCCGCGCCTCCTGTCCGGCCTCCGCGAGCGCGCGTCCCACGAGGTGCTCGAACACGGCGCGCACGGTCGCGCGCGCGTCGTCCTCGATTGCGTTCGCGGCCCCGATCGCGACGTGGCGCCAGGCGGGATGCGTCGCGCGGTCCGCGCCGCCCAGCGACACGACGCGCACCTCGAGCGCGGCGCGCGGCTGCCCCTCGGGCAGCGACCAGGGTTCGCTGGTGAAGGCCTCGAGCGCTCGCGCCGCGGTCTCGGCGATCCGCACCGCGCGCTCGGGCGCCAGGCCGCCGGATTCAGCGGCGCCGATCGCGTCCGCGGGGAAGCGCTCGTCGTCGGTCGAGATCACGCGCACGCGCCCGTGCACGACGCTCCGCACGCGTGCGAGCGCGGGCAGACGATCCGGCGACAGCGCACCGGCGTCGAAGCCGCGGCTGGCGAGCCGGCGCAGCAGATCGCGCGCGCGGCGCGCGTGCTCGTCGGGATCGGTGGACGCGTGCGGGCGCGCCGGCCGGCGCAACGCGGCGTAGGCCGACCACAGTTCCCGCGCCGCGGGGGAGCCGTTCCGGCCCGACGCCGGGGAGGCCGGCCGGGTGCGCGCCGAGCCCGTCGGGGGGGAGACGAGATCGGACATCGTGAGGGGTGCCGGATTCTCCGCGCAGGCCGCGCGGGCCGCAACGGCCCGATTCAGTAGCCGAGCGCCTCGAGGATGCGCAGCGTCTCGCGATCGCCGCCCTCGAGGTCGGCGCGGTGCTCCTGCAGGATGCGCCCCAGCTCGGGGAAGCGCGCGTCGGCCGCCGCGAAACGCACCAGCTCGGCCTGCAGCCGGTCGACCGGCGCGCGCGGCGGCGGATCCTCGGCCAGGTTGCGCGTCTCGTACGGATCGTTGGAGAGGTCGTACAGCTCGTCGGAGAGCGTCACGAGGCGCGGCGCGTCGCGCGTCTCGAAGGGCGCGCCCAGGTGCGCGAAGCGCCGGATCCACTTCCAGTCGCCGATGCGCACGGCCTTGGACTGCACCGCGCCCTCCTTCTCGTCGCGGTCGACCTTCTCCGAGAACACGGGCCGCTGCGCGGGCCGGTCCGCGCGCCAGTCGTCGACGTACGCGCCTCCGCGCGGGCCCGCGCCCGCCCCCAGCGGCGGGAGACGCAGCAACTCGAGCAGCGTCGGCGCGAGGTCGGCCAGCGACAGGTCCGCCCCGCGCACGCCGGGCGCCGGGCGGCCGGGCAGCGCGTCGGGCCAGCGCACGACGAGCGGCACGCGCACGGTGGCCTCGGACGCGTTGCGACCGTGCTCGAACCAGTAGTCCTGCTCGCCCAGGCTCTCGCCGTGGTCGCTGGTGACGATCACCAGCGTGCGCTCGAGCAGGCCCGCCGCGCGCAGCCGCTCGATCAGCCGCCCGACCTCGGCGTCGGCGTAGCGCACCTCGGCGTCGTAGCGGTCGCGCACCAGCGCCGCGTCGATCCGGCCGTCGGGGAGCCGCGCGTCGGCGGGCACGTTGTACTCGGCGATCCAGCGCCGGTGGATGTCGCCCGGGCGGCGCGGCGTCTCGGGGCCGATCGGATCGGGCGCCGCGCGTTCGAACACGCGGTGCTCCGCCGGCGCGTCGTAGACGCCGTGCGGGTCCATGTAGTGCAGCCACAGGAACCAGGGACGGCCGGCTTGCACGGCGGAGCGCGCGGGACCGGCCCCGCCGGGCGCGGGCGGCGCGAGGCCGAGCGCCGCGAGCGCGCCGTCGGTCAGTGAGCGCGCCGTGCGTTGCGGCACGTTCTCGGGCGGCACGCCCAGCGTGTCGGGCAGATCCTCGGTCCACGAATCGAACCCGCGGCGCAGGCCCGAGAACGCGTCGCGCAGCACGAAGTTCCCTACGATCGCCGCGGTGGTCCAGCCCGCGTCGCGCAGCCGCTCGGCCAGGCGCGGCACGCGCGGCGAGAGCGGGATCAGGAGGTCGCGCGCGCCGTGGTCGTGCGGGTAGAGGCCCGTCATCAAGGTCGCGATGGCCGGCGTGGTCTTGGCGCGCGGCGTGCTGACGTGCGTGAAGCGCAGACCCTCCGCCGCGAGGCGGTCGATGTGCGGCGTGACGGCGCGCGCGTAGCCGCCGGCCGAGAGACGGTCGGCGCGCCACGTGTCGATGGTGATCAGCAGCACGTTCGGCCGCTCGGGCGCGGGCGCGCAGGCGCCCAGGCCGAGCAGGGCGAACGCGGCCGCCGCGAGCGCACGCGTCGCGCGCGCGGGAATCGCCGCGGCCCTCATCGCGAGCGCACGAAGTCGGGATCCACGTAGCGCGTGCCCAGTTGCCGCGCGCGCAGGCGCTCGTCCGGGCCGGGGACGGTGCGCTCGAACCACAGGTCGAAGCGCTGCGCGAGCGCGTTCGCCAGCAGCATGCCCAGGTCGTGGACGTCCGTCGCCGAGCCCGAGTCGTGCAGCGTCGCGATCCCGGTCTCGAGCTCCGAACCGCCCAGCTTGATCGACCCGTGGTGCAGCACGCGGCCGTGGCGCCGGCGTTGCGCGGAACCGACGCCCTTGCGGCCGTTCCACGCCAGGTCGAGCGGCGTCGAGGCGTGGAAGCACATGCCGGTCGTCGCGTCGTCCGAAGCGAGCCGCGCGTCGCCGCGCGGGGCGGCCGCGACGCCCGCCGACGCCAGCGCGTCGGCGACCGCGGCGTGCACGCGCTCGTACGACTCCGCGACCGGCCCGCGGTACAGCGGGTGGTCCTGCGGCGCCGAGAGCGAGAACGTCAGCTCGTTCACGTGGTGGATCGCGCCGCCGCCGGTGATGCGGCGCACGAGCGCGCCGGCCCGCTCGTGGCCGCGCACGTCCGCGAGGCGCTGGAAGTAGCCCAGCGACAGCGTGTCCGGCGACCAGGTGTAGAGCCGCAGCGTCGGCTGGGTCTCGGCCGCCTCGAGCAGCGCCTCGTCGAGGCCCATGTTGAAGCCCGGCGCGGCGCCCCAGGTCACGATCAGCCGCCAGGGATCCACGCGCTGAGTCTAGTGGATCGGCCGGTCCGGCCCACTAGTCGTCGCCGGCCTCGCGGCCGGCTTCCCACGGCATCGAGAAGCCGACGTTGAACGTGAAGCCCAGGAAGTAGTGGTCGTCGAGCTCGGCCAGCATCAAGCCGGCCGCCATCCCGTTCGGGAAGGCGTACTCCGCCTGGTGGTGCAGGTTCTTGCCGTCGAAGGTGTGCAGGCTCGACACGCGCTCGCTCCACGCGATCGAGAGGCCGCCGATGCCGCGCAGCTCGTCGTCCGAGCCGCCGTAGGAGACGCCCGCGTAGGGCGCGACCGGCAGGCCGGTCCACGGCTCCAGGCTCTTGCTGAGCGTCGCGTACACCGCGCGGCCGTCCAGCGTGCCGATGCGGTCGGAGCTCGTGCCCAGGATCAGCGCGGGCCGCACTTCGGTCTCGGTCACCGCCACCCAGTTGGCGACCAGGCCGATGTCGTCCGCCGCCGGATTCCACTCGACGCCCGCGGTGAGCGTCGGGAAGAAGCGGTACACGAGCGTCGTGCGCGCCTCGGCGCGATCCACCCCGATGTTCGGGATCCAGCGCGCACCGAAGGTCCAGCGCCGTTCGTCCTCATCCGCGGTCCCACGGACCGCGCGGCCTTCGCCGGGTCACACGGGTCACGAGGGCACGCGCGAGGGCACGCCCGGGACGGGCGCGTCCTGCGGGGGAGCGGCCGGCGCGCCGACGGCCGGCGCGCCGAGCAGCAGCCCGGCAGCGAATGCGGCGCCCAGCGTGCGGCGCGTGGTTCCCTGCGGGCTGTCGGATTCGTGCATGGTCAACTCGCGTAGGACTCGACCGGCGGGCAGGAGCAGATCAGGTTCTTGTCGCCGTAGGCGTTGTCGACCCGTCCCACCGATGGCCAGAACTTGCGCTCGCGGGTCCAGGGCGCGGGGAACGCAGCCAGCTCGCGCGGGTAGGCGTGGTTCCAGGTGTCGCTCACGACCATGTCCAGCGTGTGCGGCGCGTTCTTCAGCGGGTTGTCGCGCGGATCGAGCTCGCCGCGCTCGATCGACGTGATCTCCGCGCGGATGCGGATCATCGCGTCGACGAAGCGGTCGATCTCCTCCTGCGACTCGCTCTCGGTCGGCTCGACCATCAGCGTGCCGGCCACCGGGAAGCTCATCGTCGGCGCGTGGAA
>CAZKIO010000032.1:0-55213 GCA_964552795.1 uncultured Planctomycetaceae bacterium
CGAGACGCCCAAGAGCGTGCCGACGTACCTCCTGATCGACACGTCGGCGTCGATGACGGTGTCGTCCGCGCGGCCAACGAAGTACGAGACGGCGCTCCACATCGCCGGGGGCCTGGCGCTGGCCTGCCTGGACCGCGTCAGCCCGGTGGGCGTCATCGGCGTCGGCGAGCGGCCGCTGCGCATGCAGCCCAGCCTGTCGCAGGCGCGCGTGCTGCAGTGGCTGCTCCTCTTGCGCTCGTACCGCTTCGACGAGCGCACGACGCTCGGTGCGCGCGTGAGCGAACTGGGTCCGAGCCTCGCGCAGCGTTCGCTCGTCATCGTGCTCAGCGACCTGCACGACCCGGACGCGCTGCCGGCGCTGAAGCGCCTGGGCCAGCTCCACGACTGCGTCGTGATCGGACTCCAGGATCCGGCGGAGACCGGCATTCGCGGCGCCGGCTTCCTGCGCGCGCGCGAAGCCGAGACCGGGCGCGAGTTCGTGACGCGCAGCCGCCGCGCCTGGCTCGATGTCGACCGCACCGCCGCGGAACTGAAGCGCGCGGGCATCGACCACCTGGTCGTCCGCTGCGGTCAGCCGTTCGCGCACGCGCTGCGCCACCTCTTCCGCTCGCGCGGCTGGATGGGAAGGGGGACGCGGTGAACGCGGGCGCGCGCGCCCTGCCGCGTGCGGCGGCGTGGCTGCTGGCAGCGTCGATCCTCGCTGTCGGCGCGTCGGTCTCCGCCGCGTCCCGACAGGCCGGACGCGAATCGACCGTCGGCTACCCGGCGGTGATCGAGGAGCTGGTGCTGCCGGGATCCGAGCTCGAAGCCGCGGCGCAGGAGCGCGAAAGCCCGATCGTCCTGCGCGTGCGCTCCGTCTCGCCGCACGGGACGCTGTTCCGCTACGACCTGGAGTGGTCGGGGCTCGAGCCAGGCGACCACGACCTGCGGCCGTACCTGCGCCGCAAGGACGGCAGCGGCACGGACGACCTGCCGCCGATCCCGGTGCGCGTGCTCTCGGTGCTGCCGTCCGGCCAAGTGCTCCCGCACCCGCCGGAGGGCGGCGCCTTGCCGCGCTTCGGCGGCTACCGCGCGCTCATGATCGCGTTGGGTGTCGTGTGGACGGCGGGCCTCGCCGCGATCCTGTGGTCGCGCCGCAAGCGCCGTGCGGTCGCTGAGGCCGCGCGGCATCGACCGCGCACCCTCGCGGAGCGGCTCCGCCCGCTGGTCGAACGCGCGATGGCCGGCCAGCTCTCCACCGCCGAGCGCTCCGAGCTCGAGCTCGGCCTCGTAGCCTGGTGGCGCCGCAAGCTGGACCTCGGCGACCGCACGCCGCAGGAAACGCTCGCGCTCCTGCGCCGGCACGCCGAGGCGGGCCCGCTGCTGCAGGGCCTGGAGGACTGGCTGCACCGTCCCACGCCGCCAACCGACGTCGACGTCGGCCGCCTGCTCGCGCCGTACCGTGATCTGCCGGCCGATGCGCTCGAACTGCCGGAGTCCGCAGCCGCGGCACGCGGAGGCTGAGGCGATGCTCGACGTCCTGGCCACGTTCCGCAACCCGTCGGTGCTCTTCCTGTTGGTGCTCCCCGTCGTGCTGGTCTTCTGGATCTGGGCGCGGCGCGGCCGCGCGCTCGTGCTGCCCTTCGACCATGGCCGTCCGACGCGCGGGCGCTGGATCCGCGGGTTCATCGGCGCCGCCGAGACGCTGCCGGCGCTGCTGCTGGCGGTCGTGATCGTGATCCTGGCCGGCCCGCAGGCCTGGGACGAACCGCGCTCCAAGCGCGTGCTCACCAACATCCAGTTCTGCGTCGACGTCTCGGGCAGCATGACCGCGCAGTTCGGCGACGGCACGCGCTACGACGCTTCGATGAAGGCCATCAACTCGTTCCTCGACTACCGCGAGGGCGACGCCTTCGGCCTGACGTTCTTCGGCAACAACGTGCTGCACTGGGTGCCGCTGACGACCGACACGTCGGCGTTCCGCTGCGCACCGCCGTTCATGCAGCCGGGCCGCATCCCCTACTGGTTCAACGGCACCGAGATCGGCAAGGCGCTGCTCGCCTGCCGCACGGTGCTGCTGGAGCGCGAGGAGGGCGATCGCATGATCATCCTGGTCAGCGACGGCTACAGCGCCGACCTGGGCGGCGGCCGCGAGGAGGAGATCGCGCGGCAGCTCCTCGAGGACCGCATCACCGTCTACACCGTGCACATCGCCGACGGCGCGATCCCCGACCAGGTCGTGCGCATCGCCGTCGGGACCGGCGGCGAGGCCTTCAAGCCCGAGGACACCGCCGGCCTCGATCGCGTGTTCGCGCGCATCGACCAGATGCAGAAGGCGCGCATGGAGAAGTCGCAGGCCGAGGCCGCCGACGACTTCGGACCCTGGTCGCTGGCGGGGCTGTCGCTGCTGGGCCTGTTGCTGCTCGCCGCCTTCGGCCTGAGGTACACGCCGTGGTAGAGCCCGAGGCGCTGGCGATCCTGGCCGCGGTGCTGGCGCTCGCGTGCGCCGCGCTGGCCGAGTGGCTGCACGCGCGCCGCGTCGCGCGGATCGCGCGCCTCGCATTCGGCCCGTCGGGACGGCCGGCGCCCTGGGCGCGCGCCGCGCCGTACCTGCGTGCGGCGGCCGTCTCCGCGCTGGCCTGGGGCCTCGTCACGCTGATCCACGTCGAGCCGCGGCACTACGGCGCGGACGGCGCCGACGCGCGGCGCTCGGGGGACTACGCGCACGTGCTGCTGGTGCTCGACGTGTCGCCCAGCATGCGCCTCGAGGACGCCGGCCCGAGCGGCAAGGAGAGCCGCATGCTGCGCGCGCGCGCCCTGATGGAGTCGTTCTTCGACCGGGTGCCGATCGATCACTACCGGGTCAGCGTCGTGGCCGTCTACAACGGCGCCAAGCCCGTCGTGATCGACACGCGCGACTTCGAGGTCGTGCGCAACATCCTGGGCGACCTGCCGATGCACTACGCGTTCCCGGCCGGCAAGACCAAGCTGTTCGACGGGCTCGAGGAGGCCGCGAACATCGCCAAGCCCTGGAACCCCCGCAGCACGACGCTGATCGTCCTGAGCGACGGCGACACCGTGCCCGCGACGGGCATGCCGCGCATGCCGGCGTCGGTGCGCAGCGTGCTGGTCGTCGGCGTGGGCGACCCGCGCGTCGGCAAGTTCATCGACGGGCGCCAGTCGCGCCAGGACATCTCGACGCTCAAGCAGATCGCGGCGCGCCTGGGCGGCACGTACCACGACGGGAACGAGAAGCAGATCGGAACGGCACTGATCGCCGACGCGACGGGCCTGGACGAGGACGACGTGCTGGAGAGACTGACCCGGCGCGAGTACGCCCTGATCGCCGTGGGCCTGGGGGCGCTGTTCCTCGCAGCCCTGCCCCTGTTGCTGCATTTCCTCGGGACGCGCTGGCGGCCCGGGGCGTCCATGGGTCCCGCGCTCGCGCCCACGGAGGCTCGATCCGCCTTCCGGAGCTCTGGAACGGTATCCGGACGGGCGACCGCGCTAGGATGAAGGCCCCACGGCCGAAAGGCCGGGGGGGAAGAGTTCCGGTCGCAAGGCCGGGGAGATGCTCGGGAGGCTCGAATGAGAACTCTGTTGCTTTGCGGATGGCTACTCCTGCCGGTCGCGGCGGGGGCCTACCACTTCGGACCGGGCCAGGACCGCCAGCACGCGGACCAGGCCGCCGGCGCCGCGCAGCGCGCGCAGGACGCCGCGCGCGAAGCCCGTGCGATCGCGGCGCGCGAGGGCGACGAAGCCGCGCGCGAGAAGTGGGCCGAGGCGGTCGAGGCCTACGGCGAGGCGCTCTCGTCGCTGCCGTCGGGCCGCACGGCCGAGACGCGCGCGCTGCTGCTCGAGCGCGCCAAGGCGCAGATGTTCGTCAGCCAGATGCCCGAGGCGCGGCGCACGCTCTCGAGCCTCGTCGAGGAGCTCGCGAACGACCCGTCCGCGGATCCGGCGCAGCTCGACGACGCGCGCGGAGCGCTGGCCAACGCCCAGTACTACATGACGTGGCTGATGCGCCTCGAGGGCGCGCCGCGCGAGGAGTGGGAACCGGAGATCGACGCCTCGCGCCAGAACTACAAGCTGCTCGCCGAGCGTTCGACCGCCGCGGGCGACGAGCAGGCGGCCGCGCTCGCACGCGAGAACCTGGAGTCGGCCATCCGACTGCAGCGCATGGAGCTGTCCGAACTGCAGGGCCTGCCCCTGCCGTCGCAGTGAAGGGGTTGCAAGGACGGCCGCGGTCGCGGCCAGAGACCCGGCAAGCGCCCCAGCAACGGCATGCAGCCCAAGGATGCGCGCGGCGCGGGTTCGGGCCCGCCGCCCGACGGCTCCGGATCCTGATTTTCCCCTGAGTTCCGCCCTGGACACGCCTCTCACGGGCGTGGGATCCGCGCGATGATGCTTCGAACCGCTCTCTTCGTGTCGGCGGCTCTGTGCGCCGTTTCCCCGTTCGCGCAGACGCAGCAGGTCATCTTCCTCGGCGACGGCGAGGAGATGGTCGTGATGTCGGACGGGCCGACGCCGCCGGGAATGCCCCCCGCGCCCGCGGCCGCCGGCAAGAAGGACGCGGGCAAGGCCTCGCCGCGCCTGGAGAAGCTGAAGAAGCTCGAGTACGACCGGCGTCCGTCCACGATCCTCGCGACGTGGTCGAAGCCGCCCGAGCCGCCGGCCGAGGAGCAGAAACCAGCCGAGGAGCCCGCGGCGGCACCGGCCGCGGCGGAGAGCACGCCGCCGGCGGAAGCCGCGCCGGATGCGGCCGCGCCCACGCCCGAGGAGGCGGAAGAAGCGCGCAAGAAGGCCGAAGCCGCGGCCAAGAAGAAGGCCGAGGAGGAAGCCAAGGCGAAGGCCGCCGCCGAGGAGGCCGCACGCAAGGCGGCCGAAGCGAAGGCGATCGAGGCCGAAATGGCCGCGTTGCAGCGCAGCGTGACGCTGGGCGACTGGGCCGCGGTGAAGACGTACTTCGCGGGGCTCACCGAGGACGAGCGCACCGGCGGCTACGACCGGCTGCTCGAGTCCCTCAAGCAGGGCCCTTCGAAGCGCCCGCCCAACATCCCGCCGCAAGGCCAGCAGTACCTGGAGAAGAACCAGTTCTCGCCCGCCGACGTGCTCGGCATCGCGGACCTGTCGGCGCCGCTGACCAAGGAGCAGCTCGCATCGCTGGGCGCGATCCTGCGCCAGGCGCTCGACCTGGGGCACCGCGTCGAACGCTTCCTGGAGGAGCTGCGTCCGCGACTGGGCGCGGAGGGCTGCCCGCTGAACCACCGCCAGCTCGCGCTGGTGCTCGTGGGCGCGAACGAGCCGCTGTTCCTGGAGGGGCTGCTGCCGACCGCGGAAGAGGCCGAAGCGTCGGGTGACCGCGAGGCGCTGAACCTGATCTCGCGCTGGTGCCTCGCGCAGGACGGCAAGGACAAGGAGGGTCCGTGGCTGGAGCAGGCCTGGCGCGCGACGCTGGCGGCGCTGGCGGCCGGCGAGATCAGCGAGGAGATCAAGAGCGAGGCCATCCAGCGCGCGGTCGACATCGCGCCGCGGATCCAGAAGGACCTCGGTCAGGCCTGGCTCGACGAGAGCTTCACCGCCCGGCCCGAGCGCGGCAAGGAAGTGCTGGCGGCGATCGGCAGCGCGGCCTCGACCGGCCTGCAGACGACGCCGCACGACGCCGACCGGCGCATCAAGCTGCTCGAGCTGCAGACGACGGCGGCCAAGGCGCTCCTGGCGGCGGCGCCCGAGCGCGCCGACGAGTGGAGCGCGGAGCTCAGCCTGCTTGCCGTCAACTGGCTGCGCGAGGCCGGCGTCACGTACCAGTTCGACGACTCGACGTCGCTCGGACCGCGCATCCAGCGCGACATGTACGGGAACATCTTCTACTACGACTACTCGTCGATGAACCGGCGCATGGGCGGCGTGGCCGCCGGGTCGACGAAGAAGGTGCTCGACCTGTTGCCGCCCGAGGACTGGCTGCGGCGCGTCGACGACACGCTGCAGCCGCGCATCCACACGGTGGCCGCGCAGCTCTTCCTCAAGGTGAGCGAGGAGGGCAAGGCCTTCCCCCACATCGAGACGCTGGCCGCGACGCACCCGGCCGAGGCGCAGGAGCTGGTCAAGGAGTTCCTGCGCGTGTGGGCCAACAACCACAACCCCAACTCCGAGCGCGGCCGCACGAACCAGTTCATGTTCGTGTACGGCTTCGACGAGCGCGCCAACAGCATCCCGCTGACGCGCTCCAAGCAGGAGCGCAACCTGCGCGAGCTCGGCGAGTGTGTCGCGCGGCTGCGCAAGCTGCCGGTCGAGCTGCCGACGGACCTCCTGGCCAACGCGTTCACGACGGCGCACAGCACGGCCGAGATCTACCGCCTCGAGACGATCGAGGGGATCTTCGGCCCGATGGAGAGCCTCGACCCCGCGACGATGGCCGAGCTCCTGCAGCGCATGCGCGCCAACCTGGTCACCGTGTGGGACGACCCCGCGGTGCAGAAGGACAAGAAGACCGGGCGCAACCAGAAGGACATGCAGGCCGAGGTCGTGCGGGGCTACGAGCTGGCGCGCGCGACGACGGCGGGAGCGTTGAAGGCGCACCCGGGAAGCTGGGAGCTGTGGCTGGCCCAGGCGGCGCTGGAGCACGACCAGAACGACTACGAGCGCACGCTGAAGAAGGACCCCGAGTTCGCCTCGCGCCGGATGCAGGCCTTCGAGACCTTCGCCAAGGCCGCGAGGCTGTACGCGGAGAACGTCGAGGCGCTGCCGCGCGAGAAGGAGACAGGCCGCGTCCACGAGACCTGGTTCTACGCGGCGCTGGGCGCCAGCGACCTGCGCGCGATCAACCACGAGCGCCAGCTCGCGGCCGGACAGATCCCGCTGATCCGCGCAGCCCTCCAGTCGCTGCCGGGCGAGCGCGCCGAGCGGCACATGGCGCTCTTCGCCAACTCCCTGGTCACGCGCCTGGGCAGCGTGAACCCCGCCGTCAAGTTCCGCTACGTGCGCGAGGGGCTCGCGATCACCGGCGAGACCGACATGACGCGCGAGGCGCAGAGCATCTTCGACTACTACAAGGATCTCGTCACCGAGATCCAGTTGCGCGTGCGCGTCGACGGCAGCGACCGCGTCGGTCACGCCGCGCCCTTCGGCCTCTGCGTCGACCTGCGCCACACGCGCGACATCGAGCGCGAGTCGGGCGGGTTCTCGAAGTACCTCCAGAACCAGAACAACGCCGCGTTCGGCTTCAACTACGGACGGCCGACGGAGAACTACCGCGACAAGTTCGAGGAGGCGGCGCGCGAGGCCCTCGCCGAGCACTTCGACGTGCGTTCCATCACGTTCAACGAGCCGTCGGTGCGTTCGAAGGCCGAGGCCGAGTACGGCTGGCGCGTCACGCCCTACGCCTACATCCTGCTCGCGCCGCGCGGACCGCAGGTCGACCGCGTGCCGCCGCTGCGCCTGGACCTCGACTTCCTGGACACGACCGGATACGCCCTGCTGCCGATCGAGTCCCCCACTGTGCCGATCGACGCCTCCACGACCGAGGCTGACGCGCGCCCGTACGAGAAGCTCGCCCTGACGCAGATCCTCGACGAGCGCCAGGCCAAGGACGGCAAGCTCCTGCTGGAGGTCAAGGCATCGGCCACGGGCGTCGTCCCCGAGTTCGACACGCTGATGGACCTCGCGCCGGCCGGTTTCGACGTGGTGAAACGCGACGACACCGGCGTGGCGGTCGTCAAGTTCGCCGAAGAGGGCGAGGGGGTCACGACCGAGCGCACCTGGACGATCACGCTGCGCGCCAAGGCGGGCCTGACGGAGCTGCCCACCGAGTTCACGTTCGGCGCGCCGCGCGTCGAGACCGCGACGCACGAGCGCTTCCGCTACGTCGACGCGGACCTCGCCAGCGTGGAGCCGACGGTGCAGTTGGAGCGGCGCTACGGCGAGCCGTCGCGCACGTGGATGTGGTGGATCCCCGTCGGCGTGCTCGTCGCCGCGGGCGCGTTCCTGGGCCTGCGGCGCCTGAACCGGCCCAAAGCGGCCGCGCAGGCGAGGTTCCCGGTGCCCGAGACGGTGACGCCGTTCACCGTGCTGGGCCTCCTGCGCGACATCGAGCGCAACAACGGCCTCGCCCCCGCTCAGAAGCGCGAGCTCAGCACCGAGATCGCGGCGATCGAGCGCCACTTCTTCGGCGAGCAGGGCAGCGAGGCGCCCGACCTGAGGAGAATCGCGGAGAGCTGGGCGGCGCGCACGTCCTGAGACGCGCACTCGCTCAGGGCAGGATGCCGCTCCCCGCCGCGAGCGCCGCGTCGACCAGCGGCCGCGGGTACACGCCGATGACCACGATCGCCGCGGCGCAGATCCCGAGCGCGATCGCCTGCGCCGCGGGGACGCGGACCGCGCTCGCGCCGGGCTCGGGGTCTTCGAGGTAGATGCTGCGCGCGAGGCGCAGGTAGTAGAAGACGCCGACGACGGCGAACAGCGCGCCCAGCAGCACCAGCGCGCCGTGTCCCGCGTTCCAGGCGGCGATGAACACGCCGAGCTTCGCCCAGAAGCCCGCGACGAACGGGATCCCGCCCAGCGACAGCAGGAACAGGAGCATCGCGAACGCCAGCGCCGGGTTGCGCCGTGCGAGGCCGCGGTATGCGCCGATGTCGTCGGAGCCCGTCGCCTTGCCCACGGCCGCTACCACCGCGAACGCGCCGATGTTCGTGAACACGTAGGTCAGGACGTAGAAGCCCAGCATCCCCAGGCCCTCGCCCGTGTGGGCGACCAGGCCCAGCAGCATGTAGCCGATCTGCGCGACACCGCTGTACGCGAGCAGGCGCTTCACGTTGTCCTGCGGCAGCGCGAGCAGGTTTCCGACGACCAGCGTCAGCGCGCACAGCACGAACAGCACGGCCGCGTACCGCTCGGCCAGCGGCGCGAAGCCCTCCGAGTAGAGCCGGATCAGCGCCGCGAATCCGGCGGCCTTCGGCGCGACCGACAGGAAGCCGACGAAGGGCGTGAACGCGCCCTGGTAGGTGTCGGGCACCCACATGTGGAACGGCACGGCGCCGATCTTGAAGCCCATGCCCGCCAGAGTCGCGAAGAGGCCCACGACGAGCAGCGGCGACGCACCGGCCGCCGCGTGCCCGGCGATCTGCGGGATCATCGTCGTGCCCGTCGCGCCGTACACCAGCGACAGGCCGTAGAGCGTGATCGCGATGCTGGTCGCGCCCACCAGGAACAGCTTCAGCGCCGCCTCGGTGCCCGCGCGCTCGGTCTTGTCGTAGGCCGCGAGCACGTAGAGCGGCAGGCTCATCAGCTCGAACGCGACCACCAGCAGCATGAGCTCGCGCGCCGAGGCCAGGAGCGACATGCCCAGCAGGCTGAACAGCAGCATCAGGTGGTACTCGCCCTGTCGGCGCGCGAAGCGCTCCTCTACGGGGTCGACCGACACGAGCACCGTCAGCGCGCCGGCCGCGAGGAACGTGCGCTTGAACCACAGGGCGAGGTCGTCGGCCACGAACGCGCCGCCGAAGGCCTCGCCGCGCACGTCGACCACGAAGCTCGCGGCGAGGATCAGGACGAGGCCCGCGCAAGCGATGTGCCCCAGGCCGCGCCGTTCCACGGCCGGCATGACGAGGTCGGCCGCGAACACGAGCAGCGCGAGGCCGAACAGCGCGAGGTCGAGGAGGAGGGGCTGCATGGCGTTCAGCGCAGGAGGGCCCCCGGGAGGCGCGCGAGGTGCTGCAGCGTGGTCCCGTCGATCGGATCGAGCGCCAGCGCCGGCCACACGCCGAACAGGACGATGGCCGCGCCCAAGAGCACGAGCGCGACCCACTCGGGCCCGCGCGCGTCCTCGAGGTGCGGGAACTCGGCCGTCTTGGGCGGGCCCCAGAAGATCGAACGCGCGGCGCGCAGCACGTAGACCGCGGTGAAGAACGCGCCCAGCACGGCCGGGATCGTCCACCACAGGTGGCCGGTCTCGTACGCGCCGAGGAACACGAGCAGTTCCGCCACGAAGCCCGCGGTGCCCGGCAGGCCCAGGCTGGAGAGACCCGCCAGCGTGAAGAACACGGCGATGCCGGGCATGGCGCGCGCGAAGCCGCCCATCGAGGGGATGTCGCGCGAGTGGCTCTTCTCGTAGATCAGCCCGACGAGCGCGAAGAACAGGCCCGTCATGATGCCGTGCGCGAACATCTGGAACACCGCGCCGTTCCAGCCGTTGACGCTCATCGTCGCCGCGCCCAGCAGCACGATGCCCATGTGCGAGACGCTGGAGTACGCGATCACGTACTTGAGGTCGGTCTGCGCCATCGCCGACAGCGCGCCGTACACGACGTTGAGCGCCGCGATGCCGCCGACGATGGGCGCCCAGGCCGCCGCGCCCTCGGGCAGGAGCACCATGCCGATGCGGATGACGCCGAACGCGCCGAGCTTCATCAGCACGCCCGCGTGCAGCATCGACACGGCGGTGGGCGCGGACGCGTGCCCGTCGGGCGACCAGGTGTGGAACGGCCACACCCCCGCGAGGCTCCCGAAGCCCAGCCACAGGAGCGGGAAGGCCCACATCTGCAGCTCGCGCGGGAAGCGCACCGCGGCCAGCTCCTCCATGTGGAACGTGCCGCCGCCGCCCTGTGCCATCGCCAGGATCGCCACCAGGATCAGCGCCGAGCCGCCCAGCAGCATCAAGGTCAGCTTCATCGCCGCGTACTCGCGGCCGCCGACGTCCAGGCGCCGCATCGCGAACGCGAACGGCCCGCGCGGCGGCACCGGCTTGCTGCTGCCCCAGATGCCGATGAGCAGGTACATCGGCAGCACCGCGATCTCGTAGAACAGGAAGAGCAGGAAGAGATCGAGGCACACGAACACGCCGAACACGCCCGTCGAGAGCACGAGCAGCAGCACGTAGAACTCGCGGTCGCGCGTGGCGACGGTCCAGCTCGCCCAGCAGCCGGCGAACAGGATGATGCCGGTCAGGAGCAGCAGGACGACGCCCCAGCCATCGGCGGCCAGCGCGTACTGGATGCCGAGCGCCGGGACGAGCGGCAGCGTCTCGCGCAGCGGCTCGCCGCCCAGGAACAGGACCGTCGCGGCGATGCTGCCCGCCATCGAGACCGTGGCGGCCACGATGCTGACCAGGCGGATCGCGGTGCGCGAGCTCGCCGGCAGCAGCATCAGGACGACGGCGGCGAGCAGCGGCGCGAAGACGATGATCGAGAGGAGCGGCATGCGTCAGCTCCCCCACAGACCCCAGGCCAGGAGGATCAGCATGCCCGCGACCACCGCGAACACGTAGTCCTGCGCGAGACCGGTCTGGACGCGGCGCAGCGAGCGCCCGGCGCTCATCGACACGGTGCCGATCAGGTTCATCACGCCGTCGACGACGTAGCGGTCGATCCAGGCGGAGACGACGGCGAGCACGTAGAGGACGCGCTTCCAGCCGAAGACGTAGAGCTTGTCGATCGCGCCGCCGCGCGCGAGCGCCAGGACCGGCGCGGGCAGGGCGTCGACGCGCGCCGCGCGCGGCCCGTGCAGGACCCAGGCGATCGCGATGCCGGCGAGCGCCAGGAGGACGGCGACGATGCCGAGAGCGCCGAAGTGGAACTCGCCCGGCAAACCGGTCAGGTCGCGGAACGGCCCGAGCAGCAGGCCCGCGAACACCGCGCCGACCGCCAGGACCGCCATGGGGCCGAGCATGACCGGCCCCGATTCGTGCGCGTGCTCCGCCGCCGCGCCGCGCGGCCGGCCCAGGAACGCCAGCAGGAACACGCGGCCCATGTAGTAGGGCGTCAGGAGCGCGGTCGACACGACCAGCACGAGCGCGACGGGATGGTCCGCCAGCGCGGCCAGCACGAGCTCCTTCGACACGAAGCCCGAGAGCGGCGGAATGCCGGCCAGCGCCAGCGCGCCCAGGCCGAAGAGGAGCGCGGTCGGCCGCATGCGCGCGGCGAGGCCCCCCATCGCGCGCACGTCGTTGGTGTGCACGGCGTGGATCACGCTGCCGGCGGCGAGGAACAGCAGCGCCTTGAAGCAGGCGTGCGTGACGAGGTGGAAGTACCCGGCCAGCACGGCCCCGGCGCCGATGGCGGCGACCATCAGGCCGAGCTGCGAGCAGGTCGAGTACGCCAGCACGCGCTTGACGTCGTTCTGCGCGCAGCCCAGCACGGCGGCGAACACGGCCGTCACCGCGCCCGTGTACATCACGACCTGGCCCATCACGGGCGACGCGGCGAACAGGAACGCGGTCGAGACCAGGAGATACACGCCCGCCGCGACCATCGTCGCCGCGTGCAGCAGCGCCGAGACGGGCGTCGGGCCCTCCATCGCATCGGGCAGCCACACGTGCAGCGGCACCTGCGCCGACTTGCTGGCCACGCCGCAGAAGAGCAGCGCCGGCAGCAGCCACGCGGCGTCACCTCCACCGCCGCCCGCAATCGCGGCCTGCAGCTCGGCGAGGTCGAAGCTCCTGTACTGCGCCCAGGCCACGAGCAACCCGATCAGGAACCCGACGTCGCCCAGCTTCGTGATCCAGAAGGCCTTCACGGCCGCGCGCCCGGCCGTCGGCTTCTCGTGCCAGTAGCCGATCAGGAGGTAGCTGCACAGGCCGATCAGCTCGTAGAACGCGAACATCTGCAGCAGGTTCGGCGACAGCACGAACCCCTGCATCGAGAACAGGAACAGGGACTGCCACGTGAAGTACCGGCCACGGCCGGCGCTGGGCTCGTCCGACAGGTAGCCCAGCGAGTAGACCTGCACCATCAGCGCCACGACGCCGACGACGACCAGCATCGGAGCGCTGATGCCGTTCAGCGCCAGTCCGGCCTCGGCCAGCGTGCCGCCGGCGACGGGCAGCCAGCGCACCTTCTCGACGACCGGGCCGGCGCCGGAAAGGAGCAGCCACACGGCAGCCGCGAGGGACGCGGCCGCGGCCGCGATCGAGATCCCCGCCGCGAGATCGCCGCGCCGCCCGATCGGGCGCACCAGTCCGATCAGCGCGGCGGCCGCGGCGGGCAGGAGCGGGATGCACAGGACGATCGCGAGGTCGGACATGGCTCAGCCTTGGAGCATCCGGGCCTCGTCGACGTCGATGGAACGCCGCGTGCGCGAGAGAAGGAGGACGAGCGCCAGCCCGACCACCACCTCGGCGATCGTCAGGGCGATGGCGAACAGCGCGAACACCTGGCCGGCCACGTCGCCGTGCAGGCGCGCGAACGCGATCAGGTTGACGTTGACGGCGTTCGCCATCAGCTCGACCGACAGGAGGATGCCGATGGCGTTGCGGCGCGTCAGCAGGCCGTAGACGCCGATCGAGAACATGAGCGCGGCCACCAGCAGGCAGGCCTGGACGTCGGTGAGGCCGCTCACGCGTCCTCCTTGCGGGCCAGCACGATGGCGCCGACCATCGCGGCCACAAGGAGGACCGAGAGGACCTCGAAGGGCAGCACGAAGTCGGTCAGGAACGAGCGGCCGACGGCCGCGGCGTCGGGCGCCGGCGCTGCGGAGACGTCGGGCAGCGGAGCGGCGAGGATCGCCGTGCACAGGCACGCCGCGACGACCAGCGCGGTCAACGCGCCGCGCGCGCGGCCCGCGCTCTCGTGACGGATCGGACCGCCGTCCTGGCGCGTCGTCAGCATCACGCCGAAGATCGCCAGGGTCACGACGCCGCCGGCGTAGAGCAACACCTGCGCGCCCGCCAGGAAGCCGGCCAGGAGCTTCAGGTACAGACCGGCCGTGGCCACGAGCGTGAGCGCCAGCCACAGCACGCTGTGGACCAGGTTCCGCGACAGCACCGTGCCCAGCGCACCCGCGAGGAGCACCGCCGACAGCGCCGCGAGTCCGAGCAGCTCCGGCGTCGTCATGCGTCGGCGGTCTTGGGGGGTTCGTGGCTGGCGATGATGCCCTTCCCCGTCGCGGGAGAGAGCGGCAACAGCTTCTCGTTCGCGTACAGCCGGTCCATCGTGAGCAGGAGGTCCTCGCGCGCGAATCCGGGCTGCGTGGGCGCGCGGCACATCAGGATCGCGTCGACCGGGCAGACCTGCACGCACAGCTCGCACACGATGCAGGCGGTCAGGTCGAGCGTGAAGTCGTCGCACCACCCGCGCTTCTGGCCGGTCGCGGGCGACTCGCGCTTCTTGCCCGTGACGACGGTGATCACCTCCGACGGGCAGATCTTCTCGCACTTCTTGCAGCCGATGCAGGCCTCGTCGCCGTGCTCGTCATGCACCAGCGCGAAGGTCTGGCGGTAGCGCGGGGCGCGCTCGCGCGGCTCGAACGGGTGCAGGACCGTGTTCGGCTTGCGGCCCAGGTTGCGCAGCGTGGTGCCCAGGGCTTCGACGCAGGTCTTGAGGAGGCTCATGCGGCGCCCCCGGGGACGAGGCGCGTCCAGAGGGCCGCGAGCATGAGCAGCACGAGCCCTCCGGGCAACAGCCACTTCCAGCACAGGCTCATCAACTGGTCCGAACGCAGCCGCAGGAACGTCCAGCGCACCCACAAGAGTGCCGTGGCGACGAGCGCCGTCTTGAGCACGAAGTACGCCGCCTGCAGCCAGAGCACGTCCGGCCCGGGCCCGTCGTAGCCGCCCAGGAACAGCGTCACGAACAGCGCCGAGCCGATCAGGCTGTGGAGGTACTCGGCCAGGTAGAACATGCCGAACTTCATCCCCGTGTACTCGGTCGAGACGCCGGAGATCAGCTCGCTCTCGGCCTCGGGGATGTCGAAAGGGATGCGGTTGCCCTCGGCCAGCGACGCCAGGACGAACAGGATGCCCGCCGCCAGGCCAGGTCCCGGCGGCCACAGGATGAACCAGTGCCCGCCGGCCTGCGCGGCGACGATGTCGGACAGGTTCATCGAGCCCGACAGGATCACGGGCACGAGCGCCGCCAGCACGAGCGGCACGCCGTAGGCGACGCTTTGCGCGACGGCGCGCATGCCGCCGAGCAACGCGTACTTGTTGTTCGAGGCCCAGCCCGCCATCCACGTGGGCACGACGCTCATCGCGCCCGCAGCCAGGAAGAACAGGACGCCCACGTCGAGGTCCGAGATCACGAGGCCCGACGCGACGGGCACGATGGCGAGCGCCGACAGCGCGACCGCGACCGCCAGGAACGGCGCCAGGTTGAACAGCGGCTTGTCCGCCGAGCGCGGGACGATGTCCTCCTTGATCAGCAGCTTGAACGCATCGGCGATCGGCTGCAGCAGGCCCTCGAACCCGACGTGCTTGGGGCCGATGCGGCCCTGCATGCGGCCGGCGAACTTGCGCTCCCACCAGATGAAGTACGACGTGACGCCCATCACGGCCGAAGCGAGCACGACGCCCAGCACGAGCGCGTGCAGCACCGGGCTGTCGAACAGGAGGCTCACCGGTCCGCCTCCCCCATGATCGGGTCGAGGCTGCCGAGGATCACGACGACGTCGGGGATCGTCGTGCCCGGCAGGACGTAGGGCAGCGCCGACAGCGCGTGGTACGACGGCGGCCGGATCTTGGCGCGGTACGGCTTGGGCGAGCCGTCGCTGACCACGAACGTGCCCAGCTCGCCGCGCGGGCTCTCGATCGCGACGTAGGCCTCGCCCGCCGGCGGGCGCACCGCATTGGGCGTCTCGATCGGCTTGCGGCCCATGATCGCGCCCTCCGGCAGGCCGTCGAGCAGCGTCAGCACGAGGCGCAGGCTCTCGCGCATCTCGCCGACGCGCACAAGGTAGCGCGCGTAGACGTCGCCCTCGGCCGCGGTGACCGTGCGCACGTCGACCTCGCCGTAGGCCGCGTAGGGCCGCGCGCGGCGCAGGTCCCAGTCGATTCCGCACGCGCGCAGGATCGGACCCGAGAGGCCCAGCTCCATCGCCAGCGCCGCGTCGATGCGCCCGATCCCGCGCGTGCGCTGCAGGAAGATCGGGTTGTGCGTCAGCATCCCCTCGTACTCGTCGATGCGCTCCGCGATGCGCGCGACGACGCGCCGCACCGAGCGGTCCCAGCCGGCGGGCGCGTCGTGCCGCACGCCGCCGACCTGGTGGTAGTTGTAGTGGAAGCGCGAGCCCGTGAGCTCCTCGAACACGTCCAGGATCAGCTCGCGCTCGCGGAAGCAGTACATGAACACGCTGGTGCCGCCGCCCAGCGCGCCGCCCATGTCGAGCGCGAAGGTCGCCAGCCACAGGAGGTGGCTCGCGACGCGCTGCAGCTCCGCGCAGATCGAGCGCAGGTAGAGCGCGCGGCGCGGCACCTCGCAACCCTCCAGCGCCTCGAAGGCCATGTTGAGCGCCAGCTCGTTCGACATGGCCGACACGTAGTCGTTCTTGTCCACGATCGGCGTGGACATGACGTAGGTCAGCTTCTCCAGCAGCTTCTCGACGCCGCGGTGCAGGTAGCCCAGGTACGGCACCGCCTTCACCACGACCTCGCCGTCGAGGTACAGCTTGAGGCGCAGAACGCCGTGCGTGGACGGGTGCTGCGGCCCCATGTTCAGCACCATCAGGTCCGCTTCCGGCTCGTACGTCTCGATGTCGAGGTGCGGGTTGGCGCGCACGATGGGCGCGGCCTGTGCGGGCGCGGGGCTCAACGCCATGGGCGGTGCGGGGTGTCGATGGCGTACTGCTTCTGCAGCGGATGTCCGTCCCAGTCCTCGGGCAGCATGATGCGGCGCAGGTCGGGGTGGTCCGCGAAGACCGGGCCGACGAGGTCGAAGGCCTCGCGCTCCTGCCAGTCCGCGCCGGCCCACACGGGGAACAGGCTCGGCACGCTCGCGCCGACCGGCGTCTCGCAGCGGAACGCGAATTCGGTGTTCTCGGCGATGCAGCGCACGCGGTACACGACGGTGAAGCGCGCGGGCTGGGGCGCGGCCGGCTCGGCGCCCTCCGCGGGCGGCTCGGCGGGCTTCCCGGGATGGTGGAACGCGGTGATGTAGGAGAGGTAGCCGAAGCCCAGCTCGTCGCGCAGCGCGCGCGCGAACTCCAGCAGCCGTTCGGGCGGCACGCTCGGGCCGGTCGCCGGCACCTCCAGGCCGAAGCGCTCCTGCGCCATGCGTGCGGCCCGCGCGTCGATCACTCCGGCCTCCGCTCCGCGCCGCCCTTGTCCATGCGCAGCACCGCTTCCATCTGCTGCGCGGTGATCGCCGGATCGCGGTCCGCGTCGCACAGCCGCCGCACCTGTGGCCGGATCAGCTTGGCCGTCTCGGGCCGCGCCTCCGCTTGCACCGGTTGCCCCGCGCGGGCCGCGCGGATCTTCTCCTGCAGGCGGCGGATGCCGTCGAGCAGCGCCTCGGGGCCGGGCGGGCAGCCGGGCACGTACACGTCGACCGGCATGAACGTGTCCACGCCCGGCACGACGCTGTAGATGTCGCGGTAGAAGTCGCCCGAGATCGCGCACGAGCCCATCGCGATCGCCCACTTGGGCTCGGGCATCTGGTCCCACAGCTTCTTGACGCGCGGCGCCATCTTCACCGTGATCGTCCCGGCGATCACCATCACGTCGCACTGGCGCGGCGAGCCGCGCACGATCGTGCCGATGCGGTCGAGATCCATCCGGCTCGCGGCAGCGGCCATGAACTCGATCGCGCAGCACGACGTGCCCATGGGAAAGATCCACAGGCTGTTCTCGGCGCCCCAGTGCAGGAAGTCGTCGACCTTGGCCAGCAGCACGTCGGCGCCGGGCATGGCCTCGACGTGACGGAACGGCGTGTGCTCGTAGGCGTCGGACTTCATACCCAGCGCAGCGCCCCCTTGCGCACGGCGTAGAGCCAGCCCAACAGCAGGATCACGAGGAAGATGCCCATGCTCCACAAGGCCGGCGTGCCCAGCTCGCGCAGGCTGACGGCCCAGGGCAGGAGGAACACGGCCTCGACGTCGAACAGCACGAACACGAGCGCCACCAGGTAGTAGCGCGGGTGGAAGCGGATCCAGGCGACGCCGTCGGGTTCCTCGCCGCACTCGTAGGTGTGGGTCTGCGCGGGCGAGGGCTGGCGCGCCTTCACGCGCAGCGCCCACGCGGCGACCAGCGTGCCGGCGGCCATGACCGCCGCCAGGCCGAGGAAGACGAGCGCGCTGACCCAGGCGTCGCTCATCGGCGCGACACCTCGCCGGCGGTGGCCTGCGCGCGCTCGCGTCCGCGCCTCATGCGATGTCCCACGTGTCGCCGGCGTAGACGACCTTGGCCAGCTCGCCGATGCCCAGCTTCGTGCGCGCACCCTCCTCCTGGCCGAGCTCCAGCTCGTGGTGGATCGGGCGCTCGACGGCGCGGAACACGCCGAAGGGCTCGGGGAAGTCGGGGAACTTGCAGTTGGCCAGCGCGAAGGCCGCCGGCACGCGCGCCTGCTCGTTCCACACCATCACGCCCTCGTCGCCGCCGGCCACGTCGACGACCTGGGGCGCGCCGTCGATGATGCGCAGGCCCTTCTTGCCGCCCGCGAAGAGCAGCGGCTTGCCCTGCTCCAGTCGCACCTGCCGTTCGGCGCGCACGTCGCGCGCCGTGAACGGGTCGAAGGCCTCGTCGTTGAACACGTTGCAGTTCTGCAGGATCTCGACGAAGGCCGCGCCGCGGTGCGCGGCCACGCGCTTGAGCACCTCGGCCATGTGCACCGGATCCGAGTCGGTCGTGCGCGCCACGAAGGTCGCGCCGGCGCCCAGCGCGAGCTGCACCGGGTTGAAGGGCGCGTCGATCGTGCCGAACGGCGTCGACTTGGCCTTCTTGCCCAGCTCCGAGGTGGGCGATGCCTGGCCCTTCGTCAGGCCGTAGATCCGGTTGTTGAACATCAGGATCTTGAGATCCACGTTGCGCCGCAGCACGTGGATGAAGTGGTTGCCGCCGATCGACAGCGCGTCGCCGTCGCCGGTGACGACCCACACGTCGAGCTCGGGGCGCGTGGTCTTGAGGCCTGTGGCGATGGCCGGCGCGCGCCCGTGGATCGTGTGGAACCCGTACGTGTTCATGTAGTACGGGAAGCGGCTGGAGCAGCCGATCCCCGACACGAACACCGTGTTCTCGCGCGTGTTTCCGAGCTCCGGCATCAGCTTCTGGATCGTGGCCAGGATCACGTAGTCGCCGCAGCCCGGACACCAGCGGACCTCCTGGTCCGACTGGAAGTCCTTCTTGGTGAGGCGCGACTGGACGGTCTCGCTCATGACAGTTGCTCCTCGAACGCGGCGATCAGCTCGGAGACGCGGAACGGCTTGCCCTTGACCTTCGTGACGCTCTTGGCGTCGACCAGGTAGCGGCTGCGGACCAGCATCGCGAGCTGTCCCAGGTTCATCTCGGGGATCACGACCTTCTTGAAGCGCTTCAGGATGGCGCCCAGGTCCTTGGGCAGCGGGTTCAGGTGGCGCAGGTGCACGCTGGACACCTTGTGCCCCTTCGCGCGCAGGTGGTCCACCGACTGCACGATGCCGCCCGAGGTCGAGCCCCAGCCGACGACGAGCAGGTCGCCTTCGGGCGCGCCGTGCACCGCGAGCGGCGGGATGTCGTCCGCCACGCGCTCCACCTTCTCGGCGCGCAGGCGCACCATGCGCTCGTGGTTCTCCGGGTCGTACGAGACGTTGCCGGTGACCTCCTGCTTCTCCAGGCCGCCGATGCGGTGCTCCAGGCCCGGCGTGCCGGGCTTGACCCACGGCCGCGCCAGCGTCTTCGGATCGCGCAGGTACGGCTTGAAACCCTCGGGATCCGTGCGGAACTTCACGTCGATGCGCGGCAGCTTCGCGACGTCCGGCAGGAGCCAGGGCTCCTGCCCGTTGGCGATGAAGCCGTCCGACAAGAGGATCACCGGCGTCATGTACTTGAACGCGATGCGCGCGGCCTCGATCGCCGCGTCGAAGCAGTCGGCCGGCCCGCTGGCGGCGACCACCGGCACGGGCGCCTCGCCGTTGCGGCCGAACATGGCCTGCAGGAGGTCGGCCTGCTCGGTCTTCGTCGGCAGCCCGGTCGACGGCCCGCCGCGCTGGATGTTCACGACGAGCAGTGGCAGCTCGACCATGACGCCCAGGCTGATGGTCTCCTGCATCAGCGCCACGCCCGGGCCCGAGGTGGTCGTGACGCCCAGGCTGCCGCCGAACGCCGCGCCCAGCGCCGCGCCGATCGCCGCGATCTCGTCCTCGGCCTGGAACGTGATCACGCGGAAGTTCTTGAGGCGCGACAGCTCGTGCAGGATGTCGCTGGCCGGCGTGATCGGGTACGTGCCGAGGAACGCCGTCAGGCCCGACAATTCGCTGGCCGCCACGATGCCCAGCGCCATCGCCTCGTTGCCCGAGATGCTGCGGTAGCGCCCCGGCGGCAGCTTCGCCGGCTGCACCACGAACGTGTGCGCGAAGGCCTCGGTCGTCTCGCCGAAATAGAAGCCCGCGCGCAGCGCCTTCTCGTTGGCCGCCGCGATCTCGGGCTTGGTCTTGAACTTGGCGTGCAGGAACTTGACCGTCGGATCCAGCGGCCGGCTGTACATCCACAGCATCAGGCCCAGCGCGAACATGTTCTTCGCGCGGCCGATCTCGCGCGCCGACAAGCCGCTGTCCTCCAGCGCCGTCGCCGTCAGCTTCGAGATGTCGATCGCGTTGATGCGGAACTTCGCGAGCGTGCCGTCCTCGAGCGGGTTCGCCTTGTAGCCGGCCTTCGCCAGGTTGGCGTCGGTGAACGCGCCCGTGTTGACGATCAGGAGGCCGCCGTGGACGAGGTCCGCGATGTTGGCCTTCAGCGCCGCCGGGTTCATCGCCACGAGCACGTCCGGCTGGTCGCCCGGCGTGAACACCAGGTTGCTGGAGAACTGCACCTGGAAGCCCGAGACGCCGGCCAGCGTTCCGGTCGGCGCGCGGATCTCGGCCGGGAAGTCCGGCAGCGTCTGCAGGTCGTTGCCGGACAGCGCCGAGACGCGCGTGAACTCCGAGCCCGTGAACTGCATCCCGTCGCCGGAGTCGCCGCAGAAACGGATGGTGACGGTCGGGATGTCCTGGCTGGGGCGCGCGTTCCGCTGCGTCCCAGGGATGGCTGTTTCCATGCGGTGCTTGCTCCTCGCCGGCCCGCGCGACCGACCCGCGGCAGCGGGCCGGCCGCGTCGGACAGCCGGTCCCGCGCGGTCCAGTCGGGCGCGCGCGAGCCAGGCCGGGGCTGCGGCGTGCACCACTATACGGCCCGGCCCGGGGCGAGTCTTGGAAGGAGATCGGCCCCGCGGAGCGGTTCCGCGCCGCGAACGCGCGCGCATGGGGCAAGATGCACGCGTGAACTCCGCCCCCGGATCCCCGCCGCAGACCCGGCCGGCGACGCCGCCGCCGCCCGAGGGCAGCGTCGAGCGCTGGTGCTGGGACCTCGTCACGACGCGCGATCTGGCGCGCAAGCTCGCGCCGCCCGCGCCTCCCGACGTCCGGGACGACCGCGCCTGGGAGCACGCGCCGCCGGCGCGGCGTGTCGATGCTCCCGGACGGCCGCCCGAACTGCGCGTGGCGGCGCGCAGCCCGCGCACGCCGCGCCCCGGAGCGCTGAACCGTCCCGCGGTGCGGGGGCAGCTCCTCCACACGTTCGTGCACCACGAACTGCAGGCGGCCGAGCTGTTCGCGTGGGCCGTACTCGCGTTTCCGGCGACGCCGCGCTCGTTCCGTCGCGGCCTCTTCGCCCTGTGCCGCGACGAGCTGGAGCACCTCGCGCTCTACGCGCGGCACATGGAGTCCCTGGGGGTGCGCTTCGGCGACCACCCGGTCCGCGACTGGTTCTGGGACCGCGTCGGCTCGTGCGCCGATCCCGTCGCGTTCCTCGCGCTGCAGGGCCTGGGCCTGGAGGGCGCCAACCTGGAGCACAGCGCGCGCTTCGCCGCCGGTTTCCGCGCCGCGGGCGACGAGGCCGGCGCGCGGATCCTCGATCGCGTGCAGGCGGAGGAAGTGGCGCACGTCGCGTTCGCGGTGCGCTGGTTCGCCGAGCTCACGGGCGCGCCGCTGGACTACGCGCGCTGGAAGGCGGCGCTGCCCGCGCCGCTGACGCCCGCGCTGCTGCAGGGCCGCCCGCTGAACCGCGCGGCGCGCACGAGGGCGGGGCTCGACGAGGAGTTCCTGCGCCAGCTCGCCGGCGAGCCGTCGACGCGGCACCGGAGGACGCCGTGACCGTTCCGCCGCGCGCGTGGGTGCTGAACCTCGACGCCGAGCACGAGCTCGAGGCGGCGCGGTCGTACGCGCCGACGCAGGCCCTGCGCGCGATCGTGCGGCGCGAGCGCGCGCGGCTCGTCGGATCGCTCGTCCGTCCCGGCGACGTCGTGCTCGACGACGAGGGACCGCTGGATCCGGTCACGCTCGAACGCGCGCGCGGCCTCGCGGGCCTGGCCTGGAGCCCGACGCCGCGCGCATTGGCCCGGCTGCGCGCCGCGGGCGCGGTCCTCCCCGACACGCCGGACGTCGCGGTGCTGCGCGCGGTCAACGCGCGGCCCTTCGCGGCCGCGGTGCGCGCGCCGCTCCTCAGAGGCAGCTTCCACAAGGCCGCCGTGAACACGCTGGACGAGGTCTTGTCGCACCTGTCCCGGCCCGCCGCGCTCGGCTGGCTGGTCCGCCGCACGTTCGGCGCCGCCGGGCGCGGCCGGCGGCGGATCGCTGCGGGATCGCCTTCCGGCGCCGAGCTCGCGTGGCTGAACGCGAGCCTGCGCCTGGGCCCGCTGGTGATCGAACCGTGGGTCGAGGTGACGCGCGAGCACACGCGCTCGGCGTGGGTGGATCGCGGCGGCGGCGTCGTGATCTCGCCGCCGTGCTTCCAGGCGACGACCGCGCACGGCTCGTGGACGCGCACCGAGCGCGCCGAACGCGGCGCCGTGTCGCGCGCGGACGACGCGCGGCTCGCGGAGGCGGTCGAACGCGCCGGCGCCGCCCTGGCCGCGGCCGGCTACTTCGGCCCCTTCGGCATCGACGCGTTCCGCCACCGCGGCGCGGACGGCCGCGAGGTCCTGAACCCGCTCTCGGAGATCAACGCGCGGTTCACGATGGACTGGGCCGACGCCATGGCCGCCGAGCCCCGTGCCGGGGAGGCCCGCGCGCGCCTGGAGGCGTTCGCGGCGGATTCGGGTGAAACGAACGCCGCGGCGGGGCGCTCCCTCTGAAGGAGGCCCCATCCCTCCCCCACCCGGCATCCCGGATGCTCCACCCTCGAGGAAGACGCACATGACCCCCACCTTCGCCCTCCGCCGCGCCCTGCCCTGCGCGGCCACCCTCCTCGCGCTCGCCGCGGCTCCGGCCCAGGCCGGCGACCTGTTCGTCGGCTCCGGCAACACGGTCTTCGCGCGCGGCCACGCCGTGCACGGCGGCTTCGCGGTCGCCGGCGCCTGCGGCGGCTCGATCCACTCGATGATCGCCGACGGCGAGGACCTGTTCCTCGGCGCGACGCACGGGGTCGTGTACCACTACGAGGCGGGGACCGGGGTGACGGACTACCTCCTGCCCGTCTCCAACAACGCCGCGGCGCTCGCCGTGCGCGGCAACGAGCTGTTCGTCGGCGGCTCGAACGGGACGGTGCTACGCCTCGACAAGCAGAGCGGGACCGTGCTGGGCACGTCCAACCTGGGCTTCCCGGTCACCGAGCTCGTGAGCATCGGCAACCACATCTACGCCGGGCTTTCCGCCGGCGTCGTGTTCCGCGCCGACGCTGCCGTGGGCAACTACTCGTTCTGGGGCACGTGCGGCGGTCCGATCTCCGGCCTGACGCACGACGCGACGCACCTGATCCTGGGCACGACGACCGGCAGCATCTACCGCATCCGCCTCGCGGACCAGGTGGTCGACGGCACCTTCGGCGTCGGCGGCACCATCAGCGCGCTCGTCCTGCACGGCGGCCAACTGCTGGTCGCCGACGGCACGACCAGCGTGCGCCGCGTGAACCGCATGACCGGCGCACCGGTCAAGACGCTGGACTGGGACTTCGCCGTGGATGCGATGACGCTGAACGCGTTCGAGCCGGGCAACCCCTACTGCTACGGCTTCTCCTGTCCGTGCGGGAACGACGACGCCAGCGCGGGCTGCCGCAACAGCCTGGGCGCGGGAGCGATGGTCACGGGCCAGGGTTCGACCAGCGTGTCGAGCGACGACCTCGTGCTGACCGTCACCGGGCTGCCCACGAACTCCAGCGGACGGTTCTACATGGGCGCGGGCCTGACGAACGTGCCGTTCGGCGACGGCCTCCTGTGCGCGGGCAGCGGCGGCTACGGCCAGTTCCGCTTCCCCGGCACGCTGGCGGGCAACGCGGGCACGTTCACGCTCGGGCCGGGCCTCGTGAGCCACGCGGCCGCGCACTTCGGCCCGACCGGACAGATGACGCCCGGCTTCACGTGGCACTTCCAGGTGTGGTACCGCAACCTCGTCGGGCCGTGCGGTTCGGGCTTCAACACGTCGACCGCGTACAGCGTGACGTTCGCGCCCTGAGCCGCGGCGGCGAGACACGGCGCAGGAAGGCCGCGCCCGCGCTCCGGACGGAGCGCGGGCGCGCGCCGTTCCGCGCCGGATCAGCGCTCCTCGAGCAGCATCGCGAGGCGCGCCATGGCGCGCGACAGCACGATGCGCGTCGCCGCCTCGGTGCGGCCGATCTCGCGCGCGGCCTCGGCGTGCGACAGTCCGGCGATGCGCGTCAAGAGGATCGCGCGCCGGTAGTCCTCGGGCAGCTCGGCCAGCGCCCGCTCGACGCGTTCGAGTTCCTCGCGCGCAACCGCGGCGCGGCTGGGCGTCGCCAGGCTGAGGAGCTCGGCCTCGATCGCGTCGACCGGGCGGCCGCCCGCGCCGCGGGCGTCGATCTCGACTTCCAGGCCGCGGTCGCGCTTGTCGCGTCTCCAGAAGCGCCCGCGGTCGCGCAGCTTGTTCTCGGCGCGCACGACCAGCCAGCGCCCGAAGCTGCCCGCGCCCTGGAAGCGGAACTCCGGCAGGTCCGCCAGTGCCTCGCGCACGACCGACTGGGCGATGTCGACGCTCTCCTCGCGCGCGCGCAGGCCGGCGCCCAGGCGCGCGCGGACGTAGGCGCGCAGGCCGGCCAGGTGATCGCCGAACAGGCGCTCGCGCGCCGCCTCGTCGCCGGCCACGGCGCGTTCGACGAGCTCGCGCTGCGGATCCATCCCCTACACTCTATACGCGCGGCGCGCCCGTGTTGCGCGCGCGACGACGACTCGTGAAGCCCGCGGAACAGACCGCCGACGACGCGCACTTCGAGGAGGTGCTGTCGCGGTGCATCCAGACCTTCGGCGAGGAGGGCCAGAACGCGGCGGAGCGCGTCATCGCCGCGCATCCCGCGCACGCGGCGCGCCTGCGCCAGCGCCTGTCCGCGCTGTCGCGCCTGGGATTCCTGGACACCGGCTCCGACCGGCCGCCGGCGACGATCGGCGCGTACACGATCGAGCGGCGCCTGGGCAGCGGCGGCATGGGCGTCGTGTACCTCGCGCGGGACGCGTCCGGCTCGCGGGTCGCCGTCAAGCTCGCGCCCGCGACCATCGATCCGGAGGCGCGCGAGGCCGAGCGTTTCGAGCGCGAGATCCGCGCGATCGCCGAGCTGGACCATGCGTCGATCGTCCCGATCCTCGACGCCGGTTCCGAAGCGGGGCGCGCGTGGTTCGCGATGCCGTACATCGCCGGTGCGACGCTGGGCGAGGTGCTCGACGGCGTGCGCGCCGCGTGCACGCCTTTCCGCGAGCTCGACGCGCGCGTGCTGGCTCGTCTCGTCGGCGCCGGAGCGCTGGCCCAGGCCGCGCGCGCCGCGGACGCCGCCGCGACGGACGCGTGGGGCCGCACCTGGATCGAGGCCGCCGCGCGCATCCTGGTCGACGTCGCCGGCGCCCTGCACCACGCGCACGAGCGCGGCGTGCTGCACCGCGACGTGAAGCCGGCGAACGTGCTGCTGGGCCTGGACGGGCGCGCGCGCCTGTTCGACTTCGGCCTGGCGCGCGTCCAGCACGAACCCTCCCTGACGCAGAGCGGCGACTTCACGGGCACGCCCTACTACGTCTCGCCCGAGCAGGCGCGCGGCAGCGTGCGCGCGCTCGACCGGCGCGCGGACGTGTACTCGCTGGGTGTCACGCTGTACGAGCTGATCACGCTGCGCCGTCCGTTCGAGGGTCCGTCGACCGCGCAGATCCTGCGCGCGATCCAGGTGCGCGAACCCGTGCCGCCGCGGCGCCGGAACCCGCTCGTGCCGCGCGACCTGGAGACCGTGTGCCTGACGGCGATGGAGAAGGACCCCGCGCGACGCTACGCGACCGCGGCCGAGTTCGCGGCGGACCTGCAGCGCTTCCTGGATTTCCAGCCGGTCCAGGCGCGGCCGGTGGGAGCGGCGCGCAAGCTCGTGCGCTGGGCGCAGCGCAACCGCGCGCTGGCCGCGGCCGCCGGACTGGCGCTGTTGATCGCGGTCGGGCTGCCGATCGGCCTGCTGGCCGCGAACGCCGCGATTCGCGCGCAGCGCGACGCGGCCGACGCCAACGCCCGCGAGGCCTCGCGGCAGGCGCGCACCAGCGCGGAGGTCGTCGACTTCCTGGTCGACCTGTTCCACGCGCCGCCCGGCGCCGATCCCCGCGGGCGCAGCGCGCGCGACGTGCTGGAGCGCGGCGCGCAGCGCGCGCAGACCGGTTTCGGCACGGAGCTGCTCGTGCGCGCGGCGCTGCTCGAAGCCATAGGACGCGTGTACGTGAACCTGGGCCTGCCCGACCGCGCGCTGGCGAACTTCGACCGCTCGTTCGCGCTGCGCCAGCGCGAGCTGGGCGAGCACCATCCCGACGTGGCGCGCGCGCTGCACGAGCTGGGTGCGCTGCACCTGGGGCGCGGGGATCTCGTCGTCGCGCGCGCCGTGCTGGAGCGCGGCCTGGCGGCCTTCGCGGGCGCCGGCGCGGACGCGACCCTCTCCTGCGTGCGCCTGCGCGTGTCGCTGGCGGACGCCTGCGTGCGATCGTCGGATCCGGCCGCCGCGCGCGCCGTGCTCGACGGCGCGCGCGCGGCGATCGTGCGGCTGGAGGCGCAGGAGGCTCCGGAGGCAGCCGACGTCGAGGAGCGCCTGGGCGACCTGGAGCACGCCGCGGGCCGCTTCGACGCGGCGCTCGCGCACTACGGCCGCGCGGCGCGCGTGTTCGCGCGCGGCCTTGCGCCGGACCTCGACGCGCGCGCGCGGCTGTACGAGAAGACGGCGCTGTCGGCGGCGGGCGCGGGTGACGGCGCGCGCGCCGCCGCGGCCCGCCGCGAAGCCGCCGAGTTGCGCGCGCGCCTGGCGCCGCGCGGCGAGAGCGCGGAACCGCCGGCCGCGCGCGTCGCGTGGACCGGCGCCGACGACGCCGCGCTGCTCGCCGAGTTCGTCCCGCCCGACCAGCAGGCGTTCGACGCCGCGTTCCAGGCGGGCATCACCGCGCTGCAGTCGGGCGGCACGGCCCAGGCCCTGGCGGCCTTCGAGCGCTGCGTCGAGCTGCGCCCGCGGCACCCCGTCGGCTTCTACAACCTGGCCTGCGCGCACGCGCGCGGCGGCGCGGTCGACGCCGGCATCGCGGCCTTGTCGCGCGCGGTCGAGCTGGGGTTCGGCGCCGCGGACGACCGCCTGGAGGTCGCGCTGCGCGACGCCGACATCGCGCCGCTGCGCGAAGACGCGCGCTGGCCGGCGCTGGTCGAGCGCATGCGCGCCCTGCGCGCGGCGCAGCACGCGCGCTCGGCCGCCGCGCGCGTCACGCTCCCCGACGCCGCAGCCCCCTTCTCGGGCTGGCCTCTGCTCGTCGTGCTGCGCGAACCCGACGGCGCACGGCGCTCGCTGCCGGAAGAGGCCTGGACGCGCATCGCGCGCGACGTCGGCGCGGCGCTCCTCTCGATCGAGAACGCTCGCGCGCCGGCGCCGGCCTGGGTCGAGGACCTGCGCGACTTCGTCGAACGTCCCTGGTCGTACCAGGAACCGATCCTGGAGGCCGTCCAGCGCGCCTGCGAGGGTGCGCCGATCGACTCCCTGCGCATCGCCATCGTCGGCGAAGGCAGCGCCGCGCTGCCCGCGTTCGACCTGTCGATGCGCGCCAGCGGGATCTTCCGCGCGGTGCTGGTGCTCGACGGACCCGTCGACACCGCGCTGGCGCGCGAGAACGCCGAGACGGCGTCGGCCGCCGGACTGCGCGTGACCGTGTGGCGGCGCGACGCGCCGGGCAGCGGCCTGGGCGAGCGCTTCCGGCGCTGGTTCCTGCGGTTCGGCTTCGGCGCGCGCGGCGAGCTGGTCGACCTCGCGCCGCAAGCGACCGAGACGGAGCTCGAAGCCGGCGTGCGCGCGCGGCTCGCCCGCCTCGACGAGCCCCGGAAGTGACCCCCGCGCGGCTCAGGTCACGGCGCGCAGCAGCGCGCGCTTCGTGGGACGCGCCGCTACCAGCGCCTCCTTCTCGGCCTTGGTGAAGGCCTTCAGGCCGCGCTCGACCCGCAGCGCGAGCGAGCGGTCGCCCAGCTTGCGCGCGTAGACGACGGCCAGCGGACCGCGGCCGCGCAGGTACTTCGCGCCCGCGCCGGCCGCGTGCTGCGCGAGGCGCCGCGCGACGTCGGTCGTGATGCCCGTGTACAGCGCGCCGTCCGCCGCGCGCACGAGGTACACCGACCAGGCGCTCCCGTCCCGCGCCGCCGGCACTACGGCTTCTTGCGCGTGTACTCGGCCTGCATGAACTCGTTCCACTGGCCGTCCTCGCCCTTCACCGCGGAGGTCAGCGTGCGCTTGTCCGCGCTCACGATGGTGATCGTGTCGCGGTAGTCGGCCATCTTGGCCGGATCGTCGAACGACGGGCCCTTGGTCGAGAGCGTCAGCACCTTGCGCGACTCGTCGAGCTGGCCCTCGTACAGCCACAGGTGCGTCTGCATCGAGTCGATCCACGTGCCGACGAAGGCCTTCTTCGCGGGGTCGTAGCCCAGCGTCATCATCGAGCTGAACGGCATCTCGCCGAACTGCGCGCTGCCCTCGCCGAGGATCCACAGGTCGCCCAGTGCGCGCGTCGAGTCGGTGAAATCCATCTTCATGGGCTCGACGTCGGGGCCCATGTGCGCGGTCGACGTGACGCTCCACTCGCCGACGAGCTGCTTGAGCCACGTGTGCTGGTCCGTGGGCTCGGGCCTGGGCATGTCCTGGACGGCGGCGGCAGCGGCGAACGTGGCGGTCGCGACGAGCGCGACGACGGCGATGGTCTTCATGGGGGGATCCTCGGGGCGGCGTCGGGCCGCGGGCGGCCAGCGTATCACTCCTCGTCGTCGGGCCCCGAGCGCGGGGCATCGAGGTCGACGAGCAGGCGCCGCAGGAAACCTTCCAGCGCGCGCCGATCTCCCGCCGGCAGCACGGCGACGGCCGCGCGCGCCTCCTCGAAGCGCGCCTCGATCCCGCGGTCGACGCGTTCGACGCCCTGCTCCGTGAGCACGACGCGCACGCCGCGGCGGTCGTCGGGGTCGGGCTCGCGGCGGATCAGGCCCTCGGACTCCAGGCGGTCGAGGCGGTGGGTCATCGCGCCGGTCGTCAGCATCGTGGCGCGGCTGAGCTCGGTGGGCGTCAGCCGGTAGGGCGGGCCCTGGCGACGGAGGGTCGCGAGCACGTCGAAGGCCCACAGTTGCAGGCCCAGCGGTCGCAGGGCGTCGGTCACGCGCCGCTCGAACAGCTTGCCCAGGAGCAGCAAGCGGCCGGCGATCGCGAAGCCGCCCGAGTCCAGGTCCGGGCGCTCCCGGGACCACTGTTCCCGGATGCGGTCGACGCGGTCGGTGCCGGCCATGGGCCCAGGGTCGCCCGGGGTAAGCTCCACGTCAAGTAACTTGATATTGAGCTTCATGCCAAGTAACTTGACGTCGAACTATCTCCCGCCAACCCCTCCCGCACCCCACCCCCGACCGGCCCGCCGAAGGAATCCGCAATGCAACCCCGCTGGGTCCACGGAACGATGCTCGTGTCGACGCTGCTCGTCGCCACGTCGTTCCCCGTGTCGGCGAGCGTCGCGGGCGCGCTCGACAGCTCGGTCCTCACGCTGCTGCGCTTCGCGCTGGCCGCGGCGCTGTTCCTGCCGCTGGTCGCCTGGCGCCACGGCCGCGAGATGATCCCGACGTGGGGCGCGCTCGGCCGCTACGCCGCGTTGAGCGCGCCGCTGGTCGCGTTCTTCGTCGCGATGTTCGAGGCCCTGCGCACGACGAGCGCGGTCAACACCGCCGCGCTGTTCACGCTGGGGCCGGTGTTCGCGGCGCTGATCGCCTTCGTCCTCGCCGGCGAACGCCTCGGCGTCCGGCGCAGCGCCGCGCTCGCGGCCGGCATGGCCGGCGCGGTCTGGGTCGTGCTGCGCGGTGAACCCGCGCGCCTCGCGGGGCTGGGGCAAGCCTCGGGCGACCTCTTGTTCCTCGCCGGAACGGCATCGTTCGGCCTCTACGCCGTCCTGATCCGCCGGCTGCGCCGCGGCGAGCCGATGATGGTGATGACGTTCTGGACGCTGGTCACGGGCGCGCTGTGGCTGCTGCCGCTCGCCGCGGGCGGCCTGCTCGTGACGGACTGGAGCACGATCGAGCCGCACGTGTTCGGCGCGATCGGCTACCTCGCGTTCTTCACGACGCTGGTCACGTTCCTCCTGACGCAGGCCGCGGTCGCCGCGATCGGACCGACGCGCACCACGGCGTACACGTACCTGAACCCCGCGATCGTCGCGCTGCTCGCGTGGGCGTCGGGCGACGGCGCGATCGGCTGGCGCGCGCTGCCCGGCATCGCGCTGACGCTGGTCGCGATGTGGGTGCTGCAGCGCGGCGAACCGACGCGCGAGACGGCGGTCCAACCCGCGTCGACAGGACGCCTCACGCCGGCAGGGGCACCAGGAATGGCCGCGAGGCTCCCCACGTCCAGGACAGTTCCTCACGCTCCCCCGCCGGGGGCCGATCGCAGGAGGCGCCTCTGGGCCGCTCAATCCGGCTCGCCGGTGAGCACCCACGCGGCCCAGTCGCGCGGCGAGTACAGCGGCTCGCCGTCGACGTCGCGTGCCTCGCGCAGCGCGCGCTTGGCCTCCCACAGCGCACGCCACTTCGGTTGTCCATCGACCCACTGGCGCCGGTAGAACTCGAGCATCAGTTGCGCCGTCGCCCCGTCGGGGACCTTCCACAGGCTGGTGACGACGCTGCGCGCTCCGGCCATCTGCAACGCCTTTTGCATCGAGGCCACGCCTTGGCCGGCGCGGCGCACGCCGGTGTTCGTGTCGCACGCCGAGAGCACGACCAGGTGGCACTCCGAGAGATCGAGGGTCGATATCTCGTCCGCCGTCAGCAGCCCGTCGCGCCGTGCGAAGGCGTCCTCGGGCAGATTCGCGCCCGCGAGCGCGAGGCCGCACAGCAGCAAAGGGCTCATGCGTCTGACCTGCTGCGCGCTCGTCGACGGCACCCCCAGACCCAGCATCGCATCGACCGGATCGGCATCCGCCGAGGAGCGGATCGAATCGGGAGCGAACCAGCCGTGCGTGGCGACGTGCAGCCAGCGCGCGCCCGGTGCCAGGGCCAACAGGCGCTCGCGCGAGGCTCCTGGCCCGACCAGGACATCCGCCTGGGCGTCGGTGCCGAATCGTTCACGGAAACGATCGGCGACGCCCCGCACCTCGACCCCCGTCGCGGGCAGCGGCGCGAACTCCCGGGCGGAGCTCGCGCCCCTGGTCGCCGCCGGGTCCGTCAGCTCGACACCCGATCCGGCGGCGCCTTCTGGCGCGGCCGCGAGTTGTCCGTTCGGCTCCGGCGCCGGCACCGGAACGGCCTCTCCGTAGTCGACGTCACCGACCGCCACGAGCCGCCCGGCTCCGGCCGAACCCGCGCGCGGATGCGTGACCTCCGTCAGCGTCGTGCGCGTCTCGATCCTCCAGCGGTCGCCGACGAGCGATCCGTCTTCGAGCGGCAACGCGTCGATGGGCACGAGGTGCAGCGCGTCGTCGAGCGCGATGACGACGTGCTCGGCCCCGCCCAGGGCGGACAGCAGCGGATCGAACACCAACTGGCGCACCAGCTTGCCCGCTCGGTCGCTCGCGACGGGATCGCCGCCGACGACGCCAGCGGCGATCCCGCGGCTGTCCCGCGCGACGCCCAGGCTTGCACGCCACGCGCTCACGGCCTCCTCGATGCGTTGGACGGGCCCGAGGTCGACCAGCGTCAAGCCGGGTCCGGGCGTCGCGAGTGCTTCCGCGTCGTCCCGCGCACCGCGCACGACGAACGCGGCGAGCGAGGAAACGAGGACCTCGCGGACTTCGGCGCGTCCGGAGCCGTCGGCACTCGCGATCCGCGCGTAGCTGACGCGTGAGTAACGCCGCAGGCCGACCGCCGCGGCGCCGGGCGCGAGGTGTCGTGCGATGCGCTCGGCATCGGCAGCCGCGGTTTCATCCGCGCCCGGCGTGGACTGCTCCGCGAGTCGGCCGAGCTTGCGTTCCGCCGCTTCGCGCCGTGCGTGCGCGCGGTCGAACTCGGGGCCGCTCGTGGCCTGCCGCACGAGCCGGGCCAGATCCTCGCTGGCCGCGAGCAGCGCCGCGCGCGCGGCGGCGTGCTCCGCGGAACCGCGCGTCCGGTGCGCGCGCTCCGCAGCGGCGAGACCCGCCGCACGCGTCGTCTCGGACAGCGTGAAGGCCGTGGACGCAAGCCCGGGCCAGCCGGGCACGCCGCCCGGATCCTGCGCGAACGACAAGAGGACGTGGACGGCTTCCGCCAGACGCGCGCAACGCTCCTCGGCTTCGCGGCTCGACCCCGACCGGATCGTCGCGAGCGCGGCACGCGTCTGCGCACGGCCCAGCGACTCGAGCAGGTCGAAGCAGCGCTGCCGCTCCTTGGGACCCGATCCGCCCCGGAGCACCCACTGCTTCACCGTCTGGAGGATCACGTTCCGGCGGGAGCCCTGCAGGTCGGGGTGGTCGTCCGGCAGCGTGCGCGCACGCACCTCCAGGATCGTTTCGTGCAACCGCAGTGCGCCCGCGTGGTCGCCGAGGTCGGACAGGCAGGCCGCCGCGTTGAACCGCGCGGCCTGCAGGAGCGGGTGCTCCTGGGGCAGCGTGCGCGAGTACGCATCGAGGACGCGCGCGTAGAGCTCGCTGCCCGCCTGCGCATCGCCCGTGGACCGGAGGATGCTGCCCAGGTTCTGGCGCGCCTTCTGCGTCTCCGGGTGGTCGCCCGGAAGCGTGCGTTCGTAGACCTCGATGGCTTTGCGCAGGAGCGGCACGGCCGTGTCCGGATCCGAGCACGTGGATCCGTAGTTCATGCGCGCCTTCTGGAGCTCCACGTGATCGTCGGGCAGCGTTCGCGAGAGCACTTCGAGCACCTTCCCGAACTGCTGCTCCGCACCGGCTGCGTCCCCGAGCACCCACAAGACGGCACCGAGGTTCTGCCGGTAGGACTGCAGATCCGGATGGTCGTCGGTCAGGATGCGCTCGAAGGCCTCGACCGTGCCCTCGATCAGCGCGCGCGCGCGCAGCGGGTCGCCCGTTTCCAACAGGGTCGCAGCCAGGTTCTGACGCGCGCGCAGCGTATCGGGGTGACCGGGCCCGAACCTCAGCGTGTCGACTTCGAGGATCTCCTCGTAGAGATCGCGCGCGCGATCGAGCTGACCCACGATCGTGAGAGTCGCCGACAGCAGGCTGCGCAGGAGCTGCCGCGTGGGGTGATCGAACGGCAGCGTGCGCTCCGCGACGGCGAGAGCCTGATCCTGAAGCTCCAGCGCACGGCCGGTCTCGCCGAGCTCCTGCAGCGTGCTACCCAGGCTCGCGCGGGCACGCTGCACGTCCTCGTGATCCTCCGGCAGGGTGCGCAGCGCGGTCTCGAGCACCTGCTCCTTCAGCGTGCGGGCGCCCCGCAAGTCGCCCGATCGATCGAGATACGCAGCCAGGTTCCCCTTCGCCCGCGAGACCTCGGGGTGATCCTCGGGCTGAACGCGCAGACGCACGTCCAGCGCGAACTCCTGCAGGCGCACGGCCTCGCCGGTCTCGCCGAGCTGGTCGAGCGTCACCGCCAGGTTCTCGCGCGAGACCTGCACGAGCAGGTGATCCTCCGGCAGCGTGCGCAGGCGAGATGCCAACACCAGCCGGTGCAGGTCGCGCGAGCCGGCGAAGTCCCCGGTTGCCCTGAGGGACACAGCCAGGCTGTTCCGCGCGGCCAGGAGATCCGGATGGTCCTCCGCGAGGAGCCGCGTGCGCACCTCGACGACCTTGCGCATCAGGTCGCGGGCCGTGACGCTGTCTCCGGCGAGGAAGCGCACGCGCGCGAGGTCGTGCCGCGTCGTCTGCAGTTCGAGATCGTCGCCGTGGAGGCGCGCCTCGCGTTCCGCCAGCGTGCGCTCCCACGCCGCCGCGGCCGTGGCCAGGTCCTTGGCTTCGAACGCCGCCTGGCCGGCAGCGTGGAGGAGCGCGCTCCATTCCACGCCTCGCTCCGCCCGGTCTCTCGCGCACAACCGCTCGACGGCCTCGGCCGCCCGCGCTCGCGCCGTCGACGCGTCCGAGGTCGCGCGCGCCGCGACGGACGCCTCGACGAGCGCGCGCTCGGCCGACAGATCGATCGCGCGCGCGACTTCTCTGGGATTGGAATCGTCCTGGCCGAAGACCGGCGCGAAGACGGCCGTGGATACGAGAACGAGCAGCAGCGTGAGCGGGGATCGGGACATCGAACTGGAAGTGAGTCGAGCGGAAACCTGCGAGCGGCCGGCGATGCGCCGCCAATCCTAGCAGCGCGTCCTCCCGTTCGGCGGTCAGACGGACGGGCACGGCGTGCGTCGACTCGGGCGTCGACGGGTCGACTCTGCGCACGCACGACGGCGACTCTGCCGGGGACGAGTCCGGAAACGCGGTCGCGGGCCTCGGCGACCTCGACCAGGACGGACGCGACGACGTGGCGCGCGAGGCTCGCGGCGTCAGTTCCGCGATCGTACAGTCGAGGATGTCCCGGCTCCCGGAGGGCCAAGCCATGACCTACGTCGACGGATTCGTGATCCCCGCACCGAAGAACAAGATCGCCGCATACAAGAAGCTGGCCACCTGGGGCAAGAAGCTGTGGATGAAGCACGGTGCCCTGCACTATTTCGAGTGCCTGGCCGACGATCTCGATGTCATGCCCGGGTGCGGAGACTTCAAGAAGATGGTGAAGCTCAAGCCGGGCGAGACGCTCTGGTTCTCGTTCATCGTCTACAAGAACAAGACCCAGCGAAACGCGGTGAACAAGAAGGTCATGCAGGAGATGCAGCAGGCCGGGATGCCCATGGTCATGCCCTTCGACGTGAAGCGCATGGCACACGGCGGCTTCCGAACGGTCGTGCAAGGCTGAACCTGCGGGGCACGGCGGGCCCCTCCCGATCCGCTCGGCGCGCCGCCTGCAGGGCGAGCCCGAGAGGTCCCGGATGGGATGCGCAGGGAATTCCGTCCGTGCTCGAAGACCCGCCGGTGCAAGCGCCCCTCTCCGCCTGCGAGCGTCAGGCCGAGGAGCTCCTCGCCGCGGACCGAGCCCCATGTCCCCGGCGGCGCGCTCGCCCGCGTCGCGCGGCGCAGTGTCGCCCGCCGGACCCTGGTCACCCAGCGTTCTCGAGCCGCCGGAGCGGCTCGGGCGCGGGTGCCGTCCGCGTCGACCTGCTCGGGTTGATCCGGTTCTTGGCAAATTCCCGTCCGGCTGCGCGGCCACGGAGCGACCCCGATCCCGGAGGAGCTCCATGCGCTCGATTTCTGCCATCCCGACCTGTCTCGCGATCCTCAGCCTGCTGTCCGCGGCCGCCCGCGCCCAAGGCGGCGACGACTGCGCCTCGGCCACGTCGATCGCCGGCACGGGCACGTTCGCGGTGTCCACCGTCGGCGCCACGGCCGGCGGAAACCCCACGCCCTGCGATGCCTTGGGCCGCGACGTCTGGTTCGCATGGACCGCGACGCTGTCGGGCACGGTGATCGTCTCGTTGTGCGGCGGCACGCCCGGCGATGCCGCGTTGGCCGTGTGGGACGGATCGCCGTTCTGTCCGGGCGTGCTCCTGGCGTGCAACGACGACACGTGCTCCACGCAGCCGCAGCTCTCGATCACCGTCACGGCGGGCACGACGTACTACCTGCAGATCAGCGACAAGGGCCTGCCGGAGTTCTCCGGCACGTTCACGATCTCGACCGGCGTCGACACGGACGGCGACGGCACGCCCGACGACCAGGACGGATGTCCGCTCGACCCGCTGAAGATCGCGCCCGGCGCCTGCGGCTGCGGCTACCCGGACGTGGACGCCAACATGGACGGGATCATGGACTGCCTGGTCGACGTGTCGCCGATCCCGCGCTGCGGCTACGACGATGGAATCGGCAACCAGGCCGTGGGACTGGGCATCGACGGCACGGCGTGCTGGATGCAGCGGTTCGGCGGCCCGGGACAGACGACCACCGTGCACTCCGTGGCCACGGCCTGGGGCCTCGCGATCAACCCCGGCGCGGCGCCGGCGAACGGCAGCTTCGCCAAGGTCGCCGTGTGGAACGATCCGGACGGCGACGGCACGCCGAACGACGCGCAGCTGATCGCGTTGCAGGATGCGCTCGTGAGCGACGCCGGCCAGAGCACCCTGATCGAGGTCCAACTCGCGGTGCCGGTCACATTGAGCGGCTACTTCTTCATCGGCGCGAGCACGCCCCAGACGTCGGCGCAGGCGCCGGCGCCGCTCGACGGCGCGAGCGGGCCGTCGCTCGGGCGCGCCTGGTTCGCGGGCAACGCCGCGGGCGCGTTCGACCACGCCAACCTCCAATCCAACACGCATCCGCCGCAGGACGTCGACACGCTCGGGGCGCCGGGCGTGTGGCTGCTGCGCCCCGACTGCGGCCTTCCGCCCGGGGACTGCCGGACGCTCGTGGGTTTCTTCGACCGGAACTTCGAGGACCAGGAGTGGACCACCGAGCCCTTCATCGCCCCGGCGTTCTCGATCCAGGTGACGACCGGCGGCAACCCCAACGCCTGGCGCAGCGTGTCGCTGTCCGGCGTGGTGAGCGGCGCCTTCCTGTGGCTCGCGGGCACCACCTACTCCCCCGCCGCGGATGGCGCGCTCCAGTCGATCGACTGGAGCGTCGACACCACGTCCGACCCGTTCCCGGTGCTCTTCGGACTCGCGCTGCGGCAAGGCGGCAACGTGTTCGCGACGTCGCCGCTGGATTCGACGACCGCCGGCGTCTGGACCTCGACGGTCAGGACGGGGTTCGTGGCGGCGAACTTCTCGCCCGTGTCGGGTGGCACGCTCGACTTCTCGTGCGGCGCGCCGCCGATCGAGATCGGCGTGTTCACCGGCACGGTCAACGGCGCGGTCAACGTCGGCATCGACAACTTCCGCGTCGACGTCCACGGGCAGAGCTGCGCGGCGCCCGACTGCTGCGAGGAGGCGGCGGTCGACGCCAACGGCGACCCGATCCTCCCGGCCGGAATGCCCGAGACCCCCACGGTGGAGGACGTCGAGGAGGACCGCGGCGACGTCGAGGACCTGTACGGCTCGATGGCCGGCGACACGGTCGATTGGGTCCAGGACATCCCCTGCTCCACGCTGGGCGGCACCGTTCCGATCTCCGCGTCCGCCCCCGACCTGCTCGGTCAACTGGCCGCCATCGGCATCAACACGAACCTGAGCCTGCAGGGCATCCAGGATCAGATCATCGAGTGGGAGCAGGCGATCGCGAGCAGCGACCTCGGCTTGCACGTCGACATGCTGCCCAGCGCCACCCCCATCCAGTCTGCTCCCGCCTGGACGGCCCCGGCGGTGCCGCACATCCCCGATCCCAACGAGTGCTACGCCTTCGAGGGCCGCGACATCGTGTTCGTGCACGACCTGCGCTTCGAGCACATCCTCGACTCGCAGTTGGCGAGCTGCCCCGCCAACGACACGTGGCATCAACCCGGGACTTTCCCGGGCAGCGTGCAGAACCCCGAGTACTACGGGAACGGCTACTTCAAGCAGAGCGCGGAGCTGGCCTGGGCGGACCACATCGACAAGTTCCTGACCCAGAACCCGCAGTCCTTCGGCAAGCGCCCCTACAAGAACCGCTACCTGATCGTCTGCTACTCGTCCGCCGACCGCGTCGACCGCGCGGCGCACGCGATCCTGACGCAGATCTCAGACGCGATGAAGTACGGCACCGGCGTCGTCGACCCGGTCAACGGCGACACGAGCAAGTTCGGCACGCCGAGCTTCGTCGTGGTCTCGCAGGGCCTGGGCTCGCTGGTCACGGACATCGCGCTCTCCGCGTCGACGCAGTACTCGGGCGCGCTCGGACTCCAGGCGGAGTTCATCGCGCGGCACTGCAAGGCCCACGTCGCGCTGCACGGCGCGTTCAAGGGCACGCGCTACGTGACCGCGATGCTCGCCGCCTGGGGGTACGTCGTGGTCAACAATCCCGGGCTGGCCGCGGCCATCTGCGGCGGGATCGCGACGTTCCAGACGCTGGCCGAGGTGCTCGGCCTGGGCTGCGCGCCCAGCACGCTGGCGGCTTGCTTCATCGCCGGCCCCGTCGTCCAGCGCTCGGCGCTGCTCGACATGGTGCCGCTGATCGTCGAGGCCAAGTGGTCTCCCTACCTGGACACGGTGCCGGTGCCAACGGTCACCGTCTCGGGCGGGCACCCGAGCATGCTCTCGCCGCTCAAGCACGTGCTCGCGCCCGGCTTCGACGACGGCTGGATCAACGTCGAGAGCCAGTGCGCCAAGCGCAACCTGGTCCTCTTGTGGCCCAGCCTGCTCGAACCGGCGCACGGCTCGGTCCTGGGCATCCCGATCCCGAACCTCCCGCCGGCGATCTACTGGCGCATGTTCGACATGGGCACGGCCCGGACCTATCCGCTGCGCGCGACGAGCTTGTACGTCGATCAGGTCGTCGATCGCGCGGTCACGCCGGCGATCATCCACCTGAATCACGTCGCGTCGCCGGGGACGCCGTACCTCTCGCCGCTCGGGATGATCCAGAGCCGCCTCGCGCCGTACGAGAACCCGTACACCACGCCGGGCGGCTTCGCGACGCTGCACCGCCACCCGCAGCACTACAACTTCATCCACAGCGCGGCGGACCACTTCACCGGCACGAGCGGTCGCCCAGGCGGCTACAACGGCCAGAACTACGGGCCGACGGCGCTGGGCCTGGAACCGAACCGGGAGGAGACGATCACCATCGTCGATCCCGCGATGTACCAGCCCTACAACTTCTCGGGCTTCGCCGGCGACGACTCCCCGATCACGCGCACCGAGGACCTGCCGGCGATCCACGAGACCGTGAAGGGCCGCCGGATCCGCGTGCCCACGCTGCAGGGCCTCAAGATCGTCTGGAAGTGGAAGTGGGTGTGGAAGCGCACGTACCACCGCCCGGTGGACTTCGAAGCGAAGCACCAGTGCGACTACGTCTACGAGTGCCTGCTGCGCAGCCGGCCGTGCAACGACACCGGCGAGGCGTTCTGCTTCTGCGACCACGGCAACGGTCCGTGCTTCCCGAGCGTTCCCGACAGCGAATTCGGGCGCGGCTGCCGCAACTCGCTGCCGGGGAACCCCGGCGGCCTGCTGGGCGCCACGGGGATCGCGGATCGCTCGGACGACGCCGCGGGAACGAACCCGGTGGTGCTGCACGCGACCGACATCACGTCGTCGAGCTGCCTCTTCTTCCAGGGCACGAGCAAGCTGAACGGGGGCAACGGCGTCCTCTTCGGCGACGGCCTGCGCTGCATCGGCAACACGCTGCGCCTGGGCACGCTGACCGCCTTCGCCGGCGCGGCCGACTTCCCCGCCCCGGGCGATCCGCCGCTCTCGACGATCGGCCAGATCCCGCTCGCCGGCGGCACGTACCACTACCAGGTCTGGTACCGCAACTCGGCGCTGTTCTGCACGAGCGCCGCGTTCAACCTCACGAACGCCTACACGATCCTGTGGGCACCGTGATGCACCGGATGCGTGCCCCACCCAGCCCGCACGTCGGCGTGGCCGGAAACCCGTGCGCCCGCGGCACGGGAGGTGGAGCAGCAGGCTGAGCACGCATCCGCGCACGCAAAGCTCGTCCGACCGCCAGGCACGGCGCGCGCTCTCCCGACGCAGCACCTGCCCGGCGGCGGACGAGATCGGGTGTTCCTGAAGCGTCCCCGCTCGCGAGACCCAGGCACCATGGGCCGCGGGCCCGGCGCACTCCAGCCCGTGCGGGCCGGAAATCGCCGCGCGGCGCCGGCGCGGCCCGGGAACGGCCCCGGGACGGTTTCCTACGGGAATCGTCGAAGCGCGCGACGGCGGCCAGCGGCGCGCGCGCCAACGGCACCCGAGGGCAGGGCACCGGGAATCCTGCAACGACGACGCCGCGCGCGGACAATCTCCGGTGCAAGATGGGACGCGCGTCCCTGTGCACTCCTCCACGCGGCCTGGCGCGGGCGGAGCAACCGCTCACCACACGTCCCCGGAGTCGCCCATGGTGCCTCGCGTCCGCCCCTCGTGCCTCGCCGCGCTGCTCGCCGCCTGCGCAGCGTTCGCGAGCCAATCCCCCGCCGTCGCGCAGTGCGCGCGCTGGTCCGATGCTCTGGGACCGGTGGAGGTGACGGGCGGCATCGCCGCGACCGCGGTGCACGACGACGGCGCCGGCAGCCGGTACTACGTCGCGGGCAGCATCACCGCGATCGGCGGCGTCCCGGTGCAGCGCGTGGCGCGCTGGGACGGCGCGAGCTGGTCGACGGTCGGGAACGGCCTGCCCGAACAGGTGTACGCGCTGGCCAGCCTGGACCTGGGCGCCGGTCCGCGGCTCTTCGCGGGCCTGAACAACACGGTCTGGATGTGGGACGGCGCGGCGTGGACGCAGTTCGGTACCGCGATCACGCACAACGATCCCAACCACTACGGCGGCGTGTACGCGCTGATCGCGCGACCCCTCGGCGCGGGTACGGCGCTCGTCGCGGGCGGCGACTTCGACCGGTGCGCCGTGCAGTGGACGGGCACGGCGTGGTCGATGATCGCCCCGGGGCTGGACTCGACGAACCCGTTCCTGACGGACTCGTCCGTGCGCGCGATGGCGCTCCACGACTTCGGCGCCGGACCGCAGTTGGTCGTGGCGGGAGAGTTCGGATTCCCCTCGGGACCCTACGGACCCAACGTCGCGCGTCTCGCGGGAGCGACATGGGAGAACGTCGGCTCCGGATGGGGCGGGTACTTCGCGACGTCGCTCGTCTCCGTGAGCGGACCTTCCGGCCCGCGGCTCGTGCTCGGCGGGCAGGGAGACCTGCCGTTCGCCGACCACGTGGCGAGCTGGAACGGATCCGGCTGGGCGCCGCTCGGCGGCGGCGCCGACGGGGTGGTGCAAAGGCTGCGGGAGCTCGGTCCGGTCGACGGACACGCGGCCGGCGTGTGGGCCGGCGGCAGCTTCGCGAGCGTGGGCGGCCAATCGATCCGGAACCTCGCGCGCTGGGACGGATCGACGTGGCGCGCGCCCGCGGCCGACCCGGGCGTGGCCCCCGTGATGCACGTCGACGCGTTCGACGCGGGCAGCGGACCCGAGCTCATCGTGGGCAGCGGTGTGGACTTGCGACGCTGGTCCGCGGGAGCGTGGGAACGCCTGCTCGGCGGCGGCGGCAGCAACCAGACCGTGCGCCATCTCGCGAGCCTGCGCCGTCCGGGAACGGAGGGTGAGCTGTGGGCCTGGGCGCAGGGGACGTTCGCGCTCGTCGGCGGCGTGAACGTGCAGGGTTTCGGATGGCGCGACGCCGCGGGGTGGCACTCCGCGCCGATTCCCCAGTGGAGTTCGAGTTCGACGCTCGCGCGCCTCAACGTCGTCGACCGCGGATTCGGACCGCGCATCGTGGCCGTGGGCCGGTTCCCGCTGCCGTCCCCGACGCAGCCCGTCCGCCGCCTGATGGAGCGCGTCGACGGCGCCTGGCAGGTGATCCCCTCCCCCGCGGGCCTGCCGGACTTCACGCACGCATCGGACGCCGCGGGGTACGACGACGGCACGGGGCCGAAGCTGCACTACGCCGCTGCGACGAACGTCTGGCGCCTCGACGGCAGCACGTGGACTTCGGTCGCGGGCGCGTCGTCCCCGGGACCGTTCACGCGCCTGCACGTACACGACGACGGCGGCGGCGCGGCACTGTACGCGTCGGGCGAGTTCACGTCGGTGGGCGGCACTCCGTGCCGGCGTCTGGGTCGCTGGGACGGATCGACGTTCCAGGAGCTCGCTGGTGGCGCGAACGCGCCCATCGAGGAGTTCGCGTCGCGAACGACCGCCGGCGGCAGCGAACTGTACGTGCACGGCATCGGGCTGACGGAGGTCGGCGGCGTCGCCGTGAACGGGCTCGCGCGCTGGAACGGAGCGGGCTGGAGCGCCGTGCCTCTTCCGCCGGGCGTGACGTCGGCCACGGATCTCGTCCTCGCGGTGTCGGACGACGGATCCGGGAACGGGGCGGAGTTGGTGATCGGCTACGTCGATCCGATCGGCGGGCTGGACGCGTTCGTCGCGCGGGGCGACGGGCAGACGTGGCGCGCGTTCGAGGTGCTCGCGCGGAGCACGCCGTCCGCGGCGTCGATCCACGCGCTGGTACCGCACGACGCGGGCGACGGGCAGGGCGAAGACCTGTGGGTCGGCGGCAGTTTCGGTTTGGCGGGCACGGTGCCGAGCTCGAACCTCGCGCGCTGGACCGGATGCGGCGGCGAGGCGCGGACGTACTGCCGCGGCGACGACACGGGGACGCCCTGTCCGTGCGGGAACGCCAGCCCGTCGATCGCGCGCGCCGGGTGTCGGAACTCGCTGGGCACCGGCGGGACGCTGCGCGCGCGCGGTGCGGCGAGCCTGTCGCGCGACACGCTGGTGCTGGAGGGCGCCGGGATGCCGGATTCGAGCGCGCTCTACTTCCAGGGCGCGGGCTGGAGCCAGGGCGGGTCGGGGCACGTGTTCGGCGACGGACTCAAGTGCACCGTCGCGCCGTTCCGGCGGCTGGGCACGAAGGTCAACGCGGCGGGCGCGTCGGCGTATCCCGTGGGCGGAGACGTCTCCGTGTCCGTGCGCGGGGCGGTCGCGGTGCCCGGGACGCGCTACTACCAAGTGCACTACCGCAACGCCGCCGCGTTCTGCACGAGCGATTCGTTCAACTACTCGAACGGCGTGGTCGTCGCGTGGGGTCCGTAGAGCAGGCGGCACGGTGCAGCCGTCGCGCGGCGAATTGAGCGCCAGGGAGAGCGCGCCCGCGCTCAGACCCGGCGCCGAGCCGTCTTCTTCTTCGCGGCCTTCTTGCGGGCGGTCTTCCTGGTGCCCGTCTTCTTCGCGGGCCGCTTCTTGCCCGGCTCGGGCATCGTGTCGTACTTCGCGGCCTGCTTCAGCAGCGCGGCGAACGCCCGCTCGTCGATGTCGGCCGAGGTGTGCACCTTGACGTGCCGCACGTACGCGCCCTTGCCCTGCAGCAGCTTCTTCGGATCCGCGAGCGACGAACCGCGGATGAAGCCGAACTGCACCCACTCCTTGTCGCCGTAGACGTACGCCGCCGGCACCTTGCCGTTCAGCCAGCAGCCGTTGCTCCACTTCACCGACTCGACGAGCTCGGGCGACGTGCGCTTCACGAACGCGCGCAGCGCGCGGATGATCTTCTGGTTCCGCGGCGACTGGCCCGCGAGGTACAGGTCGAACGTGGCGTAGGCCTTCATCTTCGGCATGGTGATTCCCGCTTGCGTCTCGTCGAGAACGCGCGTGTCCGCTTGCCAGCCTAGCCGGTCCGCGCGCCGGCGGCACGAGACGACGTTCCGCCCGTGGAACGCGCGCTGGCACGGCCCTCCGGATCAGCGTCGAGCCGCTCGGCGACGATTCGCGCGCGGCGTGCCGCCGGACGGGACCGGTGGCCGGGCGTGGGCGGGTCGTGCGCGGCTCGGTACGCTACGGGACCGGCCGGAACCGCGGCCGCGCACCCGCCATGAGTCCTCAAGCCTCCCACGACGAACGCATCGCGAAGATGGTCTTCGCCTCCTTCTACCCCCACTACGTGACCAAGGTCGAGAAGAAGGGGCGCACCGAGGAGGACCTGCTGAAGGTGATCTCCTGGCTGACGGGGTTCACGAAGGCACAGATCAAGAAGCACCTCGCGAAGAAGTCGACCATCGAGGAGTTCTTCGCCGACGCGAAGCTGAACCCCAAGGCCTCGCTCATCAAGGGCCTGATCTGCGGCTACCGCGTCGAGGAGATCGAGAATCCGCTGACGCGGAAGGCGCGCTACATGGACAAGCTCGTGGACGAGCTGGCGCGCGGGAAGAAGATGGAGAGCATTCTGCGGTCGTAGAGCGACCCTGGTCCGGGAGATTCGAATCGCGGGCGAGAGATCGGCCACGAGACAGGCGCCCGCGCCGGGATGAGGCGCGGGCGTTCGTCAGTCTAGGAGTCGTGGCCGTCCGAGGCGTACGGGCATCAGGGCTCGTAGACCCAGGCCGCCGCGTACGGCGCCCCACTCACGCCGCCGAGGCTGAACAGCAGTCCGTCGTGGGCTGCGATCGTCCCCCATCCACCTTGCGGTCGCGTGGGCAGTTCCTCGAACATCTCCAGTTCGGGGTTCACGGGCTGCATGCCGCGAACCGCGCCCGCGAGCGGATCATAGCGCCAACTCCACAGCCGCCCATCGGCCTGGATGGCGAACAAGTGGTCGCGGATGCGCGCGGCCCAGACATTCGATGTGAACGGCGTAGAAGGCAGTAACTTCCAGCGGTCCGCACGCGGCGAGTACGACGTGAACCGCCAGGGCACGGCTGGCTCGTACGAGCCCAGCGTGAAGAGATCGCCCCGGATCGCAACGCCGAAGTTGTCACCGAGCGGAGTCGGCAAGCTGATCGACGTCGCCTGGGTCCAGGGAGACGGCGCACCCGGCCTTCCTTCGGCGCCGGGGTCGTAGACGAACACGGTGTTGCGGTACTGCCATGCGGGGGTCGTCCGCCCACCGAGCACGTACAGCTTCCCGTTGAGTTCCTGCAGCGATGCCTGGAGTCGTGCCTCCGGAATCGGCGCGCGTGCTTCCCACTCGCCCGAGCGCGGGTCGAAGCGCCAGAGCTGATCCGAGATGGCGTAGTCGTACAGGTAGCCGCCCAGCAGGTAGACGTATCCGTCCAGTGCGCACGCGGAAGCGCTGCGGATCGGCGGCCCGGGGTAATCCGGCAACGCCGTCCAGGAGTTCGTCGATGGCGTGTAGGCACGGACATGGCGCGTCCGCGGCTCCGCGTCGGTCGTGCCGCCGATGAGGTAGACCGTACTCCCGCTGGCGGCCGGCGCGGCGTTGAAGCGCGCCTCGGGCAGACTGGCGATGGACTGCCAACCCCGCTGCCGCAGTTCGCCGGCAGGACCGCCGGTCGAGCCCATGTCGTTGCGGGTGCCATCGGGATCGAGGAACGAGCCCGCAGGATTGCCGGCATCGAGTGCCCGCGACATCGGCAGCAGCCGGAAGTCCGCCTGCGACACGTCCACGAACAGCGGATCTCGGTCGATGCAGCCAGTGCCGAACCAGGGCTGGCCCGCTCCGCCCTCGACGTCGGAGTAGGTGGCGAGGACGCTGCCCGGTCCGTACATGAAGAACGGCGGGCCTACGTGGCCCCGGGCGATGCAGTTCACGAGAGCCACCGCACCGTCACCCGCGGCGACCGTGCCGTTCGTCGCGGAGTTCGCGTAGAACGTGCAGTTCGTGAAGGTGGCGGTCACGCCGACGAACGCGAACGCCGCACCACCGTACGCGGCCTGGTTCCCAACGAAGACGTTGTTGCGGACGACGCAGGCCGGCGTGACGCCGTGGATCCCTCCGGCGTATCCGACGGCCGTGTTCCAGCCGATCAGGTTGCCCTCGACGCGGATCTCGTTCTGGACGTAGTTGTAGATGCCGCCCGCGTCGTAGCTGGCGTGGTTGTCGACGATGCGGTTCCGCAGGATCGACGCACCCCCGCCGAGCGTCACGAACACGCCGGCTCCGTAGCCGCCTCCGCCACCGGTGATCGTGAACCCCTCGACCGTGGATGCGGTCGTGGTGCCGGCGAGCATCTGGACGACCGGGTTCGCTCCATCCCCCTGAAGCGTGGTCACGAGAGGCCCGTTCGCGGAGCGCAGGATGACGGCTTTCGCCGGGAACGCGATGGGTGCGACGTAGGTCCCGGGTGCGACGAGGATCACGTCCCCGTTGACGGCGGCAGCCAGGGCCGCCTGAATCGTGGGCTGGTCCGCTGGGACCTGAATCGTGTCGGCGGCAACACGTGGGGCGAGGACGACGAGTGCCAGTACCAGCGCTGCGCGGACGATCGTCCTCGATCTGGAAGCGTTCATGCGGAATCCCTCCTCGACGGCGGTCCACGGCGGCGTGCCGGGGACTGGCCGATGGGCTTCCGCGACGAACGGTCAAGGCGTGGCGGGAATCCCGCGGTTCCGCGTCCTTCCGTCGGGTTGGGAGTCCCGGATTGCGCACCTCCCGGGGAGCCGCTGCTCATTTCCGGGACGACGAACCAGTCGAACTTCGGATGAGGGGGCGGAACGTGGAGCGCGCACCCAACCCAGGAGGCGGCGACGCCGAGCTCCCACCCCTCCCCCGCTTTCGGCCTCAGGCCGGTTCGAGGAATTCGAGGGCTCGGTAGAGTGTCACCCACGCCCGACCGCTCCCCGCGGTCGCAGCCGTCCCCTGGGAGCCTCGCGATGCCCGAATCCACTGCCCCCGTCTCGCTTCCCGAACTCGCCCAGCGGCTGAGACAGTTCGCCGCGGAGCGCGACTGGGAGCAGTTCCACAGTCCGAAGAACCTGGCGATGGCGATGACCGTCGAGGCCGGCGAGGTCCTGGAGCACTTCCAGTGGCTGACCGAGGCGCAGAGCCTCGACCTCACCCCGGTGAAGCGCGCCGAGGTGGCCGAGGAGCTCGCCGACGTGCTGATCTACCTGGTGCGCCTCGCGGATCGCCTCGACGTCGACCTGCTCGCGGCAGCACACGACAAGCTGGCGGGGAACGCGGAGAAGTACCCGGTCTCGCGCGCCAAGGGCTCGGCCAAGAAGTACACGGAGCTGTGACCTTGAGGCTGTACTCCGGCATGTCCGCGGACTTCATGCGCGACACGGCGCGCAACCAGATCGCGGAGAAGCTGAAGTCCGCGTTCTTCCACTACTACCGCTACAACCCCTCGCCGGGGGAGGTGAACGCCTGGCGCAATTCGCTGCGCGCGGTCAAGGACGTGCTCGAGCTCGGGAGGTTCCACGACCACGGCATCCTCCTCGAGTATCAGCTCCCGCTCAGCTCGAAGCGCCTGGACTGCATGGTCTGCGGCGTGGACGGCGGGTCGGCGGACAACGCCGTCATCATCGAGCTGAAGCAGTGGGAACGCTGCGAGGACGCGGATCCGGACGGCATGGTCAGCACGTGGGTCGGCGGCGCCCACCGGGACGTGCTGCATCCGTCCGTCCAGGTCGGCCAATACGCGCAGTACCTCGAGGACACGCACACCGCGTTTCACGAGGGCAACGCCCCCGTGCGCGTCTCGGCCTGCAGTTTCCTGCACAACTACGTGCCCGCGAGCGACGATCCGATCCTCGCGCCCAAGTTCCGCGAGGTGCTCGGCAACTACCCCCTGTTCAACGCGGACGGGGTCGACGCGCTCTCGGAATACCTAGGGGATCGCCTGCTGGGAGGCCACGGCGAGCGCGTCCTGTCGCGCGTCGAGCAGAGCCGGCTGCGCCCCGCGCGCAAGCTGATGGACCACGTGGCCGCCACGATCAACGCGCAGAGTCCATGGATCCTGCTCGACGAACAGTTGGTCGTTTTCGAGCGCATCCGGTCCGCCGTGGCGGCGGGCAGGGACTCGCGGACGAAGCAGGTGATCCTGGTGCGCGGCGGTCCGGGCACGGGGAAGTCGGTGCTCGCGATCAACCTGGTCGCCCGGTTCCTGCGCGAGAACGTCAACGCCCAGTACGCGACGGGGTCGCGCGCGTTCACCGAGACGCTGTGGAAGATCCTGGGCACGCGCTCGAAGTCGGTCTTCCGGTACTTCAACAGCTACCGGACTGCCGACCTGGACGCGGTCGACGTGATCGTGTGCGACGAGGCGCACCGGATCCGCAAAACGAGCGACGGCCAATACACGCCGAAGGCGTCGCGCACGGACAAGCCGCAGATCCAAGAAATCCTGGACGCATCCCGAGTGTCCGTCTTCTTCGTCGACGACCGGCAGGTGGTGCGTCCCAACGAGATCGGGTCCTCGGCGCACGTTCGCGAGCATGCTGAGAAATGCGGCGCGAAGCTGCACGAGTACGAGCTCGAGGTCCAGTTCCGGTGCTCCGGATCCGACGGCTTCGTGAACTGGATCGACAACACGCTCGGGATCCGCCGCACGGCGAACGTGATGTGGGATGGAGCCGAGGGGTTCGACTTCCGGATCTTCGGCTCGCCGACCGAGTTGGAGAGCGCGATCCGCGCACGGGCCGGGCAGGGTGCGTCCGCGCGGCTGGCGGCCGGGTTCTGCTGGCCGTGGTCACCGCCGCAGGCGGACGGTTCGCTCGTCGCGGATGTGGAGGTCGGCGAGTTCCGCAGACCGTGGAACGCGAAGCCGGATGCGAAGAAGCTGGCCAGGGGGATTCCGCCCGCGTCGTTGTGGGCCACGGATGCCGGTGGCATCGAGCAGGTCGGGTGCGTCTACACGATCCAGGGCTTCGAGATGGACTACGTGGGCGTGATCTGGGGCCTCGACCTCGTGTACGACTTCGACGCGCAGTCGTGGAAGGGTCAGCGCGAGCATTCGCGCGACACGGTCGTCAAGCGGTCGAAGGATCGGTTCCTGGACCTGGTGAAGAACACGTACCGCGTGCTGCTGAGCCGCGGCATGAAGGGCTGCTACGTGCACTTCCTGGACCGCGACACTGAGCGGTTCTTGCGAAGTCGGCTGGAGCAGGCGGGGGGTCTCGCGGAGGCGCTGCGCGTTGCCGAGGGTGGATCCGATTACCCGTAGTTCGGCCAAGCAAAGCCATGCTGCACTGCCCCTTGAAGAGGTCGAGCTTCCCGAGGCGGTGAAGGATCGAAGTGCGTCGAAAGCGTTCGACAGGGGGAACCGCTGGCTAGGTTTCTCAGCTCTCGGGTGCAACCAGTTGTGCCTCGGGGCGGTCTCGGGGTCGGGAGTCGGGACTCACGCTTGAGTCCAACCTGGAGGCTGGTACCCTTGCTAGCGCCTGGGCAGCCTTGGTAAGGGGTGCCGGTCTTGGCAAGGTTTGGCACTCTTGAGTGATCAGTTCCCCAACCTCCGCGACTACCTGACTATTCGCGAAGCTGCCGAGCTACTCGGGGTTTCGCCGTCCACCCTCCGCAACTGGGACCGCCAAGGAAAATTGAACGCCTACCGCCATCCAGTGAACGGCTACCGCCTCTACCTCCGCGAAGACCTGAAGGCCCTGCTCTCGCGGCTCCCGCGCCCACAGCGAGGTGACGAGGGTTCCGATGTCGATTGAAGAGAACTTCGATGTCGGGTTCGTCTCCAAGCTCACGTCCGAGGAGAAGCAGATCCAGCAGAACTACCGCCCGATCATTGGCGTCCACAAGTGGTTCGCCCGACGCCCGGGAGCGCTGTTCCGCAGCCTCGTCCTCAGCGAGTTCGCGACGCGGCCACTTCGAGAGGTGTACTTCCGCCCGAATGATCTCTCGGGAGTAATCGTCGGCGACCCGTTCATGGGAGGCGGCACGAGCCTCTTCGAGGCTAACCGCGTCGGATGCAATGTCGTCGGCTTCGACAGCAACCCGATGGCATACTGGATCGTGCGCCAGGAGCTTGGACGGCTAGACCGGCGCAGCTTCCGCGAACATGCAGGGGCCGTCATCGCCGACGTTGAGAGTTCGCTGAGCGGCTACTACGAGACGACGTGCGTTCACTGTGAGCAGTCCGCGCCAGTCAAGTACTTCCTTTGGGTCAAGCACCTCGACTGTAGTGCGTGCGGGGCTGGCGTTGACCTCTTCCCCGGCTACTTGGTTGCGGGCAACTCCAGGCACACGCACCACGTGCTTAGCTGCCCCGCATGCAAACAGCTAACTCAGCTCTTGGACCTCCCCGACCAGGGCGGGGACGTTGCGTGCGAGCACTGTGGCTACGAGTTCGACTGGACCTCTGGCTCTGCGCTCCGAAACCGCTATACCTGCTTCGAGTGCGGCCACGTTGGGTCGTATCCGCACGAGACGCGGGACGCGGGGCCGCCCCGGCACCGCTTGTTCGGTATCGAGTACCACTGCCCGGGATGTTCGCCGACACACCGGGGGCGCTTCTTCAGGACGGCCGATGAAGACGATATCGCCAGATTCAAGCGCGCTGCACGGGAGTTTGAGAAGATTCCGGACCTCGACATCCCGGACGATGAGGTTCCCGACGGCGACGAGACAAGGCGGCTGCACCGCTGGGGCTACCACCGCTACCGGGACATGTTCAACGAGCGGCAGCTCCTTTCGCTCGGACTCCTTATGCGCAGGATTCGAGAGGTTGATGACGTTCCGAGCAGACATGCGCTCGCGACCGTCTTCTCTGACATCCTTCGCTATCAGAATCTCCTCTGCCGGTACGACACCCACGCCCTTAAGTGCCAGGACATCTTCTCCGTCCACGGCTACCCGGTCGGTTTGATCCAGTGCGAGAACAACGTTCTCGGAATACCCCACGTGGGTAGTGGTTCATTCGCACACTTCGTTGAGAAGTACGATCGCGCAAAGGAGTACTGCGAAGCTCCGTTCGAGACGATCCGGCACGCGAGTGGGCGGAAGACCAGGTTTGCGATCCACGGCGAGGTCATTAAGGCGACATTGGCGAAGACCCCGATTGGTCTGACTCGCCCGAGGCGAGCGCTACTGCACGCGGGCGTTGCGAGTGCGAAGAGGCTCTCCCCTGGTTTGCTGGATGGCGTCTTCACAGATCCACCGTACTTCAACAACGTCCAGTACGCCGAGCTAATGGATTTCTGCTACGTGTGGCTCCGGCGGCTTCTGCACGAGGACGTGGCGGAGTTCGCGCCCCCCACCACCCGCACGCTCGACGAGCTCACGGGCAACAAGACGACGGGCAAGGGACTCGAACACTTCACGGCTGGCCTTTCCGTCGTATTCAGCGAGATGGCTGAGGCCCTCAAGCCGGGCGGCCCGTTCGTGTTCACGTACCACCACAACGATCCGGAGGCGTACGTGCCGATCGTTGTCGCGATCCTCGATGCGGGCCTAGTCTGCACGGCTACGCTGCCCGCCGTCGCAGAAATGAGCGCATCGCTGCACATTAACGGCACCGGCTCCTCTGTCGTCGATACCGTCGTAGTGTGCCGCCCCTACGGCAAGCACGTACCAGTCCCGGGGCGCATCGAGGACGACCTTTCAGCGCTACTCACGGCGGATGCGGTCGGGCTTGCTTCCGGTGGTCACACCGCTACCAAGGGTGACTTGATGTGCCTTGCGATGGGGCACATCGCTCGCGCGGTCATCAGCCATCTTCGGCCAAGGTGGACACGCAATCGTCCGACCGCGGAGAAGATGGCCGAGGCCAGCGTCGAACTCCGATCACGAAGTGACGATGCGGACATCCTGAGCATTGTGGAGCGCGTGCGTACGACGCCCGTGACGCTTCCCGACCTACTGCCCTTTGGCGAACTCTCGTAGGCTCGTCTTCGACACCAAGTGTCCGATGGTCGCTATCGAGAACACCTTGCCCCGCGTTGCGAGTATGAGCTTCCTCATGTCCTCTCGGCGGATCGTGAAGCCGCGTCCATCGATGCAAGCGATCACCTCGAACTTCGCTCCGTACTCGCTTAACCGATCAAGGTGCTGCACCCGCGTCACTTTGTCTCGCGCCGTGCCGTCGTCCTGAGTGAGCTTCGCCTCTATAACGACCTTGGGTGTAGTTGCATCGGGAATCAGGAAGTCCGGCGCTTGATCGAAGCCCTTAAGCCGCTCCGCTCGCTTGGTCTGATAGAAGGGTACGCCAGCCTCCGTGAGCTGCTCCGCGATTGCGTCCTCGATGAAGTCCCCGACCTTCTCGGACACGCTATCGCGGTGGCTCGCGAACGGCCTCCCCAGCATGCGCTCGAGTAGTAACTCGGGGTAGGGAACGCCCTCCTCGGCACAGGTCCTGACTGACTCAAGCCCACCCCGCGTGTCCACTTTGTCGAGTCGATGCACGGTCAGATCTCTTTCTTGCCTGCAGCCTTCTTCGATTGCAATGCACGCGGCTTCGACAAGGGCTTCGATTCGTTGGCGCGAGAGCGCCGAAGAGTTAATGATCCGTAAGCCATCTTTGGCGCGTTGATCCTGCTCTCGGGCGAAGTTCTGAGAGATCTCAGCCTCTAGGCGTTCACAAGCGAGATCGGCGAGTTCCGGCGGAGACAGTCCCACCACGCAGCGGAGGACTACGAACACGAGGGGTTCTGCTTCAATCGCCTTCACGATTGCGGGGCGGTCGAGCGAGGCGAAGTTCCCGGTGCAGGATTGAAGGACGGCGAAAGCGGCGTGGAAGCGCTGGGGATCTACCCAATGGTCTCCCTTCGGGATCTCTAGGTAATACGATGAAAGCGAGCTGATCGTCGCGTCAACGAACTTGTCTAGGTCCCGCTTTAGCTCGTCTGGCGAAGCCGCAATGAATGGGAACATGGGACCTCCGGCCGTCATTCTGCGTTCTTCAGTCGCCCCAAGATCAGCTCGCCATCTTCTGTGGAAATACGGTTGAGGCAACGCCGCAGGAATCCACTCAGTTTGGCGCGTTCTTCTCTGCTCGGATAGAAGTCTACTTGCCCCATCATCCCATCCAGCGGAACGCCCTTGCCCCGATCCAAGGCAACGATTGGCTCAACCGACAGCCGGACCGGGAATGCGTCAGCCCTCCAGATTTGCGTGTCGTCGTTGCTCGCCCCGACAACACGAAGCGCACCAACCCATTGCTTCGATCCCCCGGTCATGTAGCAAAGGAGTACATCGCCGGGAGCGACCTTCTCGACGTACTTCCGCATCGTGTCGCGGAAGCCGACGACGGAAGACCCCGCCTCTCGGAACTCATCCCATGTCGCCGGAGTGAATAGGTCAAGCCAGTACTGCATGGCGCCCTCCCCGCCACACCAAGCGCTGTCCAACCGCGAGCCTAGCTCGAGGCATCGGACCGGCGCCCTGGACATGGACTCGCTGCGGCCTCTGGGACCAGGTTGGCTCGCTGGTCCTCGTACTGTTCTTTCTCATACTTCGCACGTCCCCCTTCCGAGCGCTTGGGCCCGCATTGGTCGGCCTAGTCTGCCGAACCGGCAGGAGAGATTGAAGCGCTGAAGCGGCTCCCGGGGTTCTAGGGCGGGAGGCTTGGTGCCGTCACTCTCTTGCGCTCTTGAACCCCGACGCCGAGCCCCTGCTCCGCTTCCGCGCTCTTGCCAACCTGGGCGACCGGGCAACCGGGCGACGGGACGCCCGCTTGTGTTCGTCACGCTGCCCGAGTCCGCTGCAACTTGCGAAGCGAACACTGAGGCGAGGTTCGCCTACCTGGAGCACAAAGTCGAGGAGTAGGAAAAGGTGCCGGAGTGCTACCACTTGAGGTGTGCGCGCAGTACGTCGACCTCCCCGAGAAGAAACTCTACGAGCTCCTCCGCGACTGCAGCCTGCACGCGTACCAAGTCGGCAGAGAGCACCGCATCCCCGACGAGGCGCTCGAGGAGTCTGGGGGGGGGGAGCGCATCGCCGCGACCAATACCGAGGACGCGGATCTTGCTCCACCCCTGTTCGCTCCGAACTTCCGGCGGGGCACGAGGTACTGAGCTACCGTCACCTACGACGGCCTGACACGAAGCGATCTGCACCGTTCTGTGCGAGGGCGTTCTTCTGCTGGAGGCGTCGTCGTCGGTCCAGGAGATCGGCAACTAAGTACTCGACTTCGCCCAAGGTCCGGTTGGGATTGACCTTTGCGAGAGCAATTCCTGCCTTCTCTTTTGTCGCCGCCGCAGACAGGAACCGCCCGATGGCATTCTCAATCTCCGTCTCCCACGCCCGCGCGTCGGACATTGCACATCGCCGTAGCTCTTCATGCACTTCGGCGATCGCCTGTAGGTACTCTCTCACAAGAGGCTTGAGATCCGCACCTCCGTGCTTGTCGACCGGAATTGCACCGGCGTCTATCTCAGCAACGACCTTTTTCGAGAACATTCCGTCCGCTCGTAGCTGGTCGACGTTGACCTTCGGATGATACACGAATTCAAAGCCATGATGGCTTCTATGCTTCCACTCGAACGAGACGCTGTGGACGGGAGACCCTCTGTGCTGGGAGTAGTTGCGTAGAGCCTCCATGAATCGGTAGCCGAAGCGCTGGGAGTGCAAGGTTCGCCTTAGACCGTCGCATGCGGCAATACGCGGATCCTGCTTGCCGAAGATCGCTCCAAGATGGTGCGGAAACACATCGAGATAGGCGCGGCAGGCAGAGAGGAGATTGGCGAGGAGCCTCCCGACCCGCAAGCGCTCACTCATGAGTTGGTTGTAGTCTGCCTCGGCAAACACTGTGCCGCGCGCAGTCAGAGCAAGTAGCTGTGATTCGAACTCGTAGTAGTTCTCACGCAGAGTGTCCCAAGTCTCTTCAGCCGCCACTATCTCGACGGTCCCCTGCTTGGCCTTCTTGATATCTCTGTACTCTTGGTTCGTTATGGGCACTTGCTTCTGTCGGCCCAAGACTGCGCGCGTGATGACATAATTCATGGGTTCGCCGCCCCGGCCTTTACCATCTTGTTGAAGCTTGATGCCTCGAGCCCGATGGACGGGATGTGAGAATTGTCTGCGAGCGCCTGAGCCCACGGGTTGCGGAAGCTGACGAGGGGGATCATGACTACGCACTTGTAACACTCCGTCCATCGCTACGCGAGCACCGTATCCGATTGAATGCTCTTGCCAACCCGACCGCGTCTGCGAGCACCACCCTCTTGGAGAGCGGCGGGCGCCCGGCAAAGAGCGCCGGACCAACTTGGTGTGGATTGGGGTCGACGCGAGAGTTCGAGAGGGAGCCTGTAATCTGGCCGAGCGAGCGCGAAGTACCCTTGAGGGCGAGTTGCGTCGACTAGTACCTGCTCTGGCAATGCACCGTCATTGACACTAACCTGAGGCACATGCCGGGCTTTCTGCAATCGAATGGGACGTTCTCTATCGGCGAGTGAAGATAGCCGGACCAGCAGTTCTCCGTGTCGGCGACAAAGGGCTCGACGGGAGGCGGCCTGCGCGGGTCGTGGATGGGCTAGGAACTTTGGTGCGCCCGGCGGGATTCGAACCCACGACCTGCGGTTTAGGAAACCGCCGCTCTATCCAGCTGAGCTACGGGCGCTCGACGCCGACGATACCACCCGCCCGCCGGGGCGGCACCGCGCGGCCTCCCCCATCCCCTCGCCACGAACACCGATCGTAGCCGTTCGGGGAAACCCACCCCCCGATGCCTGACCGGCCAGCCGGCCTGGTT